>NZ_JACJQJ010000086.1 GCF_014696615.1 Nostoc linckia FACHB-104 | reverse complement strand
TTATTTGATTTGCGCTTAGCGCTAGGATATGAGCGCCCAGAGAGGACAGAAATTGCTCCTTCTATTTTTGCTAAGCGTTGGGCAATGGCTTCGGTTTTTTGATCTAACAGTGAAAGCCTTTGCTGTACGCTATTTTCTACACCAGATTCTATACTATTTTCTTGCCGATTGGCGAGCGCGGTCAATTGGGCTTCTAGATTGTGTAGACGAGTTTCTACACTCACTTCTGTACCAGGAGTTGGCCCCAGGACATGATACAAACCCTGGATCACTAAATCGGTAGCAGTAGTATGACGTTCTCGTGCGGCAGTGCGGAGTGCTTTAGTTAAGGTTTTGGGAAGTTTGAAGTTAATTGATTCGCGTTCCATAGCAGCCATGTCTACACTACTTATATACTCTAGTACAGACAGGTTACCGCGTAGGAGTTGTTAAAACTTTTGAATAATTTAAAGTATTAATAGATACTAAGCATATATTTAACAATTGCACTGTCTGAATTTTCTATTAATTGAAGTAATTACCGCGATCGCCTAAGAACAACTGGTACATTCTCGATATAAAATACCGAACAGTGCGAAAATTATCATTAGTGGATATAACGCGCCTAATAATCACCATGAACGCTTTTGAGGTTGATCAGCAAAAACTACAAGCGCAACTCGCCCAAGCATACTCCCAGCTACCACCCTTAGAGCAAAAAATTGTCCAATTATTCTCAGTAATTTACGAACCTGTCAATAGAACTTCGTTTCTAGAATGTTTGAACTACATCGGTGCGCGTGATACAAATTACAAATATTTAATTAGCTCCACCTTAAAACCTTATATCGATGGATTACTAACAGCAGGTTTGCTGATTCAAGGACAAGGACAGGGGCCTCAGTGTCATCCATTACTAGTAGAGATTGCTACCCGCTCGGCAGTAAAAGCAGGCTGTTTTGAAGTCATGGTCAAAGCAGTGCATGACAAGTTAGGAGTAAAAGCTCGTTGGCAAGATGGGCCACTATATTTCCAAAGGTCAAGCCAATTTATTCGAGAAATCCGGATTGGTCTTTACAGTCAGAACCTCAGTTACATTAATAAACAAATTGAAGACTATAACAGATACAATTACAACGACGACAAGATATCTATCGAAAATATCTTCGAGCAGATTTGCACTAACCCATTTGATGCCGATTGGTTTCGCACCCTGCCACAGGAATTATATGACAACTGCATATCAATCATCCTCATCAATGCCACACTAACATGTTCTCCCGCAGATGAAGCCTTTACCTTACTGCAAGAAGAATGCGCTACAGAAAGTGGACATAACTCAGATTACCTGCACATAGTTTTGACAGAACAACAACTACTGCGGGGTTGTATTCAAGAAGCACAGCAGAGTTTAGATTCCATATCCGAAGATTATCGAGATAATAGCCTTGTATACAGAGGTTGGTTGAATTTTTTACGCGGCGATAATCAGCAAGCGATCGCAGATTACACTGCTAGTCTTAAAGCTATCAAGAAAGCCACAGGTAAGCGACAGGTGTATTTTAGCACTATGGGCGGCTTGTTTTTTATCTTGGCACTAATCAAAGATGGTTCGCGGGAAAGTTTCCAGGAAGCACTTGATTACACCAGTTTACTGGCACGTCAATCAGACCATTGGCTTTTGTCGATTTATGCCCAGTTGAAAATCCTGCTACAAGTCCAATTAGGGGACATCGCGCAAAAAGAATTCATCATCAGCAACCGCATTCTATTCCCTGAAGAACACAACAGCCTAGAAACCTTGTTTTTTGCCCTGTGTCATTACTGGATAGATGCAGACAGAGCCAAAAAGCACTTGCCCAGGTTGTTAGAGGAATTTTATCAGCAAGCTGTCGCATCTGGTTATCACTGGTTGGCGATGGAGAGTGCAGAACTTCTATCCCGGCTGAAACCAAACAGCAGTTATGAAACCCAGGCAGAAATCCTGCGGGAAGATATCGGCATAGACAGCATTGTTGACTTGATGCAGCCACAAGAACCTTGGGAGATGTGCTTAAATGCACTAGCAAATCTTCAGAAAGCATCGCCAACACCTGTAAAAGCTCAGGCAGAACTACGCTTGGCATGGTTTATTACTTACTATCCCAGCAAATGTATTTTGCAACCCCGCGAACAAAAGGTTAATGCCAAAGGTGAGTGGAGTAAAGGCCGTCCCATAGCCATCAAGCGTCTAAGCGGAAATTTGGGTGAGCTTGATTATCTTACATCTCAAGATTTGAGAGTATGTGGCTGCATCGAAACATTTACGAACTACGATTATGGATATCGTGGCAAAGTTGAGTATACCTTCAGTCCCAAAGCCATCTCTGCATTAATTGGACACCCCTTGGTATTTTGGGAAGATTCCCCCAGTACCCGCGTGGAAATCGTCAAAGGAGAACCAGAATTAATCGTTAAAAAAGGGAAACGCGATGGGCGTTCGCGTAGCGTCTCGGAGAGAAGCCCCGCCAAGGGCGATCGCTTAACTTTAGAATTTTCTCCCAAACTAGAGCCATCACAGCATATCCTCACTATTAAAGAAACCCCAACCCGCATCAAGGTAATTGAAATTACTGCCGAACACCGACGCATCGCTGAGATTATTGGCAAGGAAAATCGGCTTAACGTACCTGCTACTGCCGAGAAACAAGTATTAGCAGCTATTAATGCTGTCTCTGGCATCGTCACCGTGCATTCTGACATCGGTGGTGGACTAGAAGGAGCAGAAGAAGTACCAGCCCAGACTATACCCCACATTCACCTGTTACCTGCCAATACTGGATTGAAAGTATCCTTGCTGTCTCGCCCCTTTGCCCAAGGTGGCCCCTACTACCGCCCTGGTACGGGTGGTGAAACTGTGATTGCAGAGATAGAAGGTAAGCGTCTGCAAACCAGACGTAATTTGCAACAAGAAAAGCAACTTGCCCATGCCGCAATCAATGCCTGTCCTACCTTGACTGAGGCTGAAGAACAAGATAAAGAATGGCTCATAGAAGACCCAGAAGATTGTTTAGAACTACTGCTAGAACTGCAAGCATTAGGGGATATCGTGGTGCTGGAATGGCCAGAAGGAGAAAAACTGAGTGTCAAGCACCAAGCAGACTTGAAAGATTTTCAGATGTCCATTCAACGCCAGCAAGATTGGTTTGCAGCTACTGGCGAGTTGAAACTGGATAAAGACCTAGTGCTGGATATGCAGCAACTTTTAGAACTCTTGGATAAAACCCCCAGTCGTTTTATCCCCTTAGGAGATGGCCAATTTTTGGCTTTAACCCAAGCCTTTCGCAAACGTCTTGATGAATTGCGATCGTTTTCAGAAAAGCACAGTAAAGGTATCCGCTTTCACCCCTTAGCAACATTAGGCTTAGAGGATTTTGTCGATGAGGTAGGTAAGGTAAAAGCCGATAAACATTGGAAGGCACATATCCAGCGCTTGAAGGAAGTACAAAGCTTGCAACCGCAACTCCCTTCTACCTTCCAAGCAGAACTGCGCGACTACCAGATGGAAGGATTTAGTTGGCTGGCGCGGCTAGCACATTGGGGTGTGGGAGCCTGCTTGGCAGACCAAATGGGACTCGGTAAGACCGTGCAGGCGTTGGCTGTTATCCTGATGCGTGCCCATGAGGGGCCAACCCTAATTATTGCCCCCACTTCGGTGTGTATGAATTGGGTGAGTGAAGCCCATAAGTTCGCTCCTACTCTTAATATTGTGCAATTTGCAGGCGCAAACCGCCAAAATCTCCTCTCTACCTTACAACCTTTTGATATGCTGGTGTGCAGCTATGGTCTGTTGCAGCAGGAAGAAGTATCGCAAATGCTCTCTCAGGTGCAGTGGCAAACGATTGTCCTGGATGAAGCCCAGGCAATCAAAAATATGACTACCAAACGTTCCCAGGCTGCAATGAATCTCAAAGGTAGTTTTAAACTAATTACCACTGGGACTCCGATTGAGAACCACCTTGGCGAATTGTGGAATTTATTCCGCTTTATCAATCCTGGGCTCCTGGGTTCCTTTGAAAGCTTCAATCAACGTTTTGCTATCCCCATTGAGAAATTTCAGGATAAACTTGTACGCAACAAACTCAAAAAACTAATTCAACCATTCCTGTTACGTCGCCTCAAAAATCAAGTGCTGGAAGAATTACCCTCCCGTACTGAAATTCTGTTACACGTAGAGTTGAGTCGGGAGGAAATGGCGTTCTATGAAGCGTTGCGCCGTGAGGCAATATCTAAACTGACCGAAACTGATGCAACTGCTGGTCAGAAACATCTGCAAGTGCTGGCAGAAATTATGAAACTGCGCCGCGCTTGTTGTAATCCCAGTCTCGTGATGCCTGACACTCAACTATCCAGCGCGAAATTGCAACTTTTTGCTGAGGTGCTGGGAGATTTACTGGAGAATCGTCATAAGGCTTTGGTGTTTAGTCAGTTTGTTGACCATTTGCAGATTATCCGCAATTATCTGGATAAGGAAGGTATTAATTATCAATATTTAGATGGCAGTACCCCAGCCGCTGAAAGGAAAAAACGGGTGGATGCTTTTCAGGCTGGGTCAGGTGATGTATTTTTGATTAGCCTGAAGGCGGGGGGTACGGGACTTAATCTCACCGCTGCCGATTACGTCATCCACATGGACCCCTGGTGGAATCCCGCCGTAGAAGACCAAGCCTCAGACCGTGCCCATCGCATTGGGCAACAACGCCCGGTGACTATTTATCGTTTAGTAGCAAAAGATACTATTGAAGATAAGATTGTGGCCTTGCATCACCACAAACGAGATTTAGCAGACAGTCTGCTCGAAGGTACTGATATCAGTGGCAAGATATCGACAGAGGCTTTACTGGAGTTGATTGGGGTTTGACATCCTCACCGGGCTAAAGCCACGGTGATTCCTGAACCTCAAGATTCAGGTTTCTGTTTCCTTCCCTTACGGGTTTTTCGCAACTGCCCTTTAACACTATGGTTATTAGGTCTGATGTTCGCTCCACAGACTGTAACGGTGTGTCCCACCGCCAAAATGTTTTTAGCTGCGTTGATGTCTCGGTCGTGGTGCGTCTCGCAGTTGGGACAGTCCCACTCCCTGATATTCAACGGCAGTTTTTCAACAACGTGACCGCAATGCCCACAGCGTTTAGAACTGGGGAACCATCGGTCAATTTTTACCAAGGTTCGACCATACCAAAGAGCTTTATACTCCAGTTGCCTCACCAATTCGCTCCATGCTGCATCAGTGATAGCACGGGAAAGTTTGGGATTTTTGACCATGTTCTTAACTGCCAAGTCCTCAACTACTATCGTTTGGTTTTCACGAATCAATCGAGTTGTCAGTTTATGGGTATGGTCAATCCTTGCATCAGAAATTTTAGCTTGAATACGAGCAACTTTGAGTCTAGCTTTATCTCGATTTCGAGAGACTTTGTGTTTACGACTCAAAGACTTTTGGGCTTTCCTCAATTTTTGGTAGTGCTTGTCAAAAGCTTTGGGATTAGCAATCTTCTCCCCTGTACTCAGGGTAACAAGAGAGCTAATCCCAACATCCAATCCCACAGCACTATCACCAGAGCGCATGGTTTGGTCAGTTGGATCATTAATTCGCAAACTGATAAACCAGCGTCCAGAAGGTTCAAGTCTAACTGTGATGGTTGTAGGCTCACACAATGTAGGCAATTGCCTAGACCATTTAATTGGCAGTGGTTCAGAACACTTTGCCAAGTAAATTTTTCCATCCTTCCACCGAAAAGCAGACTTGGTAAACTCTGCACTTCCACCGCTACGCTTCTTTTTAAAGTTGGGGTATTTTGCCCGAAGAGCAAAGAAGTTAGTAAACGCTGTTTGCAGATGTCTCAAGCCTTGTTGCAGTGGCACACAGCTAACCTCATTCAAAAACTGGAGGTCATCAAGTTTTTTCCACTGCGTCAACATAGCAGAAGTTTGAACGTAATCTACTCGTTCTTGCCGCTCGTACCAAGCTTCGGTTCTCGCTGCCAAAGCCTTGTTGAAAACCAACCGTACACAACCAATTGTCCGGCGCAATATTTGTTCTTGCTCGGCAGTTGGGTAAAAACGGTAGCGGTAGGCTTTTTCCATGCTTCACATTTTACCACGCTCCATGTAAAGCCGTCCTCAAAGGACGGGGTTTCAGACCCAGGATTTTTGATGAGATGAGTACGAGTTTTATGACAACTATCCAAAAACCTTTTGTCGTTTGTAACTTTAACCTTTCTTGCGGGAAGTCCCCCAGTTCCGAAGACTCCACTGGGGGATGAAAGCAAGGGCAGGATCTAGTTACCCTCAAACAGATGCTTGAATGTTTACGTCAAGCCGTAGACTGTAACTATGAGGTAGCTTGCGAAGTTTATTTACCACCTGGCTAATTTTGGTTGTTTTTTGGAGCTTATTCATAAGCTAATATTATCATTTACCTTTGGCAATCAGCTTTGTTACATTCCGCCAAAAATGGTATCTTACACTACTATTTTTTAGCGATCACAAAACTTTTCGGTCTACTGACTTTGGCTATCATTTGTTATCACCCAAATATTCTGATTTTGATAAAAATCCCCACGCTGCTCCACAGTAAATCCACCCAGTAGCAATCCTAACCATACCTCAACAATCGGCATTTTCAAAGCATTTTGAAGTTGAGGGAGCGAAATTTCATCTTTATTATTTGCAAGGTAGCGAGCGATCGCAGTTTGCCACTTGTGCACATCTTCATCACCCGCCAGCTTGTGAACATCTTCTACAGTCCTGACTTCCTCCAACATTTCTAAAACTTTCTCTTTCTCCACAGGTGCTACCACTGAATCACCTTGAGAGCCAGTATTGGAAAACTGATGCGGGCCATGTGGTTTGAAGGTCTGCGCTATGGGAGGTTCAATCAAATCATCCAAATCAAGCTGCATTGTAGTTCGCACCAACCCAGCAAAAATACTAGTGCTGACAATCGGCCCCTCAAGACTATTGATTTCACGCACATCCTGCAACAGCATTACCGCACGAGATTTGAGGATATCTGCAATTTGATTAAACGCAACAGCAGCAGTCTCTAACTGTGCTTCCACAGGTAAATCCTGGAGTTCTGTATCAAAACAATCCCACACTGGGGCAAGTGAAGAGTTTGGTGGTGCAACTGAAATCTCATCAAGTACATCCCAAATTGTTAATTGACGGTATGTAGTCATTGCTATGATTCTGGATGTAGCGGACAGGGACGCACTGGGCAGTGATCTGGACTAATCTCAAACATATCCTTATATTGATACAGCGAGACACCATATTCCTTGGCAAAAGCCTGCAACACCTTATCTGTATAGCTACGTATCTTGCCAGCAGTTAGCCCAAAACAGTGAATTGATTCCAGACGACAAATCGGTTGTTGCCCCAACCACAGTTCAGCACCCAAGGCGTGTAAGGGTTTATCTCCGGATTCCTTGTATAAGTACAGCACAGCAAAATATGTAGCTGGTGGTTCGACCGCTATCGAATCAATCCCCGAATTATCTTCAGTTCGGCTACGGTAAAATGAGCGCCGATTATGGCAGACCTTTGGATTCCAGCATCCATCTCCTTGGGTTCCATGCAACACCTTTGCTTTAGCAGTCGGTAAGGAAGCACATAACTGACATTTAGGATTTAGTGGCTTTGGCATTTCCTACTCCACTTCTTCCTCTTCGCCAATCGCCCGATAGTAAGCAGCGATCGCCGCTTCTTGCTCACTGCGAAGTGTATACCGTCGAAAAGCCTTCTCGCTAGTATGTCCCGTCAGTTTCCGGGCATGAGTCGGATCTACACCTAGTAACAACAAATCAGTAGCATAAGTATGACGGAATTGATGAGGATGCAAGTCTTCAATGCTTGCTAATTCGCCAATTTTCTCCACAGCAAAGTAAATACCGTGATAAGAAAGGCGTTCTCCAAGATATGATGGATGATGCGAAATCATCAGTGGACTGAGGCTAGTTAAAACTTCCCCCTGTCCCTCTCGCCATCGCAAATACTCTGCAACCACCTCTCTACTTTCTTTTCTTAAAGGTACCAAGCGAGGTTGGGCGGTTTTAGTATCGGGTAAGAATAGCAGTTTGCCATCAAATGATCCAACATTTAAATTCACCACTTCCCCAGCGCGGAGTCCATGACTGAGAATATGAACCAGTGCAGTATCCCGAACCTTTGTTTCACCTAAATATTCCAAAGCTGACCACACTGATTCCATCTGTTCTGCTGTTAAACTTTGAGCAGGTGGCAGAGGTACTTTTTCTAGCTTGACTCCCTGTGTGGGATTTGTAGTTATCATCTCTGGGTAGGTGAGACTCAACCATTTGAAAAAACTCTTGATAGCAGCAAGTCCTGCATTAATACTGCTTTTGGAAAGTGGTTTACCTGCATCAGTGCTGACTTCTTCCATCAAGTATTGTTTGTACAAACCTATATGACGCGATCGCAGTTCATGATAGTGCAATTGCGTCCATCCCAAAAACCTTTTGAGTTCACGTTCATAAAGCTTGCGACTGTTAAGCGCGAGATTGTTGCTGCGTAAAAATTCCAATACTTTCACCCACCTGATATCAGTTGGTGGTCTTCTGGTTTCTTTTTGCTTGTAGATTGTCAGATCATCATGCTCAAGAGGAATGAGCTTAATCGGGGGTAAGTTTTCAAATTCAGGGATGTTCACAAAATTATTATGGCGATCGCGATGCGGAATGACACCCTCAGATTATACAAAACCTCCCGCTGAATACAAAATAAGGATTCATTATCTTTTATCCGATATTAAATACGATTAATACCTTTTCCCCTGACACACTACACTTCCACCAACATGCAATCGTGGATGGAGCATGTTGGCAACGAAAATAGAACCTATTGCGCTGCCGATAAATTTTGGTTGTCTTTAGTATCGCTCTTGATGCGTAATTCTAGCGATACACACTTTGTAAGTGCTATAGTCTGTATCTATAGCTATAGCTAGCCTTAATTTATTATAGGCACAATACAACCATAGCTCTGACTAAGCGCAAAGATAGTTTACAAAAATTGCTCAGGCAATTAAATAAAAAAGTTGGCGTTGCATAATAGAAGTATGAATTATGCGATCACATCAAGCTTGAAGGTGCATAGCGCCCGCAGCGCCACGGAACCATACTTGAGATAATGTATAGAACTCTTGCATAAATATTTTGTGGTATGATGAAGGGTCATTCTAATTTCATTTTTTGGACAATGAAATAGTAAGAGGCTATCATTTTCTTATAGCAAGTATTATCTGGTGAGCACTAATTAAAAATATCTCAGCACAACACCACTTCAGTTATTGATTAATACTGAAATTTTTGGATAAATTTGATTTTTTATAAGATTTACAGAGCTAATTCGTGATTATAAATCCCTGCAATTAAATTTGACCTTAATCCAAAACGTCGGTGACGATTTCGATATCTATAATCCAAAATCTTAAAGATTTTTAGGCGACGATTAACGTGTTCAACAGTGATTCTTAATCGATTAAGTTCTCGATTATACTTCTTCTGCTCTGTTGTTAACTTCTTACCTTTGGGTTTTTTAATTGGTGTTTCACTTAATTGATGAATTTTGGTAATTCCTTGATAGCCTTTATCCGCTATTACTTTGAGTAATTCTCCAAATCTTACACCACTGGTTTTAAATAGTTTAAAATCATGAATTTTCCCCAAACCATGAGCTAAACAGATGATAGCAGTACTTTTTTGATGGATAATTACTTGCGTTTTTAACGTATGTTCCCCTTGTTTGCCGCTAAAAAATCTTTCTTGACCTTTTGATGGTCTTTCAATTGGACTTTCCATCACATCCATCACAACCAAATTTTCTTGCGATGCCATTTTCCATAATTCTTTCTTACCAGGTAAACTAAACTTTTTTGACTTAATTAATATATTTTCAATTTTATAAACTGTCCGACAAACTGCGGATTCCGAAACTCCCCAGTCTAACCCAATATGATAGTAAGTACGATATTCCCTCCAGTACTGAATAACCATTAAAACTTGGTCTTCAATAATTAGTTTAGGTCGGCGACCTGGTTTCTTTTTATTTTGAGCATCAGCTTTCACTACATCAACCATTAACTCAAAGGTTCGACGACTTACTCCGGTCATGCGCTTAAATTTTCTTGAAGTAAGCTGTTTAGCTTTCTCTATTTTCACTGCTAATCAAATTTCCTATTCGTAAATTGCAAAACCCTCTATCATACCACAAAACATTTTTGCAAGAGTTCTTATGACTAAACGAATAGATAGTTTAAGCTGAGTTGATGCACACCTTGGACATTGCATACCAATCGCTCAAATTCACACTTCTATTATGCAACGCCAATAATCAAAATTACAAAGTAAGTATATGTCCCCGAACCCAAATCAAGCCCCTCAAGTGCGGAAAGAGTAGGTTCAGCTTGGCTAAACCCGCGAGAAAAATAACTAAAAAACTCTTACATAAATCAATACCTTTGCCAAATTACGAGGGTTCAACGCCCGTAGAAACGGCATGAATGCGTCCTAAAGAAGTAAGCTTGGCAAAAATTTGGTTTAATAAAATAGGCTCAGGGATTTCTGGAAGCATTTTTAAGATTTCATGGATATATCGAAAGCCACGATAATGAGCCTTAAGGTCAATAATGCCGGAGTCGGGATTAAGGGTGCGGAAATCAGCGAGAAGATGATGAGATAAATTAACCATAAAGAATGCTAGATTAGCAGCATTAGTCACCGCAGTTTGACCAATGTTCATAAAGTCTTCCAATCCCCAAAATTGCTTGGCATCACGGAAATTAAACTCGATTTGAAAGCGCAGCTTGTAGTAGTCAGTTATTTTCTCAGATGACAATTTTAGGTCACTAGAAAAAAGAATGACGTGACTGCGAGCATTAGTTTTGAGATTGGTTTTAACCAAAATAACTACATTCAGTATCTGGGCAAATTCTTTGTGCAGTAAACCAGCTTGGTAAGTATCGGTTTGGATATCATCTTCAATAATACTTTGACGCAAATATTCATCAGAAATATTACGCCAGTCCAGTTTATCTCCGTATTTACGGCGTGAACGATGATTGGGGTCAGGATTTTGGTAAGGTATGTATAATGCTGAATCGTGGCGTAACTTGGAAATTATATGCAAGTTTACCTGTCGAGCCATCTGCAAAGCATTATTGTTTCCAAAATGACCATCTAAAACTAAGTAAGTCAGGGGTATCAAGTTAGCTATTAACTTGAGTAACTCATTAATCATCTTCTTAATTCTTAGTAATTCAGATGTAAGAACTACCTCTGTTTTATTCTTGTTCTTGCTTCCTTTTGGCCGTCCACGCTTACGTTTCTCTTTCTTGTTTATTTTTGGGGTTGGTGATGGGTTACTTTTTTCTACATTGCTCTTTATCACCTGTTCTATCCCAATTGGAAATGAGTGCCTTTGCTCAATACTTATTAATGACAATGTGAAGAAAGATATTCCTGATATAGGTTTGCTGATCAGACTGGAAAAGAACCTATCCAACCCATAAGTTTCTTTACCTGCCTTACTAACTACAACTTCATCTCCTGCAAGCAAATATACCTCATTCGCACGGAACAAATGCTTGCGGAAAAATAACCAAAACAATGTAGCCCAAGGTATTACTGTATGAAAAAACCGCAACATCGTCCGATAACTACCACCAATGCCTGCCCAACGGGACATTCCCAACATCGTGACTCGTCCGCTCATCGCTAACATAGCCAGAATAATTTGGTTAAATTGCCGCATGATTGTCGCGTTGATCTGCGGTAGCAGGCATTGCAGGAGTGATAAGATATCGGGCATGGGCTGCTTGTAGTGTTTGAGTTGTCGTTGTGAGAGACAATAACTTTACTACGGCAGCCCTATCTCTTCAAAGTTTGCGATCGCACCCAACCTTGGAAATTTATGCGAAGACAATAACTCTATTACACTGGCTCTCTCTCTTCATCCTCTTATTTTGGCTAAGGTATTGCTAAAAGGAAGTACTTTATTGTTTTGTAATTCTGAGCAAAAGCATAGGAATATGGTGGTGGTTCTTCATCTACTTTTTTTGTATCGTAAGGCCAATATTCTTCTGGAGGAACTCCGAATAAAGCTAATGCCTTCATTGTCTCTCTAATTGACGAGCCTACATCTCCTTGCACTTTCATTTTGTTACGAGCAGCCTTGTAAAGAAACATAGAGTAATATTTCGCCAGCAGTATCAAAAGTTGCCAAGAACCACTTTATCCTTTAAGTAACAGTCTGCGGCAAGGTTATGGTTTCAAAAACGGCAAACTGTGGGTTTGTGCATAAGATGAAATGTGAACCCACAATTGCGCCGGGAACCCTCACCAAGACTGTTAAGGTAAACTTCAGCTGGTACATAGTTAGCGGTACTGGTTCGGTTAACGCCAGCAACTCAGGATTAAAATTGTCAGCGATCGCACGGTGAGTGTTCACGGCCTTTCTGGTAGATGCTTTAAATTCAATCCTCCTCTAAATATGCTGCAACCACAACCCTTTCAGCCGTTATCGATTGCGTGAATTCCTTTTCGCTACAACTACCAATTGGTTCTGCAAGTTAATTTCAAGCAGGGACGGTTTTGGCTAAATCATCACCAGCAATAATGGTTGACATGAAAGTATATTGATCATTCAACTGGTAGCGACGGTCTTGTTTAATGATCTGCATAAATTCTCTATGTTCCTGACGACTTTGTCCTACCAAACAACCAGCACTGGCTTTATCAACGAATTTATTGTCATAACCCCAATGTTGATTAATTCCGAAATTACCAGTATCTTCAGGATCTCCAGTCCGAAATCCATCTTTATTGCGATCGCGATGTACTTTAACTACACCAGTTTGAACCAGTGCTTCATGAGGTTCAGAGTTCCCATGTATTCCTAGTTGCCAAGATTGATACTGCCCAAATGCAATCCTCGCTGCACCTTGGTCATTCATGGGCTTGACGACTGTGTAATAATATCCTGGTTCTGTGGTAGCTAGCCAGTTACCCACAATTTGCGGAGTTCCCGTAGCAATTTCAATCACAATCCGGCGATCGTTCCATTCATTGAATTTATCAGCATTGGGTACACCATCAGCATTAGCACCTTCAATATACACAATGTTGTATCTCTGTTTGCCTCTGGCAACAAAGTAATCTTTACTTTGCATATACTTAATAATTCTGCTAGCCAAGTTATTACTCAACTGCAAAGGAATAACTTCTTTAACTTCCATTAAAGCTTGGATAGTTAATTTACCTAGAACCGCCTCTTCTATTTTCATGAGTGATTGGAAGTCTTTAAGTGCCTGAGTAGAAAAACGTCCAAATTTACCATCAGCAGATGGATCTAATAACCCCAAGTCAATTAATTGTTTTTGCACTTTTTTTGCTAGTTCAGAGTTATTTTCTAAATTCTCTAAACTAACATTTTCTTGTGTACCTATTATTTCTACTAATTGCATAGATGTAATCCTCTAGTTAAATTTCCTTGATATCGCCAACCAATATTTTGAATGGCTATTATTTTTTAATAGTTGTATTGTTAAGTGACTTATGCACTTGCAACTAATTAATCAAAAGATACCAGGACTTTTTATCCTGGTATCTTTAAAGATTTAAACTAAAGCTATAGGATATTTATTTGATTTCAGGTAACAATAGTTTTAAGATGGCGGATGCTCCCACTTGCTCAGAAATAGCATCAGCACTCCACTTATTATCAGCAACATATTTACCTTTGGTGTAGTGTTGTGTACCACTCCAAAGATAAGGTGTTAGCACATCTGGATGCTCCAGTCTATAACCAAAACCATTATAAAGTTCGAGCCGCCATAACTGAGCAGGAACACTCCAATCTTGAGCTTTATGGAAATCTTTAATAATCAGTGCATCTGCTGCACTCTCTTCCCAAGAATAGCCAATATCCCAACCATTTTTAGGGGGATTTAGTGGGCGTTCTTTGGGAACATTATGAGTCCTAGCTTTCAGCGAATCACCATTATGAAGATGACTGTTAAAGTTTAAAGATGCCTCCATATTATGGATACAGCCGATAAAGTACCAAGGAATATTAGTTGCTGAAGCTACGCTTTCATAGCGCTCGCGTTTCGCTTGAATGTTCAAAACCACTTTTTTAGTCCGCTCTAGCCACTCAGATCTAATCTGACAGCTATTCCAGAGGTTTTCATACTCTGGTTTGAGGACAGAAAGTCTCGTAATGTTTATAGATTGCATGGTATCAGTTGATTAATAAGATAAAGATATTTGACAAAATCTTATTCTTCTGAATCTAATTCAGATTCTGCCGAACTTGGTTGAGCTAAACCAGCAGCCCCAGATATGGCTGTTCCTGCGAACCCAAATGCAGATGTTAGTTGTTCACAAGAAATATCTTTGTGTGTTATTGCTGTGATAGCGATTACTGACCCATAAGAGCTAAAAACATAGGGGTTATTGACCTGATTGTTTCGCAATCTGCTTGCGTTCGCTTGTTCTCTTCGCTTGCTCCTATGCCTCTTGGTTTGAAAAATAGTGTCCATATGGATTTAAACATTACAAGTACACGGGTAATATTTATCGGTCTGTTTAATGGTGTAAAACACCATTAAACAGACCGATAACTGTTCACTGATTTTATAGGTGTTATCAAAATCAGCTTATGCGGTATTTTTCTGAGAGGATGTTTTAAAAGTTATCTTGTCTGTAGTAAAAAATTTTAGATTACCCTAAATCTAGGGTGTTGACTCTGCGCCTTTTTATAAGGTCAAAATTCATGCGAAATATTAGGTCATTACGTTTGGGTAGCGTCTTCAATTGTGACCGACAAATTATGACACTGCATAAGTTGAAACATCTTGTTTGTATTTATGACCTAGTGTGGTAAAACTTACTAGAGAAGACGACTCTTTAAATTAGCTAAGTAATCCTTGCAGTAATCCCTTCCTAGTCGCCTTTAGATTTACTTTATAAATAGCCTCTTATACCAAGTGCATAAGCTAATTTCGCCGACACTTATAAATAATTAGAATAAAGATAAACGAAATGAACTCATTACTTAATTTATTGAAGTTGAGAGTTTAGTTCCTAGTTATATTTTTTATATCTATAAATTTATAGCTAGATTATCTATAATCTTCTACTTACTTTATCCATGTCATAAGAGAAAAAATGAATACAAACTTGAGTTTGGTAAAGTTTTTTAATTTCATCAAAGATAACAATAAAGACCTCAACCCAGACAATTATCAGATTGCCTTTCGCCCAAATGGATTAGGTGTAAAGATTGTGCTAAAGTATATTCAAGGAAATCCTGATAAAGAAACTGTAGTAGGGGAAATAGGACTCTAACAATAAATCTGTAGAGTTAAAAACTATTTATTGTTGAGTTAAATTAAGCAAATTAACTGAACTACCTAGTTAAACTAATTTGCTCAATTTAACTCATTTGCACTGAATATGACTATGGTATAGAGCCGAGATACCTGGCTCTATACCATTTCTTAATAAAATGTTTTTGTAAGAATGTAATTGGGAGCATCCCAGTTTTTTGCAAAGAAGGCGAAGATCAGTCAGGATAAGTAAAACGAGTGTATTTATCTAGCAATACCCCCAGAACAAAAGCAAGCTCTTCAAGAACATATTCAGGTGATCGCTAAAATATTGTATGAAGATACGTCAAAAGAAAAGCTCACAAATCTTGCAGGAATTGAAGTTTATGGACTGGTTCTATTAATGGCGTGAAGTTACAAGTCTGGGCTACTTGGTTATTTTATGCTGTCTTAGTTGATTTAGGAGATGGGGTTATGGTTAAGTAGTAATTATTTCACAGTTCAAAATTTTCCGTGATGCTAACACTCCCCAAGCTCACCTGAATTTGAAAACGTTTTCCTTGTTCTCCTTTAAAAGGTTTCAGTTGAATATAGTTATCTTGGGTTCTCGATTGCACTTCTTGGAGAATTTTTCCTGCTTTTGACAGTAAAGTCAGTTTCAGATTAAGTGGCAAATATCTGGCTCCACCACCAGGATGCATCTGTATCAAAATAGCTAATTTACCCTCCTTTTCCTCTTTGATATTCACTAACAATGCTACATTTTGATTGCCTAATTGTATCCCCAAATCAATGAGTTTGCCTCGTTTAATCCCCTCATTAATATGTCTGATGCTGTACGCTAAATTTGCTTCTGGGTTGATAAGTGAATCAACTGCCTGCCAAGTTTCATCATATACATCCTGCAACCATTGGCTTAATTTAGTTGTGCCTTTTTGAATGTATTCTAGTGGTTTTGCTGTTGTCATTTCTGCTGATACTACAGGCAAAGGTATACTTATTGGTTGCAAGAAACGGCAATAGAACAACAGGTGATTTGGCTCAGGATCAAATAAAGATAGTGGTAAATGGTAAAAATTATCTTGGGGTTGTAAATTCACATGATGGCGATAACTAACCAATTGGTCGTAACGGAGACATCCTCTAACAATAACTTCCTCCTGCTCCTCTAATACATCCAAAATCACATAAAAATGAGTTGCTAATTCTGGAGCTTCTACAATATTTTTCGGCAAATAAACTACTTCATTAAGCAGATTATCAGTTGCAAATACAGAAATTTTAAATTCACCAACATTGAGAATACCTGTATTCTCAATTATTTGATTTTTTTTACTAATAGATTGATCAGAAATTTTCTCTTTTAGCCATTCTTCTAAAGCAATCAACGCCAATATATTGAGATGATTTTGCCATTGACTAGATTCATCAATACTATGGCTGCTAATGTTTTTAGCTTGGTCGAAATATTCTGGCTCTAAGCAAATTACTTCTGGTAATAAAAGCCTAAAATCAGTTGAATTATTTACGGATGTCAGCATTGTTTGGCTCCAGATGTACGTTACACTAAATTATGTTATTCAAATTCAGGCAAAGTTGTTGAGCATATAAACTCTCCATCTTGCGATTTTTCCCTGCCCTGATTTCTTCTCCTGCCTCTTGAAAAATTTCTGCATCAGCAAAAGCTTCAATTTGTTCAGCTAGGCTTTGGAGATAATCTGATTTTGGAGGAATTTCGGTTAAACCCTTTTCTTGAGCTTTTTTTAAGATACTTGCCAACAGTTGTTGCACACAGGAAACACGTACTTTATTTAGTAGTTCACCTGGATTCAATATTCGTCTGGCTTGATCCCAACTTGTCATTCCCAACTGGGGTGCAATATCTTTTAAAGATAAACCTTGGTTATAATATAGCTGCAATCCGGGAATGAATTGTTTGGCGAAAGGAGCATATTTTTTGCTTTTTTCTAATTTGCTGACACAATTGCGAATTTCTTGCTCTATGGTCTGAGTTAAAGCTATCCTGAATTGTGCATGTAAAAATTCCAAAAGTTCTTGTTGTTCCACATCTAATTCATCTCTTGATTCATAGGGTAAATCTGTTCTGTTTCTATAATTGCCTGTATCCGAATCTGGAATCTCCAAAGGTTCTCTGTTACTCCAGACATCGTACTGTCTCAGCTGCATTGCTACCTGTTTGAGTTCTTTGAGCAACTCAGTTGTAGTTTTGATAGTGACATTTTTTGCTTGCAAACAGGTGAACATTTCTTGCAATTGAACATTTGAAGGATCTGAACATCTTTTTACTCCTAACTGTCGCTGTTGGACTCTGTCGCGACGGTAGACTTGATGATAGACTTCTACTAGATGGCGATCGCGTTCTGCTAAACCCTCTATTTGTTTAGGTCTAGCCCTATTCAATACTGCCCAATCACTAAGATGTTTAAAACCAAATTCTGATAAGAAATTTTTAATTTCGGGATTTTGTTTTGTTTGCAAGTATGCCCAATTCTCTAAGCTCATCCTAGACTGAGAATCTGCATTGAATGTCTGCAAAATTTTGACTGTAAAAAATTGGTAAGCTGTTTTTTTAGTCTCACCTTTATCATCTAAAATCAGTTGAGTTTTGCGATCGCTATCCAAGATCACCAAAGTTTCTCCATCATCATTGAGAGCAAATGGCAGTAAATCTTGGTAGTCAAAGTGCTTTTCAACACCAAATAGATTATCCAACTTGCGGCAGGCTTTCAGAATGGGTTCAGAAACATAACACCTTAGACAAAGACCTGCTTCGGCACGACTTCTGGCATCAACCGCAGTTTGTTTTGCGTAAAAATACAATATTAAATTTGATTGGGTGTCCTTATTTTGACTTTCGCTTAATTGTTTCTGGACAAACTCTTTTGCCAAAGGTGCTAAAACCAGTTTGTAGCTCACCCTTTCCCTAGCGGGATTAATTCGCCAAATTTTCCAGTATCTTGGTGATACAGTCATAAATATTACTCTACCTCACGTTTATCAACCTTCTATTTTATAGTTGCATAAATTTATAGTTGCCAGAGTTTTAAACTGATGCAGTTTTCGGAATAAACATCTCCGAAAACAATCAAAGATTATCCTGACTACCTCTTAAATCGAGCATCAATCTTGACTTGTAACATAAATTAACATATGGCTGTTCATTTATGTCTTATTACTTAGAATGATTATGATCTAGTTAAATTGGTGCAATCATATTCACTATATTTGGCTCTCATCTAAATGTTTTTATGTCTCTCGCGTCGCTTGTTCCTTCTTCAGTCCATACTTTTGGCACTTAGTGCCTGTGAAGCAGCACAAAAAAACAGTAACCATTTGCTGATTGGTGTCATTAATTATGACCAAGAGGAAAAAATCACCAACAGTTATAAAAGATTTAATCGCTACTTAAGTTCAGTATTGAGAGCACACGTTGAAATAGAGCCAACTTTTAATGAGCGCAAAGCGTTAGAGCGCATTCAAAGCCAAGCTTGGTCTTTGGTGTTTGCACCTCCGGGGGTAGCAGCGATTGCCATTAGCAATTTTCAGTACTTTCCCATTTTCCCCATACAGGAAGATATGACTAATCTCCAATCTATCCTAGTTGTTCGCAACAATAGCCCCATTTCCGAATTGAAGCAGCTAGAGAGAAAAGCTGTTGCCTTGGGTCAAGTTGGATCGGGTACAGGGTACTATTTCCCAATTTATAATCTTTACGGTTTAACCCTTGCCGAAGTCTTACTTGCACCAACCCCTAAAACCATTCTGGAATGGGTTGCTCAAGAAAAAGTGATTGCAGGGGCACTCTCTACAAAGGAATTCAATCTTTACAGTCCACAATTTAGCCCGAAAGAGTTTCGTATCCTCTATACAGACTCTCACCTTGCTCCTCCTAGTACCATTTTACTTGCACCAAAAGTAAATCGCACTTACCAGAGTCGAATCATCCAAGTTATGAAAGATGCACCTGCTGATTTGGTTCAGGAAGCAGGCTATGTTCCAAATGCTTCAGTACCGAATTATGAATACATGATTTCAATGGTGGAGCGAGTCAGAGCAATCGCAAACCACTTACACAATAAACCTGCTCAGTTATTTTAATACCTATCTCCTCTAGAATAGTATTAATTTGATGATAAAAAAACGTGACTTTTAGTGTTGCTAGATATGACATTTTAGGAATTTGTATTTAACAAAGTTTGAGAGTTTAAGTAAAGAGCCTAACGACAGCATAAGGGAGCATCCGGTTTTGGCAGATAGACTTTTTTAGGCAACCCATATAGTGGGTTTCTGGCACTCAATAATTATGTTTCTTCCAAAAGTGGATGCTCTCCAGCAGAACGTTTTGTATCTGGGTCTAAATCCTTCTCAAAAAATGTAATTGCGTTAGCGACGTAGGAGCGCCATTGCGAATTGTAAATTGGTTTAATTGGTATTTTTTGATAATGTGTTAATAGCCTGCTGTTATATCCTGACAGATATAGCTTTGGACACCAACATCACCAAACTGCCAATATGGGATTTTTTTGTGTAAAGTTATTTCTTATTTTTAACAAAAATGTTAGGATTATTTGGTTAAATTGCTCCTATTCTAGAAAATAGGAAAAGTCCACAATGAGTACACTGGTCATCCTAAATATAGGAAGTGGTGACTTATTGAGTGGGTTCCCACAAGTAACTGTTCAGACATGGACAGGAGGGAGGAGCTTGCCGGAACAGTCTGTGGGTAGTCTACCGCCTGCGCCTGTATTGATTGAGCTATATCAGTCTTGGCGGTTAACCTACCGTTCCCTATACAATTCCCAATCAATCCGTTCCACTGTATTAACTCCTGAGGAAGATGATATTCTAGAGATTGATGAAGCTGGAATCACCAACGTCTCACAGGATAACTTGGAGCGGCTTAGCCAGAATTTATGTATAGAATTAAACACATGGCTAAGTGCGAGGCATTTTTTAAAGATTGAGCGACATATACGATCGCAACTTCATCCAACAGAAGACATTCGGATAATTCTGGAAACCAATAATGATTGTCTCCGGCATTTACCTTGGCATAAATGGGAAATATTTCAAGATTATCCCAAAGCAAATATTGCCCTCAGTCAACCAGAATACAAACGCCGCCAATTGCCACTGTCGAAAGTTAATAGAAATAAAATCAGAATTTTAGCGATTCTAGGCAATAGCATAAATATTGATGTTAAGGCAGAACGTGAGTTTCTCCAAAATTTACCAAATGCAGAAACCACATTTCTAGTCAATCCGTCCCGGCACGAATTAAACACACAACTTTGGAATAAACTCGGCTGGGATATCCTCTTTTTTGCCGGACATAGTCAAACCGAAGAACAAACTGGCAAACTCTACATCAACGAAAACCCCACAAATAACAGCATCACTCTTGAAAAGTTGGAGGAGGCACTTAAGGCTGCTATTGAACAAGGGTTAATCCTGACTATCTTCAATTCTTGTGATGGATTGGGATTAGCTTTGGCACTGGAGAGATTGCATATTCCTGTTGTTGTGGTGATGCGAGAACCAGTGCCTAATCAAGTAGCACAGGAGTTTTTGAGGTATTTTTTAGAAGCATTTGCAATTGAGCAGCTTTCTTTCAATCAAGCGATGCGACAATCTTGCAGGAAATTGCAAGGATTGGAAGAAGATTTCCCTGGAGCTTCTTGGTTACCCATTAGTTGTCAAAATCCAGCCCTAGAACTGCCAACTTGGTTACAGTTGAACAGAATGCTGCATCAATCCTTGCAGGTGATTTTAGAACAAGAATCACCTGATAATCTGATTTTCGTCCCAGGAGTTATTCAAGAACAAGAGCAAGCACTACAGCCTGATGCCGAACCTACTTTTACTCTTGAAATAAATAGTCAACCATATGCAATTCTTACTTCAGAGCAATATTCCTGTGTTGAAAAAATATTGACAGAACTGATTGGTCCAATCGCTTCCACGTTGATCCAAATATTTCAGGCACAGCCACTTACTCTTGAAGACTTAGTTGAGGAATTGGTTGTTTACCTTTCTCCCTCTAAACTCACAGAGTTTAAACACCAGGTAACACCTCTATTAAAAAAGCCTTCTGCTCAATCTCAAGTGCAAATAAACACTCCTGTTATTTCTAAAGAACCAGAAATTACTGGTGTTTTGCTCTGCGAATATGAACAAGCACTTGCTGAGGTTATGGGGCCAATCGCAGCCTTCTTAGTTCAAAATGCCCTTGCTTCCTCTCCTCAGATTTCGAGGGTCGAACTCATCGAAATTTTATCAGCCGAGATTTCCAATCCTCAAAAGGCTGCTGAATTTAGAAAGCGATTTCTGAACTCAACTTAAATAGTTGCCTATAGAATCTATTTGGGATCTTGGACACAGGGGTATAATCTAGAAAAATGCCTTATTCAAGAAGTTTGACAGATAAAGAGTGGGAAATTATTGAACTGCTATTACCCAAGAAGAAAAAAATTAAACCCCCGACATGGAGCAAGAGATAAATCGAATAAGGAGTGTTGTATCAACTGAAAAATAGTTGTAATTGGTTATCCGCCTGATGCTTAAAAGGCTAGCTACTGGTTAGATAGATTCCAAATGGGTTCTATAGAAAAACCTCAATCACCCAATAACAACAAGGATCTGAGCTTATGAAAAATTAGGGGAGCAGGGAGAAGGGGAGCTTTCACCCACGAGAGGTAGGATTTGTACTTTTTTCTTCCTTCTACCGTCTGCCTTTCTTATTGTCAAAGATAATGAAAAATTAATTATCAGAAAAGTGCAATAATTAATCAAATCTGAGTAAAGTAGTACGTAATTTTAAAAATTAAGTTTTAGATAGGTATGTTTTTTAGAACTTATTTCCAAAATGCCAAAATTAGCAGCAAATTTAACTTGTTTGTAATTCTCATTTTCATCATTGGAATTTTAATGAGTGGTTCAACATTTTGGAGGGCACTTGAGCAAAGGGGAGAAGCTGAAGTTAGTTCTAAAGCTTTAGTCCTCATGGAAAATATAAATGCAGTTAGAAATTATACTCAAGATCGAATTAATCCTCTTCTAAAAGAGAGACTAGAAACTGAGTCTAAATTTACTCCAGAGGCAATTCCAACATTCTCAGCAAGAGAAGTATTTGAGTATTTTCGTAAAAATCCAGATTATGCAAGTTACATCTTTAAAGATGCGGCACCTAATCCGACGAACTTACGAGATCAAGCAGATGAGTTTGAAACTAAGCTTGTAAAAGAGTTCCAGAATCAACTATCTCCGCAAAAAAATGGATGGCGTGACTTTTCTGAAGGAAAGGTATTTTATATAGCACGGCCATTTGCTGTGAAACAACAAAGTTGCCTGGAATGTCACTCAACTCCAAATATTGCTCCTAAGAGCTTGTTGACAACCTACGGTACTAGCCACGGCTTTGGATGGAAGCTCAATGAGATTGTTGCAGCTCAGATTGTCTACGTCCCAGCCGAAGAAATTCTTACGAGTGTTCGCCACTCATTTGTGATTACTCTGGGAATTTTAATTGGTACTTTTTTGGTAATTGTTTTTTTGATCAACATTCTGCTGAAGCGCACTGTAGTCCAGCGAATTCAGAAAATAGCTAAAACAGCACAAGCTGTTAGTCGTGGAGATATGAAAGCTGATTTTGAAGAATATTCTAAAGATGAAATTGGTCTTTTAGTAATTGCTTTCAATCGGATGAAATCGAGCGTAGAAGTGGCGATGAAACTATTGAATCAAAGGAAGACAGACTAATACCAATTCAAGATTCAAAATTAAGAAAGCCAGAAATAAAAACGGTTTGGCAGTGTGTAGCTGTGGTATTCTTTTTTCAAATTAGTATAATCTTCGTGCTAAGACTACATCCGTATGGGCTGTAGCTTAAATGTTTGTAAGACTTAGTAATGCGCCATGCGATCGCAGTAAATGATGTATGAACTACCGATTGTACAAGACATAGATGAATCTCCTCAAAAAAGTATATCCCTGTTCTGTCACTCTCCGGGTATTCTGAATAAAAGAATCAAAAGAAAAATCCTGGAGTGTAACAAGTTACTTACACTGCTCCTTAAATCTCACTTTAGGGTACAACTTAATCATTTAGGATTACATTTCACAAGAGGTAAATTTCCTACTTCAATATTCCCAATCCCTGATCCCAAGAAGAAATTTGTGTTACCCCCTTGACAACTCATCATGACTGAAAAGTCAGGGCTCAGGCATGGAATCTGTAGGCGATCTGCTTCCATTTTTCCCATTTCTATCTTCTAAGTGCATAAGTTGATGAAACCTGCACTTATAAAGACTACAGGAAACTTAGTTCTTTAAGCTTAACTTTCTTTCAGTAAACAGGTATGACTTAATGCACAACTTGACATACATAATTAAAGTTTTGTCAATGCGTAAGTCCTATTTTCTAAGCAATTGAGGTACAATCAAATCTTTTTTTCCAAGGTTAGTAGCTTTGAAAACGTACCTCACTAGGTCAGGAAACGCTATAAGTAAATTCTCAAAAGTTAACTTATTTAGTCAATAGAAAACCTTACCAATTTTTGTGAAAATGAATCACGATATTTTGTCTACACCTTCTGATCAACAGAAGTTAAATGGTGCGACTCTCAACGCTAGCTCAACTACTCCCAATCCCCAAAATGAACAAACTCTAGCAACTTCTGGTTATGAAAATTGGCAAGCCATAGCTGCAAGAGAACCCTTTTATTGGAATGATATCCATTCCCTGAGATTTGTCATCCAGATTGTCTTCAGTACCGTTATCCTCTTGTTTTGCCTGACTCAACTCGTTGCATCTAAAGAAAATAAAAATGATGCCATTTACTGGGGTGGAGTCACAGGTATACTTGCTTTATGGATGCCTTCTCCATCTTCACCAGGCGCTAACCAAAGAAACCAGGCTAATATTGGCTCTGTGAATAACCCTCAAATCAGGCTTGATAGCACAGGTAAATAGAAACAATCATTCTTCCGATTACAGTAGGGAGCATCCGGTTTTGGCAGATAGACTTTTTTAGGCAACCCACTATATGGGTTTCTAGCACTCAATAATTATGTTTCTTCCAAAAGTGGATGCTTCCTTTCACTATCCCCTTCATGCAGCTTTACTGCTGCATGAAGGGTCATTTCCTCTGTTATGGTTTTGTAGGCATTTTGAAAAAATGGGAACTGCATAAGCTCATAACGCTGACATTGATAAAGAAAATAGAGAACTTTCAAATTCCGAAACTTTAACTTTTATTAAAAGAGTAAGAACATGGGAACAAATCTATCTCAAGCGTCAGGGGCTTCATCTAATCAAGAGAACAATATTGCACTGTCATCCAATACAGGGTATAAATGTTGCCGTAAGGATGGAAATGGAAAATATTATGATTGCACTAACCTTGAGCCAGGGAAAACTTGTAAAGAAGGTCAGATTCCAGTACCAGTAAGCTAGGAGGCTCTTCCTAGGGTGCATTACAAGGTTTTACTGGCATTGCATAAATACGGGATGATTTTAACGCTTCCAAGGGCTTTTTGCTTTCTTTATTAACGGGAACTATCGATATTGTTGCACAGATGGCGCGTGTCGTTGCTGCTATTGGGATTTCTGAGATATCCACTGACAATCTGGCAACCACGTAGTAGTAAATCATCAAGATTTAAATCCCGAGGCTCCTGAAAATCCAGGCTCCAAAATTTGATACTCTTGTCTCCACTAGCAGAGACAATTGTCTTGCCATCGGGGCTAAAACTAAGGTTAAACACCGAATCCTTATGTCTAGCATTGATTCCAATTGGCTGAATTAATTGACCATTCAACTTCCAGAGTTTGATACTGTTGTCTGCACTAGCAGAAGCTAACATTTTGCCGTTAGGGCTAAAGGTAACACTTTCAACAACACTACTATGCCCGTTTCCGGTTTTGGGTTCACCACCCTCCAAACTCCAAAGTTTGATACTGTTGTCGGAACTTGCAGAAGCAATTGTCTTGCCATCGGGGCTGAAGGTGACGCTATTGACACCATCACTATGCTCAGTTAGGGTTTGAAGTACCCTACCATCCAAATTCCAGATTTTGATGGTTTTATCTTTACTGGCAGAAGCAATTGTCTTGCCATCGGGGCTAAAGGCAACGCTATAAACATTATCTGTATGCCCAGTTAGGGTTTGAAGTACCCTACCATCCAAATTCCAGATTTTGATGTTTTTATCTTTACTAGCAGAAGCAATCATTTTGCCATCGGGGCTGAAGGTGACGCTATAAACATCATCTGTATGTCCTGAAAAGCTGTTGCGCTCTTGTACTTCGTAAACTGCCTGTTTTAGCGCTTCTATAACCTGCATCCGGGTTTTTGGATCGGCAGCAGAACCTAACTGATTGAGTTCTCGCCCTGCCTTGATTGCTTTTACTAGAGCATCCAAACCTTGATCTGACGCAAAAAGAGCTTGAGAAGATTGCGCGATCGCTTGAATTTCACTAACCCGTGCTTTTCGTGAGTTCCACACAGCTATCCCCGCCAAACTTAAAGCTAAAACAAAACCAACAGAAAGTCCATATATAGTAATTTGCCGCCTACGTTTCTCTTTGCGATTCTCAGCCTCCCGCAATTCCAGACTTTTATGAATAAATTTTTCTTGGGAAATACTAATTTCCTCTGCTCGGTTTTGCCACCATCCTTCGGCTTCCACCAAAGGAGCCTCCCGCAACAAATAACCATCTTTGGTGCCATTTTTTTCCCATTCACCCATTGCATCTTCCAGTCGATTCCGCCATCGGAGAAAGTCTTCATTGTCCTGTAACCATCGCTCCAACCTTCCCCAGCTTTTAATCAGCGCTTCATGGACAATTTCTACTGTTTCTTCTCCACGGTCGGAATTGCGATTTGTCACCACCAAACGCTGTGATGCTAAATGGGTTACCAAATCCCAATTTTGTACCTGAGAACGAGTTGCTAACCTACGGGTTGCTTCTGCACCTTCCCCCAAGCGCACCAACTGAATAAACACTTGCTGTGCATTTTTTCGGTCATCCTCTCTCATCTGAGCATATACTTGTTCTGCATATTCCCCTAGTGCTAGAGGTACCCCACCTATCTTGTCGCAAGCCTTATGGGAGAGCCATCCATTTTCCCGTTGTTCCCATAACTGTGTTAGGGCAAATTCCAGCAAGGGTAAACTTCCCGGCTCGTTTCCCACATCATTAATTACTCTATTTGTCAACCCATCTTCTAACCGCAGCTGTATTTTTGCCGCAGGTTGTGCAATTGCTGAGTGCAATTCCTGGCGACTCATGGGTCCGAGGTTGAAGACTGCTCCCTGTAAAGCATCGCTGAAGGGACGGTAAGATAGAGCATAGCCGTAAAAGTCTGCTCGTAGGGTAATCACTAGGGTAAAGGCTGGAGCCTGATTACAAGCAGTCAACAATGCATCCAAAAACGGCTGACGTTGTTCTTCGGGAGCTAGGGTGTAAAGTTCTTCAAACTGGTCGGCTATAAGTACTAAGCGAGTACCAGGATTTTGTTGTACATAGTTTTCGGTGATTCTGTATAAAGCTTGCGGGTCTTTTTCCAGAGCAAGTTGCAATTCCAATTCAGATAAGCACTGGGCCTCTTCATCCTCAAACGGTAAAAGAGGAATAAATGCTCTCGCCAATCCTTCAATGGGGTTGTTCCCTGGACGAAAAGAAATAATCTGCCAATTGGCAAGAGTATCTTGCTTTAAAAGAGGAAGCAACCCAGCAAACACCACGCTAGATTTACCACTACCACTGGCACCAACTACAGCCACCAAGGGCTTTTTTCTTACCGCTGCTACTAAATCCTGCGTAAACTCTTCTCGCCCAAAAAATAGGTCTGCATCTTGCTCTCGGAAGGCATATAAACCACGGTAGGGACAAACTCCACCACCAAACTGTACCCAAGTTGGCGGTTGTACTGCCGGATTGTGGCAAATTACAGGTAACCAAGAAGCGGCAGGATATTCATCCTCCAAGCCTTGTAATCTCCTGCGTGCTTCCTTGACTGCAAGGTATAAAGATTTTTGTTTTTGAGCGAAATCATCGATAAAATACTTAAAAAATTCCTGCGCTACACGATTAGACACTGGTTCCCGCATGGCAATAATCGTAGAAATATTCAATTTTGCGAGTCCCTGCGCCAATCCCAACCCATCACAGGAGTTGAAAATTGCCAATTGTAAACCATTTTCAATAGCTATGGTGAGAGCTTCTTCTAACTGCTCAATGGTAAGACTGTTGTTTGTCTGATTCTCATTAATATAAATTTTGCCACTAGAACCTTCACTTACACTATGACCTGCAAAAAAGAGAATGTCCCAGCCATGAGAGTTCCACAACTGTTCGTCAAATTCTTGACGTGAAGGCTTGACAAGAAACTTAACTTCAGCATCCTGTAAGTTTATGAGAAAATTTCTTTCATCCTCCACATCAATGCCTCGACCATCCCCCAAAATCGCTAAAATTCTGACTTTATTTCTAGAAACTTTTGGAAGTGACGGAATTTGTTGATACTCTAGTCTAAACAGAGCCATTTCTGCATAGGGATAATTCCGAAAAAAATTGCAACTATGCCAAGGTAATCGCTGTAGCAAGTCATCCTCGGTTTCAACAATCACCCGAATTTCGTCTTCTGGGTTGAGATGTGATCGGAGTTGTCGGCTAACATTGAGAAACTCCTCGGATAACAGCCAAGCATTCATAGACTCTTGTAACTTTCGGCACAAATCGTCAAAATCCACTTCAGAGACATTGGTTGTACCAGTTGCATCGATATCTAACTGATCGTCTTCCTCTTCTGAGAATGAACGTAAAAGTTGGCGATCGCACAGAGCTGTATAATGTAATTGCCAATTTTTATACAGTTCAATCAGATTTGATGCTGGAGGTAATTTACCGACAAATTGCTGCACGATGGCATTATTTGCTGCTCGTATTTGAACAGTAACTTGATTAAATCCTTTATCCAAGTCACCATTTCCAGCGTTGATGATAACTGTCTGGTTCATTTAAAAATGTATTAAATCGTGGTAAATAAACTTATATCTACAAGTACCGAAGTAATCTTACGTTTAAGAGTTGTTAAAATCGCTCCCATTAACAATAGGTCAAACATGACTGCGAACTGCTCTCTACATGGCTACCTTAAGTGCGGCTCAGACTAATCCAATCATTAAAACCTTCTACGACCGATTAAGGGCTGGGGACAAGCCCATTAAAGTAGCACGTTGTGTGGCTACACGAAAATTATTGCACATTGCTTGGGCTGTCGTTACAAAGAGGCAGCCGTTTGAGCAAAACTAGGCGTTGAAACAGCAATAGACCTCCTGCACGAATCAAGAAGCATGTGCCAGTTCGTAGTTCAGCAACCCAGCAATTAGATTGATGCGTAAGCCAAACCGCTTTCTACGTTTACGATAACGTCCTGAAAAAATGCGAAATATTTTAAAGCGGCGAATCGCATGTTCAATTCTTACTCGCAGTCGAGCTAAAGCTCGATTATGCTGCTTTTCCGAGTTGGGCAACGATTGCTTGCGAGGCTTTTTGGTCGGGGTACAAGCTCCGGCATGAGTTTTAGCAAACCCTTGATAGCCGCGATCGGCTAAACACAATTGCGACGACACAAACGGTAACCGACTGCGTTTAAGGAGCGATTTAAGTCATGAGTTTTACCTGTATCTACGGCAGTGCAGATAATTTGTCCATTTTCAAACTCCACTAATAGTTGCGCTTTCAGCGTGTGAAGCTTGTGCTTGCCGCTATAGTAGCGTTTCTGTTTTTTTCTAGAGTGGCAAAGTTAGCTAGGGCGTGTCATCAATTAAGCCAGATAACGGCAGCAGCAAGATAAATTGCGCCCAGAAAGTTCCTTGCTCGCTTATCGTAACGTGTTGCGATCGCTCGATATTGCTTAAGTTTGGCAAAGAAATTTTCATTTTCGTTGTCGTGCTTTGTATAAGTCTTTGTCATACTCACGCTTAACAGTACGGTTGCGCTTGGGCGGAATCACTGGTGTTTTACCTTGTTGTTCGAGTTGCTCAATTACGCGCTCATCAGCATCATATCCTTTGTCAGCAAGTAGTGTATCAGCAGTCAACTCGTGGAGTAAGACATCAGCTCCATCAAGGTCACATGCTTGTCCAGGGGTCAGGTGAAAGCTGATAGGATTACCTAAGGCATCAACTAGGGCGTGAATCTTAGTACTCAATCCACCCTTGCTGCGTCCGATGGCTTCGCTTGATGCATCCCCCCCTTTGCCCCGGCACTGGGAAAAGTGGGCACGCACAATGGTCGAGTCAATCATCGCATATTCGTTGTCTGCATCCTCTGCTAACACTTCAAACACCTGTTGCCACACTCCGCGCTTTGCCCATCGACTGAAACGGGTATGAACTACTCGAAAATCCCCAAACCTTTCGGGTAAGTCCCCTGGCTGTCTAATCAGTATTTAAGAGCTTGAGACTCAAGCACAGAGAGAAGTTCTGTATGTTGATTGACCAAAGCTTGTTTGAGTCGATGCCCGGTATTATCCGGGGCATCTCTCTGTTAAATCTGGGCGTGCGACTTTCGCCGCACCCAGCTTCCGATGTTCTTAGCTTGCGCTTTTGCTCATGTGTTTGTAATCGTGGCAACTCTCATGAATTGCTTCAAGATTATTTTTCTTCCAGTTGGCGTGATTTCCGTCGATGTGATGCAGGTGAACCCGTTCCTCATCGATGAACTTTAAGCCGCAGGATGCACATTTATGGTTTTGCTTCTTAAGAGCTTTAGAGGTTTTGCCATCATAGAGTTTACTGTTGCGTTCGCTCCAGTAGGCTGTATCTCCGTCATAGGGGGATTTTGTTCCTTTGACTATGACGTGTTTGTTTTCGGAGTAGGAAATTGCTGGGAATGCCTTGTCTAGTAATTTCTTGCTAGAGTAGCGGTTTTGCTTGGTTTCCTTGTTGAATACCTTGTAGGCTCTTGTTTCGATGTGGTACAAGGAGTTCCTGGAACCTCTCATCTTGCAGAACTTATGGTAATTTCTCCAACCTCTAACTACCGGGGCTAATTTCTCAGCCTTTGTGGTAGCACCATAATTCGAGTTGTTGACGATGTGTTTTACTTTCTTACGGAGCGCTTTGAAGTTGTCCACTGAAGGGATACTTCTGAACTTTCCGTTTTTCTGGACTTTGAAGTGCCAGCCGAGGAAATCAAACCCATCTGTCGCGGCGGTAATTTTGGTTTTCTTTTGGCTTACCTTCATTCCGCGTTTGCGGAGGAACTCGCTGATTCTTTCAAGTATCTCTGTCGCATCATCTTCGGGTCGAAGTATAATAACCATGTCATCCGCGTATCGGACTGATGGTTCGTAGATATCACTGACTGAGGTTTTGTCAGTGATTCTCTGTCCTTGATTCTTATGGTATCTGTGTATACTCTCAATCCCGTTGAGCGCGATGTTAGCTAGCATTGGGCTGACCACTCCCCCTTGAGGTGTCCCTTGTTCTGGGAATTCTGGGTTGACTCCAGCCTTGAGGCATCGGAAGATACCGAGTTTTAAGCCTTTGGGGGCAATGAGTTCGTCCATTATTGCTGAGTGATTAATCCTATCGAAGCACTTCTCAATATCGAGTTCAATTACTCGCTTATTTATTCCGTTCGCTTTGGAATTAAGGTTCAAGTAGATGTATTTTTGTGCATCATGAGCAGAACGCCCAGTTCTGAACCCATAACTCCTGGCGTGGAAAGTGGCTTCGTGTGCTGGTTCGAGTGCATATTTTGCTAGGCATTGCCAAGCTCTGTCCGCGATGGTAGGTATCTTAAGCATTCTGGTAGTCCCGTCCTTCTTAGGGATGGGGATTTCCCGTAGTCCTTGATGCTTCCAATTTCCACTATTCATTTTCAGTAGTTCTTCAAGGTTGAAGCGTTCTTCAAATGAGAGGGATTTCTTCCCATCAATACCAGCCGTTTTTTTACCAGCATTTAGCTGAGATACTTGTCTTATTGCAAGAAATCGAGCCGAGGTTGATTTGAGAATAAGCTTTTGGAGTAACCGCGCTTTCCGCTTGTCTCCAACTTGAACAGCTTTAAATACGCGCTTTTGAAGGCGGAAAAGATTTCGGCGGAATTTCTTCCACGGTAGGGCTTTCCAAGATTCACTAGTATGTCTACTGTGTCTAATCATTTTCTCTTCTGGAGTTTGTATTTTCTGAACACCTCAGTCCAATTACGGACTGTCCTACCCTAACTGTGGGGATTCCTCCTCTCGTCTGGTCTACCTGAGATTCGACTGTCTCAAGACCCACAATTAGTTTTTATTCGTTCCCTCGGAGAGATTGATGAGCCACTGCGTTGCCGGGGTTTGCCCGGTTGAAGTATGTGGCATTGTTCCGTTAGATGTAGCCAATTCGACTACTGGATTCCCTAGACTCTTGCCGCTACCCAATACATCTTCGGCGGGAATGAACTCCAGTGAGGTCAAGGATTTTTGCGTTGCGCCCTGCCTTTAGCTAAGTCGCTTTTATAGGCTCTGTTTCATCGTAGGAACTCCCTGTTAGCGCCAGTGTCAACCCGCAACGGTCGTCTGATTGCGCCCTGTTCCCAGCTTCACTCTACAAGAACCGAGCTTGTTCGGTGTGGGCAGATAAGGAGTCAATTCTGAGTCTGAATGGCAAGACTTTCACTTGCATCTGACCGAGAGTTCAGCCTTTAATGACAGTAATCTGCTGTCGGGCTGGCTTAGTTATGTACGGACTGATTACCGTGATTCACTAAACAACGAATCGCACGTATTGTGCTAACTGAATCATGGTGAAGGCGACGTTTCTGTTGACGAGGAGCTTGGGCCAAAGCTAATCTACGACGTTGAGTTTTATACTCAGTTATAGGTACTTGCTGAATTTTTTCTAGTAACTGTTTTTCACTTTCGGCTAAGAATAGAACTTGATATTGCCCAAAATCACGCAATTCGGCAGTTGATTTACGCCCACTAATACGACGCTGATGGCGACGCAAATGGCTAAACATAGCTTCCATTTTGAGGTTATCTGGCGGCAAGCCAGGGATGTCATAGCAGTGCAACAAGTTAGTCCCATATTTGTCCCATAGTCGTTGTAACTTTTTCTTGAGAGCAAACTGTGCCGGATTTTGTTGAAGGTCAGGCTGAAACTGTTGTAATAAATCTTCCATCTCGCGCCAAACCTGAAGGCTCGTTAAGGGTGAACTACTAGTTTGTGTAATATCGGTTACATTATCTGCGCTACGTTTGGAGTATTCAGGATAGCGCAAACAATCAGCAATTTGTCGCAACCACTTGTGCGCTTCTGCCAAATCCAACGCTACGGAGAGATTGTTACTTAAAGCTTGGTCAACCCATACTGACAACAGAGATAAATAATCTGTGTCAATTTCTCGACATGGTAAACTACGTAGTATTGCACCTATAGCTTCTAGTTGTTGGTAGCCGCTTAAGCCACCCCATCGGAAAGGTTTGCGACTTGTGCGATTGACACAATCTCGAATAGCAGCACGAAGAAAGGGATTCAACGGCCACTAGCTCTGCGTCTCGTGACATATAGGGGAGGGGATTGCTGAAAAAGGGGGGTACTATCTGGCTGCTGTTCGGAGCTTGGATCAAGGAGTCTTTCAGAGTCATCTGGGACTTTTGGCAGCCCGTCTAAATCTGCCTTTAATTGCTGTCTTAGCTTTGTATCTAATGGCAGCACAGATCCACTCAAATTACTGAGAAAGTGTGCCTGACAACGTTGATGTGGTGCAGTTGGCCAAATCGAATTCATTGCCGCAATGATTGATTTTTCCCCATCTGACAATGTTGCCAGCACTTTGTATGGTAATTCCTGATATAAGTAAACCAAAAAGTTTTTCCCAAAGAGCGATTGCCAAATATTTGGTAACATAAGATACTTTTTGATACCCAATACTCTAACCAGCAGACATAGGATAGATTATTATTACTTATGATTAGCTAGTCGAGAATGCGTCAATATTAACCTGATGAAATATAAATGCTTTCAACTACTTGATATTTCCGCTGTAGTGCT
>NZ_JACJQJ010000085.1 GCF_014696615.1 Nostoc linckia FACHB-104 | reverse complement strand
GTACTCTAATATCTAATGGTGAAGCTGTCATGCTTCCAAAATGCAGCATTTACATCATTTTCAAAAATACAGCATTTACGATCGCACCTGCGGAATGTGGGATAGATAGCATCCAGAAAACTTTCCACCGCTTTTCAACAAGAAATCCCAGAGATTTGCACCTCTAAGATTTCTTAGCAGCTAGGTTTCCCAGCTATGTGATGAATTATCTCTGGCTCCAAGTCTTGATTCCAGATCCAGAGCCAGATTCTGTTACGACTGTGTCAGCACTAAAGTATTCCTTAGCATGATAGAAATCATTGCTAGACTCATTTTTCTCATTGATGCCATTTACTAATAAACCTAAGACGTTTTGACCGGAACGCTGTAACAATTCTTTGGCATTATTAGCGCTGTTAGAATCAATTACTCCAGGACGAGCTACTAGTAAAATTCCATCAGTCATGTGACTTAAAGTTACAGCATCAGCAGCTAGCAACAAGGGTGGAGCATCAATAATCACAAAGTCATATTGGCTAGAAAAGTCTTGAATTAATGTCGCCATCCGTTTAGAGTCCAACAAAGCTAGTGGATTAGGAGGCCTAACCCCAGCTGTTAAAACATCTAGATTCTCAATGACGTTAGACGCAGCAGTTTTGAATTCCGCTTCACCTACAAGTACTTCGCTTAAACCTGCTGTATTGGTTATTTGCCAGATATGATGCTGTGTAGGAACTCGCATATCGGCATCAATTAATAGGACTTTGCGTCCTAATTGCGCGATCGCTGCGGCTAAGTTAGCGGAAACTGTAGATTTGCCTTCCTTGGGAACTGCACTACTAACCACAATGGTTTTCAGTACCTTATCTGAACTCAGGAATCTCAGATTTGCCTGAATCATGCGATAGATTTCGCTAGTTAAAGAATTAGGCGAATCTATGACAGCAATTTCTTGAGTAGCTATCTCTGTTTCGCGATAACGAGAGCGAATCTTTTTCGTAGATGAGGGAACTATACCCAATAAGGTGTAGCCAAATATTTCTCTGATTTCTTTAAGTGTTTTTAGAGATCTATCTCTGGTCTCCAGGAAGATTACAGCAGTGGTGGCTAAAAATGCACCTAACAAAACACCTAGCACCAAAACGAAAGGTTTGAGGCCTAGCGTTGGCTTTTTAGGAACTAAGCCTTTGGCAATGATCCGAGCGTTGGGTGTATTGTTATTTTCTGCTAACTGCAATTCTTGAACCTTTTTCAGGAGGGTTTGGTAGGTTGATTGAGCAACTTCCAGCCTCCGTTCGAGATCGCGTTGTTGTTGTTCTAGTTGGGGTATGATTCTTACCCGTTGTTCGTAAACAGAGCGAGAACTGTACAACGAAGAAAGTTTTTGTTCCAAACCTCGACGCTGCACTTCTGATTGGAGGAAATCTCTGATCAGGTTTTGTTTGGTTTCCCCTATTTGTAATGTTTTTGGCTGAGAATTCGGTTGAACAGCACCTGTTTGCTTAAGTTCTTTGTTCAGAAGAGCTTGTAGGTTAGCTTTCCTTTGTTCTAAATTAATAATTACTGGGTTGTCATCTAAGAATCGGCTGCGTTCAGTAGCCAATTGTCTGTCTATATCTTGCAGTTGAGTCACAATTCCCTGTACCGCAGGTGACTGGCTGACTGCACTTGCAGAGAGAGCTTCTTGAGAATTTAAATTTACTTTTTGACGCAGTTCATTGGTTTGAGCTGTCGCTTGATCTAAATCAGCTTTGGCAGTGTTAATATTGTTGTCTAAATTGCCAATAATTGCTACTGCTGAACGCGTCTCTTCAGCCAAATCGACAATCTTATATTTTTGTTTAAATATACGTAGCGCTGCTTCTGCTTCTTGGACAGCACTTCTATTGTTAGGCAACTGCCTAGCCATAAATTTGCGTGTGGATTCTGCTTCGGCGCGATTGGTAAGAATATCATTCTCTAAGTAGAGATTCATAATATTGTTAACTACTGCTGCGGCCTCTTCTGGGCTACGGCTTTTATAGCTAACTTGCAATACGTCTGTGCCACCAATAATTTTGAGATTTAAAGCTTTTTTTAAAGCTTCGGTTGTTAAAGGTTTACCTTCACTATTTTTTAGTTGCAGTTCGTCTATTGTTTTTTGCAACAACAAAGGTGAAGTAATTACTTCTATCTGAGTAGTGATGGGGTTCTGAGTGGAAACTAACGGTTGCAAATCTCCACGCGCTTCAGATTCACTAGGTAATAGATCTGCCCCTACCACACTAAACGAGGGCGTTTTAAATAATAATTTGCCTTCTGCTTCATAGGATGGCTTGAGAAATGTTGTTGCTACAACACTAAGAGCCACTGTAGATGCAAAGATACTCGCAGCCGGTATCCATTGCCGTTTCACTATCGATAAATAACGACCAAAGTCGAAATCAATAGATTCTCTTGATTCCATAGCTCATCCCAACAAAAATTTTTCAAAAGTGCAGGTTCAAGGCAATTCAAGTAAACAACTACTTACTGAATCTCGGCATTAATTATTACTATTAAATTAAGACTACTATCTTATCAGTATCAGTAGTATATACTAATTAGATTACAAAACCATGAAGTTATTGATAAGAGCTTTCAGGATTCAGTACAAATATGGAATTTAACGTTTAGGGGCATTATCAAAAGCTCTAGCGATCGCATTCCATGCCAGTTTCGGTTTCAGATCAGCATCCCATGCTAATGGTCTAACTGCTGCACCATCTTTACGAGCTTGAAATTCCGAAAGCCATGTATAGCGATCGCTCAATCCCCAACTAGTGACAGTGTTAACTGCTTTTACCTCTAAGACTGCACCCAGGTAATCTTCATAAGCAGCAGCAACTATGCGATCGCGAACAGCCACATCTGCAGGGAGTTTTTGGTCTATGACATCCAGTTCGGTCACCATAATTTTGAGACCCAAGTCAGCCACTTTTCTCAAGAAATTTTGTAATTTTTGAGGATTAAAGCGAGTTTCATGCCCTGCCAAATGAGATTGAATGCCAAAGGCATGAACTGGAACTTCTCTAGATTTTAAATGCTCGAGTAATTTTAAAACCGCATTCCTCTTGGCTTCATCTTCAGGAGTGTCATACTCTAGCCCATAGTCGTTATAAACTAATAAAGCTTTGGGGTCTGTCTCAGCAGCAATGTGAAAAGCCATTTCAATGTAATCTGGCCCCAACAACTCTAACCAAGGATTCTTCCGCAAACCTCTAGAGTATCCATCCTCGACGGCGATCGCTTCATTGACCACATCCCAAGAGTGCATTTGCCCAGCATAATGACCTACAACCTTTTGAATATGTTGCGTCAAAAACTGCTTGGCATTTTGCTTATTAACTGTTTCTTTAAACCAAGAAGGTAAGGACTGATACCATACTAAGGTATGTCCGCGCAATAACATCTGATTATTGCGTGCAAATTTTGCGAACCAATCACCCCTCTTAAAATCAAAGCTATCTGCAGTGGGGCGTAGTAAATCCCACTTCAGAAATCCTGCCACTAACATTGAACATTCTCTGACTAAAAGCTTTGCCAACTCTGGGTCTGCTTCTAAATTTAGAGTACCGCAATCTGCTCCATAAATTAACCCTTTACTGGCAGCACGCTTTTTTAAAGGAGTTTGTCCCACAACCTTGAAGTCTCTTCGTAAAGGAGATACAGGTATAGTTTTCTTTGGGGGTATTGCTTTGCTAATTGTCAAAGCACCAATACTCGCCGCAGTTCCTAAGCCTAAGTACACGAATCCTCGTCTACTCAAAATCCTATTGTTTGCCATTTCGCATCATCCTCTGGTGTGAGTTAAGTTGATTGATTTGAAAATAGGGACTGGAGAAAACGAAGATGCGCCTTTTGACCTTTGGTTGTTGACTATTGACTTTAACCCTTAACAAAACATTTTCATCCGTCCTAGGGTAAGCAGTTGCTCACTGCTACTCGATCAATTCAAGCCTTATTGGAACTGTATTGTTCCCACTTGTGTAATCTATCATTGGCTTGCAAACAAACCAGTAAGTCTACACAAAATGCTGTGACTGCTACAGGTAAAAATAGTACTGCTTTATGTAAGGATAATTGCAGCAAGCTATTAAATCGACGTAACAGCAACCATGCGGGAATTACCCAGCCGCTTTTCTGGGAAACGTTTGCTTGAATCAACTTGCTTACCCATAATGGATCTTGCTCGTTGCGAGACTTGATGATTGCACCAGCATCTTGCTGCTGGTTGCAGCTTGCCTGTAAATCATCATAAATCAATGTGTTGATTGTGTTAGCTAAAATCAACCATTGTTCATGTCGGAGTAAACGACGAATATCAGTATAAGCTTCAAATATATGAGAGGCAGATTCAGCCCGCACTACCCGTTCTGGTACTTCTGGGGAAGTTAATAAATTGGTAACAACCATTTTCCACAAGAAGCCGTCTTCAACCTCAATACCTTTAGGCATCCAAATTCTATGTAATACTGCAGCCCTGGCACAGTAAAGCTGCCCGCAAATCCAAACTGATTTAGCTCCTGATACTTTAGACACTGAAAGAGACAATTTTTCTATTAAGCTTTTCTTCTCCTTCAAAGCTACATCCTTAACTAATGTATCTACAGATACCCAAGCATTGGCATTGACTTCCAGCGCTTCCACCATTGAATGCAGAGTAGTGGGAGCCAGAAACTGAATATCAGCATCCATTAAAAATATGTAATCTGCGCCAGGATCAGAAAAATTATGGACGTAATTATTCCAAGCATTTGGCTTGCCAGGCTCTTTGACTTCGCAGACATTCCACGATACAGCAGGATTAGCGGTAGACTGCACTAAATTTTGTAATGTTGTACGAGCGATCGCTGCTGTCTCATCAGTACAACCATTAGGTACTACCACAACTTCAATTGCTGTGTTGCTATCAGATGCTTGAAATACACTCTGTGCAAATAAAGATTGCAGTGTGGCGCTAATACAATTAGCTTCATTATAAGCAAGTATACCAATACTAATTTTCACTGTTCTCCCCTCTGATTATTTATTGATAATTTAGTTACTTAGTTAAAGATTAATGTCTGAACGCGCTGCTTCAATACCAGCCAAATAAATGTAGGATTACCCAGAATATATCGCTTCCACAAGCGACTAGGTTCAACTATCAAACGAAACAACCATTCTAAACCTGTCTTTTGCATCCAAACTGGCGCTCTTCTTACCATATCAGCAACTAGCTCAAAGCTAACGCCAATACCAATAGAAATTGGTACTTCTAACTCTTGATAATTGTGCGCGATCCATTTCTCTTGCTTGGGCGCGCCCAAGCCCACAAAGAGTATATCGGGAGATGCAGATTTAATTTTGGAATTAATTGCTGCTAATTCTTCTGGCTGGTTTTCAAAGCCATAAGGAGGACAATAAGTACCTACAATTGACAAATTTGGATGTCTAGCTTTGAGCTTTTGCTTAGCTTGTTCCGCTGCTCCAGGACGACCACCTAACAAAAATATCTTTAACCCTTTCTCTGCTGCAATAGCACAAAGCTTTTCAAACAAATCTGTGCCGTTAACTCTCCCGTTCAAAGGAGTCTGCAAAAATTTAGCTGCCCATAAAAGAGATACACCATCTGGTACTACTAAAAAAGCTTGATGATAAATCTCTCGAAAATGAGTATCTTTTTGTAAAGTTAAAATGTGCATAGCATTTGGAGTAACCACATATTCGGGCTTGCTCCTGAAACTTGCATGATTGACAATTTGTTCAGTAACTTCATCAAAACTATATTTATCTATTTCAACACCACAAATATTAATTCTCATTCAGTATTTCCTCAGTTATCTCAAAGTTTGATATTGAATAATAAATTTGGGCTAAATGATGGCAATAATTCCTAATATCAAATTTATCAACGTTACTCCTGGCAACATTTCCTAGAGAAATTCGTAAACTTTCATCTGCAATTAATAACTCTATTGCTTGTGATAACTCTAGAATATTTCCTGGGCTAACTAAAAGACCATTTTGCTTTTGAACAATTAATTCTGGTATACCACCAACAGGTGTGGCAATTATAGGTAAACCCCAGCCCATAGCTTCTAAAATGGCCATAGGTAGACCTTCGTTATAAGAAGGCAACACAAATATATTTGCTTGAGATAATAGCTGATTCATTTGTGTGGCATTAATCCAACCCAGAAAAGTTACCTTCTCTTTTAGGTTGAGGCTAGCAGCTAAATCTTGTGCTTTGCTAATCTCCCCATCTCCTGCCAAAATCAACTGGGTGTAAGCTTTTTGGCTATCAGGCAATTTAGCAAACGCTTCAATTAAGTCAAATGCTCCTTTACGCTGACCCACCCGGCCACAAAAAACTAAATTCAGTTGACTAGAGTTGGTACGATGAGGAATTTGAGCAGGTATTTCTGTAGGATTAGGCATCACAATTACTTGTTTTGGATTTAATCCCAGGTTGCTAACATAATAATCTTTCCAGGTATTAGAGAGGACAATAAATCCTTGGCTTTGACGAAATATCCAACTGACACTTTTCTGTACCCACGCTGGTAACTTACTGTAAGTTACATGGAATTCTGCCCCATGAGCGTGCATTAATACAGGCTTACCGAATATTGCAGCCACAATTAGTAAAATTGCTTTGCGTAAAACACTACCACCATCTGAAAGATGAATATGTACCAGGGCAATTTTTTGAATTGACAGACACCAAATTAACTTGATCAAAGCTTTAGTAAATACTATCAGTCTATGTATGATGGAGCCTTCATCATGACTAGTAATATGCTGAACTTGAATATCGGCATTAATAGACTTAATGATTAATTTTTCAACAGTTGCAATGCCTCCATTCTGTTCTAGACTAGCTCCTATCATTAGTATGTGCATTTTACTCATTACCCCTGAATTAAGTAACTTTGCTGCTTTTGATTGAGGCTACGATTAGCTTTTTTCCTCATCTGTTCATGTACTTGCATACTAATTGCAGAAGATAATGCTATATAAATGATCCAGTTGAGATTGTCAGATTCTAGTAATGCTGTTTCTGTTAAATTAATTAGTACTAAAGAAGTCATGTGTATGACAGGAAAAAAGTCTTCTGTTTTTCTGGTAAGACGCACAAAAGCTAGGGCTTTAAAATAATTAATGCCAAAGCCAATTAGGAATATTGATAGCCCTAATAAACCTAAATTCAGCCATAGTTCTAAAAAGCCATTGTGAGGATGTGTAGGAGTCCAAGGAGCCGCACGCCATATATAAGCAGATTCTCCATTCCAACCGTTCCAAAATCCACTATATCCATATCCTAGCCAAGGCTGTCTCTGAATCATGTCAAATACAAGAGACCATAAATCTCCACGGCCACTCAAACCTGCATCTTTACCAAACACACCAAATATTAAATTTGCATTATTAATAAACCAAAAATAGATAATTTGAATTAATGTTGCTGCCGCTAAAATTGTCGGCACCATTACATAATACGGTAGCCATAAAGCCCGGAAAGCTATAAAGACAGATATAAGTATGATTAAATTTATTAAGGCTGAAGTGGATACTGAAAGTACTATTAATATTAAAGAAAGTAGGAAACCCAACAAAAAAAGATTGCGGTGCTTTTTATATGCAGCAGCCATCAACAAAAAGATAGTACTGCTGTTAAGCATACTGGAACCAAGACCATTTTTATGGATAAATATTCCTCTCCATTTACCTGCATGGACTCCACCCATAATCCCGTACTTAGGCAAGGCGATAGAGAAGATAAAACTCAGGACTATAGCTATGCTAAAAGTCCAAGCTAAGAGTTTTAATTGCTCTTTTAAGGTATAGCGGCTAGCTAGATAAATTCCAAAGAGGCTGGAACCAATTAATCTAATGCTATTTTTCAGAGTTAAATCTGGTGCAAAAGACCAAAATAATGAAAATAAACTTAACCCTAACAATAATAAAACAAATTTATTTTTACCTAATACATAAAGTGTTCTTTTCCAGCGTAAACCTAAAAGCAATATGGTGATAAAATAAATTAATATAAATGCTACTTGATATAGACTAGTATCATAGTTGACTTCTACATCTGACTCATTCGCCCCTCCTGACAAGACGAGAAGCAAAAGCCCGCCAGAATAAATTAGTAATGCAACTACTGTGAATACTTTTTCTAGAAAAATCATTTTTTTATTTTGTAATAAGTTAATTTAATTACTATTTATTTATATATTGCATATTTATGAGAGTAATTTTTGGTAAACTTCTACTGTTTGCTGGGCAATATTGTCCCAATTTAAGTCTTGTTGACAACGATTTTTCATTGCACTGTGAATTTGATTATACAGCTTTTGATCGCTTAATAAATTAATAATCGCGTTAGCCAGCGCTTCCACATCCCCTGGTGGAACTAACAAACCATCTTCTTGGTCTTTAACTATCTCTTTTAAACCGCCCACTTCCGAGGCAATTATGGGCGTTCCCATGCCATATGATAAAGCTGCTACACCACTTTGAGATGCCTCAATATATGGCAGAATCGTAGCTGTGCTACGTTGAAATAGCTTCACCACATCTTCATTAGAAATAAAATTATTAATAATTTCGTAACGCTTTTCGTCATAGCCATCAGGAAAATATTGATGAATATTTTCTCCTCTTCCTGCAATTATCAGCTTGACATCAGGAATGCGTTCAGCTACCAATGGCATAGCTTGCAGCAAATATTTTAAGCCTTTGTAGGGCCAAATTCTACCAAAAAATAGTAAGGTAGATGGCTCTTTGGGGAGACTATATTTTTGAGTGCGGCGATAATATAAACTGCCAAGTTCACCATGTGGCAAAATATTAATTTTTTCTTGTGATATGCAAAATTGTTGATTTAAAGTTTGTTTATGTTGCTGTGTATGAACAATTAATTGCTGTGAGCGATAAAAGGCGATTGGCCGGGTATATTGAGAAGCAAATACTTGTTCTGCATCACCTGGGTGACCAAACACATCGTGAATCGTTGTCACCATAGGTGGCATTTTGGCAAATAAAAGGGTTAATAAATACCAAATATCATTAGATTCTTGTACATGGAGAACATCAGGCTGAACTTCTTGAATAATCCGCATCATTTCCCCTATGGAACGTATATTTCCAGGATGACGCATAGGTGGTTTTTCAAATCTCAGTACTGGAATACGCTCATCGAGTACACCCTCGCAAGCAGCCGCACTCTTTTCTTGTTGAATTAAAGTTAAATCAACATGGTTTACTAAGCTATTGGCTAATTCAATAGTGTAATCATCAAAGCAGAAATTGAGCAGAGCAACTTTAATAGCCATTTTATTTACAATTAATTTTTAAAGTTGGAAAAAGATGTGGAAATCATTGATATTTTAATTGTTATATCAGTAGCTTAATAAACTCATCTCTACCTTGTTGATTTTGGCAGTGTAAATTGTGCTTATGGCTGTATCAAGTAGGTCTTTGAAGACATGAGATATTTGTTAAATTATAAATCTTAGTTAGCTCTCTTTAATATTACTTGTCTAATTTTATTAATACCTCCTAATTGCTGGATAGTCATTGAACCCATCACTAAGCCATACACACAAATTGATGATATTAAAATTACTAAGAAATCTAAATTTAGCTTTTGTAATAGCACAAAAACAATTAACATTAAAAATGTAATTAGTAGTGGACGACGCAGTACATTCCATAACCGTAAAGGAAAGAGGCGGCTATATGTAACATACATATATAAACTAAAGGTGAATAAAGACATCACTAAACCCATCAAGGCTGCACCTAGTAATTTATATTGAGAAATAAATATTACTCCTGCCAATCCTCCAAGCGCAGATGTTATGGCAACTTCTATAAGGTTAAACTTTTCTAAACCGTTCGCGATTAATAAATAACTGAGTGCTTTAGAAAATGTAGCAGTAATAATCGTTGATGAAATCAAATATAAAATTATATCTGCTTGCAGAAAACTTTGGTCTTTATAAACAAATAACAATAATTCTTTACCAAAGAATAACATGCCTACCGAGAAAGGCAAACCCATACAAAGTAGTAGTTCAATAATATTTTCTGTAGATTCACGCTGTTTTTCTTTACCCAAATATACTGCCTTTGACATACGGGGAAATGCTGCCATATTTGCACTGTTAGCAACAATATAATAGGGCTGCATTAATTGTGTAACAGCGCCATATAGACCTATAAAAAACTCATTACCTAATAGTGAGAGTATTAGTACGTCTAATTTACCAGCAATAATTCCTACACCTTCTAGAGCAAAAAATGTCCGAGCAGCTTTGAGAGTATTTACAATAAAATCTCGCTTAATTTGCCATTGAGGTTGAATCAGTTTGGTAAGTAAAATCCATTGGATTACCGTAATCAAGGATTCAGAAATTACTAATATCCCAGCAATGTGTACAACTCCATAACGCATTTGCATAGCCCAAAGCATTACCAATAAACGTATGATGTAAATTGGCACTGTCGAAATAGTAATCAAATGCATTTTTTCTTGGGCTTGGAAAATCGCTTCTGTAATGTTAGAAAGCGCAAATGGCAAAATACTTAAGCCCATAACGTAACAGACAATTGATGTGTCAGGGCTATAGGGTAATAAAAATACCCAAATTACCAGTCCTAAATAGCCAATAAAGCTAAGAATTAACTGCAATAAAGTCCCACTTACAAGATAAACAGGGGTGTCTTCTGGTGAACGGGAAAGTTCTCGCGTAAACAAAGTCTTTAAACCTTGAGAAGCAAGGTTTACAAAGATATAGTAATAGCTAATGGCCAATAAGTATTGCCCTAAGGCATAAGCTCCTAAATTACGAGCTATAGCAGCAGTTAAGACAAAAGTTGTAACTCCTTGCGTCAAACGGTTTATTAAAAGTGACAGAGAATTTATTAAAACTTTTATCTGTCCCATTATCTATATTTTTTATACGACTTTGTTCTTGTTGAGTAAAAAGCAAGCATGGAAAATTTAGGCTATTGTGTCCGTAATTTCCATAATTTTTGATTACTTATCCAAGATATTTTTATATCTTTGACAAGTTAATATTTACGGATAGTGTGAGTAGTCAGTATTGCTTGTTAACGCAATTTAGTAAGCGCCTTCTTTAGTTAAAACTACTTTGACTGTCTTGAGCAAAATTTCAAAATCTAGCCAAAGTGACCAATGCTCAATATAGTTTAGATCCATTTGAATTACTTGTTCAAAATCTAAAACATTGGATCTGCCTGAAACTTGCCAAAGACCTGTAATCCCAGGTAACACTTCATGACGGATAAAATGGTGTTCAGAAAACTTATCTACGTCTCTGGTAGGTAAAGGTCTAGGGCCTACTAAACTCATTTCTCCACAGAGAATGTTAAATAGTTGAGGTAATTCATCTAGGCTATAACGGCGAAGAAATGAACCCACACGTGTAATGCGAGGGTCATTTTTAATCTTAAAGATAATTCCATCTTTAGTTTCGTTTAATGCCTCTAACTCTCTTTGCAGTTTTTCGGCATCAGATCTCATCGTACGGAATTTCCAGACTTTAAAAGGTCTGCCACGTAAACCTATACGGGTTTGTCTATAAAAGACTGTACCTGGAGAGTCTAGCTTAATGGCTAGAGAAATAGCCAGTAAAATTGGAGACAACAAAAATATCAATATTGCTGCTAAACAAAAATCCAAACTTCTTTTAATCCAAAAATCCTTGGCTGTAATGATCGGGCAATCCAAGCTGAGGCAAGTTATGCCACCAATTTCGTTAAATTCTACATTTCTATAAATGTTTTTTATTTCCACTGATAAAAGATGTACCATTATGCCTGATGACTGAAATAACCATCGGATAAACATTCTATTCTTAATGGCATTCCAAGCAATAAAAACCTCAGTTACTCCCAAATCGTTGAGCTTTTCTAAGGTTTCTTGGCGATAGTAACGATCTAAACATCTTGGGCTAGCAGTCCCGCAAATTATGTAACGTTTTTCTTTTTTAATGAGGCTAATAAACTTTTCGGTATCTTCGGGATCGCAAATTATAAAAACATAAGACTGTCCCAATATTTTGCGGTGACGAAGATGTTCTAGTGTAATGTCTGTAGTAAATCTGCCCATACACACTAAAGTTGTACTGAGCAACCAAGACCATATTAGTGTTGAGCGGCTAATATCAACATCTGGTTGGTATAAAAATACAAAAGCTAGTATGAGTCCGTGGGCAAAAGTTAATGTTTTGAAAATATTTAAATAGTCATAACGCTTTTTTCCTGGTTGATAATTACCTTGAATTGCTAGTGCTACTATTTGGATACCAATAGTCATGATTATTGGTAAAAAGGTGCTGGGAATTTGCCAAGAAAAATCTACAGCATCAGTATGATATTTAGTGAATATCCAAGCTAAGAATAGAAGTGTGAAGTCTAGGGAACCCAGTGTTAGCAGTCGAAGCCACCATAAGCCTTTTCGCAGCCTGATCGGTAAAGATGCACGTAAGTCTATAGGAGCCTCTCGGAAGTGGGCATTGGTTACAGTTTTTATTGTCATAAACTTTACTTTGATTATTTCAGTCAGCAAGGATATTTTAGTTTGCTGAATTGCAACTTGAGGTAGGTTGATTAAAAACTGAGTGCAACCTTAAGTAAGCACTGCAATATGTTCAGCAGAAATGTGCCAATAAGTTTAAGTTATATATGCACACAAATGTCTTACTCTTCAACTTGGAGAAAATTTCTAGCCAAAGAGGTTGCCAAACTGTTGTTTATTAGTTCTTAATTCAAACTTTGCGTAGTAGCAAGACGTAAGTATTTAAGGTTACCTCTTGATTTTGGTGGCATGTTTTCCGTCTACTTACTGTAGTAATTACGGCTTTTTACCACAATACTTTTTGGCTCCAGCTGTAGCATTTGTCAGGTATTACCTGAGCTATTGTGCTGGTCAGAGGTAACGTATATCCGGCTGGCAGAATGTAATTCCCACATCATAGCCTCCGAATATCTCATTAAAGAGCTTACTGAGCTTGCCTCCCCAATTAGTAATACTACTTAGATATTGTCTCATCAAATTAATAATTGATGAATCTATCTCGAGAGGGGGATGAAGCTTAGTAGGTAGATTGTCCCTGGTCTTTGAAGCTATCTGTTTCATCTAACTCAACTTTTGGTTTCCCATGAAAGAGCTTTCGCTAGTTAGAAGTTAACATTTCTAGCTCGCATACCTACAAAATTCATTGCATCTTTACCGAGTATTTAATTTTTATGTCTAAGCAAATTTATTTTATGTTGATAATATAAAGAAGATTTTTAATTACGTATTTATGCTAGAATTACCGAACAATTACTTAAACTAATTGTTAAGTTAAGTAAAACTTAATCATTTATAGCTAGGGCTATACCTGCTAGATGTGCAGTAGTCCAAGCACTTTGGAAGTTAAAGCCACCTGTCACACCATCTATATCTAATACTTCTCCCGCAAAGTAGAGTCCTGGAATCAACTTACTTTCCATCGTTTTAAAGTTGACTTCTTTAAGATTAACACCTCCACAGGTAACAAATTCCTCTTTGAAAGCTCCTTTACCTGCAATTAAGTATTCTCCTTGAGTCAGTTCTGCTAACAACTTATTTAAATTTTTGTTAGAGATTTCCGCCCAGCGGTCTTCTGTAGTTATACCTACGCGTGTAAGAATATATTGCCAGAGACGGTGGGGTAAGTCAACGCCACGATGCAGGGCAATTGGCTTTCTTCCCCATTCAGTTTTGACAGCTAAGATTTTTTGCCTCACTTGTTCTGATGAGAAATCGGGTAGCCAATTAATGATTAATTTTGACTGATAGCGGCTTTGGTGTAGAATCCTCGCACCCCAAGCTGAAAGCTTCAGCACTGCTGGGCCACTTAAACCCCAATGAGTAATAAGTAACGAGCCAGTTTGTTGTAAAGCAGCTTTGCCATTCATAGGCAAACGCAACTGTACAGGGTTAACGCTAATTCCGGCTAATGCTCTCAACTTTTGGTCGAGAATGTTGAAAGTAAATAAGGAAGGTACAGGCGGCGTAATTTGATGGCCTAACTCCTGGGCTATTTTATACCCAACTAGGCTGCTTCCTGTAGCTAGGAGTAGACGATCGCACTTTAGCTTTTCTCCCGACTTCAAAACAATCTCAAACCCTGTTGTATCAGTTTGTCGTTCAACAGCAACTACAGGTGTCCCAACACGCAGTTCTACTCCAGCGGCTGTGGCTGCATTCATCAGACAGTCAACAATCGTTTCTGAACTATCGGTGATGGGAAACATCCGCCCATCAGATTCAGTTTTCAGCGTGACTCCGCGTTTAGCAAACCAAGCTATTGTATCTTGGGGTAGAAAGCGCGAAAAAGCACCCCGCAAAGCTTTTTCGCCTCTGGGGTAATTTTGCACCAACCTCTCGGCTTCAAAGCAAGCATGAGTGACATTACAGCGTCCACCACCCGAAATGCGAACTTTTGCTAGTGGCTGACGGCTAGCTTCTAATAAAATAACTTGGGTATGAGGATTAGCATTAGCGCAAGCGATCGCACCAAAAAATCCCGCAGCCCCGCCCCCAATAACTACAACTTTCAACGGTAACAAGTTTACAATCGGTCTCAATCACAACTACTTTCTAGCCTAGCTGTTATTTTCCCACTTATTCTGCTGGTTCAAATTCTTCTTTCGCAGCACCGCAAACCGGACATACCCAATCATCAGATAATTCTTCAAAGTTTGTGCCTGGTTCTACCCCACTATCTGGATCGCCTATTTCGGGGTCGTATTCATAGCCGCAGACACTACAGATGTACTTAGACATTGTACTTTCTCCTGGTAAATTGCTGATTTTGCTGCACTTTACCATAGGCTTCCTACCATGCATCACTAACTGGAGAGGGGTTTGGGGTTTGTCATTTGTCATTTGGTAATGGGTAATTGGTAATGAGAATTTCTCCCCTTTTCTCCCTCAATCCCCAGTCCCCAGTCCCCAGTCCCCATTCCCCTAAAACCGCCACCAAGTTTTTTGGACGTAACTGAGAATAGCAACTGCGATCGCTGCCAGAAATAACAGCCAAATAATGCCACCGGGGATAAAAGTGAGAACTCCAAACCCTCTCAGCAACCATACGGCTATTCCCATGCCTAAGAGGATACCGAAAACTTGGGTTAATCTACGATTTAAAGAAGATTGACTCATCTATTTTTCCTTTGATCTCAATATTTTTTGAAAGTAACTTGCATATTTGATAATGTTTGTGCCATTCTATCCTTTATAAATTTCCTTTTTTACTTAATAGTGTGACTCGCGTAAAAGCGTTTCAATATTTTATTTAAATTTGCTTCATCTAAAATACATATTTTCTAAGTATATTCACTAAAAATTTACCGAGAAATCACTATTTCCGGAAAATATATCTGGTTGACTGCAACTAGAATTTAAGGGGTTGGACTCGATCCAGTTTGAAGGTTCGTGGTTCAAATATTTTGAGGTGGATCAGTTGAGGAGTCACGGTAATAAATATGTCTGCGTCTCAAATCTCAGACTCAACTATTAAAGGTTCAGATATGCCTTGGAGTCAAAACGAGCAAAAATTGCTCATGCAGGGTGAAATATTGCTGAAAACAGAATCGCACACGGCGTGGGGTGGTGCTGTCACTGCTTGGATGTATGTCCCACTAGTGCGATCGCAGGTTTGGCAGCAATTAACTGACTACCCCCGTTGGGTATATTATTTTCCTGACATTACTAAAAGTGAGGTTGTATCTAAAGGAGAAGTTAAGCGTCTGTATCAAGCTGCACAAAAAGCTTTCTTATTTTTCACAGCACAGGTAGAAATTTACCTGAATGTGGTGGAAGTTTTAGGACAGCAAATTCAGTTCCGCATGGAAAAAGGAACTTTTGAAGATTTTAAAGCTAATTTAGAGTTACAAGATTGCGGAAATGGCACATTGCTTGCTTATAATGTGCGAGCTACTCCAAATCTATTGATTCCTTCAATTATTATCCAACAAGCGATGAACTTTGAATTACCTGCTAATATGCGTAAAATGCGGCAAGTGCTTTGTAAGGGTCAATAACAGCAATGTCACAGGCAAAAGCTATTTTGGAATTCTGGTTTGGTCATCCTGATGAACCTGGTTATGGCAAACCCAAGACTTTTTGGTTTAGTAAAACACAGGATTTTGATCGGGAAATGACCAATCGTTTTCTGAAAGATTACCAAAAAGCAGCAGGGGGATATTTAGATGATTGGGTAGATTTACCAGAAACTTGTTTAGCATTAATTTTGTTGCTGGATCAATTTCCCCGAAATATGTTTCGTGGTACTCCCGAAGCTTTTGCTACTGACTGGGAAGCGCTTTCAGCAGCACAGCAAGCTGTTGCTAGACACTATGATCGTGAATTTTTGCCTGTACAACGCTGGTTTATCTACTTACCCTTTGAACATAGCGAAAACTTAGAGGATCAGCGCCGTTGTGTGAAGCTATTTCAACAAATTAGCCACGATCCCGAAAGTGCTAGTGCAATTAAGTATGCATTTCGCCATATGGAAATAATTGAGCGTTTTGGGCGTTTTCCCCATCGCAATAGTATTTTAGGACGACCTTCAACTCCAGAAGAAATTGAGTTTTTAAAGCAACCTGATTCGTTCTTTTAGGTCATTTAATGGTGAGACGCTTTCTGGATAGAGGAAAGCGTCTTCTACCAATTCAAAAAGTTTTTGCCACATATCAATCATCCAGATATCACTAAAGACAATCAGCCCGCATAGGCGAGCTGGTTGAACTGATATTCATAAAACTATAAAATAAGGCATCCAAATGCTATATTTTTAAGAAAAATTTCCTGATTTAGCAAAATTTAACGATTCATCAGCATAATTAGATTCTGTTTCAAACCATACTTGGTCTAACTCATTTTCATTAAAGTTGTAGCCATGAGTCGCCGCAAATCTCACAATTTTACTTTTATCCCAATGACAACTGCCAAAAAATCCTCGGCTACAGCACTTATTTTGATATTGATCGTAAATTGCTGGTTCTGACATTAATAGGTCATAAAATGCTTTAACCTGTTCTAGTGCCATAAAATTTTTCCCTATAATATTTGTTTTCTTATTTACTCAGAACTACATGAAAATAAACCCGGATTCCGGGTTAATAATTTAGCCTTCAAGATTTCTGCTCTATGTTTTTACAAAAACTTGAAGTTCTTGTACTTGGTATGTGGTTAATTAATGCTCTAGGTAATCCATATTGATGAGTTCGGAGTCAGACGTAAAGTGCTAACTACGAGCTGGGTTACCTATCAAAAAAAATTGCATCAACCGCTAGTCATAGCAATTGGGGATTTTGTTTGTATTGTATAAGTTGCACGCCAGCCCTTTACAATCAAAAAGTATATTCCTGCAATCTCAAAGCATACTAGCGATCGCAATTGTGTATTAACTATTAAGGGTGATTGTAAAAAATTATTATAATGCGGTTTTTGCTACTTAGGGGAAATTTTTTTGAGAAAAAATAAAATTTTTTGCAGGTGTTTAACTGAATAGCGATCGCCCATCACTTGAGTAAATATACTTCTGTGTGATTACAGGCAAAAAAGCCAAGATTTACAGTAAATCTTGGCTTTTTTGTAGTACTTCATCAAACTAGCCATTCATGGCAGGTTTTGGCACAACCAAGCATGAAAATCTGTCTTTCCCATGCCCATTTTCTAGCTACTAAACACTTCAACGGGTAAGCGGCTGAAGGAAAGGCGTTCATTTTGGACATCGACAAAGATAGAGTCGCCATCGTTGAATTCGCCGCGCAAGATAGATTTGGCAATTTGTGTTTCTAACTCGCGCTGAATGGCTCGCTTCAGTGGACGCGCTCCAAATACAGGGTCGTATCCTACTTCTGCTAAAAAGTCAAGAGCCGCATCAGAGAGTCTCAAGGACATCTTGCGATCGCTAAGTCTTTGGCGCAGTCTATCCGCTTGTAACAAGACGATTTGGCGTAATTCCCGCTTCTGCAAGCTGTGGAAGATAATTAATTCGTCAATGCGGTTGAGGAACTCGGGACGGAAACTATTACGCATAGCTTCCATCACCCGATGACGCATTTCGTCGTAACGCGCATCATCGCCAGCGACATCGAGAATGTACTGGGAACCGATGTTACTAGTCATGATAATGATCGCATTTTTGAAGTCTACTGTATGACCTTGGGCATCGGTGACACGACCATCATCCAGGATTTGCAGGAAGATGTTAAACACATCGGGGTGCGCTTTCTCAATTTCATCAAAGAGAATTACTGCATAAGGACGACGGCGAATTGCTTCTGTCAGTTGTCCGCCTTCTTCATAACCAACGTATCCCGGAGGCGCACCAATTAAGCGCGAAACTGCGTGCTTCTCCATGTACTCTGACATATCGATTCGCACTAAAGCTTCTTCAGTGTCAAACATATATGCTGCTAAGGCTTTGGCTAACTCGGTTTTACCTACACCTGTGGGGCCGAGGAAAATAAAGCTAGCAATGGGACGGTTAGGATCTGCTAAACCAGCACGCGATCGCTGAATTGCATCGGCTACGGCTGTAACTGCTTCTTCTTGGCCAATGACTCGGTGGTGGAGTTCATCTTCCAGGTGCAGTAGTTTTTCTTTTTCAGATTCCACCAACTTACTGATGGGAATTCCTGTCCACTTAGAAATCACTTCCGCAATATCCGCTTCTGTAACTTCCTCCCGCAGCAGTGATTTCCCAGTTCCTTGGGCTTGTGCGAGTTCGCTTTCTGTGGCTTCTAGTCGGCGATGTAAATCGGTTAACTTACCATATTTTAATTCCGCAGCCCGGTTAAGGTCGTAATCCCTTTCTGCTTGCTGAATTTCTAGATTAACGCGGTCAATTTCTTCTTTGACAGCCTGAATCTTATTGATAATATCTTTTTCAGATTGCCATTGAGTATTCAGCGTTCTTTGCTCTTCTTTTAAATCCGCAAGTTCTTTGTCTAGTCTTTCTAAGCGTTCTCTAGAAGCTGCATCGCTTTCTTTTTGCAGAGATAGCTTTTCCATTTCCAGTTGCAGAATCTTGCGATCAATTTCGTCAAGTTCTTCTGGTTTGGAAGTAATCTCCATTTTTAATCGCGCAGCGGCTTCGTCTACTAGGTCGATGGCTTTATCTGGTAAAAAGCGATCGCTAATATAGCGACTAGATAAAGTCGCCGCAGCCACTAAAGAACTATCGGAAATCCTCACCCCGTGGTGGACTTCATAGCGTTCTTTCAACCCCCGTAAGATAGAGATGGTATCTTCTACGCTGGGTTGATCGACATAAACTTGCTGGAAGCGTCTTTCTAAAGCTGCATCTTTTTCAATGTACTTACGGTATTCATCTAAAGTTGTCGCCCCGATACAGCGCAATTCACCTCTAGCCAGCATCGGTTTGAGTAAGTTACCCGCATCCATTGCGCCTTGGGTTGCACCAGCGCCAACAACAGTATGAATTTCATCGATAAATAAAACTATATTGCCGCCAGATTCAGTAACTTCTTTTAATACTGCTTTGAGACGTTCTTCAAATTCACCCCGGAATTTCGCCCCTGCAATCAAAGCACCCATATCTAAAGCAATCAGCTTCCGGTCTTTGAGGGACTGGGGGACATCACCGGCGACAATTCGCTGTGCTAATCCTTCCGCGATCGCAGTTTTACCTACACCAGGTTCACCGATGAGTACGGGGTTATTCTTAGTCCGGCGAGAGAGAATTTGGATAGTGCGGCGAATTTCATCATCGCGCCCAATCACCGGATCGAGTTGACCTTTACGAGCCGCTTCTGTGAGATCACGCCCGTATTTTTCCAGTGATTGGTATTTACCTTCTGGATTTTGGTCGGTCACTGTCTGGCTCCCCCGAATTTGTTTAATAATATTTTTTAGTTTGCCTTCGTCTAAACCAAATTCTTGGCATAAACCTTTACCAAAGCGGTCATCTTTGGCATAAGCGAGCAAAAGATGCTCGATAGAAATATATTCATCCTTAAATTCTTTACGATAAACATCCGCCCGGTCTAAAAGTGTATCCAAACTGCGTCCTAAGTAGACAGAAGTGCTGCTACCGGATACCTTGGGCTGACGTTGAATAAATTGTTCGGCGCGATCACGGATTTTTTGCAGATTCACACCTGCTTTTGTCAATATCCCGCTAGCTAGACCTTCTTGTTCTAGCAGCGCTTTCATCAGGTGTTCGCTTTCTATCTGTTGTTGCTGATATTGTTTAGCAATATCTGGGGTATGGGCGATCGCTTCCCAGGCTTTTTCTGTAAATTGGTTGGGATTAGTGGGTTGCATAGGCTTGTGGAGAAACCACTCCAGACACAGAGGGGATAATTATCACTCGCAAACGACGGTTCATCCGTCTTTGCTAAGTGTTCATGGCAAAGAGAATTGAGATTAGTCCTGATAAAGTCATTGTAAGAAAAGCGTGACAACTAGCTGGATCGGTCTTCACGTCTTTCTTAAGTAGTAGTATTAGCCCAAATAACAATGAAAAACTCCAACCCCGAGGTTATGGAGTTTTTGGGCATAGGGAAGAAGTGCCTAATCCTGCTGCTTTCAATACAGCGATCCCACGCCAGAAATATGCTGATTTATGGCGAAAATTGGGAATACTGAAATTGTTGTAGGCGATCGCTGTATTTTCCCGCAATCCCACCTAAGTAGTATCGACAATGTCACCCTCTGTGTACCATAATTTTTTCGGATTCGAGAATGACCCTCAACTAAGGGGAGTTACCGTTAAATATTGCTTACTCACTGCTAATGCAATATTTTTTAACGGAAGAAATGGTAGGTTTGTTCGTTAAATCTCCCTTGATTCTGCGCCTACTCTTTTAAGTAATCACACTTAAGTAAATGTAAGTAAACACACAAAAATATTAAGAGAATATAAATTATTATCGCCTAGAATGCTTTCACTGCTATAAAGTATGACAATAATCTCTATGTATGAAGTGTGTGTAAAAACATAGAGTCACCCCAACTGATAGCCACTAAAAATAAACCGTAAATACCCTGATATTCCCCTAGCCCCCCTAGAGAAATTCCGCAATAACACGGTTACATGGATTTGTCGTTCCGAGCAAAATGACGATATCCAGAAAAGGAGGGTAGATTTATGACAAGCCCTGTAATGACGGTGATTCGAGTCAACCTGGAGAAAGCGAAAGAGGTTGCTCGAAATTGGGAAAGAGCTTCATATACCGAACTGAGTGCTTATTGCTTGGAAATTTTACGGGAGATTGGATGTTCTAGTAATGAACTCCCGGTAAATCTACAGACTCGTGAGCAACAGCTAAATTTCATCGCCGGTTTTGCATCTTATGCTTTTGGGGAGGTACTCAATGTCCAGAGCGCTAAATGAAGAAATATTTAACGAACCCGAACAGGTAGAAGAAGTTTCTTTACCTGTAACTGAAGAAGATTTGTTTATTTTACTGCAAAAATTTGCAGGCTACGAAATACCCACAAAAGTGTTTTCCCAAGCCGTAGCAATTGCTGCTTATGACCGTGCATCAGCTTTCCGTTACGCTGATAATTATGTAAATATCCTCAAGAATAAAACTAAACGTAAACAATGGCTCAAGTTAGAGCCTGCACCTGATTTTCGTCTCGATCAAAGATACGCAGATTTGCAAAATTAGAAGTTGCAATCTTTGCATTCAGAGTAGAATTGGTAATTCCAGAGAAATGAATCTGTCTTGGCTAGAGAAAAGATGATTCTTCAACTTTAGATTTACTCAACCAATTTTCTTCAAGAATCACTTGTACCATTGCACTAAGAGTTCAGCAACTTCATGGGCTTGCCCGAAAAATACTCTAGTTTAGGTTTCTTTTCTCAATTGATGGATTTGGAGGAGTTGGCTGCTCTGCTTACTGAAATTGATAACATCCAAATCCAACATCCGTGCGATTTTCACTAAATTTAAGACTAATCATCAAAGTCTAGTGCCGCTACAGAGTAAGTCAAAAGAACTTAATTATAGACTTTTGCACTGTTGGGAATCTGAACTTTATTTACGCAACGATGTCGTAATGTGCAGATTCTCATCTGTCTGGCAAAGACGATTGTATCTACCTTCTTGGTTATTTTCTTAATAAATCTAAGTTGGTTTGAGATTGCTCAAACCAAATATTAACTTTATTTCCTCTCAAGCTATATTTAGTAATTGCTGATGTTGTGCTGGCAATCTACCGCTGAATGAGTGCAGTTGATTAGTTTTTCGCGGTGCCTATTGCTGTACATTTATCTGCAATTACTATTTTTTTGCCTAAGCAACTTCAGCTAATACTATCATTCGCTAATCACTGAAGCAACTACCAAACTTTGAATTAGCCTAATTTATTAGGACTTACGCAAGCGTCATATTTTTTTCGTTTAGGTTTTTCCAGAGTCAAATATCAAGATTCCAAAAAATCTAAATTTTTGACTTTTGACTGTTCGGAACAACACAGTGCGATAATCTGAGCTTCTTGATGACCATCAATTTTTGCTGGTACTGGCGATGACCATCAATTTTTGCTGGTACTGGCGGAGTCCTGTCTTTTTTATTGCACTATTTTAGCCTAGCCACGCTACTACTTAAGATTACTGTCGCAAACATTATTTTAATTGGTATTACTTTTACATCTCAATTAACCAATTGGGCGGTTTCCGGGATTTACCGCATGAATATATTCACTACCAGAATGTGGTCTACCACGTTTATATTGAGCTTCTTCTGGTTTACCCCATCCTAACTGCAACATAATTTCTAGAAAGTTGGAATTTTCCCATTTCCATAAACTTGCCCATTCTGTTATTTGAGCAATTCTTGCGACATCAGGCTGATTAATTTTCTGGTATTGTTTGCTATTATTAAAACTTAGATATAAGTCCATTTCTACTGTGATTTCATACCAAAATTCTAAGATAGAATTTTTAGCAGTATGTAATATTGCCAAATCACTAGTAAGAGCTATTAGCTCATGATCTATTTTGGGATATTTGAAGGTTTTTCCTTTAACATTCACTTCATGCCAGATAATTCCTGAGACATGATTTTGTCTTTGATAATCGTGAATGGCGGATTTAAAATCTTGATAGGCAGTGAACTTTTGTAGACCATCGCTTCTGATAAATTGGTCAATTAAAGGATTGCCAGAGACCGTGACTTCTAACTTCAGGCGTTCACCTTTCAAGCAAGCTTGACGCTCATCTGCCAATATTTTTATAAGTTCCTCGGTAGTGTAAACCTTTGACATCAGAACACACTCTAAATTAGTCAATTGTCATTTGTCATTGGTCATTTGTTGTTAGTTATTTGTCATTTGTTATTTGTCGTTAGTTATTGATTATGGATCAACTTTCTTAATGGCTAAGGTAGATTATTGTAATATTATGATTTAACTTTATAGTAAATGCAGTATCAGATATAGCAGTCTTAATTGTTTGAAATGATAAAAACTTAGGGCAGACCATTTGGTCTACCCTTCAAGTTATTTACTTAACTCACTACTGAACTCATTAAAAGAACGCCGTTTTAATTGCACTGATTCGGTGCGTGGTAATAAATCAAACACCTCACGAAAGCGATCGTCGATGTCCTCAAAGGGAACTTGACCCTGCTTATTTAAAAGTACTTTACCTGATTGATCAAAGACTACAACTTGAGGAACAGCGCCAGAGTAGTAATATCCTGCTTCCGTAGGTTCATAGGTTTTTTTAGCAGGGATGGTATCTACACTGATGGGAAGAATTTCTACGACTTTGCCATAGAATTCTTGCACTCGTGAAATTGTAATGGCATATTCCTTACAATCTTTGCTGTCGTCAACATAAAAAGCCAAAAATGCTGGTTTATGCTCTGCTAAAGTCTGTGCTAGTGTTTGTCTCGGTGGAACCAGTGAACCATTACCAGCATAAACCACGAAAATGTTGCCATCATAAATGTCATCTTTAAGACCAGCAGATGCTGCTTGCATATTGATAATGAACAGGCAAACAAGCATCACTAAAGCTTTGGAAACCCATCGTTGCCAATTAGATTTTTTATGTAAAAACCGATACTTTACGCCATTCATTAAATGAACCTTGAGAACTACAATTTGTCAGTTTGTGCTGAATTCAGCAAACAGCGCTGGATAGATGATTTACGTCTATGCACTATTTTTTAAGATAACGCCTATGGGGACTGGGGAGTAGTGGGGATTGGGGATTGGGGATTGGGGATTAGGGGATGAGGGAGAAATAATTTTGAATTTTGAATTTTGAATTCCCTTCAGGGTTTGGCTGGCTTTTTGAGCAAGGATTCGCTAAACTCACAAGATTAATTTAAAACTTAAGCTATTAACTACTGTGGCAAACAAAATACAACTTATAGATAGGCTCAAACTGGGTTTGGCGGTGTCAGTCGCAAAAGGTGTGACATTTATAGTGCGATCGCTCCGCTTGGGTGCTGCTAGTGTATTACCAGGCTCAATTGCTCGGCGGATTGAACCGAAGCTGTTGCAGTTATTGAGTCAGCAGGTGAAAAAAGGGGCAATTCTCATTGCTGGTACTAATGGTAAAACTACCACATCGCTGCTGTTACGGGAAATTTTAGAACGCCAAGGCTACCGTGTTGCTCATAACTCTACAGGCGCAAATTTGGAAAATGGGCTGATGACTGCGCTGATGGATAACACTAACATTCTGGGTAGCTTGGATGTTGACTTTGCCATTTTAGAAGTTGATGAAAATATCTTACCCAGGGTTTTAGCGCCGATTCAGCCAAAGCTAATTCTGTGTTTAAACTTATTCCGCGACCAACTCGACAGGTACGGGGAAGTCGATACTATTAGTAAGCGGTGGGGAAAGGCGATCGCAACTTTATCACCTGACACTATCGTAGTGGCAAATGCCGATGACCCAACAATTTGCTATCTCGGTCAACAACTAACCCAACAGCGAGTTTCCTTTTTTGGTTTAAGTGAACCGGAACATTATTTAGAAGCAATTCCCCATGCTGTAGATTCGATTTATTGTCCTAGATGCGGGAAAGCTTTAGACTACAAAGGCGTTTACTTGTCCCACATGGGGGAATATAGCTGTTCTAATTGCGGCTTTAGTAGAAGTCAACCCAGCTTGAATAGTAGCGAATGGCCGCAAATTTTGGTGGGTTTATATAACAAATACAATACCTTAGCTGCTGCCACTGCTGCCCAAGAATTAGGAGTTGAAGCAGCTACTATCCGCGAGACAATTCCCAATTTCCAAGCAGCTTTTGGTCGTGCAGAAGAGTTAGAAATTAACGGCAAAAAGGTAAGAATTCTATTATCAAAAAATCCTGTGGGGACGAATGAAACTATTCGCGTAGTTACAGAAAGTGCCGATAAAACTACTTTGCTAGTATTAAACGACCGAGTACAAGATGGCGAAGATGTCTCTTGGATTTGGGATGTAGATACAGAGAAACTAGTTCAGCGTGGGGGGACTTTAGTAGTAAGTGGCGATCGCGCTTATGATATGGCATTACGTCTGCGCTACAGTGACCCCAATTCTGCCCAAAATTTTAAACTAATTGTGGAAGAAGATTTACGTCAGGCTATTAACACCGCCTTAGAGCGTACACCCAACAACGAAACGCTACATATTTTACCTACATACACCGCAATGTTAAATGTGCGCGAAGTATTAACAGGACGCAAGATTTTGTAAATTTGGTGTTGGGTGTTTGGTGTTTGGTGTTTGGTGTTTGGTGTTTGGTGTTGGGTGTTTGGTGTTTGTTACCTTCCCCATTCCCCATTGCCCATTCCCCATTGCCCATTCCCCATTCCCCATTCCCCATTCCCCATTCCCCATTCCCCCTTCCCCATTCCCCATTCCCCATTCCCCATTCCCCCTTCCCCATTCCCCCTTCCCCATTCCCCATTCCCCATTCCCCATTCCCCCTTCCCCAATATTATGCAAATTACAATTGGTTGGTTATATCCGACGCTAATGAGTACCTATGGCGATCGCGGTAATGTCATTACTATAGAACGCCGCGCTCAATGGCGGGGATTCAGCGTTAAGGTTGTACCTTTGGATCAAAATGCGACAGCAGAGGATATTAAATCTGTTGATTTAATTGTCGGTGGTGGCGCACAAGACCGCCAACAAGAAATTGTTATGCGCGATTTGCAAGGCGCGAAAGCCGATGCTATGCGTGAAAAAATAGAAAATGGCACACCAGGAGTATTTACTTGTGGTTCGCCGCAGTTGTTAGGTCATTATTACGAACCCGGACTAGGACAACGCATTGAAGGTTTAGGAATCTTAGATTTAGTCTCAGTCCATCCTGGTGAAAATACTAAACGCTGCATCGGTAACTTAGTAATTGAAGTTACAGCTTCTCGCCTAGCGCAGGATTTAAAAGCGATGACGGGTAGCACACCTTATTTAGTTGGCTTTGAAAATCACGGTGGACGTACCAAGCTGGGGAAAGTGGAAGCGTTAGGAAAAGTAGTTTACGGCTTAGGCAATAACGGTGAAGATGGGACTGAGGGAGCATTTTATCAGAATGCGATCGCTACCTATTCTCACGGCCCCTTGTTACCCAAAAATCCCTTTGTTGCAGATTGGTTAATTCAAACAGCGTTGCGCTTGAAGTATCAACAGCCAATTACTCTAGAACCTTTAGATGATACTTTAGCAATGCAAGCACGGGAAGCCATGTTTAAGCGGTTGAAAGTAAGTTTACCAACTCCGGCTACGGCTAAGGTTTAAGCAGTTACTTAAGCAAACGTGGCTGTCCAGATCCCCGACTTTTTGAAAAAGCCGGGGATCTAAATCTTGCTAAAGTCTTTAACGTAATACCAAAACGCATTGAAAATATTATAAATATTCAATTGACGGATCAAAACCCCCACCTGATTCGCCAACAGCATCATGAATTCCCAGGGAAAAAGCTAAAGCCGACTAAAGTAGACTCGTAAGGATTTCAGTCCACTTGAGTGGACTTACGCTATTAGACCGGAACTTCAGTTCTGGGCGGGACGACACTCAGCACGATATTTTGACTATTACAAAAATGTAGGTAAGCTATAGTTTCCATTTGAAAATTTGTCATTGCGAGCAGAGCGTTAGGGTAGCGCGTAATAATGGTATATTTTCCTCAAAATCCGTAAAAATTGATAGCACTCATGTAGTTGACTATCAAAATAGCACTTTTAATGAAATGCTCGCTAATATTCCAGGCAATTAGGAGCATAAAGCCGGATGATATTTGATTTCAAGACACCAGTATGGCAACTACACCTCAAAGTGTCCGAGAAAAAATTCAAGAAGCGAAACAGAAAAAGCTGACAGAATTAGATTTAACCAATTGGGCGACTAAGGACAAGGATAAATTAACAGAGATTCCATCTGAGGTTTTTGAAATCAAATGGCTAGAGGTTTTGAAGTTAAGGTACAACCAAATAACGACGATACCAGAAGCCATCACCCGCCTGCAAAACTTAACTACGCTGAATTTAAGCGGCAACCAAATCACGACAATACCAGAAGCCATCACCCGCCTGCAAAAATTAACTTACCTCGATTTAAGCGGCAACCAAATCACGACAATACCGGAAGTGATCACCCGCCTGCAAAAATTAACTATGCTGAATTTAAGCGGCAACCAAATCACGACAATACCGGAAGTGATCACCCGCTTGCAAAAATTAACTACGCTGCATTTAAGCGGCAACCAAATCACGACAATACCGGAAGTGATCACCCGCTTGCAAAACTTAACTACGCTGCATTTAAGCTCCAACCAAATAACGACGATACCGGAAGTGATCACCCGTCTGCAAAACTTAACCCAGCTATCTCTAGGCTCTAACCAAATCACGAAGATACCAGAAGCAATCACCCGTCTGCACAACTTAACCCAGCTATCTTTAGGCTCTAACCAAATAACGACGATACCAGAAGCCATCACCCGCCTGCAAAACTTAACCCTGCTGTCTTTAGGCTCCAACCAAATCACGACAATACCGGAAGTGATCACCCGCCTGCAAAACTTAACTACGCTGAATTTAAGCGGCAACCAAATCACGACAATACCGGAAGTGATCACCCGCCTGCAAAACTTAACTACGCTGCATTTAAGCGACAATCCTATCGAACAGCCACCTCTAGAAGTGGTTGAAAAAGGTATTGAAGCGATTAAGGATTATTTCCGACAACTGCAAGCAGAAGGAACAGATTATATATATGAAGCAAAATTGCTGATTGTGGGCGAAGGAGGTGCAGGTAAAACAACATTAGCTAAGAAGATTGAAAACCCAAACTATCAACTTCAAGAAGAAGAATCAACCCAAGGAATAGAAGTTATCCAATGGCAGTTTCCTGATAATGGGCGAGAATTTCGAGTTAATATCTGGGACTTTGGTGGACAGGAAATTTATCATGCCACCCATCAATTTTTCCTTACTAAACGTTCCCTCTATGCTGTGGTAGCCGATAATCGCAAGGAAGACACCAATTTTTACTACTGGTTGAATGTAGTGGAATTGTTGAGCGATAACAGCCCAGTATTAATTATCAAAAATGAAAAGCAAGACCGTACTCGTGAAATTAATGAACCACAATTACGGGGAAGATTTACTAACCTAGAAAAAACTTTAGCTACTAACTTTGCTACTAATCGAGGTTTAGAGTCAGTACTGCGAGAAATTAAACACTATATTACATCTCTGCCTCATATTGGCACACCACTACCTAAAACTTGGGTGAAAGTCCGGGAAGCATTGGAAAATGACCCACGCAACTACATTAGCTTAGAGGAATATTTACAAATCTGCGAAGAAAATGGCTTTACCATATATAAAGATAAGTTGCAATTAAGTAGTTATCTCCATGATTTAGGTGTGTGCTTACACTTCCAAGATGACCCAATTTTAATTAATATTGTCATCCTTAAACCTAAGTGGGGAACTGATGCAGCTTATAAAGTTCTGGATGATGAACAGGTAATTCGCAATTTGGGCAAATTCACCTGGCAATACTTGCAAAATATTTGGCATGAAGAAAAATATGCCACAAAGCAAGGTGAACTTTTGCAACTGATGATGAATTTCAAATTGTGTTACGAAATTCCAAACAGTCCTAAAACTTACATCGCACCACAACTGTTAACAGAAAAACAACCTGAGTATTTATGGAATCAAGACAATAATATTATCCTCCGCTACACTTACGATTTCATGCCCAAAGGCATTATTACCCAGTTAATAGTAGCTATGAATGGATTGATTGATGCACAAAAATATGTATGGAAAAGTGGCGTTATTCTCAGTCAGGATAACACGAAGGCAGAAGTAATTGAATATTATGACAACAGAGAAATTAAAATCCGCGTTGCAGGTCGCCACAAAAGAGATGTCCTAACTCGCGTTACCTACGAAATTGATAAAATTCATGCTTCTTACAAAGAGTTAAAATTTAATAAACTCATTCCTTGTAATTGCTCAGGTTGCAAAAATCAGCAACAGCCACACTTTTATAACTTTGAAGACTTAAGAGATAGGATTTCTAATAGCAAATTTGATATTGAATGTAATAAAAGACCCTATGAAAAGGTGAATGTTTTGGGTTTAATAGATGATGTCATGGACAGAAGCCAGTTAACTCAACCAGCACCAAATAAACTAGGCGGCGATATTTATATTAATACTGAAAAAATAGAACTTTTAAAACTGCAACAAGGAAATAATATTATGACAGAACAGCCAAATAATCAAAATAATTCTCAACCAGAAGTGCAAGTTAAACTTCCGTTTGCTTTTAGGAACGGAATGTTCTATTTATTTATATTCGTAGTTGTATTTTCTCTAATTGCATTTTTCGGTGGTTCGCTACCTTTTCATTATTTAGCTTTGGCTATTCTGGGTACAGCAATATTTATTATTCTCATTGGTGTTTTACAACTGCGTCAAGATGACCGTTTATCGGAAAAGTCTTTTGTTGAATTGATAAAAATGGTACTGAAGCAGTTTCCTTTAATTGGCAATTTAATAGATATATTTCAGCGTGGTAAATAGTGAGAAATAGGGGGAAGGGGGAAAGGATAAAGGGGAAAGGGGAAAGGAGAAAAGAATCAAAGTCCCCCTTTTTAAGGGGGATTTAGGGGGATCAAACCACATTTTGCACTTAGCACAAAGATGTACGTACACCCTAGCCTTCAAAAAGGGTGGGAAATTGACACGCGCCTAAAATACTGATGCGATCGCACGTTAATTATTTTCCAACTCAAAAATCAAGTTTACAACTCGTGAATCAAGTACACGACTTGTGAATCAAGTTCACGAACTCGTGAATCAAATGCACGAACTCGTGCATCAAGTTTACAACTCGTGAATCAAGTGCACGAACTCGTGCATCAAGTTTACAACTTGTGAATCAAGTTCACGAACTCGTGCATCAAGTTTACAGATCGTGCATTAGCGTCACAATTGATAAACCTGCTAATCTGAACAAATTTCTGTAAATATATGCTCACAAGCGTGCTAGCTAATTGGCACAAGTTATAGGTTATTCTAGCTTTCATTTACATTTGACACACAACAGCCCCGAATTAAAGTTTCAGAAGGCGATCGCAATTCTACGATCCTGAAATTGCTTAAATGTCGAATCTGCATTTATGCTTAATTTCCTCCTGCTCAAACCTTAAAGAGACATAAAAAAATTGAGCAGAAATATAAATTTCTCATAAAGGTAGTTGCAACCCGAAGCTTTGATTAATTATCTTCTCGAGGTATCAAGCTCAAAAGCTCTTTATTTCAAGGCTTTGAGCTACTTCTGAAGCAAAATTATCAATTCCTAAAAATTTGATTGTTGTAGATTTAATAGCTGCCCTTTTGCCAAGAGTGTGTAAGTATTATTTTGGCTTGAATGGCTCAACTGAGTTTGCTAAGGCAGCTTAGTGCCTAAGTTCCAAATGAGGGAAACCTCTACTGGGGCTTGTTTCCTTTTGACGCTGATGCAATGCCTATGGCGGGCTATGCCTACGCGAAAATCTAGACCTGTACACGGAAGACTGGCTAATGACATCGGATATACTGATGACACCGGAAAAAATTTTCTTAGACGGAAAGACTTATATTCCCGCAGAACAATTACCTATCCCGGAATGGCCTTGTGTTGTAAGTGAAAGACCACAACCAACGCTGACGGTCAAAGATGATGATTTATTTTTTATCACAGATACAATAGGGAACATTTCTGGATGCTCCTTGAACGATGGCAATCCCAGTATGGGGTTGTTTTGCTGTGATACGCGTTTTTTGAGCCGCCTAGAGTTGCAGATAGAAGGGCGATCGCCTGTTTTACTCAGCAGTACTGCGGATAAAGGATTTGCACTCTCGGTTCTTTGTACTAATCCCAGAATTGATGAACGCCTCAAAGCTGATACTGTCGGGATACGTCGCGAACTAGTGCTGAATGGGGCGCTGTTTGAAGAAATTGAAGTATCCAACTACAGTACAACTACCGTTAGTTTTGAACTGAGTATCAGCTTTGATGCCGATTTTGTGGATTTATTTGAAGTGCGTGGCTATGGCAGAGACAAGCGCGGTAGGCTGTTACGCTTAGTAGAACCAATGTCAGAAGACGCAACATCGGCTGATGGTGGTTCACCCCTACCAACTCAACCGACGATGGTGCGAGATGAATCCTTAACCCTTGCCTATCAAGGTTTGGATGGTTTGGTGATGGAATCCCGAATTAATTTCCAGCATCGGCAACCAGACTACTTTAAGGGTTACACTGCGGTGTGGCAGCTAGAGTTAGCTTCTCACGAAACCCAAAAATTGGCTTATCGGGTGAATATGTTGCGAAACAATCAGCCGAGTTCAACTGTCAGTGCGGCGGTGACTTTAGCACAAGCCAAAGCTGCTGAATTAATGGAAGAACAGCATTGGGTGCAGCAAATTACCCGCATCAGTTCCGATAAAAGCACTTTTAACCGAGTGATTGAACGGGCGGAACAAGATATGTATTTGTTGCGCCAGTCTTTTGGCAAGAATAAGACTGTTTCGGCTGGTGTCCCTTGGTTTTCGGCATTGTTTGGGCGAGATTCCATCATTACAGCTTCCCAAACTTTGATGTTAAATCCCCGCATCGCTAAAGAAACCTTGACGCTATTAGCAACATATCAAGGCAAAGTTGACGATGAGTGGCGCGAAGAAGAACCAGGAAAGATTTTACACGAGTTGCGCTTAGGGGAAATGGCCAGGTGTCAGGAAATCCCTCACACACCTTACTACGGTACAGTTGATGCCACACCCCTATGGCTGATGCTTTATGCTGAATATTATGCCTGGACGCACGATCAAGAAACATTAGAGCAGCTTTGGCCCAATGCTTTAGCCGCAATGGATTGGATTGACCGCAACACTAAAGAAACTAGCTACTTGAGCTACTATCGTAAATCCAAACGCGGTCTGGCTAACCAAGGCTGGAAAGATTCTGGCGATTGTATTGTAGACCATAAGGGAGAGTTAGCTAACGGCCCGATCGCCCTTTGTGAAGTGCAGGCTTATGTCTATGCAGCTAAAATGCGCCTGGCTGAAATTGCACGGATGAAAAAGCGCCTGGACTTAGCAGATCGTTGGCTAGAGGAAGCAAGAAATCTGAAACTGCGGTTTAACCGAGATTTCTGGATAGAAGACCAAGATTTCTGCGCCTTGGCTTTGGATGGTGACGGGAAGCAAGTAGATAGTATTACCTCAAACCCCGGTCATTGTCTGCATTTAGGCATCTTTACACCCGAAAAAGCCTACAGCGTCGCAGAACGCTTACGCGCCCCAGATATGTTTAATGGTTGGGGAATTCGCACACTCAGCAGTTTATCGCCAGCTTATAACCCAATGGGCTATCACATCGGTTCAGTGTGGCCCCATGATAACGCCATCATTGCAATGGGATTGCGATCGCTGGGTTTAATCGATCAAGCCTTAGAACTCTTCCAAGGTTTGTTTGATATGACTACCCAGCAACCATATCAACGTCCCCCAGAACTGTTCTGTGGTTACGAACGCAACGGTGATAATGCACCTGTACAGTATCCTGTTGCTTGTACCCCCCAAGCTTGGGCGACTGGTAGTATCTTCCAACTACTGCAAATGATCGTCAACCTTGTCCCTGACGCGCAAAATAATTGCTTGCGAATCATCGATCCGGCTTTACCCGAGTCAATTAATCGCCTTTCCCTGCATAATTTGCACGTCGGCCCTACCGTCCTCGATTTAGAATTCGAGCGTTCTGGTAGCACTACCGCTTGTCGTGTCGCCAAAAAACGCGGCAATTTACGAGTGGTGATTGAAGCTTAGGGCATAGGGCATGGGGCATGGGGCATGGTAAAGAATTACTCATACCCTATGCCCTGTTCGCTAATGGTATAATTTACCCCAAATCAAGCTCATACCAATTTGAAAAAAGAATGCGACAGATTGTAGGGCAAGGCACAGACCAGTGGTGTTAACTTAACGTGAAACCCGCTTGGTTGCAAGGTTTTTGCCCTCACCCCCAACCC
>NZ_JACJQJ010000084.1 GCF_014696615.1 Nostoc linckia FACHB-104 | reverse complement strand
CTTTTTATCGTTGAGATGATTCCCAAGTGTAAATATTTGAAGCACTCATAATTTCTTACTTCTTTAAATAAGTCTTTATACTCTGCACAATATTCATCTATGATGCCAACTGTTGGATGAGGATCTCTTGCTAAATGTTTCAGGATTTGTAATTCTACATCCATTGCCCTGCTTACCTTCCAGAGTTTTTTCTTTTCATCCTTTTATTCAGAATACTCGGAAAGTGACAGAAGAGGGATATAATTGAGGTAATAGATTCAAAATCAAAGAATATTATGCCAGAAGTGGATGGAGATCAAGAAGCTCTGTTGGAGAGAATATCAAAAATTGTTGAACATTTGATGCAAAAGGATAGTAGCTACCAAAATTATTTAGATAAAAATAAAGCTATTCAAATAATATTTAAATACTATTCTGAAAAAGTTGCTATTGAGGAATTTAAAACTATGTCTGATTTTAAATTAACGAGTTTTATTGAGGCAGATGATGACTCTGTTATTGATTGAAGGAGAAGATGATATAGATTTCAAAACAATACTTTATGATTAGATATATTTAATTCCGGAAAATAAAAATTTTTATATTTTATATAAATTAATATAATGATTAGGGAGACAGTGAGTGCGTTATAATTTGCAATACAATATATTTATATAGTACAATAGTACTAAATTGATTAAAAGTTACCATTTATACTGAGAGGCAGTATGAAAGCAGAGCTTCTCAAAAGATTTTTTAGAGCGATCGCTAGTTCAGATCAAGAAGCGATTGATAAACTTACATATCTAGTAATTGAAGAAGAACGGAGTAAAGGACATACTCTCTTAGCTGACCAGTTAGAAAATATTACTAAAAAGAGTCAGAAAGATAAGTCTATCAACTCAATCAAATCCACTTCCTCAGTACCGGAAAACTTACAGGCTTTAACTGAATTACCAACTAGTAAAAGATTTAATATTCCCCTAGTAACTATTATACCTAGGGAGAAATTACGCCATCATATGGTGTTGCCTGAAAATATTGAGAAGCGTTTTCGTCGGATTGAACGTGAATATGCTGCCAGAGATAGATTGGCTCATCATGGACTGCTTTACAGACAAAAAATTCTTCTTTATGGCCCTCCTGGTTGTGGAAAGACACTGGGAGCAGAGCGTTTAGCTTGGAATACAGGTTTACCACTTCTGAAAGTGCGATTTGATGCAATGGTGTCGTCTTTTTTAGGTGAAACTGCAAGCAATTTGAGACTTGTTTTTGAGGATGCTTCAAAAAATCCATGTTTATTATTTCTGGATGAATGTGATTCAATAGCTAAATCAAGGGAAGACTTTCAGGAAGTAGGAGAAATTAAGCGAGTAGTAAATACATTTTTGCAAATTTTGGATGAATATCAACCATCTTCTGGGCTTTTAGTCGCAGCAACAAATCTGAATAAATCTCTCGATACTGCCCTTTGGAGAAGATTTGATGATTTAATTGCAGTACCCAAACCAGGAGAACAAGAGCTAGAATTTATACTAAAGGAAACACTATCTGCAATTGAAATTGGATCTATCAACTGGTCAAGGATAATTGAGCAGATGAAAGGTTTTTCTGCGGCTCAAGCTGTAAGAGTTGCTCAAGATGCAGCTAAACGAGCAATCTTAGAGCGAGAGGAGCTAGTGATTCAAGAACACTTAGAAGAAGCGATCGCAGAAATCAAAGTTTCCTAGTATTCAATTTTGCTGTCTGGATAAATAAATGGTTGAAAGTTATCAGGGTTTTCCACATATCCGCCTTAGGTTGACAACAGAAGGACGTGCTGCATCGCCACCGGGAGGAGGAGGAAAAAAGAATCCCATAACAGTCGTTAATCTGGGTAATCGCCAAGGACATGGAGGTCAACTCAAAAGTTCGGTTGACTCTTTGATATTTGATTGGCAAGAAACCCAAGAAGAAAGAGAGCAAGAAGGGAAGCCGGCACTGAAATCTCGACGGATTATCTTACAGATTGACCCTGGTTCTTTTAATCTAGATGGTTTAAAAGCATATGGCATTGAATTGATTGCTGATACAGAAGATGGATACATTATTGGTGCATCAGCAGATTTAGAACTTAGTGAGTTACAAAAAAAGATAGAAAAGTTTATTAATGATCAGTATGGTAGTAATAAAGTTGCCGAAGTTTGGGACGTAATAGATGGTAAAAAAAAGCCAGAATTGATTCTTTCTCCCAACTTATTTGCTGAATTATATGATAATTGGCTTTTTATAAAAGAAGAGCAAATATACACTGTTGATGTTGGTGTTGCTTGTGTGGGAACCAACAGCCAACTACCTAATCATCCTAAAATGAAACCTAATGAAACTCATGAAAATTTTACAAGGCGAGTAAATAATTGGATTCAGAAACGTCAGTTAACTGAGCAAGAGTGGGAAGAGATATCCTGGGAAAGGCAAGACGAATTTGAAGAATTTATTCAAGTTTATAAAGGTAAGATTATCAAGGGTTTTCAAGATGATGGGGGTGAGATTGGTACAGCTACTTTGCCTGATAGTTTTTCATGTCGAATTCAAATTTCAGGTAAAGGTCTCAAAGATTTAGTTGAGAATTTTCCCTACATTTTTGATGTTAGTGAGCCAGATGAGTTTGCTGAAATTATTCAGCAAGATAATGTATCTGATACTGATTCTCCATCATTTCAACTAGAGTCACCAGAATTAAATGCTCCCAGAGTATGCATTATAGATAGTGGTATTCAAGAAAGACATTCTTTGCTAAGAGCAGCAATTGATTCAAAAAACTCAAGGTCTTGGGTTCCAGGAGAAACTGATAAAACTCCAGACTATGTTAGCAATGGTGGACATGGAACGAGAGTAGCTGGTGCATTGCTTTATCCGAGGAAAATACCTCGTAGTGGTAAGGAGAAAGCTATTTGCTGGGTACAAAATGCTAGAGTGCTTGATGCTAATTGCTACCTACCTATTCAACTATTTCCACCTCAGTTATTGAAAGATATCGTGGAGTTTTATTATGATTTAACATCAACCAGAATTTTTAATCACTCTATAACTGGCCAGGTTCCATGTCTTACTAGATATATGAGTGCATGGGCATCAACTATTGATAATTTAACATGGCAAAAAGATATTCTTGTAATTGTGGCAGCAGGCAATTTACCTAGAGTTCCCTATCCTCAGAAACCTGTTACAAGATTATCGATCACAGAGCATCTTTCAGCAAATAGACTATATCCGGATTATCTGCTAGAAAATTCATGTAGAATAGCTAACCCTGCACAAAGTTTCCAAGCTTTAACAGTTGGTTCTATTGCTGCAAATTCTTATAATTCACCACCTTATTCTTCGATGGCACAAAAGGATCAACCCTCAGCTTTTTCATGTTCTGGGTTAGGAATTTGGAATACTATTAAGCCAGAAGTAGTTGAGTATGGTGGAGATTTAGTCAAAGATGAAGGTACACCCCCAAATATTACTACCTCTAAAGATGTTTGCCCCGAATTAGTCCGGTCAACTTTGTATGGTGGCCCAGCGGTTGCTGCTGACAATATTGGTACATCATTTGCAGCACCAAAAGTAAGTCATATTGCTGCGCGTCTAGCTGCTGAGTTACCAAGTGAAAGTTGCCTTCTTTACCGTGCATTAATAGTACAATCAGCAAGATGGCCAGAATGGGTAATGGCCGATAATGTAAATAAATTGCACGTTATTCGTCAAATTGGTTACGGACTTCCCAATGTTGATCGTGCTTTGGGTAATTCTTCCAATAGAATCACTTTAATGACAACAGGAGAACGCCGTATTGTAGCTAAACAAGCTCATGTCTATCAAGTAAAACTTCCAGAACAATTACGTTCTCAAGGGGAATCGCTGGAGATTCTTTTAGAAGTTACTTTGTCATACAAAGCACAACCGCGCCGCACCCGCAGGAATCGCCGCAAATATCTTTCAACTTGGCTGGACTGGGACTGTAGTAAGAAAGGTGAAGATCCAGAAAGGTTTCTAGAAAGGATTTTAAAAGAGTATGATGCTCCAGAAGATGCTGAAAAGGGGGATAAAGGTTTCCAATGGACTCTTGGTAAAAGATCAAAAAACCACGGGAAAATTGAGGGTGTTTCTAGAAGTTCAGGAACTCTTCAAAAGGATTGGACAGTTGTAAATTCATTTGAACTGACAGAAGCATTTTCTATTGCAGTTGTTGGACATGAAGGTTGGAATAACGATCCAGAAGCTAGTGTTCCATACTCTCTAGTTGTGAGTTTTGAAGCCATACAAGCTGATATTCCAATTTATACACCTTTTGTTGAAGCTCAAGTTGAAACAGAAGTTCAGGCTGAGATACAAATTTAATCAATTATAATCATATTAATTTTTTGATGCATAAAACTGCTAAATGCTAATTTAATTTTTTTAAATACTAGAAAAAATAGTTATCTTGTACTATTTAATTTGCAAAAGCCAGTTCATCATGGCACACACCCAACAAAAATAAAATCCCCACATCAATGATGTGAGGAAAAGCTTGTGTGAGTCATTACATAAGTGTCATACCACTCCAGAGTTTAAAATTCACAGGCAGAACAAATATCTACCTAAAGCATTAATTCTCAAAATTTGTGGTATTACAATTTTGGTGAATTCAATAGGATTGCTATAGCAATTTACAAACTGACAGCGATAATGTGATTACTAAAAGCGATTCCTGGTACAAATTGAAGTATGTAAACGCAGAATGTAGCCTAAAGCAATACCTTGGCATTATGGCAATTTTTGTAGGGTGGGCACTGCGAGATATTTTATTCTGAGGCTGATAATCACTAGCATCCACCCCACAATTAACATAACCTCAGACTAGATAAATAGTATTCGGTACGATCGCAAAGAAAGCGTACTCATACCAAGCAGTCCAAATGAAGCTGCGAAGCCAACGTTGACGCTTTTCGGGGCTGATTTCGTATGCAAAAGCCCCAGCCGATGCATCAATAGATGAGAGGTGAGAGTTGCAACCGCAGCCATGTTGATAGGTAAAACCGTATTTAGCAGCGATGCTTTGCACTTTCATTTGGATAGCAAACACTTTACCAGCGTGTAATACCGCATCCCAAGCCCGTTTGTGTTCTATATCACGCTTGTCAAATCTTAAGGCGCGTTCTTCAAACACATGATCTCGATAAATTGGGGCTAGATGGACATGATAAAAGCTGGCGGGTAACTCATAACCAAATTCTTCAAAAAGTTCGATGCCAATGCGCGCTACTTTTACCTCATCGGCGTACTCTATACCCTTGGACTCGACATCGCGGAGAATTTCTGCAAAGTTGGGATAGCTACTAATCAGGAAATCTTGACCGTAGAATTCTAGAGTTTCTCGCGCTAACTGCCCAAATAACTGAGAAAAAGCGGGTTTGAAGTGAGTTAGATCTGGGCGATCGCTAAATAAGTCTACATCACCATGCTCCAATTTGTACTGAAACAACTGCGCCATCTCAACATAGCATTGTGGATCGCACATTCCCACATCAGCCACCCCTCTGGCGATATCTTGCCATACAGCAGGTAGTTGAGACACAGTCACCGCATTTTCACCAGCAATGACCGTCACGCTAGGAGCTTCCAGAAGCTGCATATCTATTCTCCTTTCAGATATTAAGCTGCAATTTACACTAAGCGATCGCTTTTTTAGTGTTCTCGACAGAATTAAAAAATCTTTGACAGACTGTCTTTTTATACGAGATGCAACTTTACTTCATCGTCCAAGTATTAAACTGTGCGCTTATATACCATCACGAGAATTTGCGGTGCAGGGCATAAGCTATTTGGTAATATGACAACCCGTCTTTTGACAGTAACTCCACTGTTATCGAGAATTGTCACACACCTCGATTTAAGCACTGGTAAAGAAATGCTGTTGTTTGTCAAATCAGCCGCGATTGGCGTAGCCAAAAGCCTTCAGTGGATCGCAATGATAGCAATTCCCCTTGCTGCTGTTTTGGGGAATGATGGTGTAGCTTTAACCGCCAATGCTCAAACCCAAGAAGTCAGTATTAAATTTAATGCCAAAGTCGGCAAACATTCTTTTGAGTGTGGTAAAAGCTACGTTGGTTTAGGCAAACCAGCTACAAAAGTTACTTTCTCTGACTTTAGGTTTTATGTATCTGATGTTGCATTGATTGATAATAACGGCAAAACTGTACCCGTAACCTTAACCCAAGATAATAAATGGCAATATCAAAATGTAGCCTTGCTGGACTTTGAAAATAAATCTGGTGCTTGTGCAAATGGCACAGTAGAGACAAACAATCAAGTTATTGGCACAGTACCCAAAGGCAATTATCAACGACTGCAATTTACTCTGGGTGTACCCTTCAATCTCAATCATGCTGATGTTGTGACAGCACCATCACCATTAAATTTGACTTCACTCTGGTGGAATTGGCTATCGGGGTATAAATTTCTGCGCCTGGATTTGGCGAGTCAAAGTCTAGGCGCAAGTCCAAAGGATGATCAACACAGTCATCACGGACAAGGTTTCCCCATACACTTGGGTAGTACTGGTTGTCAAGCGGCTGAAGGTAGTCAAAAACCTGCAAGTTGTAGCAATCGCAATAGAGTCAAGTTATTTTTTACGAAGTTTGATCCAACGAAAAATGTAGTGATTGCCGACATTGCAGCGTTGGTGCTAAATACGAATTTAGCCGCTAATCAACCCAATAGCCCACCAGGTTGTATGTCATCTCCTGATGATGGTGATTGCGCTGGGATTATGGCTAATCTTGGTATTCCATTTGCTAATAAACCTACTGCTGGTCAAGCATTTTTTAGGGTTGAATCACAGTCAAGTAGGATGCGTTAGCGATAGCGTAACGCATCGCATCATTGGCAAGCATAAACGTTGCTTTTAATGAATTTTAAATTGGTATAAATATTGTGGCTAGCTAATGGAGAAAATTTAGTGGAATTTTTATCCGATTCCGTAGTGCTATCACGGATGCAGTTTGCGCTAACAGCCATCTTTCATATGCTTTGGCCTGTCCTGACTACAGGGATGGGCATTTATTTGGTGATTGTAGAGGGATTATGGCTCAAAACTCGTAATCCCGATTACTATCTCCATGCCCGTTTTTGGTCTAAGTTCTATGTCCTCAATTTTGGCATTGGTGTCGCCACTGGGATTCCGATGGAATTTCAGTTTGGCACCAACTGGGCCCCCTTCTCAGAAGCAGTAGGCAATTTTTTTGGTAGTGTAATTGGGTTTGAAGCTTCTTGGGCCTTTATGCTAGAAGCTGCTTTTTTGGGGATTATGTTATTTGGTTGGGAAAGGGTAAATCCTGCCATTCACTATCTTTCCACCATCTTGGTTGCTTTTGGTGCTAACTTGTCAACTTTGTGGATTTTGACAGCCAATTCTTGGATGCAAACACCCGCAGGTGGAGAAATTATCAATGGCAAGTTTATCGTTAACGATTATTTTCAGGCAATTTTAAATCCTTTTATGGTCAATAGTGTGCTGCATATGTTTTTTGCCACACTAGAGACATCTTTGTTTGTGATTGGTGGTATCAGCGCTTGGTACATTGTCAAGCACCGCCATACAGCTTTCTTTAGTAAATCTTTGAAGATTGCTTTAGCAGCTGCGATCGCAGTTGCGCCATTACAAATATATATTGGGCATTTAAGCGGCGAGCAAGTTTATCACTATCAACCCACAAAACTGGCAGCAATGGAAGCCCAGTGGGAAAGCACACCCGCCGGACAACCTGCTGATTGGAGTTTACTTGCTATCCCCAATACCAAAGCTGAGAAAAATGATTGGGAAATTACCATTCCTAACGCTTTGGGATATATTTTGGAATTTAAACAGAATCTTTCCCAACCAGTACGCGGTTTAAAAGAGTGGCAACCAGAGGATCGTCCGCGCATGGTAGGTTTAATTTATTACGCCTTTCGTGTAATGATTGCCATTGGTTTTTTCTTTGCTGGCTTAATGCTACTGAGTACCCTGCAATGGTTGCGAGGTAAACTTTCTGCCGAAAATATCACGCAGCAGCGTTGGTTGATGTGGGCTTGGGTATTTGCTGCGCCTTTAGGATACATTGCTGTAGAATCTGGTTGGATTGTGCGTTGTGTGGGCAGACAGCCTTGGATACTTTACGGACAAATTCGCACTGTTGATGCGGCTTCTCGGTTACCAGCTAGTAATGTCTTAGTTTCACTTACTAGCTTTGCTTTAGTTTATACCCTGTTATTTATTGCAGCTATGTACTTTGGTAGCCGGATTATTCGCACAGGGCCAAATCTAGAACTACCAATTCCTGGTTTAGAAATCACCAAACCTGCAATAGATACTACTCCAGGGGAGTTTGTACCCGATGAGCGTCCTGTAGAAGCACAACAGTAAATAATTCAAAATTCGTCTTCTCCCAAAGGGAGAGGCTACGCCAAGGAAAGTTTGCTCAACGGGGGGAACCCCCGCACGCAACTTTCCGCAAAATTCAAAATTCAAAATGAAATGTGGAGCAGCAGAGGAGAAGATATGGAGACGCTCAAGTATTTTCTGCCGCAAGTCTGGTTTGTAATTCTAGCTCTATTTCTTTTCCTCTATGTGATGCTAGATGGATTTGATTTAGGGGTAGGTATTTTGTCTCTTACCTCCTCCGATGAAGAACGTCGGGGAATTTTGATGACTAGCTTAAGTAACATTTGGGATGCTAACGAAACTTGGCTAGTCCTCATGGGAGGAGGTTTATTTGGGGCTTTTCCTTTAGCTTACGGCACAATTTTAAACGCCTTGTATATCCCGATTTTCGTCATGGTGTTTGGGTTTATTTTTCGGGGTGTCGCCTTTGAGTTTCGGGAACTAGCCAGGCGCAAATTATTTTGGAATTTCGCTTTTGGTGCAGGGAGTTTTACGGCTGCACTCGGTCAAGGCTTCGCTTTGGGTGCAGTACTCAAAGGTATTAAAGTGGATGAAACTGGACACTTTATCGGTAGCACCTGGGACTGGTTCAGTTTACCTTCAGTGTTGGTGGCATTGACCTTAATTCAAGGATACGTGTTGATTGGTTCTACTTATCTCGTGTGGAAAACCACAGGGGAATTACAAGCAACGCATTATAAAACAGCCAAAATTGCAGCTTGGACAACTCTCATAGGTGCGGTGCTAATTACAATTACCACACCGATAATTTATGAAAGTGCCAGAACCCGGTTGTTTCAGCAACCCCTAGTTTATATCTTTGCGATCATTCCCGTACTGGGAGTGCTGTTGATTTGGCAACTTTTGCAGAGTCTCAACCGCCAGGAAGAACGAGCGCCTTTTGTCTGGACTATTCTGCTGTTTATCCTGTCCTTTATTGGCTTAGGCTTGATTGTCTTTCCTTATATCATCCCACCACAAATTACGATTTATGAGGCAGCTGCCGATCCTAGTTCGTTGGTAATCATGATTATTTTTATCGGCTTTCTCATCCCTGTGATGCTGTTTTATAACCTTTACCAGTACATTGTGTTTCGAGGTAAGGTAACTGGCGGTAACTACAGTGAATAATGTATTGCCATGAAATTATCTCGCTGGTTTACCCTTGCTAGCATTTTTTTATTATCCATTTGCCTGTCAGTCGGACTGGGTAAAGCTTTTTCTGCTTCCCCAACTTCCGATTATGACTGGAATCTCCCTACTTGGATGCCTAAGCCAATTGTGCCAGCAGATAACCTGATGAGTTCTGCAAAGGTGAAATTGGGAAGACACTTGTTCTATGAGCAACGCTTATCAATTACAGGCGAATTCTCTTGTGCATCTTGTCATATCCAGTCACTAGCCTTTACAGATGGTAAACCAATAGCTGTGGGAGCCACTGGCGAAAAACACCCGCGAAATTCTATGAGTCTGGCTAATATTGCCTACAATCCGGTGTTGACTTGGGCTAATCCTTTGATGACAAAGTTAGAAAATCAGGCTCTCGTGCCCATGTTTGGCGAACATCCGGTAGAAATGGGTATGGTAGGAAGGGAAAAACAAATATTGGCAATGCTAGAAAGCGATCGCCAATATCACCAGATGTTTACCGCAGCTTTTGGCAATGGAAAGGATGTAATTAGCCTCAGCAATCTCACTAAAGCCTTAGCTAGTTTTGAACGCACTTTAATTTCTGTTAACTCTCCCTACGATCGCTATCGCTTTGGCGGTGATGCTCATGCTATTTCTGAAGCTGCTAAACGAGGCGAGAAATTATTTCATAGTGAAAGCTTGGAATGTTTTCATTGTCATGGTGGCATTAACTTCACAGATTCAGTGATTCACGAACGCCTAGCTTTTGTGGAAATCGCCTTTCATAACACTGGACTTTACAATATTGATGGTAAAGGAGCTTACCCACCTGATAATACAGGCGTTTATGCAATTACCACCAAACCATCTGATATGGGTAGGTTTAAAGCTCCGACTCTCAGAAATATTGCTTTAACAGCTCCTTATATGCATGATGGCAGTATCGCTACCCTGGAGGAAGTTATCGCCCATTACCAAGCAGGTGGTCGAACTATTCATACAGGAAAGTTTGCCGGAGATGGAAGTAAAAATCCTCTCAAGAGTGAGTTTATCTCTGGTTTTAAATTATCTGAGGAGCAAAAACAAGATTTACTGGCATTCTTGCACAGTCTGACTGATGAAACATTTACTCACAACCCCAAATTGAGTAATCCTCACGGGGAAAATTCCAGCAGATCTGCCTTTTGATAGATCACAAAATATACCAAACGGATGAGCCAACTCTTATATGAGTCAGTCGATAATAAATATCGCTGGTATATTACTTTTTAGCCCGCCCTGAGGTGACTCAGGGTTTTATATTGGCCAAAATTATCTTTAAAGAAATATTACACTCAACTACGGAATTTTCTGTTGCGGTCATAGTGTCAATTTTCGCTCCTCATAGAAGTTTCAGAGTAGTAAAGTGCTTAAAGTTTTGCATCTTACCGAATTATTACAGAGAAATAAGTTAATACAGTTTAATTTCAATTACTAAGTATTGAAACTTTCAGGGTCATTTAGCTAAATATTTCACCTAATTCAACAGGTTACCTAAGTAATGACGAATTCTGCTAGAGCCAGTAGACTATGTTTTCAAAGAGATGATACAACGCCAGAGGACTTACGTTGTAATACTTCCATCTTCTCACGGCAAGTTAGAATCAGTTCGCTCAGAAAAACCGTAGTGACCAGCTATGGTTTTTTTTTGCGAAAAAATACTAAGAATTATTACTGGTAACATTTTTTCTTTACATCCCCTTTGTTATTTTCAGTAAAAGCACGGGAAAAATAACATGGAACTGGATAAGGTATACATAAAAATTATGCTGTGTTCCTTACTCCAGGCTGGTTACAAGCAATTATGTAATTATGGAGTTATACAATGATTGAAAATTTGATATACATCACAAACAAAAATACAGATGCATTAATAGACATATTATTTGGCTTTTACTTAGATGGTGATGCTATAGATCGGCAACAAATAGAACGTGAACTAATTGATTTAGGCAAAAAGCATCAGCTTGGTGGTAGCAATGAATTAGTCCAAAGATTGCGGAAGTTAGCAGCAGATAGAGGATTGTAGTCTTATCTCAGTTTATTGCTAAATTAGGGCAAAATAGTCAAAATAGACATAGTTACGCCATGATGTTGACATTCTTTTGTCAATTCCAGGTGCAATACTGACTATTGCTATAGGGTTCCTAATTGATTTTTGGAAATGTACTGAGTATTTTATCGCTGAGAATACGGCATTCCAGCTTTCAGATGGTGCGCCATATACTTTGTATCGCATTCTACAAATACTTATATTTTTTCAAAAATCAAATTCAATTGCTATATATAAATTTTCCAGCCTGGGTTTACCTGCTGTTAGCGATTTCTCCAATAACTTTAATTTTCCCATCGTCTGTGCAGTATCAATGCACACCAGCCTTCAGATTCAATCTGAGGGCTTTTTTTGTTCTTAAATGTAATATTTATGACCTAAAAATTTGCACATGAAACTATTTTTATAAAGCTAAAATTAAAAAAATATTTTGTGATGAATCAGGAACAATATATACTGAAATTTATTCAAACATGATAAAAAACACTCTACCAAAAGATAGATAAGGCATTTAATCATAAAAAAACCTGCAAATATCAAGCAATAATCTAGACTTTAAAATTTGATAATGAAAATAGCTTTCGTAGTTGGGTATTTTCCCGTCCTGTCGGAAACATTTGTTGTTAATCAAATTATAGGTTTGATTGCCCGTGGACATGATGTTGATATCTATGCATATCAACCGGGAAATACATCACAATTGCATCCAGATATCATTAAATACCAGTTACTAGAGCGGACAAAATTTCAACCGTCAATACCACAAAATTTCTTTTGGCGGTTGCTGAAAGCGGTAAAATTAATCATTGCCAACTTTCAGAAAAGCCCTTTAGTATTGCTGCGATCGCTCAATTTTTTCAAATATGGCAGATGGGCAGCTTCTTTAAGATTACTCTACTCAGTCATTCCCTTATTAAACACAGAAACCTACGATATTATTCACTGCCAATTTGGTACATTTGCGCGTCAAGGAATGGCTTGGCGGGATATTGTCGCGATTAAAGGTAAGTTAGTGACTTCGTTCCGCGGCTATGACATTAGCTGGTTTGTCCATGAATATGGAGAACATATTTATGACGAACTCTTTACTAAAGGAGACTTTTTCTTAGCTAACTGCAAATATTTTCAAAACAAAGCTATCAGTATTGGTTGCGATCCCCAAAAAATTGCTGTGCATGGTTCGGGAATTGATTGTAGTCAGTTTCAATTTAAACAAAGATTACCACCTGAACCTAAAGGGAAAATTTATTTGGCTACAACTTGCCGCCTGATACCCAAAAAAGGCATAGAATACAGCATTCGTGGAGTTGCCAAGGTAGCGAAAATTTATCCTGATATCGAATACAACATAATTGGCGATGGCTATTTAAGAGATGAGTTAGAACAACTAATTCAAGATTTAAATGTTACTGAACAAGTAAAACTTTTAGGTTGGAAAAATCAGCCAGCCATTATTGAAATTTTGGATCAAGCTCATATTTTTCTGGCTACCAGCATCACAACTAATGATGGTAATCAAGATGCACCCCTCAACACCTTAAAAGAAGCGATGGCTATGGGTTTACCAGTCATCAGTACTCAACATGGTGGTATTCCAGAACTAGTGGAAGATGGGATTTCCGGTTTTCTGGTTCCAGAGAGAGATGCGGATGCGATCGCAGAAAAATTAACTTACCTGATAGAGCATCCAGAAATTTGGTCACAAATGGGTGTAGCTGGCCGCGCCTATGTGGAAACACATTATGATATGAACAAGCTCAACGATGAGCTAGTACAAATTTATCAACAAGTAATTGCTAATAATTTACCTCTACTACAACCAACTTTAGCTGTAGCAGGCAGGCTGAACTATGAAGCCTCAGGGAGTTAACGCATAGATGAATCTACCAGAAATACCTCAAGTAACTATTGTTGTGGTTCCACGAGAACGTTTTAGCTACACTCAGGAATCTTTAACCAGCGTCTATGAGCATACGACTTATCCATTTAAATTAATTTACGTAGATGCCAATTCACCTGCTCATATTAGAGATTATCTTGCAGAACAAGCAAAGCAAAAACAATTTCACCTGATTCGCACGGAAAAGTATTTATCTCCCAACTGCGCCAGAAATCTTGGTTTGCGAGAAGTTACCAGCAAATATGTGGTTTTTCTCGATAACGATGTAGTACTTACTCCTGGTTGGCTGGAAGCATTGGTAGAATGTGCTGAAACTACAGGCGCAACTATAGTCGGCCCCCTTACCTGTCAGGGTACACCAGTACACGAAGAAGTACATTGTGCAGGTGGCGAAACTGGGGTGAAAGAAGAAACCAAAAATGAAACCACCAGAAGGCGGATTATTGAAAAAATTTATCTTCAAGGTAAGCAAGTAGCAGATGTGCAACCCCAGCTAAAACGAGAAGAAACTGGGTTAGCAGAGTTCCACTGTATGCTGGTACGTACAGAAATATTCCAGCAAATTGGTTTTTTAGATGAAGAGTTACTTTCTACCAAAGAACACGTTGATTTATGTATGTTGGTAAATGCAGCTGGCGGAACAATTTATCTTGAACCTGAATCTATCGTGACTTACGTTCCAGGGCCACCATTAGAGTGGACAGACCTACATTACTATATGTTGCGGTGGAGCGATCGCTGGGAATTCTCCAGCCTGAAACACTTACTACAAAAGTGGAACCTCAGCGAAGACGAATATTTCCAAAATCGCTATAAACGCTTGGGATCAAGACGACACATGACAATTGTCCACCCCTTTGCGCGCAAATTTCCCGTAGGTAACTTTGGCTTTCGGGTAGTGAGTAAAATCCTGCGTCTGCTGGATAGGGTATTAAACCGTTGGATTACAACTTGGTAAAATGTGCGATCGCGCCAATAAAACTCGGCTAGGTATTTTGAACTCATTATTTAGTTTAGGGAAAAGGGTAAAGGGGAAGGGTAAAAGGTATTGTCTTTCCCTTTCCCCATTCCCCCTTCCCCATTGAGTTTGGGGAAAAGGGGAAGGGTAAAAGGTATTATTTTTCCCTTTCCCCATTCCCCCTTCCCCTTTTTCCCCACCTATATATACCAATTTGAAAAAAGAATACGACAGATATGTGACCTGATGAATCTTTTATATGCCGTAAACATTCTTCAAATCGGTATTAGTTAGAAATTGGTACATTTTTAAATGCTGCTGTATCTGGCACAAACAGATCTACGCTCTTGACACCATCAGGAACCCTAATCCAGACATAAGCATCAGCTGACGCTTTGGGACGCAACTGTGCTAAAGACACACTTCCTGTTGAGCGATTTGCAGAAACTCCTTTATAGGTTTCACTAGTGTCAGGATTACGCGCTGTTGTACTAGCAACCGATATTACATCACCATCACCAACATTGTCCGTAGCTTGGCGACGGATACGCATCTGTAAATTGATCACATCACGGTTTGCGGTTTCTGGATCTTTAATCCGTTTTGCTGACAGTATCTCAACTTCAGCCTTATTACCAAAAGCAGGCTGCACAAATTGTCCAGCCTTAATTGCATTTGTCGAGGTAGCCGCAGGTGAGGGTGTTGTTTCTGGTGATGGTGATGGTGATACTGTTGTTTCTGGTTCCGGGGGAACTGATTGTTTGGTAGAAATTGGAGAAGCAGTATTAGTTTGCGTGCTAGTGCTAGTAGTATTTAGCGTCTGTCGCAGTGTGAACACTTCGTAAGCTGCATAGCCGCCACATAACAAAGCGACAGTAGAAAGGAATACTGCCACACCTGATAGAAATGTACTCACGCCATTACCTCAAATTCATCTTTCGTTTCCAGCAATTTTTACCTAAATAGAACACATTACAGGAACACAGCACCGCTGTGGCCTGATAATAAATGTGTTGCAAATACATGAAAACTGCTGTCAATACAGGTTTGCTAACCTATCGCTTTTATAATGCCATAAATGTTGAAAATAATACATTTAACTAGGTTCGGATCTGTCTGATGTAACAGGGAGAAATCGTGAAGCGACAGAAGAATTTAAATTCACTGCTACCTGAAGTTATTTATACACCCGAAAGTCAGCTGAGACATCCCATCCAATTAGGCAAACAAATGTGGCGCGACTTGTTAGCTTCGCGGGAACTGGCTTGGCGGCTACTAGTCCGCGATATTAGCGCTCAGTATCGCCAATCCTTTTTCGGTATAGCTTGGGCTTTTTTACCACCAGTAATTATGGCAGCAGGATTTACCTTAGCTCACGATGCTAATGTAATTAACATTGGCGCTACAGATTTACCATATCCAGCCTATGTGATGTTCAGCACTGCATTATGGCAAACATTTGTTGAAGCTTTAAATGGCCCTGTGCAAGCTGTAAGTGTAGCGAAACCAATGTTAGCGAGAGTTAATTTTCCCCGAGAAGCATTGATTTTGGCAAAAATTGGCGAAGTATTTTTTAACTTTGCTATCAAGCTAATTTTAATTGTGGCACTGTTTATTTGGTTTAATATTTCTGTAACTTGGACAGTAATTCTTGCACCTGTGGCATTGATTAATTTAGTTTTACTCGGAATATTTATGGGACTTTTATTAGCTCCTTTGGGGATATTATATCAAGATGTCTCTAGAGGTTTAACTTTAATTACAGGCTTTTGGTTATTCTTGACTCCCGTAGTTTATCCTGTACCAAAACAGGGAATATTCGGTTTTTTAGTGCAGCTTAATCCTGTAACTCCTTTATTAGTAACAGCAAGAGAATTAGCTACAACAGGTGTGATATCTAATTTTTCTGCATTTTTGATTGTCAGTGCCATTACTTTAATAGGATTAATCATCACTTGGATTATCTTCCGGTTAGCTATGCCATTTGTCGTGGAAAGAGTCAGTTCATAATTAATAATTTGTAATTTAGATAATGCTTGATGAGATTCAGCCTCAAGATTCCGATTTGTTGATTTCCGTAGATAATGTTTCTAAAAAATTTTGTCGAAATCTCAAGCAGTCTTTGTTATATGGTGTGCAAGATATTTGTACAGAAATAATTGGCGGAAACCGTAGAAGTGACACTTTACGTCCCCAAGAGTTTTGGGCGCTAAAAGATGTAAGTTTTCAACTACGAAGGGGAGAAGCTTTAGGATTAGTAGGAGCAAATGGAGCCGGAAAAAGTACATTATTACGCATTATTAGTGGCTTGATTAATCCTGATACTGGCTATGTCAAAGTTAGGGGAAGATTAGCACCATTAATTGCTTTAGGCGCTGGCTTTAATCCGATTCTCACAGGGCGAGAAAATATCTATGCTAATATGTCAATATTGGGTTTATCAACCCAAGAAATTGCGGCGAGATTTCAAGATGTGATAGACTTTGCAGGAATTGCTGATGCCATTGATGCACCTGTCCAAACCTATAGTTCTGGGATGGCTGCAAGGTTAGGTTTTGCTTGTGCTGTACACATAGAACCCGATGTTTTATTAATTGATGAAGTCTTGGCAGTTGGTGATATCAATTTTCGGGTAAAATGTTACCAAAAGCTAGCACAATTAAGGCAAGCAGGGACAGCTTTTATTTTAGTTTCCCATAATCCCCATGTTGTTTTAAATGTCTGTGAAAATTCTCTATATCTTGCTAAAGGTAAATTAATTAAAGCTGGAGAAACCGAAGCAGTAATTCGGCAATACGAAGAGGATTTAAGTTTAGCTGGTGCAGACACAGCTTTAGGAATCATGTATTTACCAGAGAAACCCAAAAGCGAAAGTTTAGGTGTAGATATTGTTTCTCTTTGCTTTAAGGATAAACAAGGTAATATATTGACTGCTCCCCTCTGTGGAGAACCAGCCTATTTATGTGTAGAATGTAAAGCCTATAGAGAAGTTGAATATGCTAATTTAGGCGTATTAATTACAGCTTTATCTGGACAGAATGAGCGAGTTTTATATATAACTTCTGCCAGCGATAATGAACCTCTAAAAATCTCACCTGGTAAAGTAGAAATCCAAATGCAGATGCCTTATGTTTGTTTGTTAGCAGGTGTATACACAGCCAAAATTTATATCAAAGAAGGTGTTTGTTCTTTTGATGTTGTCGAATCGTTCCGATTTACTATCAAAGCCAGTAAAATTACCAGTCGTTCTTTATTTTATCAACCACGAAAATGGCAAGTTTTAAATAAATAATATTGGTGTTTGTCAAGAATCAAGAGTCAAAAGTCAAGAGTCAAAAGTCAAAAATTATTGTTCCCCATCCCCAATCACCAGTCCCCAATCAACTAATAGCACTATTTTCATCGAGAAAATGATCTCTGCTAAAGCTTCTGCGAGGTATTTGTCTACCAGACATGGCTTTGAGTTTAGATGTAAAGGAATCGGTGCGATCGCTAATTTCGGGAGTAAATTGCCCAATTGGACTATGATTGGCTGCAGCAGGGAGAAACCGAGGAGAGTTATTACCAGCTTGTGCAACAGCATACTCAGGCTGAAGAGTTGGCTGTAGTTGGGGAACAACAGGTGCTGTTTCTTCCGTTTTTTCTGGTTCAGGTATGACTTTTATCGGCGCAAGCTGTCTTTGGTGATACTCATGATTCACCTTAGTAGCTGATGCATCACCTGTAGGCGATGATAGGTGATAGCTAGTTTTTTCTACAGAGGGGTTTTTCTTAGCTGGATATAAAACTGGTGATGGAATTGCAGTTAAGCTTTCGGGAAATTTGCTACAAATTAAGCGCTCAAATTCCATGTTGAAATGATAAGTAGCCTGACCTTTTCTGTGCCAGAAGTTTAAAATTTGTTGTACGGAAACTGCTTTGTAACGACCTTGATACAGTGCTTCTATGACTGCAATATGTAGCCATTCAAGTGGGTAATGGGTTTTCCAACGCCTAATTAGCTCACTGGCGCTATAACCACTCAGGTCAAAGCTATAGTGAGTTAATAAGGCCGTGGCCAAATCGGGAAATGTGTCTGTAACTGGTGTTACCATTGAACTATTAGCTTCAGACATAAGTTAAAAATTTTACCCATTACAAATAGGCTAAAGTACTTTTAATTACAAGGGATTTACCCAAGTGTTTTTTTAATTAATAGGAAATGCTTCTTATTCTACTGTGTCAGTTAATGGTATGGGAAACAATATAGGGTGAATTAATTGCTGTTGTGCGTTGAATTGCAGCTAAAGCTTGATAAACCATCGCTGCTACTTCTGCGCGTGTCGCTTCACGAACTGGCACAAGCAGCTTAGAATCTGGGTAATTAACTACTATTTGCTGTTGAGTAGCAGTTGCTACAGCCTTCTGAGCATATTCAGGGATAGTATCCCGATCTTTATAAGCAACTAAGGTATTGCTATCGGCTGCTGGTAGGGCTAGTCCATTTACTAAAGAGACAATTACCTGTAACCTTTGGACATTTTGATCGGGGCGGAAAGTGCGATCGCTAAATCCACTCACAAAACCACCGCTAGCGGCAATTTCTATGGCTTTAGCAGCCCAAAAATCCTTGGGTACGTCAGTAAAATCGATGGCTGCGCGTTTGGCTGTTGGGTTAAAAGCTGCTGCTACTAAAGCTGCATACTGGGCACGAGTCATGGGTTTATCTGGCTGATAAGTACCATCGGCAAAACCTGTGGTTAAGCCCATGCTGACTAAGCCGCGAATAAAGGCTTCTGCCCAGTGTCCTTTCAAGTCGCTAAAGGAAGGGATATCAACATCAGGACTGACAATGTAAGGCGAGGCGATCGCTTTTTCTTGTCCAATAGCGACTAGTGCCTGATAAATAATTGCAGCTATTTCTGCGCGGCTAATATCCCGCAATGGTTCTAGCTGTTCAGCTTTTGGGTAGTTAACCACCAATAACTTTTGGGTAGCAACTGCCACTGCATTAGTAGCATAGCTAGGAATTTGAGCGCGATCGCCATATACAGTCAACACATTTGGGTTCCCCCCACTCCATTTCAATCCATTCACAATAGATACAATTGCCTGAATTTTTGTTAAGTTTTGTCCTGGTCTAAAAGTCCCATCAGGAAATCCACTAATAAAACCCATATTCGCTGCCCGCGAAATGGCTGATGCCGCCCAAAAATCTGGTTTGACATCCGTAAAATTACTGGCTTTACTACTGCTGGGTGGTGGAAAAGTCTTGGCAATTATAGCAGCATACTGGGCACGAGTGATCGGTGAATTTGGTTTAAAAGAACCGTCGGGGAAGCCACTAATCAGACCTTTGCCTACTAATGCTTCTACATAAGCTGCTGCCCAATGCCCACCTAGATCATAAAAACTAGTGCCTAGTGATACTTGGGCAGGTGTTTCTATCGATGAGGAGAGAAAATCAACTGCACCTTTAACTTTGCTCGGATTTAACTGATTACCAACAGAAACTAACTGTTGTGATGTGACATTTTGTAAATCAAATTCCTTATTATCACGAAAAACATTACCGGCAGAGTCTTGAGTACTACCTAAATCGGGAAATGCATTGCCATTCACCAACAAACCGCCTTGGGAATTGTTAGTAATCACATTTTGACGTAACACCGGTTTGGCATCGCGAGAGAGAGCGATCGCAGTCTGATTTTCTGTTAGCTTATTATTTGCCACCAAAGGCGCAGCCGCATCACTAATTGCTATGCCTATAGAATTCTTTTGCAAAACATTTCGCAAAACTTCGCCCTTGCTATTACGTGCCATCGTCAACCCACTGGCAGCATTTTGCAAAAATACATTATCTAAAATTGCGGGTTTAGCTGTGCCTGTGGTAAACACACCTTCTCTAGCACAGTTAATAAATGTATTGTTAGTCACAGTAGGGGCAGTTGACTCAATCCAGACACCACTACCTTTGGGCGTGTTATTTGTCACAGTTACACCCCGAAGACTGGCACCATCTAGCAATAGCAGCGTCACGTTTTGCACACCAAAACTCGGACTCTGATAAGAGCCACTCCCAATAATCACAATGCCAGCACCTTTACTGGCTTCGTTACCCACCACAATTACCCCTGCAGGAACTATTAGGGGAAACACCTCACCACTAGCGGCGCTATATGTCCCTGAACCAAGTTGAATAATAGTAGATTGTGTAGATGCTTTTAAGGCACGGGTGAGGCTTTTAAAGGGACTCAACCGTGAACCAGCGTTGGCATCATTCCCCTGTACGGAATTGACATAGATTGTGGTCACGATGCTAGAGTTCACCATTAGTTGTTACTAGTCAATTGTTTAAATTTTGACGGTTTTAAATAATAACTCTAGTTATAATCACTCCGGGAACATAAGTACATCTAAGCGAAAAATATATCCGAGTAAGCAGATTATACTGGCGCTATAGAGTACCTACATCTTTAAATTTAATTAAAGGCACAGTAATTGTACCTCTGCATGGGGCATTGGGCATGGGGCATAGGGCATAGGGCATTGGTAATGGGTAATTGGGCATTTTTTTCTCATCTCCCTCATCTCCCTCATTTCCCCAATCCCCAGTCACCAATCCCCAATCCCTACTGATAACGATACATCAGCCGCAGTTCGCCTACTTCAGTTGTAAAGCCCCAACGCTGATAAAAGGGCATCATTTCTGGTAAGCAATAAAGCGCAATTTGCTCAACTTCTCGTAACTGGGGATGATTGATGGCTGCATCCATCAACTTAGCGCCAAGCCCCATTTTTCTATAGGTAGGTTTGATAATTACATCGTAAATGGTTGCCCGATAAACAAAATCTGTCAGAATCCGGGTAAAACCAATCAATTCTTGGCTATCAGTAACAAAGGCAATAATAATATTTGATGCCGCCAACATTTTGACTACATCTTGATATTTACGATTTTTACTCCAGAATTCGTCTTTGTATAAATCTACTAATTCTAGAATTTGATTTTCAGTCAGATGGTCAACAATTTGGTAGTGCATGATTTAGTTATAAGAAATTTGATTAAATCCTAATACTTGTCGGTTAAGGGCAAAAGGGGCAGGGGAAAAGGGGCAATAAAAACCTTTAAACCTTACCCTTTTACCGTTCGGCTGACGCTCACGGCGTTCGCGAACAGCGTCCCGCAGGGAAGCCTTTTCCCCAAACCAAATTCCTAGTTGAAAATCCTTAACCTAGCAGTATTGGATGCAATCCTAGAAGTGGATCAAGAAATAATCTGGGTTGACAAAATTAATTATAAAAATGAGATACTCAACTTCTCATATAAGCCAATTATCTAAATCAAGTGAATTTTAACAAATAATCTAATGTTGCAAAATTCTCAGTAAATAAATTGAGCTAAGCTATAAAAATCAAATTTTCTCAGCATTTCTAAAAAAGTGAATACTGCCGGCACATGGAGAGTCTTTGATAAAATGGCAACGCCAATAATTCTTTCTAAGCGTACAGGTAAACTGTATACTTGCACCTTTGGGGGGATGGGAACTGCTGCTAGCCTAGGCATAATAGCTGCTCTTAGCCCTTGGTTAACCATACTCACAACAGTAGAATCTTCCTGAATGTCGCTAGCAGTTTGAATGGGGATTTCTACAACATTGAGGTGATTGTGTAGAATCCGTCCGCAAGGTGTACAGGGAAGCAATACTGGTGGATAGGCTGCTATTTCTTCCCAGGTAATTTCCTCCCTTCTCGTTTTTGTCTGCGGTGGAATCAAAGCTACATACTCATCGCGGAAAATTTCCCAGGCTTCAAATTCATCACTAGTAGGTAAACAAGTAATCCCAATATCAGCACGTCCGTCACGCAAACATTGTTCTACATCCGGGAAGGCTGGACATTCTATGATTGTGACAGCTACTTCTGGAAATTTCTCGTGGAATTGTGCGATCGCTTTTGGTAGTAAGTGGGTAGCCACACTGCGAAAAGCTGCAATCCTTACATGGCCACCATGCAAGCCTTTATGTAAATCAGCTTCCCGTTCCATCATCTCCAGATGTTGCAATGCCTGCCGCGCGTGGTATAAAATGCGCTCTCCCGCAGGTGTAAGTACAGCACCATGACGACCCCTAGCAAATAGAGGTACACCCAATTCTTCTTCTAAGGTAGCAATGGCGTGACTCACTGCTGGTTGAGAAAGTTGCAATGTTAAAGCAGCCTCACTAAAGTTACCGCAATCTGCTACTGCAACTACTGCTCGAAGTTGAAAGAGTTTCATGGTCAATTGATGCGATCGCTTTTAAAACATCTTCTCTTAAATTTTGACATTGGGCATTGGGTAATTGGTAATTGTAATTTTCCCCTTATCCCCCCATCTCCCCAATCCCCCACTATAAATGGCATTTATGGAAAGTATGCAAGCCATTTTTGGATTGTTTACTCAGGTGTTGTTAGAGTTGCTGTTATAGAGAGCATCTATCGAGAAACTGTTATGAAAAATGAAATTAGATCATTGCAAACCAGCAAAATCAATATAAGTTCTGCAAAAATTTTCAATAGAAAGTTCAGAAGTAATATTTTCACATCAGTTTGCCAAGCCTTTTCTGATTTCTGCAAAAATGCGATCGCAACAATAACGGCAGACCCTAACGAATTACAAGTAGTACAAAAACTTGACCGCCACGGTAATACCTATTGGCAAGCTTACGATCCCGCTACAGGCAAATCTTTCTCTTCCGGCTCCGAAGCTGATGTATCTATATGGATTGAGCAGCTTTATAAATACTAATAAAGCCAAGGGAAATTCTCAACTATACCCATTTGAAAAAAGAATACGACAAATTCTAGAGGGCACGGCAATACCGTGCCCTCTAGAATATTATTGATGTGTCGCAAACATTATTTGATTTGGTATTAAAAATCCAAAATCGATACAGCATTACAAAAAGAAAAAGGGGAAAGAAAATCGGTTGTAATTTCCCCTTTCCCCTTTCCCCCTTCACCTTTCACCAAACCGTATTCAACTCACCCCCAGTCCCCAGTCCCTAATCCCTATTAATCCGAATTAACTCGGTTAAAATACTATCCAAACTGCCATTAACTTGAATTTTTTCAATTTTCTCAGCAATTCTTTCTAGTATTTCCAATTCCTTTAACCGCAACGCCACGGGGTTATCTTCCATCACCTTGGCAGTATTCAACATACTGCGAGTAGCAGCAGTTTCTTCACGACGACGAACTACGTTAGCTTGAGCAGCTTTTTCTGCTTCTACTACCTTGCTCAAAATCGTCTTGATTTCACCGGGGAGAATAATATCTTTCACCCCTACAGAATCTACTTCAATTCCATAGTCTACGGTTTTCTGGCGAATATATTCAGAGATACTTCTATCGATTGCACCTTTATCCTCTAGCAACGCATCCAGAGTTTTTTCCCCAACTGCGCCACGCAAAGCAAACTGTAGCTCTTTGTATAAGTAGCCAGTAATATCTACTAAAGCGTTTTTGGCTCTCAGGGGGTCGAGAATGCGATAACCAGCCGTTAAGTTTAAACGCAAAGGCACTTTATCCTTAGAAAGGATATCTTGACCAGAAACCTCAAGAGTTTGCTGACGCAAATCAAAGACTTGCGTTTGCCAAGAACGCCCAAACACCCACCATGCGTGCTTTCCAGGCTGAAGTTGAGTTTGAAATTCTTGATTAATGTACAGTAAGCCTACGTGCTGTGTTGGTACTTCGCAAATATGCAAACTATTGCGGCTCAAAGATAAAGCCTCTGGTGAACCTGCAACTAACTCTGCAACTAAGCGAGAAGGTAATTTAGCATCGGTGCTGATGTCAATCACTTCGACTACAACACCTTGCCAGAAAAGTTTGCGATCGCATGGTGCTAAAATAGCAATTACTTTTCCTTGATAGCGTACAATTGCTACTTGCTGAGTCTGTAATTGTACTGTCTCGCAGTAAGCCGCTACAAATTCAGGATGCTTCTCAATTAATACATCTTCTAAAGGAAAGCCAGGATTGGGAATAATTCGACTCAAAGAGCGAACCGAAACATCTCGATTGACCGTCCAAAAAGCATAATCTCCTGGTTCTAGGGGTCGCACAAAGTTATTTTGCTCATACAGCAACCCAATTTCATACTCAGAAATTATGAACTTTTTCAGCCCATTTATCGTAGTTAGGCGTACTTGCTGTACAAATTCAGCAGGTAATTCTAAACTTTCATCCAAGTTGAATATATGAGATTCTACTTCAATAAAACCACGCCAAAAAGCCCGCAGTTGATTGGGTAAAACGCTCACCCAAGTTTGCCCCACGCGTACTAAAGCAACTTGATTAAATGCGGTTCTTACTACTAATAGATATTCCTGTAATTGTGAACTGTGATTTCTCAGTAACAATTCCAAGTTATTAATATTAGCTTCTGGTTGGTTAAGGTCATAGGTTTTTACTTGCCAATGCCAACCAAAGTAAGTATGGGTACCGGGCTGTAAGATTCTTTTAAAATCACTACGATGATATAAAATTCCAATTTCGTTAGGTTTGATATAGAAAGTCTTCCACATAGAAAATTGTATAGATAACTTAGGCCGTTGTAGCCGAAGCAAAAAGTTTGATAACAACATTTATAACTTTGGCTCTCTAGAATTTACCCTGTTTTCTGGTGAAGCCAATTTTTGGTCTAACTAGCAGAAAACTACTCTTGTGTTACATTAGCTAACTCAGTCAGCTTGCGACTTAAATCGGTTCGTAATACAAATACTACATTATATTTTAAAACTCTGCAAATGCAGGTGTTTACAGTTCAGTTGCGGGCAAATAGCATCTCTAAAACTGGATTAAGAGGACTGCTAAATTCCCTAAATTACCCAAAGGTAACCTAGAAAAAACAGCGCTCAGATATACCGTTCGCCTTGCCAATTCCAGAATCTCCCTAGAGAACCCAGATGTAACAAAGGAAGGGACATACTCAAGTTAGGGAGAGAACATTTGCTCTAGCTCCTTCACTGTTACTACTTCGGATCGCAGAGCGATCGCTAGTAGTAAGCACCTACACCGCAGAGTTTTGCATTAAGTTACATGGGCTACCGTGACAGGGTAGTGTCTTTTGACCCGGACAGGGTTTTTGGGGCAGAAAGTGGATTTGAACCACTGATCTTTGGATACCAATTCCAACGAGCTACCGCTGCTCTATTCCGCAAATTTGTCTTTTGACCCGGACAGGGTTTGTGGTTGAAAGTACAGGAATCGAACCTGTAACACATCGATTATGAGTCGATTGCTCTACCAATGAGCTAACTTCCTTGGTGTTTGATGTAGGACTCGAACCTACGTCCGACCTCTTCGGCTGCTCTACCACTGAGCTAATCAAACGGTGGATTAGTGACGCATTGCTCGGCGGTATACGCTCAATCCAGAGTTTGGCGCACCAGACGGGCATACAGAACCCGAACCATAGCGTTGCTAATGTATTACTATCCACTACTTAATGTAACACAAGAATATATCAGGCGGTAGTGAATAATTACTTATATCAAATTGAAACCTTAATGCTTGTGGTTGAGGATGATTTTGTATTGCTCAGGCAAACTAGGGATCAGCAGTAACTTCAGCAACTTATCACCATTATTAGGGTTTAAGATGTTTCCACTTTGGTTAAAAGCAGCTTTTTGGGGGTTGGTAGGTGGTTCAGCCCTACTGTTGGGTTCCGCAATTGGCTACTACGTCAAGATTTCGCAAAAAGCGATCGCTGCAATTATGGCTTTTGGTGCTGGTGTATTAATTTCGGCACTATCATTTGAACTGATGGATGAAGCTTATCGGCGTGGTGGTTTTGACTCTACTGCGATCGGATTTGTGAGTGGTGCAGTTGTCTACACAGCAGCAAACTGGGTTCTAGCCCAGCAAGGTGCCAAGCATCGCAAGCGTTCAGGCGAAAAGCAACCATCAGAAGCAGAAAATAGTGGAAGTGGATTAGCGATCGCCATCGGTGCATTACTTGATGGTATTCCAGAGTCTATTGTGATTGGTGTCAGCATGATTGAGGGAGGGGTTGTCAGCTGGGTAACAGTGGCTGCTGTGTTTCTCTCCAATGTGCCAGAAGGACTTTCCAGCGCTGCTGGGATGAAAAAAGCAGGGCGTTCCACTGCTTACATTTTCGGTGTCTGGGGAAGTATTACCATCATATCCAGCATCGCTGCACTGCTGGGCTACACAGTGTTTAGCCATTTCTCAGTCGAAGTAATTGCTGCAACCACAGCTATAGCAGCAGGTGCTATCTTGGCAATGCTCACAGATACCATGATTCCAGAAGCCTTCGAGCAAGCACATGATTTTGCTGGGCTGATTGTCGTCTTTGGCTTTCTTAGCGCTTTTGCCCTGAGTAAACTCTGATGGCTACTTATTTTTTCAAGGTGCTAACCAAGAAAACGGAGCAAAAGGAAGATTTCGCAATACCCAATACGCCAAAATAATTTTCAACACCAGCCAAATCCAAGCGGGTTTAATAAAAACTTGGGGAATTTTTTCACCAAGAATTACAGGCGCGCTATATGACACATAAGAATAAACCAAATATGGCATCGCTAAAATCATCAACGGGTTCAAATCAAAAGCCTTGAAAATATGCCCGTGGAGTAAATGATGTAAGGCTCGTAACGTACCACAACCAGGACAATATAAGCCAGTTATCGCTCGAAATGGGCTGGGAGGGTAAATCGAAGAATTACTAGGATTGAAAAAGTAGAGAACAATTGCAGTTACAACAATAATGCCCGAAAGTACTGCTACTTTTAAAGTTCTTACAGATATAGAAGAAGAGTGACGAGAAATTATGTTCATTTTTGTAAGTAAATTTCTTGCAATTTTTAACGCTACATAATTGATTTATTGTGGTGCCAAAGAAGCCAGAATTATTAGGAGAAAATAAATTAAGAACACAGCTAATCCTGAACCAAAGGATACCCAGCACCATGTTTTGGCACTTTTGGATGCTTGCATTGCCCCTTCATAATCTCCTGCTTGCAGCTTTGTATTCACTTGGGCAGCATAGACAATCGCCACAATTCCAAACGGTAAACAGCAGAAAAGTGTAGTTAAAATTGCTTGTGGCAAATAATTGGGTACATTCTGAGATTGCATTAAAACACCCTTGCAATGTCATTAATCAGACAATTTGCGTTTTTAGTAATACGTCTCTAAAAATATCAGAATTACCTTTAGGTCTCAAAAGCTGCTTCATAAAAATCAATACTCAGTATAATGACGCAACATTATTTGTGTCTTTACTGTAGTCTATTGAGCTGCAAATTGCTGTAGATTACTAAAAAGGTAACTTTTAACCAGGAACAGAAAAGAAGAAATAAATATATTTGTCGCCTTCTTTTTTCAAAAGAGTAGTCTATTAGAATAATTTTGAGTGAAAAATAATTTCGTACTCAGAACTTCAGCCCTCAATTTAAAGCACTAAAGTGCTTACTAAAAACTTCATAAATTTAGGGTGCGTTACTTTCCTAACGCACCCTAATACTGCTCGGTTAAGAATTTTCAACTCGGAATTTGGTTTGGGGAAAAGGAGAAAGGGTAAGGGTTAAAGGTTTTTTCTTGCCCTTTTCCCCTTCCCCTTTTGCCCTTAACCGACAATTATTGTAACGCACCCTAAATTTATCACTACAAAATAGCTAAAGAAATTCTGTTTATTAATTACAGCATATTTCGGGTAAATGAAGTACGAAGGGCTGCAGTGCCTTGTCCTTACAATTATCTATACTTCACCAAATCGAAATCTACTGTAAATTATAAACTGGTCATTACCTGGGCTAATTCTTTAGATAAATCTGGTGTATCTTGTTGGTATTTACTAAATAAAACCCCTGCCAAAAAGTAATAGTCACCAGAATAAAATGCCATTTTGTGTTTACGTAAATTTTCAATGTGATTTTTAACTTTTGGTTCTGAGCTATAGTAGCCAAACTTTAAGGGTAAAACCACAAAGTTATTTACAACATATCCATGCTCTTGTGCTTGAGAAATTGTACTTGTAGGATTAGAAAAACTAGAAACTAAAACAAGTACATTTTCATAGCCTAAAGATAAAAGTTCATTAGTAATTGTCGCTCCATCTATACCACCAAACAATAGAGGCATATAAATATCTTTATCCGGTGCAGGTAGATATGGCGGATTAGCTACAAGATATTTGCCTTTAGGTTTTTCAGATGTAAATAAACACGAATTATTGATAATATATTTATTAGTCAGGTTATACTCATCAATGGTTAAATTAGCTGCTTTCCATGCAGATTTATTTAACTCAAATCCGTGAATCACACCTTCAAATTGGTTTCTCAATAATGAGTTAATTACAGGACTACCATCGCCCGAGCCAAACTCAACAATAGACTCAGGATATTGACAATTCCTTAGCACTAAGGTTTCTAAACAATTTGAGTAAAAATTAGATTCTTCTGGGCAGAAAAATATATCTTTCATGTGACCTCGATTTCAATTTAAGGTATAATCAAACTTGCAAAAAAAATACTGCGATGAATATATTCAGACAATAAAAACTGTTTCTTTAGTAATCAAGCTGTTACTAAAGAAAGCTATTATTGAGTAAATTAGTAGGATAAAACTAAGACTATTTTCAGGTCTATATTTATCTACTACCTAAAGCAGCTTGTTCAACTTCACGTATTGAACGAACAACAGCTTTTGCAGCGCGATCGCCCATCAATTTCTCTTGGTCATAACCCAGTACCAATTCCCAAGCATCATCGGGATACTTATCTGCCAAAGGTAAAGCCACATCATCCAACATCCAACGACCGTGGCGTTCATCTTCCTTAATATGCAATTCCCAATAACCCATCGCTGCTTGTGACAGTCCCAATCGTTGTGCCGCCGTCAAATAATTTCTATAAGCAGCTGGGCCAGCCACTTCAAAATAGGTTAATGCACCACTGTAGCGCAGAAAATAGCGTTTACGCTGCGTAGTTAAGAAATTATGGTTATCACAAGCTAAAACTTCCCAAGGTACTAAATCAAAATATCCCTCGGGTTCAGTATTCATCCCAAATTCATCTAACATTTGGGCAAAAAATGTCGAGTGCTTGCGAGGTAAGCGACCGTTACCGTATTCTTCCAAAAAGACCCGTACCAGCGTACATTGCACTTCATTCGCCGCACCACCCAAAATGTTGGTCATACGGCTACCTTCTACTAAGCCATCAAAAGATGCGATCGCTAATAAGTGACGATAGCCAACCTCGCTCATTTCTTCACGAATATAGCGACTATCCGCCGATAACGGTGGATCAACATCAAAAGATGCACGTTCAGTAAGTGCTTGTTTGACATTCAATTTTTGCAATCTTGGCAAATCGAATTGCGCTAGTTCCCAAGCTTGCCAAGCAGCTTCGATTTGATTACGACATGAAGACAAGTAAAGCGATCTCTCATTGTCATAATGTCGCAAATCGTCATACCAAAACAAATTTAGTCGATTAATCCGATAAAGTATTCTTTGCAAAAACAGATGAGCATCTTGCTCACCACAGCCATTTTCATAAGCTGCATGAATTGCTATTGACAGCGTCTGTTCAAACGCCTTGACTTTCCCAGCAACATTTTCTAGTTGCTCATCTAAATTTTCCGTTGCTAGCAGTTCTATAAACAGCTGCTCAGCGTAATTGTATTTAGTAGGCTTTGTTTTCGTTGCGTGTGAATCATTCCCTGCCACCTTCAGGCTGGGGAACATAACCAGATTGTTTTGCATGGAAGATTTGGTAGCTTTGCCAAGATGTGAAAAATTTCCATCTCTACAACCTAAATTTCCACATTTTTAGTATGCCTTACATCTTTCTCAGGTTATAAAGAAAGATTAACTCTATAGAGGCAGGGCATTGGATTGGGCAGGTATATTCCCTAGTCCGCAATTCCAATGCCCTATACTCAATAACCATTATCTTGGATGTAACCTAGTGCTGAGTACTCGGTTAGTCAAGGCTTTCACACAATACAAATAGATTAGTAGCCATCGGAAGTTGGCGAAGCAGGATGACCTTCTTTGCAACTTTATTCTAGCTTTAACTATTTTCAAAAAATAAATTTCTGATTTGCTCAATCATCTAGCTTGAGCGATTTTTCCTTATACTCAGCACCCATAAACTGAATCAAATTTTGCAAATAGCTAATAGGTAATCTATGCTTGTGCTATCTGCCGCTACCACGTTCATCTGAGGAATTAATTAACATTGTTGTCTTACCTAATTTGTTTGCTAAATGTACACAAGACCCAAATGACAAAAGATAGACACACCATTTGTATCTACCATTAATTTTTGTGTTTAAACAGAAATTAAGAGTAGATGAATTACACTTGACTCCAAGCATTTGGCTAGCGCAATTCTTTTATAGGGGATATCTAGTATCGCCACTTTAAGGAAAGATGTTTTATGACTACGTAAAGTTTCAAAGTCAAGACAAAAGTTTAGAATAAACAATGTTTGACTTTTAAATGCTAGTTGCTATCCTGCTGGCGAAGGAAATGCCACGCGTAGCTTAAATACCATAGAGATAAGGTTTCTCTTGTGGTAGAAGTCTGATGAACTGACATCTGGCTGCTGTTGACTGTAGCAATTTTAGATTTTGGATTGGTTTTTGTTTGCTCTACACCACTTTTCTTGCGAGCGTATCAAAAAGATACTTGTTCTTCTCTATAAGAAGCCATGCAGAGCTATCGCTTCGCTAACGCAAATCTAAAATTGATTGATTTTTGCATAGCAGTGCTAGGTAATTACCAGATTTAATCAATGCCTGCATTCAAAAAACAACTCTTTTGAGAATTGATTTTAGTTCTGCTATTAATATTGCCGGGATTTTGTGAGCTGCTGGCATTATGCTTTATCATCCTTAAATTACCTTAAGAAGATGGAGTTACGAGCTTGTTGTAATGATTGTTGGGTGGTTATAATTTAATCTTTTACAACAGTAATCAGCCTGCTGGCACAATACTGTTAAATCTATTGTTTGATTTGCATTTTTGCAAATTTTAAGATTTGTTATCTAAGCATATCTGTATTTTTGATTGCTTGAAAACAGCGTTTATACATAACTAACAGAGATTTATTGTCTAGTCAGACTTTCTCAAATTACTGAGAAAACTTCCATAATACTGAAATACCGAAATATTTTTTTTAAAAGTTTCAAAATCACTAAACTGATTTCAGCAGTATAACTTAGGCTTAGGTAGATTATTTTGCTGATAAATTAAATATTTATACAGATAAAATTTGTCTGGAGAGATTAATATATTTAATAATTTAATTGAATCCTACATTCAGAAACCGAAATTTTTATCATTAATATGTAGCTCTTACTGAAACAAACACAAAAATCCTGATTGTGGCGCGTATAAATACGCGAAAATCTCGTATGCTTACGAGATTTCTATCTAAATAGCCTTAAGGATGATATTTTTTATATGCTTTTAAGTGGATGCAACTAGTTAACAGCAATAAAAGATGCGATCGCATCTTTTACTTTAGGCCCTACATCATCTCTCGTATAGTATGCATGACCTTCATCTATGTATGCAGATGTAGTATCTATCCATTGTCTAATAATCTCCCTGTGAGCGTTATCTATATCTTCACTCACTTTTATATCTGTATACTTATTTTTCCGTTCTTCTGGCCGCAATAAGACTCTACTGTCTCTATATGTTTCTCCTGGCTTCGCCTTAAATCTCTCATTGAGGTCAAACTGAAGGCGTAAATACCGTTGAGATTCATATCCACCCATAATCTGGCGACAAATAGTGCTATTAACCTCAGACGTAGGCTCCATAAAAATATCAGGAATATGTTGTGCCCAGTCTAAAGGCTTCCACTTATTGATTTGCTCAAATTGATAAGGTTCGCCAGTTTGACCAGTTCCAATCGAAAGGATAGAGATGTCTTCCATCTGCAGGTTATCTAGCCTATATTTGCATTTTGTTTCCTGGGAAACAACCCGATCTGAACATTGACTAATTCTCATAATTAAACTTAGCGCCGCTAAAGCCGGATTATTAGCTGATACGCCACCATCAATATGTGGAAATACCCAATTGCCAAATTTCTCTTTATTAACAGGCTCTAAGTTATAAGGTGGAAAAAACGAAGGCGCTGCTGCCGAAGCCACACATAACTGCCATAAATAACATTCATCGTACCAACGGTAGCCTAAATCGGGATGACAATTTGTAAAAAAGGTTGTGTTGCGATAAAGGGTATCATAAGCCAAAATCAAAATAATCGGATTTTCTATATCTTGAATTCTGCGGTATCCCAACTCATCTATCAGAACTTTAATTAGCCCTTCATGAGAGTATTTACTAGGTGAAAACGCTTCTAGAATGGGTTGTATGAAAGATGGAAACCTTTTATAGCGATTTTTAATTTTGAGGGGGAAGATGTATTTACCCTTATTCACATATAGATCTATCAGTTCTGCACTAGTTTTACCTAAAGCAATTCCCGCTGCTAAAATTGAACCAGTAGAAGTACCGGCAATGAGGTCGAAGTATTCATGTAAAGACTGGCCTTTCTGTCTTCTAATCTGTTGTTCAACTTCTTGGAGTATCCGTGCAGTAATCACTCCACGCATCCCGCCACCATCCATACTGAGGATTTTGAAGGACATAGTTATTCTCCTAAATTAGTGTGTAGAGTAACTTTTGGTATATAGTGCTTCCACTTCAGGATGATTTTAAGCAAGCTTACACATCACAAATTTGGTCGCCAATGAAACCTGTTCTCACCCGAGACACCAATAACGTCAAGACTGCAAGTGACAATTCTACACGCTCTAACAGCTTTAGTCCTAGCTGGAAAATAAGGCAGAAGGCAGAGAGCAGGAGGCAGAAGGAAGGATTAATATTTTCATGCTTGGTTGTAGGGGTTTCCCATGATTAGCTGAGTGGAAAGTGCTGAGTGCAAATCCCATTCAGGTATTTTCTTTCCCTTTCTCCTTTTCGCTTTTTACCCCTTAAACAATAAGTATTGATATGAGTTCCAATATGCAGTAGACAATTTCATACTACAACTGTATTATAAATATTAGTTATTAGTCTTAATCACAAATACTACAGAAATTCAATGAACCGCAGATTTTCCTCAACACATAAGTGCGCGATAGATTACCTACCCAGCAAGGGTTTAGGTAAAGCGATCGCATTCTGTAAAGCCGCTAGCTTCTATAGGCTATTGGCATTTGAGGGAATATATCGGTTTGTGAGCAGTAAATCTGCCAATCAAGGGATCGTAGGAGCAATCGCGCTCTGGCTAAATCCAAATCGACTGATACAGAGCGGGAGGTGCAAGTGCTTTCTTGTGCCAACTATAAAGCCAAGAGTATTAACTACTTGACCCCCGCTTCTGAATGACTAGAGGCGGGGGTTATTTTTTGAGGAGTGAATTCACTTATGGAAGCTCAACCACAGACTCAGAAACCACACATACTACAAAATTCGGTGGTGGTGTTCTCTAAGAACTACCTACCATTAGCACGGGTTAACATTAAACGAGCCATTGTGCTTTTAGTCACCGGACAGGCAGAATCGTTAGAGTTTGGCAGTACTAAACTTTGGGAAGTTCGCTCTGCTAGCTTCGTACTACAAGTTCCCGAACACATTCGTCTAACATTTGGCAATCCTGAACGTCATTGGAAAGTACCACCCGTAAACAGACGTGAAGTACTCAAACGTGATGGACACACCTGCCAATACTGTGGAAGCACCAAGCGTCTCACCCTCGACCATGTAATTCCCCGTTCTAAAGGTGGTCAGCATACTTGGAACAACGTTGTTACAGCTTGTGAACGTTGCAACTCAACCAAGAGCGATCGCCTACCACATGAAGCCGGAATGGTACTGAAAACCAAACCTAAAGCTCCAATTCACCCAGCAGTGACATTTGCAGAACAGTTTTGGAATGCACAACGCCTCACTGAAAATGAGTAATTCTCTCCTAATACCGTTTAGTTAAGATACAGCAGATTGCCAGTTGCTGAGGTACAGATGATCGTTGATTGTAGGGGCACTGGCACTGCCATGCCCCGAAGCGCATACTCATTTACCTGAAATATGCTGTATCTCTTCGTTGAGCCAGCAGCGGAAGAAGAGAAAGCAGAGAAGCAGAGGGAGAGATTTTTCCTCTGCTTTCTTTTTTCGGACATACTACAAGAACACGATTCAATTTTTCATTTCAACTGTATTGAACTTAAGCTGTTACGCATTTAAATTGTGTATTTCGCACTCAGGTTGTCAAAAGGAGCCAGTGCGTTGGGCGGCTTTGCCGACTTGAAGCAACTGGCGTTCAAGAGT
>NZ_JACJQJ010000083.1 GCF_014696615.1 Nostoc linckia FACHB-104 | reverse complement strand
AATTACCAACTTAACCCCGGAAAGGCAATGGATTCTCCAGTTTTTTGGTGCTCCTTGTCGAAAATATTATCTTCTTTATTAACTAACCTGCGGAATGTCGGTTCTAATTTTGATTTTTCGCAATATAGGGAAAAACGGTAAGACGTAGAAAATTCACAATTCACTAAATAGTAAAATTATATGGGAGAAGAGTGATGAATTTGAGAAAAATTCTGCTTGTGATAGTTGCGGGCGTAAGTTTGACAAGTTGGGGATTTACTGGCTCTGCAACTCAAAAGCTAGACCTGAAGACAACATTAAAACAGCCTAGTTTAACTGCTCAAACAGAAACATTAACTCCCACCGTTACACCCCAAACCAAACCCCAAGAACGCCCTGGTGATGTTCCCTATGTAGCAACACCACAGCCAGTAGTAGATGCAATGTTGAAAGTGGCAAAAGTTGGTAAAAATGATATGCTGTATGACCTTGGGAGTGGTGATGGACGCATCGTAATTACAGCAGCTAAGAATTACGGTACACGAGGGGTAGGTATAGATATTAGTCCAGATCGCATCAAAGAGGCTAATGAGAATGCCCAAAAGGTAGGAGTAAGCGATCACGTGCGCTTTATACAGCAAGATTTATTTAACACTGATTTGAGTGAAGCAACAGTAGTCACCCTTTACCTACTACCCGAAGTTAACCTCAAACTCCGCCCCAGATTATTTCAGCAACTCAAACCTGGTACTCGGATTGTTTCCCACGCTTTTGATATGGGTGATTGGAAACCACAACAAACCTTAAAAGTTAATGGCAAGACTATTTATTATTGGGTAATTCCTGAAAATCTACCTGCCAATTTACGCTAAATTTCACACATTTACCTAAATGACATTAAGGGTGTTTTGTCTCTTAGCGCAACGCGCCGAAAATCTTAGCAGTAGTAAACCCTACTGGAATAGCTTTTGTGAGATGCGATCGCACTCTTGCTATTACGGATAAATACTTATAAAAAATAATAAGCTTTGTATAATTTTACGTATTTTAAGCCTTGCTATAGCTAAAATTTACAGATGAGCATGGAGAGATTTGGAATCCCTGAGATCCAGCTTTTTTAAAGCGGGTTTAAATGTAAAAGTTACAAATTATCATTATGCCTGATTCATCATTTGTAGGTTCGAGCCAGAAAAATGCTACGACAAAGCGGGATGTGAAGCAGGTTCCGTTTGTGGAATTATATAATCACCGATTGCAAGGAGTCGTTTCTAGCGGTTCTGATATTGAGAGGGTTTACGTTTCTTTTTTTGAAGCAGGAACCCTAGATTTTTATTGTAGTACAAATAACAATCGTCCTTGTGGAGGTTTGGGAGGCTATCCCTGTAAGCATTTGCAAGCTGTGATGAAAGAAGCGATCGCCGCCTACGGAATTGACCAAGTAATTAATTATCTTAAAGTTCCCGGCGACCCCAGCCAAATTACATCCTTGGGTGACATTATCAACCGTCACGGTACAGTCAAAAAAGAACCAGCCAGCGAAGTCTTCAGCCGCTTTTTAAACTACCTCCGCTACCTAGAATTACAAACCTCCAACTCTCCCCTCCCCGAAATGAGTTGGTTTGTGTGATTGTCATTTGTTATTTGTCATTTGTCATTTGTCATTTGTCATTTGTCATTAGGTAATTGGTGTTTGTCAAGAGTCAAGAGTCAAGGGTCAAAAGTCAACAGTCAACAGTCAACAGTCCCCAATCTCCAGTCCCCAATCCCCAATCCCCATTGCCCCTTATCCCCAGAGGGGGCCCCGAGTTCCCCAATCCCCAGTCCCCAATCCCCAACACATGGCTTTCCCCGGCGCATTGCATCAAATCAGCGAAAGCAATCAAGAAATATTCGAGTTGATTGCGAGTTTAGATGAGTGTTTTATTACTGGCTTTGCAAATTTAGATGAGCAACATTTACAAACTTTACAGGCTTTGGGGCGTGTATTTACTAGCACACCTTTACAGCAATCTTTAGTTGAAGCTACTGCGGCAATTACTACAAATGAGTTTGTAGATAAGCATTTTGCAGTTATAGCGACTGTCCGCGCTTCAATCCAAGGAGCGATATTTGATACATTGCAATCCCACGTCAAGAGTTTGCTAGGGCGATTGCAAGTTGCTGAGGTTGAGTTAGACTATGAAGCCAGCGAAGCACCAAATAACGTCAAAGTTCTGTTAGCAAGTGTGCGTCACTGGTTAATGGAAATTGCTTTGGTAGGTTATGCGCGTTTAGATATCGCAACTTTGGTGCCGTTTTTAGGAACACTTGAACAAATCCAAGCAGAACCTTTATTAGTCAGACAAGCTGCTTTACTGACTGGCTATTTTAATGAATTGATGCGAAATCTTCCCGTGGCTGATAGCGCAGAAATTCCGAAATATCGTTGGGTTGATTTGTGGACACAGGCGATGTTAGGCACTTTACGCCCAGCTATTTTACCGAAATCGCAGTTAATATCAGGCAATTTAGAAATTTTAGGTTTAGATTTACGCCAACACGCCAACTTAGTTAGCTTTACAGCTTATGGGTTGCTAGATGCGAATAATCAAACTCAGTTAGTGCGAGTTAGCCAGTCAGCTTACAAGGTAGATGCAATTAATAATGAGCAAATTTGGTTGCTATTTCCGAATGCGGCTGTGTTATTGGATGCATTTGCACAAAACCGGGTATTGCAGATTAAAGATGTACCTTTGCTACCTACTGGAGATTTATTGTGGCAAGGTCAAGGCGAACTTGGTCAAAATTATAACTTGATGAAGCGGGCGGCGGAATTTTTTGCTGAGAATACAGGTAATAGCTTGATTTATTCTACAGTCGCCGCGAGCGATCGCCATCCCATCCAAATTGCGGAACCGATATATCTCAGTAATTATCAAGTTGTGAAAAATGACGAGAATATTGTTTTAAGTTGGGGTGATGCGGGTGAACTCAGCATTGCTAATGAACGTATCAGCAGTTTATCAGAACTAAATTTAGACATAATAGCCAAATCTCAGCAAATATTCGGCTTATTACGCTTTGATGCGGGTAAATGGTCAGTCCAACCTTTAGCAGTAGCAGTGAAAAACAAAACCACATATACCGGACAAACCGCCGCGCCAGTAATTGCGAAAAAAGATTCCATTAAAAATAGTGTTGTGGGAATCTTACAAGAACGTTCTAGCCGACTACTGCGTAAGAGTTGAGGAAAAAACATGGATACAGAACAAATTGCTCAACGCCGTCAAGTTGTATACTGGCGCTTACTAACGAGTATGTTTGGCTTTAGCGAACAGGGTGCAAATTTTGAACACATGGCGACGGAAGTTGTCAGTGAGTTAAATTTACCCCAATTAATCCTCGACCCTAATATTAGTATTGAAAACTTACTCCACCGCTATCCAGAATTAGAAGCAGATTTTAATAATCCCATCATTCCCGAAGACGACACAACACCGGAAGCCGAAACCGCTACCTTACGCCGAGGATTAGTTTTCTCTAAATTACTCCTAAATGCTTTCGGCCCCAACACCCAAACCGGAGTTGTCACCGCCCAACAATACGCGCAATGGTTGAAAGATGTGGGATTTTTAGAAAAAGCCTTAGGATGTCCCCCAGGAAGTTTACGCGGACAAGGGCCAGGTATTGGGAAAAACCCCGGACAGCAAAATCAAGGACAAGGTAGCAGTCAAAGTAGTGGTATGGGTGCGGGTTTAGGTACTGGTGGCGGTTTCACCGTTACCGAAGAACAACTCCGCGCCACCCTGAAAGCGTTGGAAGGTGAATTAATTCACCGCATGGCTTTACACGAAGTTCTCAAAGATGACAGGTTAGCCAGCCAACTTACGCCATCAATGGCTTTGGTGGAACAGCTATTACGAGAAAAAGCCAATTTATCAGGAAATGCGCTGAAAAATGCTAAACGGTTAATTCAGGAATATGTAGACGAACTCGCGCAAGTTTTACGGTTACAAGTCGCGCAAGCTGTTGCTGGAAAAATTGATTATTCGGTTCCGCCGAAACGGATATTTCGCAACTTAGATTTAAAGCGGACAATTTGGAAGAATTTAACTAATTGGAACCCACAAGAACAGAGATTATTTGTTGATAGGTTGTATTACCACCATACAGCCAAGAAGAAAACACCAACTCGCATGATTGTAGTTGTTGATCAATCAGGTTCAATGGTGGATGCGATGGTGCAATGTACTATCCTCGCGTCAATTTTCGCTGGACTTCCCAATGTGGATGTGCATTTATTGGCGTTTGATACGCGAGTCATTGATTTAACAGCTTGGGTACATGACCCCTTTGAGGTTTTATTGCGAACTCAATTAGGTGGAGGGACGCATATTTATGCTGCGTTAGTGGAAGCTGCACAAAAGATTTTAGAGCCAAATAATACGGCGATGGTATTAATTTCTGATTTTTATGAAGGTGGTAGCGACCAAGTTTTATTTGACTATATTAAATCGTTGAAAGAGTCGGGATTGCATTTTATTCCCGTTGGTGCGGTGACGAGTTCGGGATATTTCAGTGTGAATCAATGGTTTAGGGATAAGTTGAAGGAATTGGGTATGCCGATTTTAACAGGGAGTCCGAAGAAGTTAATTCAGGAGTTAAAGAAGGTGATTATAACTTGAATATACTTCACCCTATTCCCTTCAGCAATTTCTTCCTTTGTGACCTTCGCGCCTTCTCTGCGAGACGCTTCGCGAACGCGGTTCGTTAAAAAAGATTTATAAAAACGAACCGCGAAGATGCGAAGAACGCGAAGGTAAGAGAGTTTAAGAGAGATTTTACATTAATTATTAGGAGATAAAAATGGCAAAGGCTAAAAGTAATAATACAAATAGCGAGACTAAAGATAATACTGTCATGCTGCGCCAACCGGCGGAAATGAAATATGCAGAAGAATTGGAATATTTAGCCTCAATTGATAAAGGTACAAAACCATTTTCTTGGCGACTGTCGCCGCAAATGGTACGCACCTTTGTATTAGGAAGTACGCCATCGCAAAAGTTAGATCGGCAAATAGAACAGAAATGGTACGGCGATAGTGCGATCGCAGAACGTGCTATTGTCACTTTAGCTTCTGACCGTGGATTACTCTTAATTGGCGACCCTGGTACAGGTAAAAGCTGGTTAGCAGAATTACTCGCAGCCGCAATTTCTGGTAATTCCACCTATGTAGTTCAAGGAACTGCGGGAACGACAGAAGACCAAATTAAATATTCTTGGAACGTAGCGATGGTGATTGCGGCTGGTCAATCCCGCGATTCTTTGATTCCCTCACCAATTATGACAGCTATGCATAGCGGTGCAATGGGTAGGTTTGAGGAGTTGACGCGCTGTACTTCCGATGTCCAAGATGCACTGATATCTATACTGAGTGAAAAGTATATTTCGATTCCCGAATTAAAGACAGATAACGTAGCTTTCGCACAACCAGGATTTAATGTCATCGCCACAGCCAACAGCCGCGACAGGGGTGTGAATGAACTTTCTTCCGCATTGAAACGGCGGTTTAATTTCGTACATATGCCGGTGGTGACGAATAAGAAGCAAGAAAAAGAAATTATCCTCTTCCGCACCAAGGAATTAATGAACCGTCACGGCTTTGAGGTGGATGTACCACCAACACTATTGGATGTATTATTGCAGACCTTTGCCGACTTGCGCGAAACCAGCGCCGCCGCTAGTTCCGATGACCAGCGTTTAGAATCGGCGCTGTCTACAGCCGAACAAATTGGTGTGTTAGAAGATGCGATTTTACACAGTCGATATTTTGGCGCGACTAATTTAGAAGCGGGTGCGTTAGCCAAGTCATTGGTAGGTACTTTGGTACGTCGTCAACCAGAAGATATTTCCGTGATGAATCAATTTTGGCACGCCGTTGTGGAGAAGCGCAGTCAAGAACAAAAAGGTGAATGGGAAGCCTTCCTCGAAGGTGGAAAACAAGCGATGGGGTTATTTTAAAAACTCTTCTTTCTCTGCGTTCTCTGCGTCCTCTGCGGTTTATTTCTCTTTTATCTCACGCAGAGACACAGAGGCGCAGAGAGGAACGTAAAAGTGATACGAGTACCTCAATCAAATTCCACAGGCCATAAATCGGAAACTGGTACTTCCCAACCTGGAAGCAATTCGGGAACAGTTAATACATCTCCATTGTGCAGTACTATTACTTCTTTTCCCACATTGTAAACTTCCACAATTTGTTCATCAGGATTCAGCAAAATTCCGACTTTAGTTCCCAAACTCAAAAATTCTTGAATCTTCGCTCTGATATCCTCTAAATTATCGCTGGGGGACTTGACTTCAACAATTAAATCAGGAGCCAATTGAGCAAAAGTTTTGGGACTGCGACGCAAACGTTCAGCTAACACAAACGAAGCATCTGGTGCGCGTAAATCTGAGTTTGGCAATCTAAAACCAGCACTAGAAGCTGTTATTCGTCCTAGCTTACGTGGTTTCACCCAGTTACGTAACTGGGATACCATCTCAGCCGCAACTTCATCTGATTCGTATCCTGATGGACTCATGACAATAACATTACCTTTAACTAATTCCATGCGGTAGTCGGGGTACTGTTGCTGCATTTTCTCTAAATCTTCAACTGTCAGTGACATAAAGCCTCCGATTCTGACATGGGTTGTATTTATATTATGAGAAATCCAAAATAAACAGGCGATGTCTACAACAGGCTACACCTACGCACAAATGACGAATTAATAAACTATGGTTAACCTCCCAACTGCATTCAACGCACTCCAAGAACAACTCCTTAATGCGGCGGAAAAATTCGCTAACGATGCTCAACCTTTAAGCGAAATGCTAACGGCTTTAATCAAAGATGTAGAAAAAGCCAGCAGCGAACCTTTAGAAATTTTCCCCGTATGTCATCACTCCCCATCCTCCGCTTTGCAGATGGTGCGACGTTTACGCGAGAAACCACCAAAAGTTATCTACTTGGAACTATGCGAAGACTTACAAAACACCGTTGAAAATCTCCGCGATTGTAAATTACCCGTCGCTTTACAAGCCTTCGCCGCGGAATCTGAGCATTTTTCGCCCAAAATCATGCCGTTGAGTGTGGTTGCACCTATTACCGAAGCTTCCGCAGAATATCAAGCGATCGCTTTTGCTCTGCAAAATCCCGAAACTCAGCTAGTATTTGTTGATAGGGCGGTGGATTTTGTCTTTCAATGGGAACCCCCAGATACTAAACTTGCTGAAGAATCCGAAGAACCCGCCAGCGATGAAGCCAAAATGCATGGTTCGGCGGTTGGTGTAGAAGTCGGTAGCCTCATCCCCACTTTTGAGCAATTTTTAAGCTTTTTACTCCGCAACTCCAATACTCGCCACTTTTCGGAATGGTGGGATGAATATGTAGAAACAGCAATTATCGGCGCAGACTACGACACCTACCGCCAAGTCATGTTCCTCATCGGTAGCTTGATGCGCCGTTTAGGAACCCGTGACAAAGATATCGAAATCGACCGCCAGCGCGAACGCTATATGTGGACTTCCATGAAAAAACACATGGCGGCGCATAATATTGCACCATCAGAAGCTATCTATATATGTGGTGCAGCGCACTCTGCTAGCGATGTAGAAGAATATAGCGTTACTAATAATAATCTCTGGGAAATCCCAGAACGCACCCAAACCAAATGGTTATATGGTTTAATTCCTTCTAGTTTTGCGGCTATTGAATACCAATTTCATCACCCAGCGGGTACAGTATCGCTAGCAGAAGCAACTTGGAAAAAGAATCTCAAGGTGACAGGTTTAAAGGGATTTTCCCTCAATAAAGAAGAGAAAGCAACTAAACCCAAACCAAGTCCAACCGCAACCACAGCGACAAATTCCAACCTCACCGCTTTTTTAACCCGTCCCCCAGAACTAGCCGCAGCCGATACCGAACAATTATTGCAATGGTGCGCGGATATTGTCGGATTAGCGCGAAAAAATGCCTATTTAGCGAGTACCGCCGACTCTATCGCCATCTATCAAACCTCAATGTTGCTAGCTGGGATGCGAAACCGAATGCACCCCACGCCTTACGATTTCCAAGATGCAGCTATTACCTGTTTAGAAAAAGACCGCACTCCCAAAAAACGCAATATTTACCAACTTTGCCAAATTTTACTCGGAGGCGATCGCATTGGTACAGTTGGTTACGCTTCTTTACCTCCCCTAGCGCAAGATGTGTACGACAGGCTAAAACCACTGGGAGTCAACCTACTTGCACAAACCAACCAACGCGCCTTAATGGATTTCAAACAGCAGCCAGAACTTTTACCCTGTTCTGATGTGCTGTGGCGATTGTATTATTTATCAGGCGATACGATTGTTAAACCCATTATGGGCGATCGCAGTCTTGGTTCAAAGCCGATTCAAGAATCTTGGGAAATCCGCATCGGTAAATACCAGCGTCATATTATTATGCTCGGTTATGAAGGTGTAAGCATCGAGCAAGTTTTAGAACAGCGCCTTAAACAAACAGCTTTCTCTCCCCAAGCCAAAACCAGCGAGGTTCTCAAATCCACAGAAGATAGCATTTTATACGCGCGCAGCCTCCGCTTAACCCAAGAACTCGGAGAACACGCAATTTCTCTCCTCAAACAAGAAACAGGTGTCAGCGACGCACCGCAAGTATTTGAACGCGTCCGTCGCCTAGTCCATTATTACCGCGCCACACCCACAGGCTTACCGGAATGGATAGAGCGTTTTGTTACCACAGGCTACGGACATTACGCCACCTTACTACCCCAAGCCTTCGCAGATAGGGGAACCACACCCGAACAAATTGCTGGGATGTTGAATTTTATTTTCACCCTAGAAAGTTTGGCGTTATCTTTAGGTTGTAACCGCAGTCAATTATTAATCGGTGTCAAACAATCCAGCCAAGGTTTAGACGACCCCGCCAAAATTGGTTTATTGTGGACAACCGAATGGTTACTAACATTAAGAAAACTAGAAGAAATTCGGGAATTCTTCAATGATGTGATTAACAACGAAATGTTAATTAAATCTTTCCCCGAATATTTAAATGGTTTTATCTTATCTCTAACCTTTGCACCCAGAATTAGTAAATTTGTTGTCGAACTCCTAAGTAAATTATTCGCCACAGTTCCCGATAAAATTTTATTACCTTGGCTACCTAGCCTCATTCTTAAACTGCGACCCCACGCTCAAATTTTGCAAGGATTAATTAAAGAAGCCTCAAGTAATTTCCCGAAAAATTTAGTTGGGTTTAATAGCTGGGTTCCCGCCTGGAGGAAACAGCAACCTGAAATTAAAGAACAGGTGAAACAAGTCGAGGCTGCACCAACACTCAGCGAAAATGAGTTAACAATTAGAGAATTTCTGTTTAATTCTCCAGCCACAACCAATGCGCTAGCTAAACTACTAGGTATTGAAAATTTAACTTGGCAAGACAATTTAGAAACACATCAAGCGCATCAAGAAAGTTTATCTGAAACGGAACTCAAAACCCAAGAATTAATTAAGAATTATCCAGCAACATTAAATTATTTTGCTGGACTGCTTAATTAAAGCTATAGTCATGCAAACTAGTTTTTGAAATATACAGTACAAATTCCCCGGGCACAACAATGTTGTGCCCCTACCTGTAGAATTTAGGGACTTCCAACTAAAAAAATCTTCCATCCCTGCGGGACGCTACGCGAACGCTTTGTCAGCAGAGGAAGCAGAAGAAGCAGAGGAGAAAGAATCTATCGCTATGAACATGGGATAATTTATTTTCTGGAAGTCCCTTAGCGCAACGCACCATTAGCGGTCTCATTTCTTCCTCATCTCCCTCATCCCCTATCGCACAGTCTCCCGTGTTAACTCCGCATCTATGGGTTTGACGAGATAAATCCGCAACATATGCCAGATAATAGCGGTAATGACTGGTAATTTTTGCCAGAACTTGAGAAACTGAGGGCGATCGCTGTTGTTAATCGCTGTGAGTTTCTGATTATTCTGGTAACACTGCTCTAAGCGCCAGAAAAACGCCGGGTGATTGGTATCTAAAATGATGGGAAAGGCTCTAGAAGCGGTGTTATTTGTCTCTGCGATCACTTGGTTATTATACTTGCGTGGATGAATCCCAATAGATTCGTAAAAACTGGCGCGTTCAAATACCGTAATTGTGTGGGTAACAAACACCGTCAGCAAAAAGAAACGCACCCACAACCTTGCTCTCCAGTTATCCCATAATTGTGGTTGCGATCGCAGTAATGCTTTAAAGAAATCTCCATGTCGGTTTTCATCTTGACACCAACTCTCAAATTTCCTGAACAGGGGATAGAACTGATAATCAGGGTTTTTCTGCAAATGGCGATACATCAATATATAGCGCCAGTAGCCAATTTTCTCCGATAGGTAGACTGTGTAAATAATCCACTCTGGCGGGAAAAAGGTGTAAGTACGGCTTTTAGTTAAGTAGCTCAAGTCTAGGGAAAGGTTAAAATCTGCCATTGACTTATTTAAAAATCCCGCATGACGCGCTTCATCCCTGGCCATAAAATTAAAAGCATCCGCCAAAATCGGGTTTCTGTCTTTGAGACGGCGTGATATTTCCTTAAATAAAAGAAACCCGGAAAACTCGGAAGTACACGAACGTTCCAAAAAGTCAATAAAAGAACGGCGTGTTTCTCCGTCAATATGCTCCCAACTCTGCTTAAATTCTTCATCACGCACAAAATGATGGCGATTATAGTCAGCCCGCAGTTCCTCTACAATTGCCAACAACTCAGTCTCATGGGCTGAAATATCTAACTTTGCGATCGCCTCGAAGTCAGTAGTATAAAACCGGGGTGTTAATAATGTTTCTTTCACAGGCGCTTTTACACCTGGCTTTAATAACTGAGGCTCCGGAGTTTCAACAGACTTCACCATGAGAATCCTTCTCTCGCTCTATCTTTCAATAGCTATATAAGCATAAAATATTGTTGAGAACAGTTAAGTTGTGCGAAGGGGTTGGGGATTAGGGATTGGGGATGAGGGGAAATCACAAACACCCAATGCCCCATGCCCATTTCAAAATGTGCCTTCCCTGACAGACAAAAATAAAGAAATATTAATACTTTAATAGTTATACAAATATAAATAGTTAAATATTTTTGGGAGAGGTAAACAGAGCAGGGATGAGCATTGAAAGTATATTTGCCGTAATACTGATGCTAATCCCTCCTAAACCCTAAATTTGGCATTTGGTGTTTGTCATTTGGTGTTTGGTAATGGGTAATCGGTAATTGCTAATGGGGATTGGAAATGTCTCTATTGCATCCTCTACCCCCTCTGCATCCTCTGCACCCCTGCTTCCTCATCCCCCACCCTGCGGGAAGCCGCTACGCGTCTACATCTCCCCAATCCCCAATCCCCAATCCCCAATCCCCAGTCCCTCTAGCAGACATCCTGAGTCGTTGGCTGTGCAGAAATCTGGCGCTTGAAATTAAGGAAACAAAATGAGTAGCAATCTCGCCGTCAAACTACGCGCTGGAACAGAACAAGCTCATACAGCAGCAGAAAATGTAGGCTTTATGAAATGTTTTCTCAAAGGAGTTGTAGATAGAGACTGCTTTGCGAAGTTTTTGAGTAATTTGTATTTTGTCTATAGCGAACTAGAAGCGGCAATTGTAACTAATGTTAACAATCAGGCGATCGCAGCTGTTTACTTTCCAGAGCTAAATCGGCAAGCTGCTCTAGAAAAGGACATGATGTTTTACTATGGAAAGCAATGGCGAAAGCAAATTGCCCCTGCAACTGCTACTCAAACATTTGTCGCCAGAATTCGGGAATTATCTGCTACTGAACCTATCCTATTGTTAGGACACGCCTATACACGCTACATGGGCGACCTTTCTGGTGGTCAGATGTTGCAAAAAATTGCTCAATCAACTTTGCAATTATCTGGCTACGAAGGTACAAATTTTTATAATTTTGACCAAATTACCGATAAAACGGCATTTAAGCACAAATACCGTGATGCTTTGGACGCATTACCCATCGATGATGTAACCGCCGACCAAATTGTCGCAGAAGCTAACAATGCCTTTCATTTGAATATGCAAATAGTACAAGGCTTAGAGGCGAATTTAATTCAAGCCATCGGTCAAGCCTTATTTAACAGCCTAACTAACTGAAGGGTGAAGGGTGAAAGGTGAAGGGTGAAAGGTCAAGATTCAAAATAATTCTCCCTCATCTCCCCAGTCCCTAATCCCCAGTCCCCAATCCCTAATCCCCAGTCCCCACCCCGGAGGTTTTGATGGTTTTTCTCTTACCTGGTGTCAAGTTTGATTTGGAGATGATCCAAAAGTATGATGCTCCAATACCTAGATACACCAGTTATCCACCTGCTACTGAGTTAAGCGAAGCATTTACCACCACCGATTTACAAAATGCGATCGCAGCCTCGAATCAACGTAAAACTCCCCTTTCTTTATATTTCCACATCCCTTTTTGTCAGACTGCGTGCTATTTTTGCGGCTGTAATACGGTAATTTCTAACAATAAGAATATTGCCAAACCTTACTTAGAACATTTAGCTCAAGATATTAAACAAACAGCCGCTTTAATTGATTCCGATCGCCAAGTTCTGCAAATTCATTGGGGTGGTGGTACACCTAATTATTTAGACCGCGAACAAGTAGAGTTTGTGTGGAAACACATTACTCAACATTTCACTATTGACCCAAAAGCAGAAATCTCCATTGAAATCAACCCCCGTTATGTAGATAAAGATTACATTTTATTTCTCAGGGAATTAGGATTTAATCGCATTAGCTTTGGCATTCAAGATTTTAATCATGAAGTGCAAGTGGCGATTAATCGTATCCAGCCGGAAGAAATGCTCTTTGATGTCATGAGTTGGATCAGAGAAGCAGAATTTGAAAGCGTAAATGTAGACCTGATTTATGGTCTTCCCTATCAAACTCGGCAGAGTTTTCGGGAAACAGTGAAAAAGACAATAAAGTTAGACCCAGACAGAATTGTGGTTTTTAACTTTGCTTATATTCCCTGGATTAAACCTGCACAGAAAAATATTCCTGAAGCAGCTTTACCCAAGGCACAGGAAAAGCTAGATATTCTCAAAATGACCATTGAAGAACTCACAAATAATGAGTATCTATTCATTGGTATGGATCATTTTGCTAAGTCTAACGATGAATTAGCGATCGCGCAACGCAATGGCACTCTCCGGCGTAATTTTCAAGGCTACACTACCCACGCCGAAACAGAATTATTTGGTTTTGGGGCGACATCTATTAGTATGTTAGAAGATGCGTATTTCCAAAACCATAAACAACTAAAAGAATATTATCAGGCAATTTCTACAGGTACATTGCCGTTGAGTAAAGGCATCAAATTAACTCAAGATGACATTATTAGACGCGATGTTATCATGGGTATTATGTCGCATTTTCAATTGCAAAAGCAAGACATCGCAGATAAATATCACATCTGTTTTGACGAATACTTTGCCCATGAACTAGAGATGTTAAAACCTCTAGAAGCCGATGGACTGGTAAGCTTATCAAAAAACTACATATTAGTTACAGACATTGGCAGATTGCTGGTAAGAAATATTGCCGTCATCTTTGATAATCACATGAGAATCAAAGAAAAGCATTTCTCGAAGGCAATATAAATAGGGCTTATATCAATTCTCCAACATAGGCAGCAGAGGGGCAGAGGGCAGGGGGAGAATTATCTGTAGCCTGGAATGCTATTAGAGGCTATTTATAAAGTAAAAATAGAATGACTATAGGGTGGAGTGTAACTCACTTGAGCGAGATTTAGATCTCCGCAGTAACTTTTGCTTAAGTGCCATTCGACTGTAGGGTGTGTTAGGCGCTTATTTTCGATATGATTTGCCACGGAATAACTATCCTAGCGCCTAACGCACCATCCACGCGGCGGTGCGTTACGGCTAAATTTAATTGTCTCTTAGTCTCAAATCCTTTCATAGCCGTAACACAACGCCACTTGCTACAACGCGGGAAACCCGCGCAACGCAGTGGCTCCCCTACATAAATTGTCTCTAAACAAATACAGATGGGTGGAGATAGAACTTGATAATTTGAGTTGTGAAGGCGATAATTCCACCTTTTTACTCGACACTTCGAGTTCGGAAGGCGATAATTCGACCTTTTTACTCGACACTCCGAGTTCGGAAGGCGATAATTCCACCTTTTTACTCGACACTCCGAGTTCGGAAGGTGATAATTCCACCTTTTTGCTCGACACTCCAAGTTCGGAAAGTGATAATTTCACCTTTTTGCTCGACACTCCCAGTTCGGAAGGCGATAATTCCACCTTTTTGCTCGACACTCCCAGTTCGGAAGGCGATAATTCCACCTTTTTACTCAACACTCCGAGTTCTGAACCTCACCTTTCCCCCTGCTCCCTGCCCCCTGCCCCTTGCCCTCCTATTGACCCAAACCTAAGATTCAACAGATAATATGCCATCTTGACTTCAATTAGATACTATTGATGCTAGATAATGGGAAAGCTTTGACATTTTACTGCCCATCTAGAGCTGAAGAACACAATTAACTACTATGCGAACTCACTATTGCGGCGCGCTCCGAAAAGAACATATTGGAGAAACTGTTACCTTGTACGGATGGGTAGACCGTCGCCGCGATCATGGGGGTGTGATATTTTTAGATTTACGCGATCGCTCTGGCATTGTCCAGATTGTCAGCGATCCGCAACGTACCCCGGATTCCTACGAACAGGCTAATAATATCCGGAATGAATATGTTGTGGAAATCACTGGTAGGGTGACACAACGTCCCGACGAATCACTTAATTCCCGCATCCCCACAGGCGAGGTAGAAATCTACGCCGAGAAGATTAATTTGCTGAACAGTGTTAGGAAACAGTTACCTTTCCAAGTTTCCACAGCTGACACTGAAACCGTGCGGGAAGAATTGCGATTGAAATATCGTTATTTAGATTTACGCCGGGAACGGATGGCGCAAAATATTCAATTGCGTCATCAAGTTGTGAAAGCTATGCGGCGCTACTTGGAAGACGTGGAAGGTTTTATAGAAGTTGAAACCCCCGTACTGACTCGTTCTACCCCAGAAGGGGCGCGTGATTACATTCTCCCCAGCCGTGTTAACCCTGGTGAATGGTTCGCTTTACCGCAGTCACCGCAATTATTCAAACAATTGCTGATGGTATCTGGTTTAGACAGATATTATCAGATTGCTCGTTGCTTCCGCGATGAAGATTTACGCGCTGACAGACAACCAGAATTTACGCAGTTAGACATGGAAATGAGTTTCATGTCTCAAGAAGAAATTATCGAACTCAACGAGAAGTTAGTTTCTTACATCTTCAAAACAGTTAAAGGAATTGAGTTACACCATCCCTTCCCGCGTCTTACCTACGCCGAAGCAATGGAACGCTACGGTAGTGACAAACCAGATACCCGCTACGGTTTGGAACTAGTCAATGTTTCCGATGTGTTGAAAGATTCCGGTTTTAAAGTTTTCCGCGATGCGATCGCTCACGGTGGTATTGTAAAAATCCTACCGATTCCCAACGGTAACGATGCGATTTCTAACGTCCGTATTAAACCAGGCGGAGACTTATTTAAAGAAGCCAGTGAAGCTGGGGCGAAAGGTTTAGCTTATATCCGCGTTAGAGAAAACGGCGAAATTGATACCATCGGTGCAATTAAAGATAACCTCACTCCTGAACAAAAACAGGAAATATTAGAGCGTACAGGCGCAAAAGCAGGCCATTTACTGCTATTTGGGGCTGGTGATGCAGTTACCGTTAACAAAACTTTAGATAGATTACGGCAAGCGATCGCCAAAGAATTTGCGTTAATTGATCCAGATAAAATCAATTTACTGTGGATTACCGATTTCCCAATGTTTGAGTGGAATGCTGACGAAAAACGCTTGGAAGCATTACACCACCCATTTACCGCACCCCACCCCGATGACTTGGATGATTTAAAAACCGCCCGCGCCCAAGCCTACGACTTAATATTTAACGGCTTTGAAGTTGGCGGTGGTAGTCGGCGGATTTATCAGCGCGAAGTTCAAGAACAGGTATTTGAAGCGATCGGCTTGTCGCCTGAAGAAGCCCAAAATAAATTCGGCTTTTTGATGGAAGCCTTTGAATATGGTACACCGCCTCATGGTGGCATCGCCTACGGTTTAGATCGGTTAGTGATGTTGCTAGCTGGGGAAGAATCGATTCGTGATGTCATTGCTTTTCCGAAGACACAACAAGCCCGTTGCTTGTTAACGGATGCACCTTCTAGCGTTGATGCTAAACAGTTGAAAGAATTACACGTGGCTTCAACTTATAAGCCCAAGGCTTAGTAGTGACGAAGTAAAATTTGGTTGTGCATTCAAAGAAGCGATCGCTTGCTGAAATGGGCGATCGCTTCTTTTATCGAACCATAGTTAAGGCTAAACTTGAACTCTTGAACGCCAGTTCACTCAACGGAGGGAACCTCCGCACGTGAATGGCTCTTTTGGAAAACTATTCAAGAGTTTTAAGCAGCATTTTATCTATTGTAAAAGAATCTTTTTCATAAAGTCTCGTAAATCTATCGGAATTATGTATAATTATTAAATACGGTTCGTCGATAGACTTGCAGTATTTAATTAACACTAATAAAAGTAACCTAACAAAGCAAATTTCACAGTCGTAAATAGGGATCTGTAGATATTTGCTGGATTTGGTTTGCTTATTTGCATAGCTTCTCAAACCCGACTCAATTCCCGAGTCACGGGGATTCACTGTGGAATCCTGACTCTTTGTGTTGCAAAAGTACTATTTACAGTTCAAAGGAGTGAACGTGATCAACGCTATACGGATTAATGACCATTTGACAACAACAGGACAAGTCGTACCACACCAACTCAAGCAAGCAAAGCAAGAGGGTTTTAGGTCGGTTTTGAATTTGCGATCGCCTGATGAATTAGGATGTTTGAAGGATGAGCAAAAAGTCGTTGAAGAGTTGGGGCTACATTATGTCAATGTGCCGTTGAAGCTAGAAAATTTAAATGAAGAGTTGATTACTAAAATCCTGACGACACTGGATCAGCTTCCTAAACCCACAGTTATACATTGTGCTGCAGCTATGCGCTCAACGGGAATTGCATTGTTGAGTGTAGCAATTCAAGAAGGATTAACACCAGAGCAAACTTTAATGAAAGCAAAGAGTCTGGGTTTTGGATTTTTTGAACATGCTGGTGTGAGTCCTCAGCTGAAGCAATTATTTGTCAACTATCTCAATAAACATACAAAAGTAGCTGTACCTTATGCATTAAGCGCTTAAAGGTTGCTATCATCAACAAGCTTTAACTATTAACAATAGTTGCATAACTTTACCCTACCAATCAATGCGTAGAGAAGCAAAAACGCTGTTTTGGTAGGTTTATAAAAAAGGGAAAGGTTGAAAATTAACCTTCCCTATTTTCCTATTATTTCATACTAATAGGAAAATAGAATGCGACAGATTATAGAGGTAAGGCAATGCCTTGCCCTCTAGCATTTATTGGGTCAATTTAAAACAAGTCTTTACCCTCTTCCTTACCTATTTGGTTGAATAGGTGATATTGGTAAACTCCCTGGAATCTTTACCTTGAGTGTTCTTTGAAAGTAATCACGGGAATAATAATTTTGCCGACCACTATTATCTAAAAATTGAGTGAAGCCTTGCAACATGATTTGAGAACCTGCATGGTCTAAGGTCAATAAAGTATTAGAAAAACCTTTGGTATAGTTAGCTGTTGCATAGGTATGGTTTGTATCTTGCACATTTAAACCATAGGTTACGACTGGTACAGTTCCCCAATCACAATCTGTAGGATGACATTTACCAAACACCTGAATATTTAATTTATTGCTACCTGCTGAAGTAATAACTAAACGAGTCACACCACGAGTATTATTATCTTTATTTACCCATGTACCCACAAAATCAGCAGGTGCAGCAAAACTAGGACTGGCAACAGCAGCAGCTAAAGCAACACTAGAAGCAGCAATCATTAAAGAACGTTTCAGCATATTATTTCTCCATTATTAGTAGTAATTTAGTTTTGTAATTGGCTAGAAATATCAAATCAATATTGGCGTGGATTGGCAGTTAAAATTACTCGAATTAACGCCATTTTTCACTCCATGCACCTGTAACATCAAAACCGCCAGTTACAGGAGTTAAATTTAATGAACCCCAATCAAAGTTGTTACAAATTCGACCGAAACCTTTCCCACAAATATCTCCTGCACCGGAACCATTAAATGAACGAGTACCGATGTGAGAATAAGTAGAACCTTCCCAATTACCATTCCCAAACCAAGTTGTATTTTTTAACCCTACGCGGAGAACACAACGCAAACCTTCACCATTGCGATTTCCTGTTAAATCAGAAACCTTGTATTCATCAAAATAGCCTCCGCAAGTTGTTGGTCTGGATAAAGGTTTATAGTTAGTAGCATTAACTAATTGCCATTCTTCATTCCATGCACCAGTCACACGAATGGTTGAGGAATTGAGGATTTGTACATTGAGATTTCCGGGAAAATTATTATTAATATTTTCACCATTGCCGTAAATATCAGAAGCAAAACCAACTAGGTTAGAACTGCGGTAAATCGCTTGTCCTACGTGACGATAGGTTGCACCACCCCAATTACCTTCGCCGTACCATGCTAATTTGGGAATTTTTGTACCAGGTCTACCTTCACTGACTTTGACGCAACGGATACCTTGACCTTGGCGGTTATCTAAAGGTTTAACAATGTAAGTCTGAGTATAGGGGCCACAACTAAAGCCAGATACTTGAGTTAAATGTAAACTTTGTAGTCCAGGTATTTGAGCAAAAGCACTAGTTGCCGCAGACAGGGCTACCATACTACCTAGTGCTAAAGATTTCAATGACAGTCTCAACATGATAATAATTTGGTGTAGTAAAGTTTGTTGAGGCAGTTTGATAGCAATTCATAATTCGTAATTACGAAATTTTGACAAAATCTAGGTTTTAGTGTTTTAATCATTAACCTGATTTTTGTGAATTGGTATTTAACGCCTTCACTACTTCTCTAGGTAGGCCTCGAGTTTTTTATGCACCCTCGGCAAAGCATCATTGAAATCTTTTCAACTTTTGTGCAATTCGATGCCGATCGCTTCGGTCATTGGGCGACAGAATCAAGATTGCGTAGTAGTATGCAAGGTTGCGTCAAACGCACACCCCAAGAAACTTCAGAATCTTTTTGGGCGCTTTATTGGTATAAGTTTTGGCAGCTTCCTGAATCTCAGTCTTTGGCGAAGCAACATCTGGCTGCTTACTTGCAAGAAACCTGCTATTGGGTATCTCAAAAAACCGTGAACGGTTTCGCCAGTACTCAGTTTCAATTATCAGATTGTTTTCAAGTTGCGATCGCCCAAATTGATCGCGTCCTCAAAGGTTTTAACCCCAGCCAAGGTTTTACTTTAAAAAACTATGCTGGGCCTTTGTTTGCGAGTGCAATCCGCGAAACTTTACGCCAACGCCACGAAGTTGATATCTGTACCGATTGGGGACTGTTACGCAAAATCTCCCAAAAGCGGTTACAGGAAGCCTTGCAAAGTGCTGGCTTATCTGCAGACGATATTCGTGCTTATATCCTGGCGTGGACTGGTTTTAAAACCTTTTATGTCCCCACTACCACCGGAACTTCCCGTAAGCTGTCTCGACCAGATGAGCAAATATGGCAAGCGATCGCCACGGCTTATAATTCTCAAAGTAACCAGCAAATCAGCATCTCCACTCTGGAAAAATGGTTGCTAACAACAGCCAAAGCTGCACGTAAATACCTTTATCCCACCCCTGAATCTCTAAATGTTGCCCAAGGCGGAGATAATTCATTTGAGTTATTAGATAACCTCCCGGGAAATCAACAACCCTCCTTAATTGAAGAAATTATTAGCCAAGAAGAAGAACAAACCAGAACTTCTCAACAAAGCGAAATTCATCAGATTTTAGTTACTGCGATCGCACAATTAGAACCAGAAGCACAACAGATTGTGCAACTATATTATGCTCAAGGACTCAATCAAGATAAAATCGCCAAGCAGCTAGAAATAAAGCAATATACAGTATCGCGGCGATTGACAAAGGCTAGAGAAAATTTGTTGAAATCTTTAGCAAATTGGAGTCAAGATACCTTGCATATTTCCATTACGCCCGACCTACTCAAAAGCATGAGTACATTAATGGAGGAGTGGTTGCAAAGTTACTACGGTGTTTAGGGATTGGGGACTGGGGACTGGGGACTGGGGATTGGGGACTGGGGATTGGGGACAAGGAGATATTTCTATTACCAATTACCAATTACCCATTACCAAATGACAAATGACAAATGACAAATGACCAATGACCAATGACCAATGACCAATGACCACATAACAACTTTTCAGAGAAACCGCCATGACAACATTTACTTTTGCCAATTCCACCGATTTATTTCTAGAAATTCCGGCTAACAATCAAAATTTGGCGGATCTTCGGAGTTCATATTTTTCTAACCCCACTTCGCGCTATCAAGGTTATATTAATGAACTTTGCCTGAGTGCAGTCTTGCCTTGGATACAAGAAGAATTTACATCACAGGCAAAGGTCTGGCCAACTACCACTGTTTTACCCAGTTTTTGGGAACTGGTAAATGGAACCGCTGTTGTAGTAGACGTAACGAGATTTATTCTGGTTCCCAGTGAAAATATTGATGACAGCGAATTGCGGGTTCCTCAAGAATGGGTGGATTTACCTGGTTGGGTTGGTGATTACTATTTAGCTGTGCAAGTAGAACCAGATGAGGGCTACGTTAGGGTTTGGGGTTACTGTACCCACGAACAACTGAAGAATCGGGGTAATTATGATACAGGCGATCGCACCTATGCTTTAAATACGACTGAAATCATCAATGATATTAGCGTGTTAGCGCTTACCCAAGAATTTTGCCCGCAAGCAATTACACGCGCTGCTATTTCACCCCTGCTAACCCTACCACAACCGCAAGCCCAAAACCTCATCGCTCGCCTGGGAAAGCCGGAAGTCGTGACACCTCGGTTAGCTATACCGTTTCAACTCTGGGGTGGGTTAATTGAACATGGCGGTTGGCGACAAAGCTTGTATCAACAACGTTTGGGATTACCAGAACAATGGTCAGTACTGCAATGGTTGCAAAGTGGTGTTTCCCAAGCTGCGGAAACTATCGGTTGGGGAAGATTGAATTTGCAATTAAGTTTTGGTGGTCGAGGTGTGGAAGAAACACAAGCAGATTCTATCTTGTCTCGTCAGTTAGCGATCGCAGGTCAAACTTACGAACTTTTAGTTATACCCCAAGGCGAAGCAGATCAAGTTATTTGGCGGTTTGAATTGCGTAACGCTACAGTTGGTGCAGCTATTCCTGGCGGTTTTAAACTGCGACTACTCACCGAAGATTTACAACCTTTCCCTAACAACGAAGATATCGCCACAACTGCTGTAGAACAACTATTTGTAGAAGTTTCCCTCGAACCAAGTGAAGGTATAGTCTGGGAAATAGAACCTCTCCCGGAAAACTATGACCGAGAAATACTCAAATTTTAAACTTTTGGTTGGCTTTTTTATAGATACTAGGATGGAGAATTATTTCCTCAATTTCCCTATAAATAAAAAGCCATGAGAGAAAAACCAAATCAACAAATACGTATCTGGGCAATGTTTTGTCATCTCTCGGCTTTATTCGCTTGGATGCTTTTGTTTTGTTTGCTATTTCTCGGAATTCCTTTATATTTACCCTTAAATATTTTATTTCCCCTATTAATTTGGCAATTCAATAAATTAAAATCTCCTTGGATTGATTTTCAAGGTAAAGAAGCTTTAAATTTTCAAATATCATTAACACTTTATATTTTGCTAGTTATTATTTTATCCTTGTTAATTCTATTTATTATTTTCGGTATAGCATTAATTAATAATGGTACAGGACAAGTAATTAAAACTGTTTTAGATACTTTATTATTATTATGGTTGGGATTAACTGCATTAATGATAATGTTACAATTATTTTTAGTAAACTTTGCAGCGATTAAAGCTTATAAAGGTAAGCATTATCGCTATCCAGGAACAATTAGATTTTTAAAGTAAGTGAAAAGTATACATTTAAATGTATCCTGATTTTTATACCAGATTTATCTGTAGCAAATTAATTCTGAATTTTAATTTTCAATTATTCACATGGTTTCTACATTACATACTCAAAAGAAGATTGGCGTGGCAATTGTAGGTACAGGATTTGGTCAAAAAGTCCATATTCCTGGTTTCAAAGCACATCATCGCACTGAGGTAGTAGCTGTTTACCATCGCGATATCAATAAAGCCAAAGCTATTGCCCAAGCTCATGATATTCCCCATGCCTGTGATCACATTACAGACATTGTCAACTTGCCAGAAGTGCAAGCAGTTAGTATTGCTACCCCACCATTTTTGCATTATGAAATGGCAAAAACAGTACTGCAAGCAGGCAAACATTTATTACTAGAAAAACCAACTACCTTAAACGTCGATGAGGCGAAAGAACTCTATCAATTAGCGCAGCAAAAAGGCGTAATTGCTACTGTAGATTTTGAATTTCGCTTTGTCCCAGGATGGCAGAAATTTTCACAGCTATTATCAGCCGATTATGTAGGCAACAAGCGTCTAATTAGAATTGATTGGTTAGGTTCTTCGCGTGCCGATGCTTCTCGCCCTTGGAATTGGTATTCTTCTCAAGATAAGGGAGGCGGTGCATTAGGTTCTTTAGGTTCCCACGCCTTCGATTATATTTACTGGCTATTTGGCCCAGTACGCCGATTAAGCGCCCATTTGAGTACCGCCATTCCCACACGTATTGACCCTGCTAGCGGCGAAAGCAAGCCAGTGGAGACAGATGATACTTGTGTGCTTTCGTTAGAATTAGCTGATGGTACACCTTGCCAACTTACCATTAGTGCGGTTGTTCATGCGCCGAGAACACATTGGCTAGAAGTGTATGGCGATCGCGGTACTTTAGTTTTAGGCAGCGAAAATCAAAAAGACTATATTCACGGTTTTCGGGTTTGGGGTTCTCAACTGGGTACAGCCTTAACTGAAATCGAAATTCCATCAAATTTACTGTTTCCCCACAATCACGCTGATGGGCGCATTTCCGCATTTATCCGTGTTGTAGACCAATGGGTACAAGGAATTGACCGCCAGCAACAATTAATTCCATCCCTACGAGAAGGAGTTTATTCACAATTATTGATGGATTTATCCCATCAATCCCATCAAACAGGAAACTGGGTAGATGTCCCCAATTGGGAGAGTTTTCTCAACTAAGTAGGGCGTTGCAATTGAAAATAACTTGCAAGGGCTGTCATTTGTCTTTAATTGTGCCCACGTGACTTGAAAAAGCAGGGAGCAAGGGGGATTAATGAATTTTTCATGTGTTCTGGTGTACCCAGTTCATGACGGCTACTTACGTAATTTCAAAAATCAAATATGAGTTTTATATAAATAAAAAAGACAGGCAAATTGCCTGTCTGCAAATAAGTAAGTTAGCAAAGAATTTAGAAATTCATTTCTGCGGCTTGGACTTTCTCAACCTGCTTCTTCTTCAGCACCAGCATGACTTGAGCTAGCATCACAAGCGCGATGAATGCAATCAACCATTTGACGCGACTAGCGTCTTGCAATACGATTTCTGCATCTTTTTGACCAAATCCACCAACGTTGGGATTATTGGTTAAAGCATCACCAGCTTTTACAGTTTGCCCTTCAGAAACAATGAGTTCGGGGCCTAAAGGAATCGTCTCAGAGACAACTTCACCAGCGTCGGTTTTAATGCTTACTACATATTTGACGTTGCCGTCTCCATCTTCTTCTTTGGCAATCTTGGTGATTGTACCAGCAGCAGAAGCATTGTAAACAGAGTTGTTGCTCTTTTCACCAGTTGGGTAAACTTGTCCGCGTCCCCTGTTACCACCTACGTGAACTGAATATTTACCAAAGTGGATGTTTTTATCAGTTGCAGGGTTGGGAGACAGAACTGGGAAGACGATTTCCTGATACTGTTCACCAGGGAGAGGGCCAACGATGACGACGTTTTCCTTATCTTCGCTGTAAGTTTGGAAGTAAGTATCGCCGACTTCTTCTTTGAGTTCTTCAGAAATGCGGTCTTCAGGAGCAATTTTGAAGCCTTCGGGTAGCATCAATACAGCGCCAACATTCAAACCGACTTTAGAGCCATCAGCACCTACTTGCTGCACGCTAGTATCGTAGGGGATTTTCACCACAGCTTTAAATACGGTGTCAGGTAGCACTGATTGCGGAACTTCCACTTCTGTCGGCTTTGCAGCTAAGTGACAGTTGGCGCAAACAATCCGCCCTGTTGGTTCGCGGGGGGTTTCTGGATAGGTTTGCTGTGCCCAAAAAGGGTAGGCAGCAGCCGATTGTGGCAGAGCTAAATCGCTGGTGAAGTAGAATGTCACCGTGGCGATCGCTATGAGCAATGTTTTGACGATTGCTCTAGTACTGCGAGTGAACCTCGCTGTTATCGAAGCATTTCTCATCTCTATAAGGGCAACGATTCTCTCGTGAATTAGTCATTGGTCAACAGTCAACAGTCAACAGTCAAGAGTCAAGATTCAATGGTTTACATTGTGGACTTTTGACTATTGACTTTTGACTAAAATTTTTAAGCCCACCAAGGTTCTTCGCCGGTACGGAAGTCCGTTTCAGTCCAAGGAGTAACTACGACTTTGTCGTCTTCTACTTTGGTATGCGCCAAAGCCAAAGAAAGCGGCGCGGGGCCACGAACAACCTTACCCGTTGCATCGTATTGGGAACCATGACAAGGACATTTAAACTTGTTCTCAGCCACGTTCCAGGGCACAACACAACCCAGGTGGGTGCAGATGGCATTAATGCCGTAATCGCCAATCGCCTCTTTGCTTTCTACTACAAGATAAGTTGGGTCGCCCTTGAGTCCCTGAACGAGGGAGCGATCGCCTACATTATGGCTTGCTAGAAACTTGCTGACGCTAACATCGTTGCCCAGCTCATCTTTTGCCGTTGCACCGCCACCAGCGCCACCTGCAGCAGGTGGAATAAAATAATTGACAACGGGATACAATGCACCCAGAGCCACTCCAGTGACGGTTCCAAAAGTGAGCAGATTCATGAATTGACGACGCCCCATATCGGGCACGTCTGCTGATTCAGAAAATTGAGCCATAATCTACGCGCTCTTTGTGTATTTTGTTAAGCATTTTGATAAGAGTACTAGTAGTTGAGCAACTCTTATCTAAGTCGAAATGCTAACGCCCACAAAAATGCCATACTTCTTTGTTCCAAGATATATCTAGCATCTTTTCTGTTAGCATTACATTTCTTTATATCCTTATCATACTTGAGTTACGGAACTTAACATCATAACTAAATGTAAAATCTAATTGAGACAACCTATGACAGGACTGCAATTACGTCAACTGTTGCTGGAAAAGTGGGGACGCTCTTATGATGTGCAGCTGCGGCGATCCCAGGGGAAAATTTTTTTGCAAGTCATGTGGAAGTATGTTGAGCAAGCTTCTTTTCCCTTAAGCGAAGAGGAATATCAAGCCCATCTTGATAGCATTGCCAATTATCTTAATGCTTTAGGTGGAACGACTCAAGTCCAAACATTTATCACTCAAACACGCGATCGCCCCCGTCTGGGAAAAGCTGTGAGCATCCCCCTTGATTTGGGTGAACGTTCTTCAGAATGGATCTTATGATTTATCTTGACAATTTGCTCCTTTAAAGATATGTGCAGTCATTTATGAAATGACTTGTAAACAGAGGGAACAGGAAAGAAAAAATGTAGAGATGCATAGACTGAGAAAAATCAAACAGGAATCTCGTAAAACGGGGAAGTATTGTAACTAACCCTTCAGCTAAAAATTTGGTAAATCCCCTCGCCGTACTGTGAAAAACTATCAACAACAATCAAACGCTTTCCCCAGCGATTATCTCAATAAATTATGGGGAGAAATCCATGCTTGTCCTTACTTTTCTGTCAATAACCTCAACCGCGATTTTGTTGGTACGAAGGGATTTTCTGTGGTGTTTCAAAAATCATATATAGCACAGGTAGAGCAGCAGTTTCCCTATTTCAAACCTTATTTAGATTTAGCTCTTTTACCTAACTGTAACGCTTTTTACCTCAATCCTTTATTGCTCAAAGAAGGCTCTCGTGTCGATCCGCATATTGATCGCTCTTTGCGTTCATACTGTAAAACTATTGAACCGCCTTTAGTTGTCAGCGTTCTTTATGTGCGCGTACCTGCTGATATGCAGGGGGGAGAATTGGTACTGCGATCGCACAAACGCCAACTTGGGCAAATTAAGCCGCAAATGAATACTTTAGTTCACTTTCAAGGTGATTTAACTCATTCTGTTAATGCAGTACAAACCCCTGGAAACCGTCTGAGTTTAGTTTGCGAGCAGTATAGTTTAAACGAGGTCGAACTCGCAGAAATACCAGAATTTACTATTGAGTCAAGAGTGGCTAAGTCTACACAGAAAAAACGTAAGTAATGGGTAATTGGTAATTGCGAGAATTAGACTGAATCTATGTTTATAAGTTTGAATATGTTGCTGAATTTGAGAAAATTGGTGTCAGTTTTGAAATTTTGAATTGTCAAAGATTATGCAGACAAAACTGTTCTGGTTCATACTGGGAATTGTACTCTGGCTCAGCTTTGGAGCTATAATTGGCGGTGTGGGTGCTTGGATTGTCAACTATACCTGGGTGCTAAATGTTATCGGGTATGGTGCTGTGATCGGATCTGTTGTTGGGTTAATGGTTAGTTTTGTTGGGCTAGCGATCGCCTCACAGATGAGATCCCTAAATGTCATGTTATGGGTAATATTGGGCTCAATTGTGGGCGCAATTATTGGATTTAAAGCTGTGATTTTGTATGGCGGTTACCCTAATAGAACTCAAGCCGATTTAAGTTTTGTCACTTTAGCACCAGCTGGTTTGCTAATTGGTGTATTCTTAGGAATTTTACTCGCAGTCGGAATTTGGAAATATCGCCATAGTCGAATTGGGTAAAGTGGATTTATACAAGAGTCAAAAGTCAAAATAAATTTATTCTCCTTGTCCCTAATTCCCAATCCCTAGTACACCTCGGCGTAAAGAAGCAGACCATTCTAAACTCACGCAACGCTTACGCTGTATTCATTTTGAATTTTGAATTTTGAATTCCGCCTTGCGGTACTAGTCCCCAGATGCTTTGTCATAAAGAAACTGCTCAACTATTTTACCTTCACAAGTCCGAGTTAAAAGTGTGCATTGTTGAACTTGGAAATCTTTGGCGATTTTACAGATTACTCCGCAAGTCCAGTCTGTTGGATGAGTTTTCCATTCCAGAGTTATCCATACTTCTCTAGAACCGTTAGCTAATATTGGAGATATTTTCCAAAAATATTGTTTTTCCGGGTATTTTTCTCCCGATATGCCTAATTTAGATATTTGTACTAAACAGGTATGAATTATAAGTTCTTCATGCATTTATTATTTAATTTTTCCATTTAAATAAATCACACATACTTAGTAAACTCCAGATTGTGAATCATTTTTTCTGGTAATTTCTCTTTGATTAACTACGTCTGCTACCCCATTTATTTTTATCTTTCTCCTTCCTAGACAAAAATTTTCAGAATCAATCTAAATATTTAAAATCTGATATCTACTTTTTATCCCAAGTAATGATTCCTTTATAAGCTTTATCTAAGCTTTCTTCCACTACTTCATTCAAATTTTCCCAACAGATATCTTCCCGTTGCAACAGAAGTTTGAGTTTTTGCAACGCATTTATAGCTGAATTTTCTTGTGGGGTACCATTAACACTATAATGTTGTACTTGAGCTTCTAGCTGTTCATAAAGATGTGCTTGTTGAATAGCGATCGCTAATTGAACACTCAACTGCTTAAGTAGCTCAACCTCCCAATCTTCCCATTTTCTAAAGTTTTGGCAATGATGAGCAATTAAAAGACCCCATAAGAAATCTTGGCGGATCACCGGAATAACTAAATTTGCTCTTACTTGTAATTGAGCTAGTAATTGAACGTGACAACTAGCTAATCCTTCTAGATAAATATCGTTAATTGCTCTAATTCGTCCATCGCGGTAGAGAACTGCATGTTCTTTTGAAAAACAAGTATCATTAATATTTATGTCTAAAATAGACATATAATCGGAGCTAACAGATTCTACTACTACTGAACCACTCCAATCGTTTGCAAACTGGTAAAGAACAACTCTATCTGTTGCTAGTAATTGTCTGACTTCTTCTACAGCTGTTTGCAGAACTTCTTCTAATTTTAATGTTTCACGAATCTTCAGAGATATTCTGCTGAGTAACTTTTCTTGACGCAGCTTTTGTCGCAGTAAATATTCATAATTGCTAGCATCATATACACTTAAATTTTTTATATGAGAAATATTGCTAGAAAAGTCAGAATTCAAGTCTGCCATTAGTATATACCCACCTTTTATCAAGGGATATCAATTAATTTAAATCAATTATCTTGGGAATATAAAATTTCCCAAAAATTATAGATAATCTATCAACTAGCTGTGCTGCACAGCCAAAGCACCTATAGAAAATGTGTCGTTCTTCAAGCTATATAACAAGTCTCTAAATTAATAGAATGCCTTAAGGTGATATTAAATATAAACCGTGACAATACTTAATATTGAAATGGCAGATTTCATAAAAAAATATTTATAAAGTAAAGCTTAAGTATAGTTTCTCAGGGCAAAATCTATCGCGTACTACAACATAATATTGTGTGTTAGGCACTGCGATAGTTTTTTCGGAACACATCATAATTGAGAATATACACTTAAAACATACTTATGTAATTATTTTTTTAATCTATAAATAAGTTGTAACTGAGTTTGTTTGAGGCTGAATTATCAGGATTTCATACCTAGGACTAATTTTGCTGACGCTTATGGGCAAATATTAATATGTATATGTGATATATATAACTAAAATAATTTACATTCACTTAATAAATAGAGATGCCTTGTCAGAAGTTATAAAAATGAAATTAAATGAAACTAAATTTTTTTAACCTAAGGCAATTCTATTTAAAATTATTGCTGATACTCTCCATAAATAAAGAGAAGTATTCCGTATTTATACTAAGTGGTGAAACCAATTTGAGAATAGCAAGATGATTCCGCCAAGCTGAAAGCTGTGGCGGAAGGATATCAAGAAACCATCGTGGCTAAAGAAAGCACATTTTCGGGAAATTGGCGTTTTAAAGCTGGGAAAACAGGACAAGGCGCTTGTTCTTGCAAATTCTCTGGTTTGCTCCAAGTGAATGGGGCTTTCTGTGCTGCAGACATCCACAATAAACGCTTGGCTCTGGTCATGGCAACATAAAGTAAGCGATACTCTTCAGCTGTTTTGAGGTGTTTTGCTACTTCCCAAGCTTGGGAAACATCGGGTATTTGTGATTCATTATGTAAAGCAGCACGTACTTGGGCGCGGGCAACTTCTGATAAGGTAAAATCACCTAAAAACTGGCTTTGAGGTGGAACCCAAAAGCGACCAGGAATTAAGTTTTCGTGGAGAAAGGGAATAAAAACATAGTCCCAATCTAGCCCTTTGGCTTTATGCATGGTAATAATTGTCAGTTGACCGTTACGGGTGTAACGTGCTTCCAAATCTTCTGTTTCTACCGCTTCAAAGCGTTCGGAACTGACAATTTCACTTAAGGCTGACAGCATTGCGCCCATAGAACTATTACCAGAAATTTGCTGGTTTACTCGTTCTGCGAGTTTGTCAGCCGTTGCGAGTTCGGCTTGGTCGTAATTCAAAGCCAAAGCTAAAAAGGAAATTAGCTGATATATTGGCAATTCTAAGCGCGCGCGGAGTAAACTCCGACACAAGTGTGAGGCTTTTTGAACTGTTTCTGATTGTGGTGCGGCTAAGGGGCCAGGATATAAAAAATCTTCTGGTAAACTCGCCAGTGCGTTCAAGTCTTGGGTGGGAATTAACTGGCGTTCCACTAATACTTCCAAAGCCGCTTTTAAGTAATCTGGGGAATGGGGGCGATCGCAAAATTGGAGTAAGGCTAAAATTTCTTGGGGAATTTGGGAACGGCGATCGCGTTCTCCCACATCATAAAGTGTAATTTTATGCTCTTTACATATCGGTTCTAGCGCCTCAGCTAGCCATCTTCCTTGGCGATTTTCCCGCACTAACACCGCCGCACTAATTTTGCTGGGGTCATCAGCAAATAATTCAATGACTCGCTGAGAAAGCAATTCAACAGTGTGATGAATATCACGTGGGGTATACAGTTCTAACCCCCTTCCTACTGGTGCTGGGTTTGCGTCTTTTTGCGGGTCGCCTGTATCCACAGCCCGAATTCTTTGGGGACGAAAGGGAAGAGAGATAACGGAGTCATGAGATGATTGTTGCATCTTCACTCCGTAAAAACTATTAATCCATTCCAACGTAAAGTTAGCTGCTTCCAGGATAATTCTTGTACTCCGCCCAGCTTGATCCATTGTCGCCAATCTGCTGATGCGATCGCACTCGGCACAAAATTCTCGAAAATAAATCGGATCGGCTGGGGTAAAAGTTGAGTTAATTGCTTGGTTGGGGTCGCCTACGCGGACTAGATTGAGTGCTGAGTTCTGAGGAGCCAGTGCGTTGCGGAGGTTTCCTCCGTTGTAGCAACTGGCGTTGCTGAGTTCTGAGTTAGAAGTAAGAAGTTGAAAATTATCTCTTTCATCCCCCTTATATCCCTCATCCTCCTCAGTATTACTCGCCAAGATTTCCAATAATCTCGTCTGCAATGGGCTGGAATCTTGGGCTTCGTCTTCAAAAACGGCGAAAACTTGGTTTTGCTCGATGCGGCGGGCGCTGTCGTTTTCAAGGACGCGCAGGGCGGCTAAAATCATGTCGTCGTAGTCAATGAAGTCACGCGATCGCATTAACTTCTGATATTGCTCGTACAAACCTGCGGCTATATTTAAAATGGCGTAGGGGTCTGAGGTTTGTTTACTCCACTCGCGCAAGTCTTCGGGGGATAAACCAGAACTTTTGGCTTCGTGAATAACTGTTGTTGCTAAGTCTGGTAAAACTTCAGTTCGCAGTACCGATTGACGACGTAATCTTTCTGTTTCCTCACCGTCAAATTGGCTACCTTCGAGTAAGCGCAAATAAAGGTTGGGATTATTCACAATCCACTGTTCTACCGCTGTACGGATGAAGCGGTGACTTTGATTTGGTGTAATTAATGTCACGTTTTCTAACTGCAACCCCGATAATTCAGGATGGCGACTGGCGATATTTAACGCCAAACCATGCAAGGTATAAACGACAAAACCTGTCTGAGGCAAAGATAAATCATCGCGTAAATATTTGCGTATTTTCGCTTTAATATTAGCAGCAGCAGAACGGGTAAAGGTCACAACTACCAACTGACGGCGGGAAGCAGGGCGCGACTGGGCTGCAAGTTCATACTGACGTGCAACTGCGATCGCCGCCGCCGCCGCCATCCCTGTAGATTTCCCCGCACCAGGTACAGCCGACACAGCCAAAGGGCCTGAGTTCCAATCAGCCATTTGCTGTTGTCCAGGGCGTAGGCTATTCCGGATGCGTGCGATCGCTTCTGCCCGTAGAGTAGAAACAGGAGATTTATCAGATAATTCTTGCGTCACAGTATCAATATTATTAACGTCTGACATTACAGGAATTTAAATTTGAAATTTGGGGTAGGATTCTCAAATCGCAGACTTTATAAATTATTAGTTTATCTCTGTGGTTGAGAAATTTTCCATCACAAATCAATTAACTAATATTTATATGATGACAAATTACAGCCTCTCTCATGCAATTGGGTGAAGGGGAAAAGGGAAAAGGGGAACGGGGAACGGGGGAGGTGAGAATTTATCTTTCCTGCTGATGCGTTACGCTATCGCTAACGCATCCTACGTGAACGCATCTCATGGTAATTGGATAGCAGCCTCAACCCTTCGCGAAAAAATAGATTCCCGACTTATTTGAGAAGTCGGGAATCTGAATTTAATTACGAACTACATAGCGCTTGGCGCTTCCCGCAGGGTACTACGAATTACTAATTATTTTAATGTGCCACAGCCCCACCAGTTGGCTTAACTCTTTTAATGAAGATAATCGCCAATCCACTTAATAACAAAGCAATGCCAATAAAGTAGAAACAATCATTAAACGCCATCACAAAAGCTTCACGCCGCACAATATTAGATATAGATGCGATCGCTTGATTTTGGGCGGTACTTAAATCGGCTCCTCGACTAATAAAATATTGCGTCATTTGGTCGATTCGCTGTTGAGTTTCGGGATTATATAGCGATACACTGTCACCTAATCTATTAGAGTGAAATTGCTCTCTATTAGTTAATAGGGTTGCTAAGGCTGCAATCCCTAAAGAACCACCCATATTCCGCATCATATTAAATAAACCACTCGCTGAACCTGCTTCTTTAGGACTCAATCCAGCAGTGGCGATAGTAGTTAGAGGAACCATAATTAATGGTTGTCCCATTGCGCGGACAAGTTGTGACCATCTTAATTGATCTAATCCAGTTTGAGAAGTCATTCCGGCGTTCATAAACGCACTGATGGCAAACAAAGCAATACCTACACCAACCATTAACCGCACATCAATGCGTTGCATTAATTTGGGTATTAAGGGAATAATAAATAATTGCGGAATCCCTGCCCAAATTAAGACTTCACCTATTTGTAAGGCGTTATATCTTTGAATTTGGGCAAGATACAAGGGCAAAATATAAATTGAACCATATAATCCCACCCCCAAAGAAATATTAATAATACTAGCTAAACCAAAGTTACGTTTAGTGACTAGCCTTAAATTAATAAATGGTTGCTTGCGCGTTAATTCAATAAATAAAAACAAGGTGACAAAAATTGCCGCTATCACACTTAAGCGCACAATGAAAGCTGAACTAAACCAATCTTTGCGACTACCTTCTTCTAACACAACTTGTAGAGAACCTAAGCCAATAGCCATTGACATAATTCCCCACCAGTCGCCTTGCTTGAGCAATTGTAATTGCAGTTTATCTTGTTTAATGCCATACCAGACTCCGGTTAGCATTAAAACCCCAGGAAATATATTTATATAAAAGCTATACTGCCAACTATAATTTTCGGTTAACCAACCTCCTAATGTGGGGCCAATTGATGGCGCAAATACTGCAGTAATGCCAAATGCTGCTAATCCTACTGCTTGCTTAGATGCTGGTAAAGTCGTCAGTACAACTGTCATTGCAGCAGGAATTAACACTCCACCAGTAAAGCCTTGTAAAGCGCGAAATACAATCATCGAATTGAGATTCCACGCCCAAGCACAGCATATAGAAAAGAAAATAAATAGTACAGTGTTTACTAATAAATAGCGCCGTAGAGAAAACACCCGTGATAACCATCCGGTTAACGGGATTACCACAATTTCTGCCACTAAATAAGCAGTAGAAATCCAGGAACCTTCTTCTAGAGTTGCACCTAAACTTGCTTGAATTTCTTGTAACGATGCGTTAGTAATTTGAATATCTAAAACCGCCATGAATGCACCAAGCATACTGGCTAATACACCAATCCAAGTTCTTAGCGGTACATGGTCTGGTGGTAGGGTAGGATGTTGTTGGATAGCACCTGTATGAGCCATAGAATTGCTCTAGTGTAAAATTTGGGTAAACAAAAATATCAATTCGTAATTCTTAATTACGAAAGTTATGCTGTAGGCTAACGTACCTTTATCTAGCAGCCCCTACAGGTTTGACAATCCCCTTTTCTTCATAAATGGGCATAACAAGCCTTCTTAAGGCTGGTAATTGTTTGTAGAAAAATATAGAGCCGATAATACAAACTATGCCATCAAGAATTAAGGTGTTAGGAGCGCCAATTCGACTTGCTAAGAAACCTCCTAATAAATTACCTACAGGTATCATGCCTAAAAATGACATGGTATATAAACTCATTAATCTACCACGTTTGTCTTCTTCAACAATTGTTTGTAAAAATGTGTTACTTGCTGCAATCTGGAGAATTGTTCCTAATCCTACAAATAACATTGTGAATAAAGAAAGTGGTAAATATCGGGAATAAGCAAAAGCTATTAAACCTACACCTAAAATTGCCGGAGCTATAGCGATTAATTTGCCAATTCCTAATATTGTGCGTCGCGTTGCTAAATAAATCCCACCTGATAACGCTCCTACTCCCGAAGCTGCCATTAAAAAGCCTAATGCTTCTGCACCACCTTTCAGAATTTCTTCAGCAAATATGGGTACAAGAATAGTATTTTGTAATCCCATTAGACTAACTAAAGTTGATAGTAATAAAATAGCTCTGATTGGTGGAAAGCTAAAAGCATAAACAAATCCTTCTTTAACTTTTTGTAAGGCATTTCCGTGACTTACTGTAAATTTCCAAGGTTTAATTGTCATTGCTAATAAAGCAGCAATCACAGCAATATAGCTTAAACCATCAATGAGAAAACAGTAAGCAGCACCAATTCTCGCAATGATTAAACCGCCAATTGCTGGGCCAATTAATCGCGCCCCATTAATCATGGTGGAATTAATTGCGATCGCATTGGCTAAATCTTCTCTTTTTTCCACTAATTCTGGTACGAAAGCTTGTCTAGCTGGTGCATCCAAGGCGTTAATAAATCCTTGAAATAAGCTTAAAGCAATGATATGCCATACCTGAATTACACCAGTGAGCGCCAATGCTGCTAATGCTAGCGACTGAATCATCGCCATAATTTGTGTACCAATTAAGGTACGATAGCGCGAAAAGCGGTCTACAAAAACACCCCCAAAGGGAGCAAGAAAAAAGCTAGGAATTTGACTGGTAAAGCCCACAAAGCCTAACATTAATGCGGAGTTGGTTAAGCTATAAACTAGCCAAACTGTGGCTAGTTGTGTCATCCAGGTTCCGATTAGAGATATACCTTGCCCTGCAAAAAACAGGCGATAGTTTCTGGATTTTAGTGCAGGTAGAATTAGTTGGGTTTTGGGCATTTTTTATTTATCATTTGTTATGTTTAATAGCCAAAAAAGCTAGCAAATTTAACACGATAAAACTTACCCACCTTCTAACCATAATTGCTGAGACAAAAAGCATAGCTTTGGTGGGGTGGGGTTTAAAGTAAATTAAGAATAATTTATCGGTTATAATATGATTTTCTTGTGTCAATAGTCATCGGTCATTGGTTATAAATCAATACAGTTCAGTTAAGAAAATAAATTGACAACAAA
>NZ_JACJQJ010000082.1 GCF_014696615.1 Nostoc linckia FACHB-104 | reverse complement strand
GACTTTTTGAAAAAGCGTATCAAAAAGTACAGTTTTTTAGGCAACAGTAAGGTGTGCATGTATCGATCACAGAGCGATCGCAGAACTTTTAGGTCTACTGAAATTGGATATAGTGAGAAACAATGGCAATTTCTGCGATGGTGGGTCAAGTTAGCCTTGATTGCTGGAGTTTTGTTACCGATGTGCTTGTTAGCTCTAGATTGGAGACAAACATCTTCATGGGTATTCTGGGGGAGTTACCTGTTGATAGTCGTAGTGCAAATCATTAGCGAACGCGCCTTTAGTAAGTGGTTAGTGCCAAGTGTTGTTGTACCAATTGGTTTTTTCTACACAGCTTTTCGGTTATGGCAACTAATAGACGGATTCACACAGTTAACATTTTCCTATTTGACATTAGTGGGGTTTGGCATTGTTGTGTTGTTTTGGGTTGCTAACTTAGTCATGTTAATGGTGATGCCTATTCCAACAGTCTTTGTTAGTTCAAAGTCAATTTCACAATCTTGATTTATGTGAAAAATTGTAACTGCCTAAGCGAATGCCGTGTTTTAGCCTAGTTATCGCCCACAACCCACACCACCTCATATCTATCAAACTAGTACAGCATAGCGTAAATAAACAGACCATACCCTACCTTAAGCCCTCCGGGTGAATCCTTCGGATACCCTACGCGAGCAGCAGTTGCTTCTCCCAAGGGGAGACGCTACGCGAACAAGTCTCTTAACCGCAAGGGCGCACTGCTTCTCCTGCAAAGACGCTACGCGAACACCGCTTTGCGTCTACAAAATCAACAAAACACTTACTCTGTCTTAATGCGTGAATTCCGCCTTGCGGTACTAGTGTAGGTCTGGTGGAATAACTCTAAATCTGCGGTAGGGAATATTAGGACAATTTAAATATGCCGAAGACATACTACAAAATAGAATCAGCGCTCGCATAAATTTCTATTTTACCGCCAGCTTTTCTTTCCAGCACCCCATCACAAACAGCCACATACTTTTTATACTTAAAAAGCCCTGATAAAAATCCAGGGCTTACTTTTGTATGCGGTTTATTAAATGCCAGCCAGAAAATTTTTGCCACTGCTTACAAACGGCTGCCAGTGCTAGTGTATGGAGAACAGCGATCGCCACATTGATCTGCTATTTCAAAAAGGATGGCATTATAGAAATGGTGGCAGTAGAAGGGGATCAAATTAGAACATTTATCCGATACAGTAGACCTCAATGTTTCTGAGAAGAAGGATAAGGTGTCATACTCTACACCTTCAAAAGATAGCGATCACGCCAGATATAATCCCAATGCTTTCAAATCCCTGGAGACAACTTCCATTCCATTGCAGCAATGCCACCGACTTTAATGAACTCCACAAAGTCTTCACGCTTGGTGAATGGGAAATCGCCAGTTTGCCAAAGCCCTAAACGGTATGCGTAAGATAGGTTTGAGACTTTGGTGGCACCAGTGGCAGACACGTAAATAAATCTCAGAGGAGCAAGCACCACGAGATTAGCGATCGCTTTTTATGAATCCAAGCGATCGCACTCATTCTATGCAAGCACATCTCTGGATTGTGTAACGTCTGTTAGATCATGAGTAGCCTCAGACGAAACATAGATAAGCGATCGCAAGAATTTGAATTGTCTACTTAGTCCAGTAGGCAGCAAATCTAACATTGCCAGCATCTTCATAGCCAGCGATCGCCTGTGTACTAAAACCGGCACTGAGCATATCTTCCCAAATACTTTGGAATTTACTCTCAGTCAGCCCGTGGTTGGCTTTGAAACCAGACACTTTAGGTAGAGAAGCCCAAATGGCACTGAAGCGGGGTTTCCCTTCGTGGACATAGCTGTTCAGGTAGTGGAGATATCGCCCGTTATCACTGTTGTCATTGAACTTGGTCTGGTATTCTGCGGGGGTGAGAAATGAGCGGGCTTCAAAGTTGCCGATCGCTTTCTTAGTATACAGAGCAGTATAAAACAGTTTACCTTGCACTGAAGCCACAGATATGACCTTGGGTCTCCATCCATTATTGGTTAGGGAATCGAATGCCTGCTGATGATCTGTTAGGGTCTTGCCATGATAAGCGGTAAACGCCTCACTGGATTTAATCCAGATAGCCGCATAACGAATTTCATTACCGACCTCGTAAGAATCGATATGTTCCAACGAAAAACCCTGATCGCGGTACTTGTCGGAATTTTGCTGATAGGTAGTAGCGGTCATGTTGTGATGACTTACCCAAGCGATCGCTGGGTTGTTGGTGCGGAAGATCACATTGAAGTATACTTTTCCGTCATCGGTATAACCATCAATCCATTCGAGCCGATAGCCTGATTTAGTGGCTTCGTTAAAAACCTGCTGATACTGGTTTGCTGCTACCCCAAGTCGAACGTATTCGCAGGAACATTTGGAATTGGGCTGTTTCCACAAATCGAAGGTTGCAGGTACATCAGAAACAGGTACTGCGAGGACGATTTTGTCTGCCAGATTGCTTAAATCGCCAGTGCTGGTGCGGATATTGGTAACAACGGCAACGTGAACCTCGCTCAGATCCACATTGGTACTAGATATATAGCCCTTGGGGAACATCGCCACAAACGCCGTTCCACCGCCAATCAAACCGTTGTGTTGTAGTTTGCCCTTTGATGTCTTACCCCAACCCATGCTATCAAGCTCTGCTGTGGTGTACTTTTTATCGAGTAAGGCCGTCAAGCGAAGAAGATCCTGCGCCGAGGCTCTAAATCCCCCAGCAGCCAAGCCCAGACCATGTTCCTCAAAGGGAAATACTTCCAGCTTTTGGTCAGCATCGTATTGATGATTCCAAGCATCACAGGAATCTGGATTTGCTCTTTCTGGCTGCACAGAATTGTGTAGTTTCATCGGCTGGAGAAAGTCTTCTCGAACATAGTCCAAATAGGATTTCCCCGATATCTTCTCTATGAGCAAAGTCCACAAGCCAAAGCCATGATTAGAGTATGGATCTAGACCATCAGGGGGAGTTGTTCCAGGCTCATAAAGCAGTTCACGGGTACGCAGAAAGTGACGATGTGCTTGTTCATAGGTCAGCTGATCTTGCGGCACATCAAACATCTTAGCCGCACCTTCCACATCCCCACTTCTGGTGAAACCAGCTCTATGATCCAGCAGATGTTGAATAGTGATTTTTTCGTACCATTCTGTCAAGAGTCCAAAAAACCTAAATTTTTGAACGCCAGTCGCCTCAAGTCGGGAAACCCGCCCACGGCGCTGGCTCCCCTTGACTCTTGACTCTTGACTCTTATGCCAGAGGATCACTGTGCCAGTTGCGTCAGTCCTGAAGTTTTATTATTTGGCGATCGCTATAATTACTTATGTAAAATTATGTATCTAGATTGAACTTTTCTCAGTGTAATTTGAAAGGCAATGTTAACCTAACATTGATTCAAAACTCAAGGAAGTTTTAGAACATTAAAACAGGGGCATTTCTAGCTAATGTTAACAGAAAAATAAATTTCTGCTGCAAAAAAATGGGTAGTTTTTAGATGCCATTCCAAAGAGTTCAGCTAATTACGCTTGCTACTTTATTAACCACCTTTGCAATTGGTAATGGATTGGTAAGCTTTTGTGTTGCTCAAGAACAAGTTTTAAAAGAGCAATTAGCAGTAAATCGCCAAGTATTAGCTCAAACCCCAAATCCCACCAAAGCTAAAGCAGAGAAATTTTTCAATCAAGGGAATAAACAGCTTGAGACTAGCCAATTCCCAGATGCATTACAGTCTTTTCAACAAGCATTAAATATTTATCGGGCAATTGGAGATAATACTCGTGTAGCCGAAACCCTCAACAAGCTAGGAGAAGTTTACACCAGGCTGAGTCAATATCAAAAAGCCCAAGAAAGTTTGCAGTCAGCTTTAACCATTTTCCGCAACCAAAAACATCGCTTAGGGGAAGCATTAGCGCTCAACCATCTTGGGGATGTTTATCGCCATCAGGGTGAGACTGAAACTGCGCTGAAGTATCACGAACAAGCCTTGGCAATTGTACGAGAATTGGGCAACCGTGCTGAGGAAGCCGCATCTTTGCATGATATCGCCGCAGTTTACGAAACCCAAGGAAAGTATGAAAATGCCCTGAAATTCTATGAGCAAGCTTTATTAATGCGGCGCGAGGTGAAAGATAGAGCAGGGGAAGCTCTAACCTTGATTGGATTGGGAAATACTTACTTGAGTTATATCCAATTAAAGCTGTACTACCAGGCTATTAAGAAGCCGGAAGAAATCAAATCGTATAAAGATGTTCTGAAGTATTACCAACAAGCATTAGCTATTATGGGCTCTGTGGGCAACCGTGCGGGCGTTGGCTGGAGTCTTAACGGTATTGGCATGAGTTACGGAGCTTTAAATAAGCAGGAAGAAGCCTTAAAATTTTACGAGCAAGCCTTAGCAAAGATGCGTGAAGTAGGCGATCGCTCTGGGGAAGCAGCTGTTATCTTAAATCTGGGCAAAGACTACATCTGGGGATTCGATCCGCAAAGGGAATTTAGACCGATTTCACTGGATTTGTATGAGCAAGCTTTAGCTATTACCCGTGAGATTGGCGATCGCCCTTTGCAAGCTAAAATCCTCTATAGAATGGGGTTTGTTTACAACAATAAAGGGCGTAAACGGCCGGAAACTGCTCTGGAGTATTATAAACAAGCTTTACCAATAGCGCGACAGATAGGCGATCGCTTTCTCGAAGAAAAAATCCTCGATAGTATTGGCTATATCTACAGTAACCTGGGCTACCCTCAAACCGCTCAGGAATATCAAGAGCAAGCTTTAGCAATTAGGCAAGAAATCGGTATGGGTGTGAATTTTCCTACAGAGATTGTCAAAGTAGGCACGCTTATTACTTACAGCACGCCAAAAAAAAGACCGACTTTAATCACTCTGTTGGATGGAGAAGCACTCATCCATTACAGAAATGGCGCAGCTCATGCAAATAACCGACGATACCAAGCCGCCTTAGAATCTTATCAGCAAGCCTTGGCAATTGTGCGCCAACAACAGAATCGCCCTTGGGAATGGGTAATTCTCAATCAAATGGGGACAATTTATGAAACTTTGGCACAATTTCCCGCAGCTTTAGATAGTTACAAGCAAAGCTTGGCAATTAGACGAGAAGTAGATGAACGTGCAGCAAAACAGCCAATACCCCATACTATTCGAGTAGCTTATGGTACTGATGTTAATTTTTCCAGCCAAGAAGGAATGCAATTGAATGAGGGGATTACCAAAGGTGTAATTAAGATAGCAGAAGGAGAGCCGATTACTACTCCTATTACTACTGTTGTGAATAATAGCTCAGGGATAACGATACAGGAGAATAAGGTAACAGGTGTGATCTCTAGTAAATTTACTACTTTTGGACAAAAAACAGTAGAGGTAATTGCAGGGTTGGCTGGATGGGCAGGGTTTACAGAAAATGAAGAAGAAGACACCCTCGCAAATATGGGGGATATTTACAAAACGCAAGGACAATACCAAGCTGCATTAAATTTCTACAGTGAAGCCTTAAAAATTATCCGCGCAGAGATGGAAAGCCAGGAAAGTAAAGAATCTCGCTGGCGGAGATTAACAATAGAGGGAACTTACTATCAGCAGGAACAGAGAATTAAAAGAAGCATAGGGGAAGTTTACGCAGCACTAGGACAACACCAAGCTGCTTTACAGTCTTACCAAGAATCTCTGGCAATTGCAAATAAAGAAAATAGTGGTAACCGCATTGCTAGCCAAATACCTATTCTTCTGACGCAGATTGGCAAGGCTTACGAAAATTTAGGACAGTATCCAGCTGCCCTACAAGCTTATCAACAAGCATTGGCGATCGCTCGTGACCCTAAAAATCAAGGCTACTATTTTTCTGAAGAATATCTGATTCGTCGATATGGGCAAGAAGAATATTTTCGTCGGTTTAGAATAGCTTATGCCAGGCCAAATCCAGAAGCACTCCTCAACAGTATTGGCACAATTTACGAAAAGCTAGGACAACCTCAAGCGGCGCAGGAACATCGACAGCAAGCAGTTGCATTTAAACAAGAAATTAGCAACCGTAGTGAGGAAGAAATCACTGGTAAGAAGGCAATTTTGATTACCGAAGTTGGCAAAGATGAAACCAAAAAACCCATTGTGCAGATAAATAGGTTGGAGGGTGAAGCAGTCGTTCTGTTTGCGGCGGGAAATAGTTACACTTCCCAAGGAGAATATCTCAAACAACAATATCAATTTGCTCTGCAATCTTACCAACAAGCTTTGGCAATTGTTCGTCAACAAAAAAATCGTCCTTGGGAAGTAGTAATTCTCACTCAAATGGGATTAGTTTATGAAAAGTTAGGACAAAATCAAGCAGCTTTAGAGTCCTATCAGCAAGGGTTGGCGATTCAACAAGAAATTGAGAAACTGACTGATAACAAAGCAACTCTCCTGAGTAAACCTCCCCTCAGTGGTTTTGTTAATTATGAAAGTGTAAAAATTCGTTTTGATTCTGGTCAAATTACTACTTTTAAAGCGGAAGGAGGGGTGATTTTCTTTGGTCAAACAAGAGAAAAACTCAAAGCCGATCAAATATTTAAAGAAGGTATAGAGCAATCTAGAGACGAGAAGTATGCTAGAGCTATTAAAACATTAGAGACAGCTTTATCGATTTATCAACAGCTAGAAGATAAAGCAGGTATTGCGAAGACTTTCTATGAAATAGGGCAAATTTATGATGCTCAACAAGATGAACAACAAGCATTAAAATACTACCAGCAAGCTTTATCAATTTACCAGGAACTAGGCGATAAATATGGAGAACAATCTAGCCTCAAATTGATGGAGAGAATTTACTATCAGCAAGGTAGTCAACTTTCCCGGCGAGGTCAATATAACGAAGCTTTAGAGAATTTTCGCCAAGTCTTAGAGATTGCCAAAAAGCTTAGTCATCAAGAAACAGTATGGAAAACTCTCAACCAAATGGCTATAATTTACAGCAGTTTGGGAGAATATAAATTAGCTTTAGATTACTATCAACAAGCCTTACCAATTCGCTACGAAGTTTTAGGAGATTGGGTAGGAGTTGAGTTCAATATGGCGCGAATTTATGAAGTACTAGGGCAATACGAACTAGCTTTAAAATCCTATCAAGAAGCCTTAAAAATTGCCAGAAGACCTGCAGAATTAGAGATCGATGTTGGGATGATTGGGGATATTGCGGGGGAAGCTAGAGCGTTAAATGCTATAGGGAATATTCACTCTAGGCAAGGAAAGTATGAATTAGCATTGGATTTACATCGCCAAGCCTTAAAAGTTATTAAAAAGGTTAATGATAAAAAAGAACAAAAATTATTAGAAGGAACGACATTTTATAGTATTGGGATTGTTTACTTCAAGCAAGAAAAATATCAATTAGCGTTAGATTTTTTGCAGTCAGCCTTAGCTATTTACCAACAACTTGGTTCCAGGCGTTCCGAAGGCATAACTCTCCACGCTATCGGCAAGGTTTACTTTGAGCAAGGGCAATATGAATTAGCTCAAAATTTCTTGCAGCAAAGTTTAGTGATTGCTCAAGAAATTGGTAATAAAGAAGGTGAAGGACATACTTTAACTACTATCGGTTACTTACTAGAAAAACAGAATAAACCAGAATTAGCAATTATTTTCCTGAAACAATCTGTGAATGTTAGAGAAGCGATTCGCAAAAATATCAGGGAACTTCCCAAACAACAACAGCAGTCTTACACCCAAACCATTGCTCAAGATTATCGCCACCTAGCCGATATCTTGCTGCAACAAAACCGAGTTTTGGAAGCGCAACGGGTGCTAGATTTACTCAAAGTCCAGGAAATTGAAGACTATCTCCGCAATGTTCGGGGGAGCGATAAGACTGCGACTGGTATTGCTGAACGTCCCCAAGAACAACAAATTCGCGAAGGGATGACGACGGAAACTGATAAAGCGATCGCACTAGGTAAAGAACTCGCTCAACTCGAAAGCCTTCCAGTTACTAAGCGCACACCAGCCCAAACCCAGCGGATCATCGCCTTGAGAAAAACTCAGCAGGAGATTGCCAAACAATTTAATGCTTTCCTCGAAAGCCCCAAAGTGCGAGAATGGATCGGGCAACTTCAGCAAACCACCCAAGGACAGAGTTTTAATTTAGAGTCCTCCGCCAGCGCCTTACAGGATAACTTGAAAAAACTTCAGCAAGATGCTGTAATTATCTATCCTTTGGTGTTGAGCGATCGCTTAGAACTGATTTTAGTCACTCCCTATGCACCGCCACTGCGCCGCACCGTTGCTGTTAAACAAGCAGAACTCAACCGTGCGATCGCTGAATTTCGTTCGGCGTTACCAAAACGTACTCCTGGGGTGAAAGTTCCGGCTCAACAGCTTTATGATTGGCTAATCAAACCCCTAGAAAATGATTTAGCTCAAGCTAAAACTAAAACCATCATTTACGCTCCAGACGGACAGCTGCGTTATATTCCCCTAGCCGCCTTGTATGATGGTCAACAATGGTTAGTCGAGCGTTTCAGCATTAATAATATCACTGCTGTGAGCTTAACTGACCTCAACACCAAACCGCAGAATCAGTTAAATGTCTTAGCAGCCGCCTTTACCCAAGGAAACTATAGCTTTGAGGTAGGAACTCGGCGGTTTAAATTCGCCGGCTTACCCTTTGCAGGTGTAGAAGTAGAAAATCTAGCGCAAACTGTTCCTCAGACAAAAAAACTCTTAGATCAGCAATTCAATCAAGATATTGTATTGCAGATGAATGATTACTCTGTCGTACATCTGGCTACTCACGCTGCATTTACCAATGGACAACCAGAAGAATCATTTATTTTATTTGGTAATGGCGATCGCGCTACACTACGAGATATGCAAAATTGGCGCTTACCGAATGTCGATTTAGTAGTACTTTCAGCTTGTGAAACTGGATTAGGAGAGCAGTTAGGTGACGGTAGGGAAATTCTCGGTTTTGGCTACCAGATGCAACAAACCGGTGCAAGAGCTGCGATCGCTTCTTTATGGGCGGTAGATGACGGTGGTACCCAAGCTTTAATGAATGCTTTTTATACTAAAATAACACAAGGGAAAACCACAAAAGCCGAAGCTCTGCGTCAAGCGCAAATCGCCCTAATTACTGGGAACTATGCAACCATCGGTCAGCAAAGAGGCATCAACGATAATTTATCACCACAAGTAAGGCATCACCTCAGTCACCCTTTTTACTGGGCTCCGTTTATTCTCATTGGCAATGGCTTGTAAATCACCTTGGTATTCAATACTTGTCGGTTAAGGGTAAAAGGGGAAGGGGAAAAGGGGTAAGAAAAAACCTTTAACCGTTCGGCTGACGCTCACGGCGTTCGCGAACAGCGTCCCGCAGGGAAGCCTTTTCCCCAAACCCAATTCCGAGTTGAAAATCCTTAACCGAGCAGTATTTCCCTGGTATTTGCTTAAGAATCATTGTAGCGATCCGCGCAATCGCTACAAATTTTCAGCTTTTTGAGATTAACTGAGCAGTAATAAATTGGACTATTCAGGATTGTAAATTTCGTAATTGTAAATTACCTCACGAGCTTTGAGATCTTCTAGAAGATCTAGAGAAATCTCATCCCCGAAAAGTGCATACAATAATCCATCATAGGCAGAAAATTGAACGCTGCCATTCGCTTCAATTTCCATGTGGAAAATACTAGAACCCAATCCACTCTCCAGGGTATCTGTTAATGCTTCAACTTGAACAGGATCTAGTTTAATTAATAAACCATCACCAGCCAATTTACTGTTACTATCTTTAAATGGAGAGTTAGATCCAATAATTTGATATTTAAATTGCGATAAGTCAAAATTCTCGATTGTCCAAATTGCCAGTCGAGCTTGTTTTTCGGACAATTTAGTTATAATAGCGTGAAATAGTTCTCTAAACCGATCTGGATTTGATTCGAGCCAACCTGTAGCATTCATTGATATATCTCCGATTAATTTTTAATATAATCTTCCCATTGTCAGACAATTTCTATTTCAGATATTGAAGATAAGAATGCTGACATAATTAATTTGATATCTGCACTTTGTAGTCAAACAATCAGACTCCATTATCATGAATTTTTCGTGCTACGTATTCCCAATAATAATGCAATTGCATATCCTAATAAAAGTCCTAAAAATGCATCTTCCACTAATGTCCAATGGGGTAAATTAGAATATCCGGTACGTGGGATATTTTCTATCAAAACTTGCAGATTAGAATAGCATCGACTACCTTGTTTTACTCCATAGCAATTTCCCGGCGATGTCAGTAAAGTTGCTAATTGCAGTGCTAAGACTATGCCCCAAATTTTGTATTTTATTTTTACTGTTTTAGTGCGATTAGTAGCAATAAAAAGCCATGTTAATAATAAAACAACTCCATAAAGTGGTAAAAGCAGAAATAAATAAACTATCCCACCACTAATAGTATTTGATGTCGCAAAAAACAGACTAAAACTAAATAAAATATAAGCAGTGAATCCTAATCCAAATTTAACCATATTATTATTTTGATTATATTCATGAAAACATCTATGGTTTGTGTTCAGAAATAAACGAGTTAATTGCAGTTACTACTTCCTGACTACCATCTCGAGCAAATTTCTGTTGATGAAATATAAACGGTCGGCGGCTTGCAAATAGCAGGCGGATATTTTGGTAATTTCTTCGTCGATTTTTAGAATCGCCACCATAAATTCCAAATTTTTCAGAAAGTATTCCTAGATGCCCTACAATCTGAGTATCGGCTGCAATCAGTTGAGTGAAGAGGGATAATTGCGAACGGAATCTTCCCAGCCTGATCATACTGACTGTATTAGCATTGGCATCTATTTCTAACGTATTGTATCCTTGATTTAAAATTATTATCAGACCTAAGATAAACAGCAATAACCCAGGAAGTAGAAGGAAAAACACAATAAATTTACTCACATTTGCAGACGCATACAGATTCATTTCCCATATTTTATCACCACTATTTAATCGTCCTAAACCTTGATTAATGGATTTAATATTTTCAATATTATTAGACGTTGATTCTAGAACAACCCAAGGTTGTGAACTAGTAAGGACAATATTTTCTTGGTTCACACTCTGTGAGGATATCGCCTTTTTTACATCTGTAATTTTAATTGTCTTTCCATTTATGATACCAGGAACTCGATAATTACAGGTCGTAGTTTGCTGCTGTCGCCAGCAGGTAAGCGTTCGAGGTAAATTGGCTTCCCAAAGCATAACTGCCAATATTGAATTGATGAAAATAACAACCCCAAAATAGTGTAAAAAAAATAGCCAAAAAGCTAATCCTGCATCTTGATGAATGAGCAAAGTAGAGGAATTAGGCTGACAAATTCTAAACTTTATAAAAATATTCATGATACGAATAAATATGAAAATGACGTTGTTTTTTACCCGACCTCACAAAATCCCATTGCTGCTAATTAACTCTAACTTTTGCGAGAAAAGTTCCACTGTCAAGTCTGCTGATAGTTTTGTGATAAATCTGGGTTCACAAGTTTGTAATTAACCTGGCTCTCCTCAGCATAAATTTCAGGACTGTCTCTCGTCGAGAGATAATATCAGCCCTGCCTTGCATTCCTGGTATAATAGTACACTGATGGTTGCTGCTACCCAAGGTTAAAGTATCGGGAAGTATTGTCACCTCGTAAAAAGAAGTATTGGCGACTGGGGAGACAGCCTCAACCTTTTGAGATTTAATGGTATCTTCAGAAATGTGACTAACTACACCTTTAAGAGTGCCGTAATCAGGATAGGGACAGGCAGAAACCTGCATCTGTACCTCTTGCCCTTTTGCTAACTGACTTACATCTTCAGGTGAAACGGCAGCTTTAATCACTAAGGGAGCATTGCTAGGGACAATTTGAGCAATTTCTTCGCCTATACGTACCGATTGGCCTGGGTTGCGTAAATTTAGCCCAGAGATTATTCCATCTTCGGTGACTGTGATCTGAGTTTGGCTGAGTTCGCTTTCGACTTGTTGCAGTTCTCTGGTGTCGCGCTGAAGCTGATTTTTTATTTGAATTCGCTGCTGAAACAGTGCTTCCCATTCTCGGTTGAGGGTGGCGAGAGTAGCTTCACCGCCTGCACTTTCTTGGGCGATAGTCTGTTGAGCGATCGCAATTTCTGCATTACTGGGGTTAAGAGCTGCTTGGACTCGTTGCAGTTTGGCTCGCACTGCGGCTACTGCTTGTTTTTGTTGGGCAATAATTTGCTGTTGGGCTTCAATACTGGCTTGTCGCATCTCAACTGCTTGTTGTTGTTGAGCAACTTCTAACTGCACTTCCTCTAATTGATTGAGAGATAACGCTCCAGCTTGAACTACCTTTTGATAGCGATCGCGTTTTGTTTGAGCTGCTTTTAACGCTGCTTCTGTTGATTGTAGATTAGCACGAGATGAACGCAATTCGATTTGTGCTTGCTGCCATTCTTGTTGCGCTCTGTTTAAGTTCGCCTCAACTTCTGCAACTTCCGCCTTGACAGTAATTTGCTTTTCTTGATAATTGCGTTGCACACGATTAAGTTCCGCTTGAGCCGAAGTCACCGCCCGGTTTTTGCGCTCGGTTTCCGCTGTGATTTGGCGATTTAAAGCCTTAATTTGAGCGTCAATTTGTAGTAGTTGCAGTTGCGTCTGTTGGATATTGCTTTGCAGTTGACTTTTTTTCGTTTGCAGGCGGGAGTCATCGATAGTAGCTAAGACATCTCCTTTTTTTACCACCTGATTTTCTTTGACAAAAACGTTGGTAATTTGTCCTTCGGTGGCTGCTTGTACAAGTCGTAATTCTCCAGCAGGGCGGATGCTGGCTTGACCTTTAACGGTAACTTTATATTCAATCACAGAAGCAAGTGCGATCGCTCCCCCCACACCACCGACGAGTACTAAACTACCTAGTCTCGCCCAATTACCAATCGGTGGGAGAAATTCACTGCTTTCAACTGGGGGTAGAGAGTTGGGGTTTAAGTAGCTAACCATATTGTGGGGACTGGGGGAAAGGGGGACAAGGGGAAAAGGGAAAAGGGGAAAAGCACCAAACCGCAAATACCAAACCCCCATTGTTATCAATGGTGGTGTGCAAATTTGATTGGGGCTGGTTTAGTTGGTAAATTAATGCCGTCGAGAAAGTTTAGATGGTCGCCTGGTTGATGGCTGAGGGTTTCTGGAGAACCTTGGATTTTGAGTTTTCCTTGCTCTAACATGACGATCCAATCGGCTTGTTGGATGACTTTGGGACGGTGACTAATTAAGATTGTGGTTTGATGCTGGCGATGAATTAGCAACTGGTTTAAGACTTCAGCTTCACTTACGGGGTCGAGCGCACCAGTGGATTCATCTAAAATCAAGACTGGGGGATTATTGACAATGGCGCGAGCGATCGCTAATCTCTGCTTTTGACCACCTGAAAGATTAGCCCCAAATTCTCCTAAGACTGTTTGATATTTATCGGGGAGTTTGCTGATAAACTCGTCAGCCCCAGCAATCTGGCAAGCTTGGATAATTTGCTCTAAGGTAATGTCAGGGGAACCTAAACGAAAGTTTTCCATGATCGAACGACTCCAAAAGTGCGCTTCTTGGGGAACTAGTACCACTTGTTGGCGCAGACATTCTAAAGAAAGGTCTTCCAGGTTATAAATTCCAAAGCGAATATTTCCAGACTGAAGCTGATATAAACCTGCAATCAATTTTGCCAGGGTACTTTTACCGCAGCCAGATTTACCAATCAGGGCAATAACTTTACCACCAGGAATAGTCAAAGAGAAATCTTCTAGTAAGTCAACTCTACCTGCATGATGGAAGTTCAGGTTGGTACAGGTGATGTCTGCATTACTCTTAATTTTTACCCAAGGCTTTTGGTAATCATCTAAAGTTTCTGGGGTAGCTTCAATAACTTCTGTGAGACGTTGGGTAGCAGTTTTAGCACGGGTGAATTCATCAATAAAGTCGATAGTAGTTTCAATAAAAGCGGTAAAGTTAGCATTCATGCTATTAAATGCTAATAGCATCCCAATAGTTAATTCCTGACTAATCACCAGAGTACTGCCAAACCACAGTAAGGCAATGCTACCGATACTAGAAACTAAATTTGAAAAGATACCGTTGATAATACTAATTTGAATAGTGCGGAAGGTAAAGTTAGCAAGGCGACTAAATCGACTTTGAAATTCTTCCCAGAATTGGGGTGCTGCGGCTGTAGTTTTGAGGGTAATTGCACCTTTGAAAGTTTCCACCAGAACCCCTTGGTTTTCGGCTGATAATACCAAAACACTGCGAATTTTTTGCTGGAGAGTGGGCAAAAAAGCTACTGTAGAGAGAGTCATTAAAAGAGCGATCGCACCAGCTAAAACTGTGAGTTTGATACTGTAAAACAGCATGAAACCTAGAGAAACTAGAGCGATAAATAGTTGGCTAGGTAGACTAACAACAGCTTGAGAAATTAACTGATTAATTTGTTGAATATCTTCTAAACGACTAACAATTTCACCACTGCGACGAGATTCGTAATAACTTAAAGGTAACTGGAGAATTTGCCGACCAAATTCAAAAATTAATCCGAGTTGCAGACGTTGGGCAAAGTGAGCCACGAGATTTGATTGTGCTAATCGCAAGCTGCTGCTAACTAAACGCATAGCAATCACCCCAATAGCAACGCTTGTCAGGAGTTGGGTATCTCCACGAACCAGCACATCATCGGTGAGGATTTGCAGCAAAAAGGGCGAAGCGAGAGACAGTAGACCGAGAACCGAGTTGAGTAATAAAGTTTGAGCAAGAATAGCGCGATATGGCCACAAACGCTTAAAGAAGCGTCCAAAACCACCAATTTTTTCTTTTTCATCTTCCTGAGCAGAAAAGCGGACTGCATCTGGTTCTAGGAGCAGCATGACTCCATCTGTCCACGCTTCTAAGAGCCACTTTTTTTCTAGATAGCGGATACCGACACCAGGATCAGCAACAACATATTTATTGCCCCGCTTGCCGTATAAAACCACCCAATGATAGCCTTTCCAATGGATAATCGCTGGTAGGGGTATAATTTTTTCGTTGAAAGCTTCTAGAGGTACTTTCACTGCCCTGGCATTGAAACCAAGGGCTTCAGCGCCTCGTTTCAGTCCTAGTAATGTGGTTCCTTGTTGCCCAGTTCCTACAGTTTCTCTAATGCGGCTAATGGTGAAAGTTTTACCGTAATATTTGGCAATAGAAGCAAGACTTGCAGCACCACAGTCTTCTTCACTATGTTGTTTCACAAGCTGGTATTTCATTGTCAGTTATGAGGTGCGATCGCATATTCGATTTGTGTCTGCACTGGGCTGTTAAGCTGAGGAGGCTCCAGCACTAATACTGAGGGAACAAGTTCTGGGTTAGCTAGTCGCAGCAATCCATAACCAATGCCAGCAAGTCCAGTCATTAATCCAGGGGTTTCAACTCCCAAAGGCACACCACAGAGCCATCCGTGTTTGTTTATACTTGCAAGAATCATGGCAGCAAAGCGATCAACTTGAGTTTGCCATTGTGGATCGTTAAGGGTGAGACTGGCTTGTAATAGTAATTCTAGATTGCCTAAATCTCCGTGACAGAGGGAGTGATTGCTGCCAAAGCCATGAGCTATTGTGGTGTTCAGGGCTGTGTCAATTTCCGAACGGATTTGGCGATCGCTCAGGTGTGGAAGAGAGCGCAAGCGAGCCAGCCCAATTCCTGGCGCACCATGACACCATGCCGTCATACAGCTATGCTTGCTGTCATCTTTTTTCATGACTTGAGCCGTAAAATTGCGTAAATCCAACCAGTTGCCGACTTCTGGTACAAACAGGCTACGCTCATACTCAATGGCGGCTAAAGCAGTTGTGTAAAAACGCTGCTCACCCGTCAAAGATGCCAACTCTAGTAACGCCCAAGCTATCCCAGCCGCACCATGAGAAAACCCTGCTAACGGTGCTGTATCTAATAGCTTCGTACTCCAAGCAATACCATGCTGTATCGTTTGCGCGCAGGCAATGAGACGATCGCCACATTGGATGGCGGCAGCTAATGTGCGATCGCATGGCGCACAGCGATACAGAGCAATTAAACCACCAATACACCCTGCTGCACCGCTAATAATATCTAGTTGTTCGTCTTTTTCAATTAGCTCAGGTAGATGTTTAACAATCTCTTGTGCCTCTTTCAGCAGCGTTGGTTGATTCCACAGCGTACTGAGATGAGATAGAGTATAGATAATTCCTCCCCAACCCTCAAAAAAACCAATGGATGTGACATGAGATCGGTTGGTATCTACTTGGCGGAGAATAGTATTTAATGCAGATTTAGCTAAATTGCTATAGCTTTCCTTCTCAGTGGCAGTACTTAGATAAGCCAAAAATAATGCTACTCCTGATAATCCGTTATACAGATCCATATTTAGTGGAGTCAGCAACCATGTTTCTTGGGGAGTGAGTTGTAAACCAATCCAAGTGGCATCCTGTTCGCTAGATAATGCTAACGCTTCTAGGCGATCGCCTATTGCCTGTGCTGCTACTAGTAGTTCCTCCCGACTGGCAGAATGATGCACTTCCGTGACAGAGTAACTAGGCGATTGTCTTTGCTCTTTTGCCGTTACCAATGTAGTCAGAGAAGCCCGAATAAACCACAGTTGTTGTGTTAAATCAGCTTCATCAAGTTGCTGAAAACGACGTTGAACTGAAGCCATACTTGATTCAGCAAAAAAATCGGCAATTCGCTCTCCAGAACTAGTCCACAAATCCTGTGAATTAGGACGAGTTGTGAAGAGGGGAACATCACCTTGCCATAAATCCTGACGTTCAGCAGTAATTACTTGAGCCAAATGGGGTTCTTGTTCAATTCCTAGCCAGAGACGATCAAAATGGCGATCGCGGTCTAAGGCATTACGCAAAACATCGGGATGAAAACTTTCAAATAATATTAAGCTGTAGATATATGTGGGGCGCATAATAGCCCGCACTTTATTCTCAGCAAAGCCAGCTAAAGGGCCATTTTCAGCCAGTAACTCGTCTCGGTGTTTCAGCAGCAACCGATAAATGTTGGTAAACCCAATAATTAGTGAATCTGTATATTCCAAAACATTGATTGCCTGCCCATTATAAGTTGGTCGATTTTGGTTTCCCGGCATCTCTATCCGCTTGCGCTTCAGAGACATTTCATCGGTTCCCTGGTTTTCTAAATAGAGTGCTTTATAGGGAGTGAGTTGACCTTGTGCAGATCCCAAACCACTTAAATCAACGCCTTCATATTCAGCATTGCCATAAACTCGCTGTGGTAATAATCCAATGCTCAAAACTGAGAAAGCTATTTTTTTGTAAGCCAGTAAATCTGATTTGACAAGTTCCACTCGCTCAAAGTGAGGATGAAACAAAGCTTCTAAGTCAATTAAAATAGGATGCTCACCTGCGGCGATTAAGTTCTCACTGTGAAAATCAGTTGCTTGTAAGGCGTAGAGTAAAGCTAAGTAGCCACCCTGACGTTCATAAAAACGCTCAATTTCGGCTTTTGTGTTGCATCCAGCCGCACTAACAAATTCTACCCAACCATAATCATCACGTTGTAGAATCTTGAGAGTTTTAAATGGTGGATGAGTACCGCGATCGTTGAGCCAAGTAAGTAATTCTTGGAAATGCACATCAACAGCTAGGGTTCTCGGTTTATAAACAATCTGCAGTCCAGAACTAAATTTAGCAATCAGAACAGAACGGCCACCCCGATGACTATCCCCTGCACTACCTTGTAACTCTATCAGTACTCCTGGCTGATTTTCGGGACTAAACAGCTTGCAGATATCACTCCAATCAGCGCAAAGATGGCGCAGAAACTCTAAACTGAATTGCATCCAATGATCAATACAAATTTTGATTTGGCGTGCGAGAACTGGATATTCTTGAAACAAAGCCAAAGCTTGAGAAGGCTGTCTTAAATTGGCAATGAAGTTTTGAAATCTTTCGTCTGGCGTATCCCCATTTAATAATCCTTGCAGTCGCGCCACATTGATTTCTAAAATCATTGTTTTGTGTAATATCTGCAATAATTTTTTAGTTAAATTTGATAGTAATATCTCCATCACAGTATCAGCATCAAACGGTAACTCTGATTGGTGCTGAATTAGTTGCTGCAATTCTTGATTTAGTTGCTTAAAGCCTTGTTTTATAAGTGGTTCAATGGCATATAAAAAACCAGTGGTGCTTTCTTTGAGAATTTCTTGAGGCAGAACTGTCTGAGAATCAGAGTTAGCAAATTCAGTAAATGCTTGTTCTATTTGTGACAACCATGTTGGGTGAGAAAAGCGAGAGTCCTCTGGACACGCTACGCGATCGTCTATCGCCTCCATTGGCGTACCCAAAATGTTGAGAAATTCTTCTTCAGTGATACCATCTAATTTTAGACGCTGCGCCCAATCAGCATCACTCATAAATGAGTTTTGTTTCCGCCAGCGCTGCATTCTTTGTTGTGCTATTTCGGGATTGATTTGCTGTTGGGATGTTTGAGAATTAAATATATTTAGTAAGGTAATACGTTCAGCTAATGTCAGAGCTTGAAACCATTGTTTGTTCATTCCAGTATGCTGATGTATGAAGTCAGGATGTAGGTGTTTAAGGGTGAACCAAAAAGGCTCACCCATCTTGATTAGAAATGTGTGATTACACTAGAAAAATTAACCGTTGGGAAAAACGTCGCAACCCGTTAGAAAGTAGGTAGACGGTGCGGCAAAAAACTCAGGAGGAAGCCTAAATTTACCGACATATCCGCCAGCTACAGCTTCCATTTCCTCATCTGAAAGTTGAATTTGACCAGCAGGATTTTCAGGTAATTGAGAACGTTGTTCTTCAGTTAAGCTATTGCGATAGTCTTCGTCTTTCCATGCACGAATAATATCAAAGTTAGACATGATTTTCTCCTTTTAATGTGGTGATTTTGAGCAAAATATGAACTGAGATTTTGCTATCTTGAAGCTGTTAATATGGATTTGCTTGTTATATTCTCAGTAAAATTTCCCGAGAAATAAATAGGCTAATCCATCTTGTTTGGCTCTGTACTAATACACTAGAAAAAATGTATAAACAGTTTTTCTAATATCAATATGGTGCTATTAGCCTCTAATAATGTCACAAACAATTCCATAGGAAAATCCCTTGCGACCAACACATAACACTCCTTTGGTGATGCCGCCACCAGCTACGGTTTCTGTCACTTCATTAGGTAGTTCAATCAGTCCTGCTGGATTTTCAGGTAATTGAGAACGTTGTTCTTCAGTTAGGCTATTGCGATATTCTTCATCTTTCCAAGCGCGAATAATGTCATTGTTAGACATGATTTTTCTCCTTAATATACATGAGGTAATTGTTCTGAAAGGAAATATTTTCAACGCTAATAAGGTAAGCATAAAGACAGTAAATAATCCTAATCGCTGGGAATAATTTATGTACTCTTGCAAAACCAGATTCCGGTTTTAATCACAGATAGCTGATTAATATTCATCGGTTAGACACCAGCCTGAAATCAACCTTGCTAATGTGCTTAACAATATTGAATTTGGCTTGCTTGCTTTACCTCGCAGGTTGTGAACCCTTTCATCAGAGTTAATGGCATAGGCTTTTTTGATTTATGCACTTGTCTCGATGTAATAGCTGTTTTTCTACCCCATAAAATAGCTGAAAATATTGCTCTGGCTGGGTTGCAATTATTTTATTTTTTGGATATGTCTCAAGAACGAGAATTTATTTGCATAAATAATTAAATGCCATCCCAATAACCAGATGAAAGGGTTTTAGCTCTAATTTTTGATCTGGAATGGGCAATTTATGGTAAAAAAGCAGGGGAGCAAGGGGGAGTGTTCTAGGAGCGTGAAATGAGTGAGCAATTCTGGACTTTGTATGACTTCGCTGCAACTAGCGGTTATCCTCCCTTTAAACGGTTAATTGAAAATCGCTTACGGGAGAGAATGGCAAAGCTAGTTAAGTTGCATCCCCAATGGGATGAGAACGACTACGCAGATTATTTTGTCAAAATTCTTAATGATGATTCCCAACCGGAAACAGAAAAAAAGCTAGCTCACTGGCACTTATTAGCTTACTTCGATCGCGATCGCTGTTATCTAATTTGGCGCAGTTGGTGTCGTCTCCCGTTTTATGCTGCTTATGGGGAAAATTTATATGCACTGACGAACGAACACCTGTGTAATCGGGAGAAATTACGGCAATATCTCAGTAAGTATCAAAGTAGTGGCTATGGTGGAGCGAGTCTAAAAACTTACATGGTAGGGGTGCTGCGAAATGTGACTCGCGACTATGTAAACTGGGAATCGAGATGGCATTTGCTTTGTGATGTCGATATCAATAGTCACAGAAAATTGCAAAAGGCGGAAGAACGGCTTAGAGCCGCACTCAATAACACTGGTGCAAGGGAACCGGAAATTTCTCAGTATCTTTTTGCTTGGCGATATTTTATTCCGATTTACAAACATAACCGCGTCTACAATCCCCAACGAAGAGAAGGGGGAAAATGGCCGGAACCAGAATTTGCTGATTTTGTCGCCACAGCTAAGGATTACAACTCGCAACGGTTCCAGCCAGGTGCGCCTCTGCAAGTAGCTGTGGGTGCAGATGTAACACCTGCAATGATGCAAAAATGGATGAATCTGTGTATTGATGCTTTACAGCAATCTGCTCAAATTATTGAAGTGCCTTACGATGCTCATAGTAACGAACAGGTGGCTGATGGGGAAGCTGTAGAGCCGGAATCAGAACAAACTGAGTCTTTACCAGCAGTAGATTTGGCTTTAACAAGGGAACTGGAAATTATTGAGCAAAACCTCGATAAAACTCGCAGCCAAATTCCCAAATCTTACCGCCAAGCTGTGATGGCTTTGTGCTATCCCCATCGCTTGGCGCTGTTAACTCAAGAACAGTTTGCGAGTAAGATGAGCGTGCATCAGGGAACTGTCTCCCGCTACATTTCCAAATATGTGGAAACGCCATTAATCGAAAAATTTCAGCAGTTAACCAGCGAACAATTTCATCCTCCAGCTTATATTAAAACCTTTTTAACGGAAAAATTTGCTCGTCTGCAACGCGTTAATCCTATAGAAGGGCAATTAATGGCAGCAATTGCCGATTTAGATGCAGAATTACAACATATTCTTAAACTTAGTTACGGTCAAAAACTCAATATTAGTGAATTAACTCAAACTCTCAGCCAAGATAAAGCAATTAGCCAAGCAGAAGTTCAAGCAAAGTTGACTTTAGCTCACAATCAATTAGAAAAAAGCTTTTTAAACTTACTCAAGCAATGGCAAAGTAACTATATCAAATCCTGGTTAAAAAACTATTACCAAAATCTGATTCAATCAGGATTATTAAAGTCTTTTGAGCAATTAGCACCGCCGCAGCAAGAGATTTTGTTACTCAGATATGCTCAAAAACAAGACATAAATAATATTGAAATTATCACATCTCACTCTCATGCCGACCAACTGCTCGCCGCAGCCAAGCAGCAATTACAGCGTTTGTTTCTTCAGTGGATTGATACCAGCTTTGGACTTTCCCTAGAGAAAGAAACTCAACACATCGGGGAAATTATTGAGGATTGGCTGTCAACAAACTTGCTCTACCAAGAAATCCAGAGGAATTAAGGAGAGAATATGCTGAATTTGCGAAAACTTGCCACTATTTATCCTAACCAGCTCTGGTTGACCTTATCACAAGAGCTTCAACAAGCAGCTTGGCAGCAATCCCAATCTCACGCTAATGCTGCTGCTTGCTGTCAAGCATATCTCAATTATTTGTGCTTAAAAACTTTTATTCCCTGGCTGGAGGCTTGGTTAGCAGAAGATAATCCCCAAGCTAACAATCAAAACAGCATTTTCTCTGCTACCAAGTGGGATTCTCTCTGGGAATTTGTTAATGGTACTCCCATTGATTTAGGGGAAATTCGCTTAGTTTTAATTCCTAGCGACACCAGCGATTTAGCAGAATTTGCTGTTCCTTGCGAGTGGGTTGATATTCCTAGCTGGCGCAAAGATTATTACCTCGCTGTGCAAATTAATTTAGGCAATCCTGAACAATCTTGGCTGCGATTGTGGGGATATGTCAGCTATCAAAAACTCAAGAGTCAGGGGATATATGATGAGAGCGATCGCACTTACTATATTCATCAGGAAGCTTTGGCGGAAGATATCACCCAAATGCTACTCCTTCCCCAGTCGAATGTTATCCCCCAAGCCGCACCGTCGCAGTTATCAACACAAGTAGCTGAGGATTTATGCACCCAGTTGAGTAATCCTTCCGTATATTCGCCCAGACTGGCGGTGCCTTTTGAACATTGGGCAGCGTTAATTGTAGACGAGCAGTGGCGGCAAAAACTATATCAGCAACGCCTACAGTTAGCTACAACCCCAACAGCAAATGTAGCAGTTAACTTGCGGCAGTGGTTACAGCAAGCAGACAGCATAATTACGGAAATCTGGCAAGCAGTTGATGCGCTTTTAACACCACCAGAATTAGGGGCAGTGCGGAGTGCAGAAATGAGCGTTTCTGCGGAAGCGATCGCACCCGTAATTCGCCTGATCAAATCCAATCGCCCGGAAAAAGAACGCTGTCAAGCCGCCGGGGTGTTAGGACAAATCGGCATTGGTCATCCGGAAGCGATCGCAGCGTTGATAGAATTGTTACACACCGCCAACGATGAGGAAACCCGTTGGGAAGCCGCTTTAAGTTTAGGTAAAATCGCTCCCCATCATCCCCAAGCTGGTATTAGTAGAGCCAGACTAATTGATTTGGGAATGCAGCTAGGAGATTGCAAAGTCGCGCTAATTGTCACCATCCGACCGAAAACTGAGGATAAAATCGGCGTGCGGCTACAAGTGCAACCCATTAGCCAGCAACACAAGCTACCACCAAATCTCATTTTAAGTGTAATTTCTGGCGGGGAAACTCGCTTGCAAGCCCAAACAAGAAGCGATGAGCAAGGTGAAGGAAAAGATAAAGTTCTTCAGTTAGGCTTTAGTCCGCCACCAGGAACCCAATTTCAGGTGCAAGTAACGTTAAATGAGGTTAGGGTGAGTGAGGAGTTTGTGGGGTAACGAACCGCCGAAAAATTGATGGGGAAAGGGTAATGGGGAAAAGGTTAAAGGGAAAAGGCGTTTCTTTCTCTTTCCCCTTTGTCCCTTTACCGACTTATATTCCAATACAGTTCAGTTAAAAAAATAAATTGACAACAAAACAATCATTTTGGAGGGGGTTTGGGGGACGCAACCGTCACCCAATCGGGGGTTTGGGGGAGAATCCCCCAATTCTGCTAGCTGTTTCCACAAGTGATCTTCTCTGAACTTTATTGACTTATATTTTTCTTTGCGCGAGAAACAATTAATCGGTAAGTAACCATGCCCAGGGTAGCAGTTCTAAAAATTGGCAGAGGAAACTTTCACCAAGGGTTTGAAGTATCCCTAGAACTGAGAGAGGATGGCGGTTCACCTGTGGGAGAAATTGAAGGTAAACTTGGTGCTAATACAGATATTGAAGGCTTGTATTTTTTATGGCAACAGTCCTTTCGTAGTCTCAGCGCTATCGCTCGCAATGATGGGTGGGAAATTGAAGAAAGTCTACCAACAAATCGCGCTACTAGGGAGATTACAGACGACTGCTGGCAAAGAATGCGACAGGTGGAAGCTAACCTTAACGAATGGCTGCAACCTTCCGGGGAACTGGGATGGCAAAAAATCCGCGAAAGGTTAAGCAAAGAACTCGCTACTCAAGCTGATACGCTGCGGTTAGCCATCAAAGCTAGAGATCCCATCCTCTGGAAACTACCTTGGCATAGCTGGGATTTGCTGTCGAGTTATCCCAATGTCGGCGTGAGCTACAGTCCGGTAGAATATGAATCTTGGGAAATTGCCAAACATCAAACTCAAAGTGATCGCGTGCGGTTGTTGGCAATTTTTGGCGATAGTCAAAACCTAGATTTAGCTGCGGATCGTCAAGCAATTGAAAATCTCCAGGAAACAGAATCGGTTTTCTACCATCAACCCCAAGCGCGAGATTTAATCGCCCAGCTACGAGATACTCAAGGCTGGGATATCTTCTTTTTTGCTGGGCATAGTCAAACGATAGAACAAAGGGGGCGAATTAGTCTCAGCGCTAGGGAAAGTATTGAAACTGACCAATTTAAACACGCTTTACGAGAAGCAGTGCAAAAAGGCTTAAAAATCGCCATTTTTAATTCCTGTGAAGGATTGGGATTAGCCCAGCAGTTAGCTGATTTACACGTCCCGATTATTATTGTCATGCAGGAGATTGTCCCCGATGTCGTCGCTCAATCCTTTCTCAAGGAATTTCTGCGAGAATATGCTGGCGGACAACCTTTATATACCGCCGTGCGCCATGCCCAAGAACGCCTAGAGGAATTTACGGAGTTACCTGGGGCTACTTGGTTACCAATGATATATCAAAATCCGGCTGAAGTGCCACCGACTTGGCAGGATTTACGCCCGAAAAAGCACCGACATCGCTTTGGGCTGAAGTGGCAGCATTTGCCAAATATCTTGGTGAAAAGCTTGGTAGCTACTGGCTTAGTCATGGCAGTACGTTTTTTAGGTGGACTTCAGCCTGTGGAATTGTGGGCTTTTGACCAGATGACCCGCTTACAAAGCGATCGCGGCATTGATGAGCGTCTACTGATTGTAAAAGTTACAGAGCAAGATATTCAACAGCAACGACAATATCCCCTAAGCGATCGCGTCATTTTGCAAACTCTCGAAAAACTTCAGGCGCATCAACCTAGAGCCATTGGCTTGGATATCTACCGCGATTTTCCTGTAGAACCAGGATATCGCCAGCTAGCTGCACATATCAAAAACAACCCAAACTTGGTAACAATCTGCGAAGTCAGCCACCCAGAAGCGAAAGCCAACAAATTTGGAGTTGCTTCACCCCCAGCAAGTCCCCCTGAGAATGTCGGCTTTAGCGATATCGCAGTTGAACCCGATGGGACAGTGCGCCGTTATTTGTTGCATTTAAATCCAGGCGATTCAGTTTGCCAAGCTGCTTATGCTTTCAGTGCGGAATTAGCCTTACGTTACCTCGATGCTGAAGGTATTCAACCAGAAGCAACATCAGATGGGAATTTACAGCTTGGCTCTACCGTTTTTCAACCTTTAGAAAAGCATACAGGCTTTTATCACAACATCGACCCTCGCGGTCATCAAGTCTTGCTCAGTTATCGTTCTTTCTCAAAAGTCGCTAGGGAAGTCACGCTCACAGAAGTTCTCCAAAATGATTTTAAACCCCAGTGGGTGAAAAACAGGATTGTGTTGATTGGCGTTGTCGCTCAATCAGTAGGCGATCGCTTTGCTACTCCCTTTAGTAACGAAATTGACAAGAAAATGCCTGGTGTAGTGATTCACGCCCAAATGGTGAGCCAAATGCTGAGTATAGCCAAACAAGAACGCCCCTTACTGCGGTTTTGGCCCCAAACATTAGATGTAGTTTGGATTGGGAGTTGGGCACTTATGGGGGGTTTATGCGTCTGGGTATTTCATGGGCTGGTTTATCGGCGAATTGCGATCGCCTCAGTCATAATCATTCTTGGTAGCCTGTGCTTGTCTTTGTTCAGTATCGGCGTTTGTGTGCCCTTGGTTCCTTCAGTAATTGCTGTTGCGATCACTTACATCATCACAAGCAACACGGTGCGGTTAAGGACAAAAGGTTAAATTCTTCACCCTTTACCCCAACAACATGGATGATTAACGACACTGAACATGAATAAAGTTGAGGAGGGAAATTGTGGCTGGGATTAAGTTTGATCGCTGGAAACTGGGACTTGCTTTAGCATTAGCTTTATCGCTGATGAGTTCTGCTGCTAACAAAGGAAAAGCCCAACCTTTGCAACATCGCCAACAAATCCTGGCTTCAACTGCATCCGCAATCAAGCAAAATTCCTCACAGCAGCCTCAACCTAGACCCACAACTGCTTCCCCAATACAGTTTAAGCGTCCGCCACTGTCACCACGAGGCGCACCGGGAAACCGCAAAGGCGGCGGAACTCGTGACGGATATAGTTGTGCAGCGCTGGAAATTAAAGAACGCCTCATGGCTTTAGTTCCATCTGTAGAATCAGAGTCAGGAATCAGCCATGTTTGGGGATTAACTTTGGAAGCTTCTCCTACTCTTTGGTTTTATGTTCCTTATCAGCCAAAAGATATCAAGGTAGGCGAATTGGAAATCTGGGACGAAACCGATCCAGATCCAAGAAATTATCAGCAAACTTATCAAGGAACTTTCACAGTTACCGACACACCAGGAGCGATCGCTCTCACTCTCCCATCAACAGTAAAATTAGAGCCAGGGAAAAACTACCATTGGTATTTAACTTTGAATATGAATTGCGATCGCGAAGCGCAAGCTGTCAATGTCAACGGCTGGATTCAACGAGTCAAATTGAGCAATAATCTTCCCTCCCAGCAATTAGGCGATCGCGATCGAGTTATTTTCTATGCTGAAAATGGCATCTGGTACGACGCTATAACTCTATTAGCCCAAATGCGCCGCCAACCAGCAACACAAATCTTACTCACAGATTGGCAAACATTGCTAGGAGATGTTGGCTTACAAGAGTTTGGTCAAAAGCCTATTGTTCCTTGCTGTCAGTTAGGGACTGGGGATTAGAAGACAAGGAGGATGAGGGAGAAAGGGGGCACTTTCAAGGGTAGGGGTTTAAGAAAGGGGCAGTTTAGACAGTGAAATACTTTAATGATTTAATCAAGGAACAGGCTGCTCAAAAATTTCCCAAGGATACAGCTTGTGAGTATCAATTAAATCGGGAAAAGCTCACAGAATTACTCGATTCTCAACGATGCGAAAAAATTGACACAGATGTGCCAGATATTTCGACAAGATGTGCGAATAATCCGACAACATTTGAAACTACTTTAAACCTTTTAAAAAACAACAACACTGCTGTTGAGGAAGTAAAGGATGAAGGAGTAGAAGAAAGCGAATATGAGTCAGTTTGCCAAGCACCACAACCAGAGCAACCTCAGATTACTCGCTTTGTTGATGAAATTGAACAAGATAACTCAAAGAGTGAGATAGACCCTCATGAAGAGGAATATTCCGAGCCGGAAGTTGAAGTCAGTTCAAGTACGGATAAGCCCAGCAAGCACGAGATTGCTGAGGTCTGTACAGAGTTACGGCGGTTACGAATAAACCCAGAGCCATGTTTGGGGGTGGTGAAGAAATATTGGGCAAATGTGCCTGGGGCGATCGCATATCTCAAAGAAGCACTCCAAACTTGGCAATCAGTCAACTCACCCACTGGCGTTTTTATCACAGCTTGTAAAGAAGGCAAAAAACCTCAAAACACAGCGACGGCAGACGTAATTGCTTGGTATGAATGGGCAAAGAGCAAAAGGATAGTTGCAGCAATGTCTGGCAATGTTGTTTATACACCTTCAGGGGAGCCTGTGGATTTGCAACAGATGATGCGACAGTATCCCTGTGAATGTAGTTAGTTGGACGAGAAAATTATGGACACAAATATAAGAGCAGGCTTTAACACACGCTATTGCAATTAGAGACGGAACTGCAATTCAAATGCTGTATCTAGACAAAGTTATAGTGTGTTATCTATTTGGAGAATATCATCAAGCTGTACAAACCGATGTTGTGGCAAGGCAACATTTTGAAGAGGTGACAGCAATAACAGTTTTACCTGTATTCTGTTTGTATTACTCTCTGGCGCTTTTGAGCCTACTGCTCGATGCTTCAAACTGCCAAAAAGTAGCTTGGCTCAATTGTGTTAACATCAATCGAGAAAAGATGCAGAAATGGGCAGAACACGCTCCCATGAATTATCTACATAAATTTCATCTAGTCGAGGCAGAAAAAGCGCGAGTCTTAGGGCAATTTTTTGAGGCTGAAGAGTTTTACGAGCGAGCGATCGCAGGTGCTGCTGAAAATGAGTTGATCCAGGAAGAAGCACTCGCCTATGAATTAGCAGCAAAACATTATTTGGCGCGAGGTCGGTCAAAAATTGCCCAAACCTACATGAAAGAGGCGCACTATTGCTACGATCGCTGGGGCGCAACCGCTAAAGTTAAAGATTTAGAAAAACGCTATCCACAACTCCTCAACACCAACCTAGTTCGGCAATCACATTCAATCGTGACCGATGAAACGATCCGTCATCCGACTGCGGCGATCGATTTGGGTGCGGCGATGAAAGCGGCTCAAGCCATCTCAGAAATGATCCATCTCGATCAATTAACTGCAACGTTGATGCAGGTGGTGATAGAAAATGCAGGAGCCGAAACTGGCGCTCTGGTTCTCCTGGAAGATGATCGGCTCACTGTTGTGGCTCAGTGCAGTGGAAGTAAACAGTGTAACCTGGAAAAGATCGCTGTTGCTAGCTGTGCAACAATTCCTGTCTCCGTCATCCAATCAGTAGAACGCACATCTGAAACTTTGGTGTTTGATAATGCAATCAGCGAACCGTCTTTTTTGACTGATCGGTATATTCAAAACCAACAAACGCGATCGCTCCTGTGTATGCCCATTCTCAAGCAAAATCAGCTGATGGGCATACTTTATCTGGAGAACAATTTCAGTACCGGAGTGTTTACTAGCGATCGCTTACAAGTCCTTAAACTGTTGATTGCTCAGGCAGCAATTTCACTGGAGAATGCTCGGTTATATGAACGGTTATCGGATTATTCCGAAACACTGGAAAGGAAGGTAGAAGAGCAAACTCAAGCTTTGCAGCAGGAGATCGCGGAACGTCAACAAACCGAAGCCGCATTGAGACAAAGTGAAGCAAATTATCGCAACCTGCTCCAAACCGCAAATTCCGTTATCATTCGCTATGATCCGCAAGGACGGATTCACTACATTAACGATTATGGGGTAAAGCTTCTTGGCTATGAAGAACATCAGATTTTAGGGCGAACCTTATTTGAAACAATCATTCCAGACATCGAAATCTCTGGACGCGATGTCAAACCCTTTGTCCATGATTTACTTCGTAATCCTCAATCGTACCCGCAAGGCGAGGGTGAAAACCTGTGTCGAGACGGTCGGCGAGTTTGGGTTGTTTGGTCAAATCAAGCCATCTTCAATGAACAGGGAGATGTCGTTGAAATCTTATCGGTTGGCAATGACACCACCCAGCGTAGACAAGCAGAAGAGGCATTACAACGCAGTGAAGCCAAGTTCCGAACTATCTTTGAAAACTCGCAGGTTGGCATCTACCGAACCCGCACCTGTGATGGATTAATTCTCAATGCCAATCAACGCTTTGCCGATCTGTTTGGTTTTGATTCACCCCAAGAGATGATTGGGATTGAACACACTATAGGCTATTGGGTCAATCCCAGCGATCGCCAACAAGGCATTGAGGTGATGAAGCGGGATGGGGAAGTGCGAAGCTTTGAAGCACAGATGCGAAAACGAGATGGGACAGTGTTTTGGGGGCTTTTCTCTTCTTATCTGAATGCAGACGATGACTACATCGAAGGGGTGCTTGCGGATATTAGCGATCGCAAACAGGCAGAAGTAGCATTGCAAGCCTCTGAAGCAGAGCTACGGGCGCTCTTTTCAGCCATTCCCGATCCGCTGTGTATCTTCAATGCTGAAGGGCAAGTGATCGGCGCAATCAAAGGAAATCCGTCATATGGAGAGTTGCATAGGGAGGAGTATATTGGTAAAACACTGCATCAACTCTATGCTACGGAACAAGCTGATGAATTCCTGAGTTACATTCAGCAGGTGCTGAGAACCCAACAAGTACTCACAGTTGAATACAGCCAGTGGATAGCTGAACGAGAAATCTGGTTTTCAGCGCGCATTGCACCGATTCGGCACGAACAGGTGATTTGGATAGCGCGAGATATTACGCTGCAAAAGCGAGCAGAAGCAGCCTCAATTTTGGAAGAACGCAACCGCATGGCGCGTGAAATTCACGACACACTCGCTCAGGCGTTTACAGGCATTCTGGCTCAGGTGGGAGCGGCAAAACAGGTGCTAACGGATGATTTAGAAGCAACTGAGGCACACCTAGACCTGATCAAAGAATTGGCGCGAACTGGACTGGTTGAAGCGCGGAGATCGGTAGTAGCGCTCCGTCCTCAGCTTTTGGAGGAAGGCAGTCTACAGAGCGCTCTACATCGTCTCGTCGCTCAACTCAGAACTGCCGCAATGGATACCACTTTATATTATGAAATTGAGGGTGCAGTATATTCTCTGCCGACTGAAGTCGAGAGTAATCTACTGCGGATGGGGCAGGAAGCCTTAACCAATGCGATTCGACACGCCAATGCTGATGAAATTCGAGTGGAGCTAATCTACGATCGCGATCGGGTTTGCTTGCGCGTGCAAGACAATGGACAGGGCTTTGGAGTTGGAAGTATTCCAGCCTCTGAGGGTTTTGGCTTACTAGGCATGAGTGAACGGGCAGAGCGCATCGGCGCACAACTCACGATTAGGAGTCAACCTGGAGAAGGAACAGAGATGATTGTTACCGTCGATCGGGAGTAGCATCACAATGAGCCAAGCCATTCGGGTTCTCATTGCAGACGATCATGCTATCTTTCGGCAAGGTTTAGCCACGATTATTAACCGTGACCCAGATATGCAGGTGATTGCCCAAGCCGAAAATGGGGAACAAGCGATCGCTCTATTTGGGGAACATCAACCGGATGTCACGCTCATGGATCTCCGAATGCCGGGCGTGGAAGGAGTTGCTGCTATCGGTGCAATTTGTGCTACTGCTAAATCTGCTCGGATTATTGTACTGACCACGTATGATAGTGACGAAGATATTTATCGGGGATTGCAGGCAGGCGCAAAAGGATATCTGTTGAAAGAAACTGAACCTGACGAGCTTCTGAATGCCATTCGTACCGTTCATCGGGGTCAGAAGTATATTCCGCCTGATGTAGGAGCAAAGTTGGTACAGCGCCTCAGCAATCCAGAACTGAGTGAACGAGAACTAGAAGTACTCCGCTCACTGGCGCAGGGAATGAGCAATGCCGATATTGCAGCTGCTTTGAGTATTGGTGAAGGCACTGTTAAATCTCATGTCAATCGAATTTTGAATAAGTTAGATGTGAGCGATCGCACCCAAGCTGTAATTGTTGCCGTTAAACGTGGCATTGTTAATTTATAAGATGTACTTTCGATAGAATTGGGATTCTAACTTGAGTTAGAACCAGCCTTCTACTCCACGATGGCATTGTTGCTCTATCAATTTATAGTGTAAAAATTTTAACTTGCTATAGACGACAGCTTGAAGGCGATCGCCTATATTGAGTTTATGCAAATAGAAGTGCATCCAATCAGGCAAATCATGCTCCTTGAGAGCGGTAAGAGGCTGTCTCTAAAGAAATGTAAAGGGGACGGAAGCGGGCGATCGCAAACGCTCAAATCCTGATTCATACGACCAATCTGGTGCCTTTACACGGTTGATATCCGAAGTTTTCCGCCGGGAAGAGTAGACGCTAAAAGGAAACCCATTAGCTTTCTCAGGAGTCAGGTGTCATCACACCTTGAAAGAATTTAAAGTCTTCAAAATTTCGGAAAAAAGGACGAGGCGGTAATGGAGCTACAAAATACCCCAAAGCTAATTGTCAATCCCAGCTTTTGAAATAAATAGAACTAGGAGAATCCAATCATGGTCAAACAGCAATCTGTAGACGAACAAGCAAATAAAAAGGCAACTAGCAACTTGACACCAGCCCAGGAGTTTTTGCAAGAACTCTGGGATGAGCATCTGCGGCTTGAGTTTGACGCTCACAACACTGAAGATACCCTCGCCACGATGGTTGAGGATGCTTACGTTAACGGCATTCCGGTAATGATTGGGGGAGTAGGGAAACCGGCACTGCGCGAGTTTTATTCCAAGTACTTCATTCCACAGATGCCGCCGGACATGGAGCTGACTCCGGTCTCGCGCACAATCGGAACCAATCAACTCGTCGATGAAATGCTACTTAAGTTCACTCATACCATCCAGATGGACTGGATGCTACCTGGCATTGCTCCGACTCTTAAACGGGTTGAAGTGGCATTGGTAGTAATTGTTCAGTTTCGTGACGACAAGCTAGCCCACGAACATCTCTACTGGGATCAGGCGAGTGTATTGGTTCAACTCGGTATGCTTGATCCGGGTACACTGCCCGTTGTAGGGGTTGACAGTGCGCGCAAGGTACTTGATCCGAGCTTGCCCTCAAACGCACTGATCGATCGTGCCAGCGATCGCAACTAAGTGCAGAAGCTAGCAAATATCAATCAACCCGCCATTTCGCAACCAGGATCGTACTCATCCTGGTTGTAGGAGGCGCTTCTTATTGCTAGTTAGATGTGAGCGATGCCTACGGCAACGTCAAGGACGAACGCACCCAAGCTGTAACTGTTGCCGTTAAACGCGGCATTGTTAATTTATAGGATGTACTTTCGATAGAATTGGGATTCTAACTTGAGTTATAACTAGCCTTCTACTCCACGATGGCATGATTGCTCTATCAATTTATACTGTAAAAATTTTAACTCGCTATAGAAGACAGCTTGAAGGCGATCGCCTATATTGAATTTATGCAAACAGTTACGCAATCAATGGATTGAGTAAGTAAATTGCCAGGTTCCATGCTTGATGCAAATGTAGAAAAATGAACGACGATCATAGCCACAGTTCCTTACTTGTAACCCCTTCAACCCAGGATTGGATGCGAGGTGTGCTGAGTGCTAAGGTCGTGCTGGTGATGTATGGAGACTATCAATGCTCTAAAAGTGCGGATGTTTACAAGCTGATTAAATTGCTCAAAGGAGAACTTAGTACTTCTTTTGGAGAAGATGATTTATGCTTTATCTTCCGTCATTTTCCGCAAGCACAGATTCATCCCCAAGCTCAACGGGCAGCCCAAGCAGCCGTTGCCGCCGCCGCTCAGGGACAATTTTGGTCAATGCACGACACTTTGTTTGCCCATCAACAGAAGTTAGAAAATGGTTATCTTGTAGAGTACGCCAATGATTTAGGGCTTGATATCCCTCAATTTCTTAAAGAGTTGTCTAAACAAGTGCATGTCGATCGTGTCAATGAAGATATCGAAAGTGGATGCAAGAGTGGAATAACGGCTACTCCAGCCCTATTTATCAATAACATTCGATATACTGGGCGCTGGAAAATGGCAGAGTTGATGACAGCCATTATTGCTGCAAGTCACTAAGCTCTATTCATATCTGACTTGTTTGTTAGTGCTAGTAAGCTATCGAATGCGTGATGGCTAGCTTTTGCCTGTTTTGTTGAACTTAAGCGCCTCACTGGAATGACCCCAAAACAGGTTCGCTAACACGATACGAATTATTCATAGCGACAAACAGGAGAAAGATGATGAAATTAACTACAACACGACGCTCAATTTCTAGAATCACTGGGATGCTTGCTAAAACCACTCTATCAATCATCGTTATAACGGGAGTAGGTGGGGTTTTGCGAATGTATCCGGCGATCGCTACCCCTCCACCTCAACAATCTCCTATTCTTGTTGCAACCGCCTACACGGATCTCACATTGCCAACCTTGAGACAGGGCGATCGCGGTAGAAGAGTGCAAATGTTGCAGCAAATTCTCTTAGATAATGGGTTCTTAAATGCTGCTGGAGTCAGGTTGGGAAATCCGAGGGGTGCGGTTGTTGATGGTGCATTTGGCGCGATTACAGAATCTGCGGTGAGAGATTTACAACGACGCTACAACATCCCCGTTACAGGACAGGTTAACACTGTGACTTGGGAAGTGCTGGATATGCGGGAGAATCCTTATCGATCGCCGCTCCCCTGGAAAGTGTAAACGTCCTCCCAGGTAACTGGCGGTCAGATCCAAGCACTACATCCACGCACAAATCAAGGAGACACAGATGAGGATTAAAGCAACCCAAGGACATCAGGGAAGCGGAACGGAAGTGAAAGACGCGACTTACGTGGATGCTGCTGGGTGGGGTAAGTATCGGGGGTGGCGGTATCCTCTGGGGCTGATGATCATCCTCTTTGCGTGGTTGGTTGTGGGTAGTGGTGCTAGCGTACTCGTCGCGTTCGCGCTCGGCGGACAGGCAGACCCCTCAGTGCTCGGTCCCGTGGAATACTACCTGTTTGTCATGGCGAGTTTCCTGTTCTTCCTCGCGGGAGTCCTGATCGCTGTCTCCCTGGTCCACCGCCGCCACCCCCGGACGCTCGTCACGGCGCGGGAGCGGATAGACTGGCACCGGGTCGGTCACGGATTCGTGGCGTGGTTCGTGCCGTACTGCCTGATCGGTGGGCTGGGGCAGTATCTGTTCTACCCGAATACCTTCTCCTTTAACTCCGACCTCTTAACGTTCGCTCTCTTCGTCCCGATCGCACTGGTTCTTACCGCGATCCAGACTACCACCGAGGAGCTTTTCTTTCGCGGATACATTGTGCAGGGGGCGAGCCTTGTTTGGTCTAACCGCGTCTTTCTGGCGCTCGTGCCAGCCGTAATATTTACGCTGCCGCACCTCCTCAACCCGGAGGTAAGCGTGGGCGGCTGGCTCACGATCTTTTCCAACTACTTCCTCGTTCCGGGTCTGGTGTGGACTGTGGTCTCGTTGATTGACGGAACCACTGAACTCGCCATCGGCGTACACTTCGCGAACAACATCAGCGGGGCAATCCTGTTCGACATCACTGGAAGTGCCTTGCCCTCACCTGCTCTGTTCACAATCAGCAAGTACCACGCGACCTACGGGGCACTATCAATGCTGGTTGCAGTACCCGTGTTCCTGGCGATCGCCTACGGGGTGTTCAAGCAGGAGTCGCCCCAATCCTTTTACCAGAGCCACCAGAAGGGTCATTGGTGACCCCGGCAAATCCCGAACCCATCAGCAACTGAAGTCAGCAACCCGATAAAAGGAGTCAATTATCATGCCTCGTGTTTCTTCAAATCACCTGGGGGAGTCGGGAAAGCCCCCTTCCGCGTCCTCGGTTCGGCCTAGCAATACCTCCCGTCCGGGCTGGTCCGAGATTATCGTCGGACTCGTCGTCTATTTAATCATAGGGTTCGGCGGCGTTTCGCTGTTCAAGCAACTCGGTCTTGACCCCGTGGTCCACGGACTGATCTTGACTGCATGGACCGGCGTCGCCACCCTCATCGCGTTCACGGCAGCCGCGCGGCTGCGGATCCGTTCCCTGAGTGCCTTCGGTGTACGCCGAACCTCCAGTCGCTGGCTTCTGACCAGTGTTGGCGTAGGGCTGCTTGCCTTTGTACTCAAGGGTCTGGCGATCATGGTCTGGATCCAGATCACCGGGGACACGGACAATGTCCAGGATGTTTACGCAGAGGGTGGTCGTGGCGGGTTACTGTCTCTGGTTTTGTCTACGGTGTTCATCAGCGTCTTCTCACCCTTTGGCGAGGAACTGCTCTACCGGGGCATCGTCACCAACGCGCTGCTGCGCTACGGTCCGTTCGTTGGGGTCGTGGGCAGCACCTTGATCTTCGCCCTCATGCACGGTATCAATATCGTTTTTCCTGCGGCCATTGTGGCGGGTCTTGCTACCGCTGAGGTCTTCCGTCGCAGCGGATCGATCTGGCCCGGTCTCGTCGTTCATATTGTTTTCAACCTGCCCACAATTCCGGTGATGGTGTTCGTTGGCATGGGCTAATAGGACGGATCATCTGGAGGTTAAACCAATGGCAATTCTGAAACAATTCGGGATTTTATTTGTATTGGGCAGTGTGGGAATTGTCATGTTCACGATCACGTCTATTCCTTTAATCGAGCAACAGTTAGCGAAACAGTCTCCAGAAATACTGGAAAAAGTGCCAACATTGGGGATTTTAATGCTTCTGCAAGGACTACAGTATTCAATTCTACTGGCAATCAGCATTCTTATCGGAATAGGTTGTGCCTATCGTGTTGGATTAAGCTCCCATTTGATTGATCATTGGGTGTTTCACACCGCTAAGTCTCGATCTTTTGCCGTTGAGATGAAGTGGAGCTTGGGTGTAGGTGCAGCGGCGGCGATCGTTCTCTTGTTGCTCGATCAGTTGATGCAACCTGTCCTACCGGAAGCGCTACGGGCAGCAAATAATACAGAGGAATGGCACTAAGAAAAGCTATAAGCTATGCGGAACAAGCTCCACAGCTTTTAAAGCTATTGAACAATGGAAGGATGTCTCAGAAGATTATCCTTAATGCT
>NZ_JACJQJ010000081.1 GCF_014696615.1 Nostoc linckia FACHB-104 | reverse complement strand
TTGGAGAGGCTTTTGGTTTTTATTCTTTCTGTTGCTTTTCACAAACCTCCATCTTTTGTATGTTGTGAAATTTATTTAACAGGGATTAAGCTTCTTCTAATTGAAGAAGCTGACTATCCTTAAACAAAAGATGGACTTTAGCCAAACTCTGATTCATAAAATTGATGCCATTGTTGATCAATGGGTAGAAGCGGTATATCAAGATGAACAGATTGAAGGAACTAAAGAACTAACTTTTAAAAAGGAGTTAGCTTTAATTGTTGATTGCAATCGCGCACCCGAGCGAGTAGTTACAGATCCGCTTCGGCTTCAGCAAATTATTACCAATCTCCTCAGCAATGCGATTCGTTATACCAAGTCTGGTACTGTGCGTTTGGATTGTGAGAAAGTATCTGAGGAGCAATGGGCTATCTCTGTGATTGATAGTGGGATTGGGATTCCGCTAGATGCTCAAACCCAAATCTTCAATCCCTATTTTCGTACAGTCAGCGATCAAGATCTGCAAGGTTCTGATGGTACAGGATTAGGATTAGCGATTCTTTCCCGCTTAGTTGAATTAATGCATGGTGAAATCAAAGTAGTTTTACAGCCAGGAGAAGGCTCTACATTTACAGTAATGTTGCCATTGGAAGCGATCGCTCGCGAAGATTCATCGACAATATAGAAAATTCGACTTTTCTGGTTCTATTAAGAAAATGCGATCGCATATTTCACATAGAGTCTATCGAGTTTGTGACTGTTCAGTGTTAATCCTGTGACTATTTAGTAGATTTCACATCTATATATAGTAGTATTACGTAAAACAGCCTTCTCGCTTCACGCTCTTAATCACTGTTGGATGCCGAGCACATCTTGAAAGTCATAGTTGTAACATTCTTTCTGACACAGGTAGACAATTACCTAGAATGCGGAATAAACTAACTGATGCTGATAAAGCCTTCTTCCTAAAGGTAGAATTTAGGTATTAGTTTTATGATTTTGTTTGTCAAGCTTGTATTATTACTCATAAAATCAAAAGCAAAGCAAAGTTTTGCAAAAAACAGTTACCTAAATACTTTCAATTAGTCCATTAAAAAACCAGGGTGGCAAAGTTATCACTAAATTACAAATGGCAGATCGAATAAACGATATCGCATGGCAAGCACACCAGGGTAGCGTTGCTGCGATTATTCAACTACTGAATGAAAAACTAGTCGAATCTGGGGTGAGAACCAGAGCGATTTTTTCTGATGGAGTCTTACAACTGCTGTGTGAGGCACAATCAGTAGACCAACTTGAGAAAACTACCATAGTGCAAAAAATCCGGCAAATTCTGGAGTCTATTGCACCCCGAAATATTCGACGAGTGAATATCAACAGTCGAATTGTTCGAGAACAGCAATTACTTTGGTTGACGGAAATTTATCGCGATCGCGATAATCAATTGCTTTGGTCAGAGGAAATTACCTTACCAAAACCAAATATTTTCAGGCAAATACTGAAGGATTTTCAAGATTACAAAGAGTCTAAAACAGAACTTGCTCAGGTCAGCTTACCTAAGCCTAATTCCTTGCGATCTGTAGTGTTCAGACGCAGAAATAGGAATAAAACTAAAAATAGCCTCCAGAGTAAAATTATACCCAAACAGTCCTTACCTATAGGACTTCTGAAGGTATCAGGTTTATGTTTACCCCTACTGTTGCTAGTTTGGGGTGCTTATGCATGGTTAGAAGGTAAAGGTGAAACCTCTACTTCAGCAGAGACTTCTAAATCTTTAACTATCCAACCGCAAGTATCATCTCTGGCAAATACTCAAAATTTTTCTCAGAAAACTGAAGACCCATTTGTAGCCGCAGTGCGGATTGCTAATCAAGCTTCTGCATTAGGTAAAAAGGCTCTAACACCTGAGCAGAGATTAGAGCTAGCTACTAAATGGCAAGAGGCTTCTGATTTAATGAGTCAGGTTCCAGCAAAACATAGCCGCTATCAGGAAGCTCAAAGTCGCATTCAACTGTATAAGAAGTATGCAGAAGCTTCTAAATCCTTAGCTGCGAAGCCAAAACCCACTCCTACGCTTGGAATTAAAACGCTTTCTACTCCAGACCCATTTGCAGCCGCAGTGCGGATTGCTAATCAAACTTCTGCATCTGGTAAAACAGCCACAAGTTCGGAGCAATGGTCAACTCTAGCGGCTAAGTGGCAAGAGGCTTCTGATTTAATGAGTCAGGTTCCAGCAGAACATAGCCGCTATCAAGAAGCCCAAAGCCGCATTCAACTATATGAAAAATTTAGTGAAGCGGCTAAAGTTCAAGCTCAGAAAGGTCAGTGATGAAATTATTTACTGGTGGGGAATTCACATTCCCCATCCGTCAATTTGATATGGAGAGAAAGACCCTTGCATGGGATGGTTTTTCTTGGAGATTACTTGAGGTGGGAAAAGTTTTAAAAGAAGGCGATCGCGCTACTTAATTTATTGATTATACTCAGGTTTAATCATCTGTTTCCATTGCTCGGCTCGCTGGCTCATTACTGATGGCTCATTTGCAGTCACTTCAATAATTCCAGAAATGAAAGCTTCTTCTCCAAACTGCTGATAGTCATCAATGAATTGTTGATGTCTGTAACCAAATGAACCCCTTTGAAGTTCTCGTTTATTTGCCTCAAAACGTGACTCAATATTTTCACTATAGCCTATATATCTACGTCCATTGACTTTATTAGTCATTATATATACGCCACTTGTCATATCTAATTATTAGATTTTACTGTTATACTAAACATCGTAATTATAGGCGAAGTAAAATAATTATCTCAACCGTAATTATCAGGTTGTAAATCTCCCATAAAGTGTGTTAATACTGGGAGGAAAGGCAGATTGAATTTTTAATAAGTATCCTATAAAATAATAGCTAGTAATTTCTGCTTTATTCAGCAGAAATTGCAAATATATATAGGCTTTGGGAAGTCCTAAAATTTGCCAACAAGCAACAAAGGTAAACACAAGAATATTGACTTTTATTCATTAAATTTAAAGCCAAAAAAGATGTAGAGACACAATAGAATCATGTCTCTACATAATATAAAAACCTATTAGATTAATTTAACTAAACGCTCATTTCTAACATCCGTTGCATTGGGCGCAACGCTGCTAAACGTATCTCCTCAGACATGGTGATTTCGGGAGTAAGATTTTTCATTGCCCAATACACTTTTTCTAAGGTATTTAAGCGCATAAACGGACATTCATTGCAATTACAGTTATTAATTGGTGGCGCAGGAATAAACCGCTTCTGGGGAGCTAGTTTTTGCATTTGGTGAATGATACCTGGCTCTGTAGCCACGATAAATTCCTGTGCAGGACTGTTTTGACAATATGTTAATAATGCTGCTGTAGACCCGATATAGTTAGCGTGGCGCAAAATGCTAGTTTCGCATTCTGGGTGTGCGATCGCCTCCGCTTCGGGATGGGCAATTTTTAACTGAACAATTTTCTTTTCCGAGAAAGTTTCATGCACAATGCAACTACCGTCCCAAAGCACCATATCTCGTCCAGTTTGCTCCATGACGTAGCGCCCCAAATTGCGATCGGGGGCAAAAATAATTGGTTGGTCTTTCGGTATTTGCTGCACAATCTTCACAGCATTAGAACTGGTGCAGATAATATCGCTCATGGCTTTAATATCAGCAGAGCAGTTAATATAAGAAACCACTAGATGATCGGGATGGGCAGCTTTAAAGGCTGCAAATGCCTCCGCCGGACAGCTATCTGCTAAAGAACAACCAGCATTTAAATCTGGTAGCAGTACCAATTTATCAGGATTTAGTATCTTGGCTGTTTCTGCCATGAAGTGAACACCAGCAAAGACAATTGTATCTGCATTGGTATTAGCTGCGGCTCTGGCTAGTTGTAATGAATCCCCAATAAAGTCTGCAATATCCTGGATATCTGGCTCTTGATAGTAATGGGCTAAAATCACCGCGTTGAGTTCTTTTTTGAGACTCTCAATCGCCGCAAATAAATCCAGTGGTAGTACACCCGGATGGGTGGTTTCTCGATCAACAAGTGCAGTGTTAAACACAATTAGGGGTTACTTAAAATTGCAAGTATTTGACCAAAAAGGATGAAGTTTAAAGGTTGAAGGCTGAAAAAATTGATGTATGCCCAAAGCCACTTGATAACACTTACTTAAATGTGGGAACTCCCTACAAAACAGCGTTTTATGCTTAGGGAAGTTTCATACTTCATAGTTCATACTTCATACTTTATCCTTCAGTTATGCTGTGGATTAATTATAGTAGTTTTTACCAAAAAATATAGTGGTTTTTACCAAAAATCCTAGAAGCTTTATGGAAACTCTATCCTTGGACATAGCACATTGGTATGGTTTTGGGGAAAAGGTTAAAGGTCAAGGGTTAAAGGTTTTTTCTTCCCCTTTTCCCATTCCCCTTTTTTCCCTTAACCGACAAGTGTTGGTTTCTTTCCCATCCCCAATGCCCAATGCCCCATGCCCTATACCCAGAGTTTTGACAATTTATGTCCAAAATCTGCTGAGTTGCCTATCCTAAAAGTAGACGGCAAGGACAGTGGCATGACCAGTGAGATAACAGAATCAACAAACCTGAAAATAGCTGTAGTTGGCGACGTTCACGACCAATGGGAAGAAGAAGATGGTATTGCACTCAAGCATTTGGGTGTAGACTTAGTGCTGTTTGTGGGGGATTTTGGCAATGAGTCTGTGGAAGTGGTAAGAGCGATCGCTTCTGTTGATATTCCCAAAGCAGCCATAATGGGCAACCACGATGCATGGTACACTGCCACAGAATGGGGACGGAAAAAATGTCCCTACGATCGCACTAAGGAAGACTGGGTACAAGAACAACTCGATTTATTAGGTTCCGCCCATGTCGGTTATAGTAAGCTAGATTTTCCCCAATGGAATTTAACAGTAGTGGGAGGTCGTCCTTTTAGTTGGGGTGGGCCAGAATGGAGATTTGCTGACATTTGCAAAGAACGTTACGGTGTCAACGATTTTGAAGAATCAGCAGATAAAATTATGGCTGCGGTCAAAAGTGCTGCATACGATACGATTATTTTTCTTGGGCACAATGGGCCTAGTGGATTAGGCGATCGCCCCGAAGACCCCTGTGGTAAAGACTGGCTTCCCATTGGCGGCGATTTTGGCGATCCAGATTTTGGCGAAGCGATTTCCCAGGCTCTCAACGCTGGTAAAACCGTTCCTCTGGTGACATTTGGACATATGCACCATAGCCTACGACACACGAAAAAAGAGCTACGCAAGCCACTGCTGAAAAGCCCAGAAGGGATATTTTACTTGAATGCGGCTAGCGTACCCAGAATAGTAGAAATTCAAGGCAACAAGCGGCGGAATTTTTCCCTAGTCTCCCTAGAGGCGGGTGTAGTGTCGCAAATCTCCCTAGTTTGGGTAGGCAATGATTACCAGATCGTCTCAGAAGAAATTTTTTACGAGCGATCGCGTCCAGTTGTGCAATCTGCGTAGATCATGAGATATAGTATTATCTGTCAGCTTTTGTGCTAATCTAGAAAAGGCTTTGCACCAAGAAAAAAGCTAGACAGTTTACTGGAGAGGTGGCAGAGTGGTCGATTGCGTCCGACTTGAAATCGGATGAAGTGAAAGCTTCCGGGAGTTCGAATCTCCCCCTCTCCGTTCAAAAATATTTTGGTCTCACTTCTAGGAGTACAAAAGGTTGCTTTCTAGAAGATAGGCAAATATATTCCACAGCTATTTTGTCTGTAAATTTATAACCCAGTCTGTAGAAAGTTTTTCAATGTTATTTAGATGTCTTTGCTCAACGTATCAATAAAGATAAAGACGACTCAAATATGATAAATCCTTTTATTATAAAGTTATGGAAACTACTCAGTATTACCAAGTGCAAGAGCGACTAAGCCTTGCTAAACGAATTCTCGAACAAGGGGAACAAATACGTGACTTTTCATTAGTTCAGCATAAGGATAATAATGGATGGACTTTTAATACTTTCATGATTTCAATTTTTTGAAACCTTTCATATAAATATTGGACTGATTCGATAAGACCGATATCAATCTTAAAGTTAAACAATATTAACGGTTATTACCTGGTGTTTTATACTGTCCTAGTTGGGCGAAGCGAATTTCAATCCGCCGACGTTTGGGATTATCACTTCTATCTGGTGGCGCAAATCCTTGATCGTCTGGTAGCAGCAATTGCGCCGCAGAATAGGCTCTAAATTTCAGCCGTTTGAAAAGTCCAGATTTTCTTTGACGTTGCACATTTTGCAGTTCTTTCACTACTGCTAAGGCTCTCATTAAACCTAAATCAGCATTAGAACCTGGACAAAGAATAGACACATCTTTATTACGAGTAACGACTTCTTCTAATTTGGTATCTAAATTACCGCCGTTGCGATCGCTACAGTTTAAAGAACCTACTTCTTCCCCATCTGTATGCCCAATAACTTCAATAACATCTACTTTTTTATTACTATTTTCTATTTGCTTAATATTATTTTCAATTTCTTTTAAAATTATGCCATTTTGATTAATATCTTTTTTCAACTTCTGTGGTAAAACTGCGCTACCTGACGTAAACTCATATTTTTCTGCTGGTAGTTCAATGATTGTTGGTTTCTCATCATTACCAGTTGATATCCGAGTATCATTTATACTTTTTGAGTTTCTTGCTATTACTAATAGTAGTAGCAAGGTAATTATCATAAAAGCATTAGACATTAAGTCTGTAAAAGAAGTCCAGATACTAAATGTATCATTTATCGGTAAGCTTCTTGTTCTTCTCCGCATATTTAAATTTCTCCATTGAGGCTAAAATTTAGATTTCTGTAACTGTGCTAATGCTGACAATAAATCAGAAAAATTATTTTGGATTTGCCTCATGGTTTGAGCATTGCTATCGATACTCTCAGCTATATTCTGCAATTGATTAATTTGGCTACCTAATAGGGATGAATTTTGATTTAATACTGATACTACTTGTCCGATATTAGTATTAGAAGATTGTGTAGCATTTTCAATTACTCCAACTAAATTCTGCAATCTATTATTGTGGTTACCTACTTGTCCTGTGTGCTGCGTTAAAGATGCTGTTACCTGAGATATATTGTTATTGAAAGTTTGGCTAGTTGCTGATAGTGTATTCGCATTTTGCAGCAGGCGATCGCTCACATGATTTAGGCTTTGTTGATTAGTTTGAATTAAGCTTTGGGTTTGTGTAGAGTTATTCACCAAAGCATTACCAATATCTGCCAAGTTATCTGCATAAATTTGTAATTTATCTATTGCGTTATCGAAAGATTTTGTTGAATTATGCAGAGAAGATGTGATATCAGAAAAAGTTGTAGTTAATCTTGCCAAGTTGTTAGTTGCGTTACTTAAAACATTAGCGCCTGTTTGCATCGATTGCGAAGATTGATTCGCTACAACCTGAAAATTATTCGCAGATGTATTGAGTGTATTAGAAGCTGATGTCACAGCATTTTGGAAATCTTGAGTATTTTTCGGTAGTGTTGTCACAAATCCACTCAAGCTCTTGGAATAATTGTCGATAGTCTTAATTAGTACATCTATCTGTTCTGCTACAGTTGGCTGATTTTGAGAGATAAAATAATCATTATCAAGAAAATCTTCTAAAGAAATCAGCAGTTTATCTTTCTCTAAATCTAAATCATACGTGGGATGAAACTTTGTCAGGAAGACACTTCCAGCTAAAGCAGCTAGGCTACTAACGAATGCGATCGCCATTGAGCCAATAATATCTGGTAAGGCTTTTTGTAATTGCAATTCACCACCAGTATTTCTACTAATTAAGAATAAATTCATGGTAATACCCAAGAATGTCCCCAATAAGCCAATGGCTAAAAGGGAGTTGGGAAGTAATTGATAAGAGCGTTTATGTCTCTCCCAAATTTTTAATTCTTGATTTTCGCTACATCTTTTTTCAATTAAAGCGATTTTATTAATTCTCTCGTATTGATTGCGGTTAATACCTTGAACTTTCTGGACAAGTTCAGACCGAAGTTTTTGTTCGATTATACCTACTTGTTGAAGTAAAGCATTTTTCAGCCGAATCCCATCAATAGTAGATTTGACAGTTAATCCTAAAAAGGCTAGCACTATTAAAAAGGGAAACCAAGGAATAAACGATGGCGTAATTAAATAAAGTAATAGCAATACAAAACAAATTATAAATACACCATAGCGCAGTGATAGTTGTTTCATAATCCTGCAAGTTCAATAATTGATTAATCAATGAAAAATATGTAATAAGACTTCTATGTGTGTCCAAAGGATCATATCATATTGGTTGTAGTATAAAATATGTTACATACTTCGCTCAATCTAATTTCCTAGCTTTGACGTAGAAGATTGAATATAAATTGACAAAGATTGCTTGGGTAATCTCTGCAACAGTGGTGTCACATGAATACAGGTATATCAAAAATTATCGGCGGACGTTACGAAATAGTTGCATTGCTGGGGGAAGGTGGTTTTAGCAGAACTTATCTAGCTAATGACTTGTTTCAATCTGGAGTTCAGTATGCAGTTAAGCATTTTACCTTCTCCAGTAGGAATCAAAATGAGGTGGTGATAGCAAAGGAACTCTTCCACCGTGAAGTCACAATTCTCAAAAACTTAAATGGACATCCACAGATTCCAAAGTTTTTTGATTACTTAGAAGAGAACCAAGAATTTTACTTGATTCAACAGTATATTCAAGGAAATACTTTAAGTAAAGAAATCAAATCTCGTCAAAAGCTACAAGAGTCTGAAGTTATTAAAATATTAGATAAATTAATCAATATTCTTATGTTTGTGCATAGTAATAATATTATCCATAGAGATATTAAACCAGATAATATTATTTTGGATGATAATGATAATTTATTTTTAATTGATTTTGGATCTGTCAAAGAAATTATTGCCAAAAATACCAGACTCCAAAAACCGGGAACGCAAGTTTATACCCAAGGTTATGCTCCAATAGAGCAAATGCGAGGATATCCTCAATTCAATAGTGATATTTATGCATTAGGAATGACTTTAATTGAAGCAATTACAGGTTTAGAACCGCCAGTCTTAACATTAGATAGTTCAGGAGAAGTTGTCTGGCGAAATCAAGCAGATATTAGTAATTGGCTTGCAAGTATTTTGTCTAAAATGGTTCGTTATGACTTTAATGTACGATATCAATCAGTTACAGAACTACAAAAAGACTTTAATGTAAGTCTATCTGCCACTAAGCTACCAAATACTAAAATGATGGCAGCATCTCTCAACCCATATTCCACAAGTGGCGAATCAATAAGTAATATAATTCTTTATCTAATCTTGAGTTTACTATCGATAATAGCAATTTTATATGCTGCTGGTTTACTACCAGAAAAAAGAGATAATGAGCTAAAAAAGCAACAGTCTTTATTGCCAGAAAAAGCTTTAATGGTGGATGTTTAATCAGAGGCGATCGCTCATATTATCCAATAAATTACATCATGTTATTATTACTAATAACTACCTTGTAGGTATAGAAAAATGGCTAACCTAAATCTGCTCAATATACCCGATGATTTATATGAGAAATTGCAAGAGTTAGCTCAAGCTGAACATCGTTCTATTGATGCTCAAGTGGTTACAATCTTGCAAAATGCCTTAGCAAAAAAAACACAGCAAACAGAAGAGGAAAAACGAAAAAACGTACTCAAGCTTTTAGAGGAAAGTCGTATGCGTCGGGAAAAGCTTCCTAAAGATATCAAATGGCCTGATAGTACTACTTTGCTTCGAGAAGACCGGGACAGATGACTATTACTCTTAGGTGTGTCATAGATGTTAGTGTGTGCATCAAGCACTTTGTCCCAGATATGATCTCCTAAAGTTGATCAACTGTTGGCTCATGTTGCCAATCCTCAGAATCAATTCTTTGTTCCTGACCTGTTTTACATTGAAAGCGCCAACGTTTTGTGGAAATACATCCGTGCTGGTCTTTACCCTACTGCAAAAGTTACAGCAGATCTAGCTACTCTCAAAAGTTTACAATTACAAGTTGTTTCTACAACTGACTTGGTAGCAGATGCAGTCAATATTGCCTTAAATTATGGCATTTCAGCCTACGATGCTTCTTATGTTGCGCTTTCACAGCAGGTAGATGCGACTTTGTTGACTCTCGACAATAAGCTAGTGAGAGCATTAAGCGCTTCATCTTTCGATTTTTCGTTTTTTAATGACTTTGATGTGCCACCGTTAGTTTAAAATAACAGCTCGCCTTTGCTCATATCAGCGATTCACGCCAGGTTTTGGCATAACCAAGCATAAAAATCTTTCTTTCCCATGCCCTATGCCCCATGCCCATTTCCAAACTAGTATAATTATTCCTGCACAACTTCAACCAATTCCTCAATCATCACATCAAAAGTTCGTGCTAGCTTCTGAATTGCGGTAAAATCTACAGTTGCAAGTCCTGGCGATCGCGCATAGGTTCTGAGAGTACTATAAACCACACCAGAACGGTCAGATACCTCTTTCAGCGTCCAGCCCTTCTCCGCAGCAAATTCTCGAATCTTTAGCCTAACCATTCCCATAATTTGCTTGACAAATGACTTATATGAGTCGTTTAATAATTATATCCTAAATAATAACGATCGCCCTCTGGCCTGGAAAACTAAAGGGCGATCGCATTATCTACAACTACACATTCCATCAAATTCAAGAATCTTCTCTGTTCATAAGAATCATCTGTTTGACGAGAATCATCTTTTTTGAAGGGAATCATCTTTTCTGACGGGAATTATCTTTTATGCTATCATCACTCAAGCCGAAAGTGCTTGTCATCCGTGAATCAAAAATTGTTCACAAATCAGCAATTGTTCACCCGTTGGCGCGATTTGTTACAGAAGAAGCAATTTGCTTAATATTCCAAATTAGTATTGAAGATATATATACTGTGGAATGCTGGCGCTACATGGTTTACGTCCACGGTAAAGGCTTGAGTAAATTTGTTAGTTACGCTGATTTTCCGCCAATTTTGGGTGTAAAACCACCTACCCAAAGCGACTTTATCAAATGGCGTAGACGCTGGCGTAAGCAACATGAACCACATCGCCACAAACAAGCACCCCAGTGGTGGGTAAAATTTTTCGTTGATGAATTCTGCCAAGCCCACTCAGAAGCTATGTTAAATAGTTGGGTAGAACTAATTGAGTTGATTCAATTTGCTTTTAATTCCGAAAAGTTAAAAGAACTCCGAAATAGCTATAATCAGGAAAAATTACTGTTGATTAGCTAAAATGTTGAGAGTGTTTGCATATTAACTCCTTAGGGTAATCCAAAGGAGCTAGCGCTGCTTTATAACAATATTTCCTGTGTCAGAGAAACCCAATGCTGTCTGATAGCAAAAGAGTTCACCAAGTAGATAAAAAGTTTGATACTGACGTTTCTGATGAAAAGTTTGTAAACCAACTGTTCATTCGTCTAGTTGCATTGGACAAGCAGTTTACTAAAGTTGATTTTAAGTATTCCATTTTTGACACCTGTTATCTTAGGAAGTGCAAATTTGATTCATGCGACTTCACTGGATGTCGTTTTATTGGAACTAATTTATACGAAGCAAAGTTTTCTAACTGTGAATTTAGATATGCCACTTTTGAGAAAACACAGATTGACAACTATGTTTTGGAGCAAGAGTGCCCAGAAGAAGAAAATCTTAAGATGAGGTTTGCACGTTCACTCCGCATGAATTACCAATCTATTGGAGATGCAGAGTCTGCGAATAAAGCAATGAGTGTAGAACTCCAAGCTACTGAAGAACATTTATATAAATCATGGAATGCTAATTCAGCTTATTACAGAAACAAATATAAAGGGTGGAATCGGTTTAAAGCATTTATGCAATGGATTCAATTTAAATTGCTTGACTTTATATGGGGTAATGGTGAAAGTCCTTGGAAACTTTTCCGAGCAGCCCTGATTATATTTGTGCTCATGACTTTAATTGATGTTTTGGAATTTAGAGAGCCTCAGGGTATTAATAGCTATATATAGGACTAGTATTTGATTTCTGAAAAAACTCCGTACATCTGGAGAGACAGAAAATCAAAGGTAGTGTTTCTAATGAACCACTCAAACATCCACTTTAAATGAGAAAATGTTGGAATTAAAGCACAAAAACGGCGAACCCAAGTTTTTGCTTGTAACCAAATATCTTCAATAGGATTTTGTGATGGGCAATTGGGAGCAAAGCGGATGCAATGAATTTTCCACTGCTCTTGAGGTAAACCTTGATTTACCTCGCCTAAAAAGTTCTGAACTAGATGTGAACGATGATAAGAAGCACCATCCCAAAGAAGAAGTAATCGCTGGTTGGGAAATTGTTCTAATAGATAACGTAAATAATCAATTGTATTATTAGAATTACCAGCATTGTATGCTTTAAGGAATAAGTTTCCGTCGAGGTAATCAACCGCACCATAATATGTCTGTTTATCTCGTTCGTTAACGACTTTAATTGCTATTTCTTGGTCAGTTCTTCCCCAAACGTAACCATTTACGTCTCCCCATAATAAATGACACTCATCTATTAATAATACTCTCAGCCTTCTGGCTTCTATCTCCTCTCTGTTACTTGCCAGGAATGTTTCAATTTGTTTTTTTTTTGCAGCCACCACCTCCTTATCAGCCTTTGGATTCAAGCCAGTAGTCTTTTTCCAACTAATTCCTGCTGCCTCAAATAAATCATAATAGCTTCGTTTTGATTCGTAGATTACATCATATTCAAAGGCTAATTTATACTCAAGTTCACCAAGCTCCCAAATCTCTTTTGTTTGCAACCAACTTAATACTTCTTCTCTTTGTTTATCACTCAGATAACCTTTTCTCCCTTTATGATTTAAGCGCAGTCCCGCAATTCCATGTTCTTGGTAAGCTTGTTTCCAGCTTGTTATTGAACCAACTGAGACATCTAAAATTGTTTGAATTTCTTCATACTTGTAACCTTGATAAACCAGTTTTACGGCTAAAGCTTTTCTTAGTTCACGGGCATCAGGGCGACTATCGATAAATTCCTGTAATTCTGCAATCGCCACTTCTAGATGCTGGTTCATCATTGTTCGTTATTAGACAGATATCACTACCCGTATTATCTCGCAGTCTTTTTCAGAAATCAAATATGATTCCTATAGAATCATTTGTTAATGCACCTCAAATTTTTCTAGGAACGCTTTCTCCATCAAATTATCCGATTCCATATCTCACTTTTATCTTATTTATTAGGTTAGTTGCCTTTGGCTTTTTCATGTCAATTATCATTAAACGCTTTAATCGTCGCTAGATATGCATATTTACGCATTCGGTTCTATATGTCGTGGAGATATATCTCTAGGCTCAGACATTGATCTTCTAGCGATTGTAGAAGGTTATGATTCCCGTATCGACCCAGATACCTTCTCGATCTATTCTTACAAAAGAATTCAAGAAATTTGGCAAGAAGGTAATCCTTTTGCATGGCATCTATCACTTGAGTCACGACTTATTTTTTCATCAGATCAACTTGACTATTTGAAATTATTACAAAACCCACAAAAGTATAAAAATTGTGTTCAAGACTGTGAAAAATTCTTTTCGCTATTTCGTGAAGCTCATGCTTCAATAATTGCAGGTAACAATAGTAGAGTATTTGATTTGTCTACTGTGTTTTTAAGTATTAGGAATCTCGCTACTTGCTTCTCTCTAGGCGTTATGGAGCAACCTGAGTTTTCTAGGAACTCTGCAATGCGTTTGGGAGCTAATAGTATTCCGCTTGCATTAGATTCATACTCTATATTAGAAAGAGCCAGAATATTATGCACAAGAGGCTATGGGCAAAACATAACAGAGGATGAAGTAGGTACTACTATAAGAAGACTGGATGAAGTACATGAGTGGATGTATAACTTAGTAAAAAAGGCTAGAGAATATGAACGAGTTCAATAATCGCATTGCAGCTCAAAGGCAGATTCTTCAGATAGTCAATCGTAAGCAATGGGAGAAGGAAGAGTTACTAGGACTTTCAAGAAAGGCAATTGAGAGGTGGGTTTCTATAAACCAGATTAATCCTGAATCCCGTTTGGTAGAACTGGTTAGTACTGCTTCTGCAAAACTTTTTTTCTAGCTAACAAGAGCCAAGAGCAAATTTCTGAGGAATATAAGATGATTTCCCGAGAAATTGCGGATATATCTAGAACAATTGAGCTAGAAATTGCCTAACAAATTTTGCAGAGACGAAATTAATGAACAAAATATTAATGCAATTAAAAAATAGTAGAATTCACATTAACAAAATAATATGCAGGTTTATTTGAGTACAGCCTTATCTAATACAAAGACGCTTTCTTGGCGCAAACGAGATGAGCAAAGAAAGCGTCTCATAAGTGAAAATCAATTGTGTAATTAATCAAAGCTGCTATTCAGCAGATTTTTGATTAGCGCGATTAGCACGCGCTTCCGCCGAAGCCATCACTTCATCCATATTTTCTAAAACTTCACCGGGGAAATTTTCTAAAACTCTCGTAGACAGTGCAACCCGGCCTTTACCTTCATCTAAGTCAATAATCACAGCTTTGATTGGCTGACCAATTTGAAATACTTTATCGAGAGACTCAATAAATTTTTGGCTAACTTGCTTGATATGCAGTAAAGCACTGACACCAGCTAAATCTATAAAGACACCAAAAGGTTTAATACCAGTAACTTTACCTTCTACTAATTGACCTATTTCTAACAAGCTAAAGTTGCTAGAACGAGTCGCTAAACGTTGGGAAAGAATTAGCTTTTTGTTATTACGGTCTACTTCTAAAAAACCAGCTGTGAGAGTTTGACCTTTAAGTGCTTCTAAATTATCACGCTCAATCAAGTGCGATCGCGGGATGAAACCTCGTAAAGATTGAATCTCGACGGTAACACCACCTTTATTCACCCCTGTCACCCGCACTGGTACAGTCTGGGAATTGTCTTGCATTTGCGCTAGTCGTTCCCAGATGTGCTGAATTTCTAGCTGCTTTCGAGAAAGTGTGACTTGACCTTCTGCATCCTGCTCGCGGATAATCAAAAACTCCAGATCCTCTTGCATCGGTAGCACTTCCGACAAATCGGTAACTGCTCTCAAAGAAGCCTCATCACGGGGAATAAACGCTGACGATTTGCCACCTATATCAACATAAGCCCCATCATGGTCAAGCTGGAATACTTTGCCGTGTACTATCTGTCCCTTTTGAAACTGGTAGTCGTGTTTTTCTAGTGCTTTGGCAAAATCGTCCATTGTAAATGACGAATTGGCTGTTTGAGAACGTTTCGCTTCGGAATTCATGACTTTTGAAGATAATATTGTTATTTGCGCTGATGCTACTGGAGTTTTCAGAAGATTTCTTGTCTTCTATCCCCTTTTTCTCGTTAAGATTAGCATTTGTCATTTGTCCTTGGTATTACAAATGACAAATAACAAATGACTAAAGACACCTCGACGAAAAAGTATGCAGCGGCTGCATAGATTTTTAGGTCAGTTGACCAAAGAGTTGTTTCACCTGCTCCCAAGCATCGGCTGCAACTTTAGGATTATAGCTGGCGCGACGGTCGCAGAAAAATCCGTGGTCAGCTCCATCGTAGCGAAACACGCGGTGCGGAATGTTGTACTTTTCTAACGTTGTTTCAATCTCATCTACCTGTTCGGCGGGAATGCTGGCATCTTCCATGCCAAATAAGGTGTAAATTATGCCTTTAATTTCACTGGTACGGGTAACTGTAGGTTCTCCACCGCCGGGTGTGCGGGTTGTAATCCCTGCACCATAAAAGGAAGCTGTAGCTTTAATATCTGGGAGAGTGGCAGCTAGATAGGCTACGTGACCACCAAAGCAGAAGCCTATACAGCCGAAGCTATCCTTTTTGGCATTGGGAAGGGTTTTTAGGTAATCAATTGTGGCTTGAATATCGCTCAATAATTCAGAGGCTTTAGTTTGCATCGCATAGCCGCGACCAATTTCAATATCTTCGGGGGTGTAGCCTGTTTCAAATCCTGGCGCTTGGCGTTGGAACAATGCAGGTGCGATCGCAACATAACCTAGCTTGGCAATCCGTTCTGTAACATCCCGAATGTGGACATTGATACCAAAAATCTCTTGCAACACCACAACTGCTGGGTAAGAGCCTGATTCTTGTGGTTGGGCCAAGTAAGCTACTATTGAAAAATTATCTTGCGAAATTTGAACCGTTGCGGTGTCGATTGCTCGCTCTGTCATAATAGTTTTTACCAGGGTTGCGTAATTATTTGATATAACTATGCCAGTATCTCAAAGCTTTCTACCATCAAATTATCAATTAACAACAGTGAACAGATTAGAAATTACTTTCAGAAAAATTTCATGTATAAATAAATTATTTAATAGGTAGCAAATGCAGCTGGTTCTATATCGCTACTAGCACCTAGGAGGTTTGGTGATGATTCAATTCCGCATTCAGCCAGACAGTGAAATTCCCGCCTCAACCCAGCTGTTTAATCAAATCCGGTTTGCGATCGCTTCCCGGCAATATCCACCTGGGTACAAATTGCCGAGTACAAGGGCATTGGCAATGCAGACGGGGTTACACCGTAATACAATTAGCAAGGTTTATCGTCAGTTAGAAGAAGACGGATTTGTCGAAAGTCTCGCAGGCTCGGGGATTTATGTCCGTGCCCAAGGCCATGAGGGTGGTAGCAGAATGCAATCGCCCATTCTCAAGCAACATCCCGAAGCAGACAAAGTTGTCCAGCAAGCACTTGATGAGCTTCTTTCCCAAGGATGTACACTCTCGCAAGCACGAGAGCTATTTTTAGCGGAAATTGATTGGCGCTTGCGTTGCAGTGCCCAGGTGTTAGTAGCAGTTCCCACTTATGATATTGGTGCAGGGGAGTTGATGGTCTATGAATTAGAAAAAGCGCTGCAAATACCGATCCAGTTGATACCCATGGAAGAATTAACATCTGTACTAGATAAAACTTCCTCTGCCACAGTCGTGACTAGTCGGTATTTTATTGGCGAGGTAGAAGACATCGCTTCCCCGAAAGCTGTACGGGTGATTCCTCTGGATATCTATGACTATTCCAAAGAACTCAATCTTTTAAAAACCCTGCCCAAAGAAAATTGTGTGGGCATAGTTAGCTTAAGTTCTGGAATTGCGCGCGCCGCCGAAGTGATTCTTCACGGACTCCGGGGAGATGAACTATTGGTAATGACAACCCAACCAAAAGACGCGTACAAACTTCAGGCGATCGTCAAGCGAGCTGAGGTAATTATTAGCGATCAAGCAAGTTATGCAGCAGTGCAAGCTGCCGTACAAGCTGCGGCGGAAGACATTATTCGTCCGCCCAAGTTGATTAAGGTTGATAATTATATTGGTACTAATTCCATCAATTTATTGAAACGAGAATTAGGTTTGGGTTAATTCCTAACTTTGTGTCTCTGTGTTTGTGTTTTTTCCCACACAGAGGCATACAGATGATCGCTTGTTTTTTTGACTCAGCAATTACCTTAATCAACTGTTGTAGGAATTTGCAAAAACTCCCGTACTCGCTGTAGGTAAGTTGGAGCATCTTCTAACATGGGAAAATGCGCTGTATTAGGAATCAATGCAAACTCAACTTTGTTATTCATGGCCGCTGCTTGTCGCCCCATCTCAGCAGGGATAATCTGATCATACTCCCCAGCTACCAAAAGTGTTGGTACTATTAGCTGGGCAAATTCTTGCGGCATTACTTCCGATTGTGCTTTACTCACGGAAGTAAAAATTGTTCCTAGAGCAGCATCATAATCAGCTTCCAAAAAATCTTGTAAAAAAGCCTGACGTTCGGCTTTTGGTATAGGGCGATGCAGAAATCTCGCCATAAACATCTGGTCAACAAATGGTATTTTCCCTAACCAGTTGGGGCGAAATTTAACTACGTAACCACCGAATTTATGAAAAGCGGCAAAGGCTTTTTCGTCGTACTCAAAAATCCCGCTACAAGTCAAAATTCCCCGTTCGACTTTTTGGGGATAGCGGTTAAAAAACAAAACTGCAATGGATGCGCCCATTGAGTGAGCATTGATATAGACACGCTGAAGCTGCAATTTATCTAGCAGTGCTGCTAAGTCATCAGCGTATTCTTCTAATTCATAAGTTAATTCTTTAATTGCTGCTGCTGCAGCTTCTGGAGATTGGGATTCAGCGACAGATTCGCCTGCTTCAGCTATAGTTGGTTTGCCACCAGAACGCCCAAAGCCGCGTAAATCGTAAAGTAAACAATCAAATTTCTCTGATAAAGCATTAGCAGTAGTTTGCCAATACCTAGCCGAGCCAGCCCAGCCGTGCATGAAAATCATCACTGGCTTAGCCAAAGAACCTGATGGTTTTTTCACCCACTCGTAGTAATGCTCAGTACCACGAACATTAATGTAAGGCATCTGAAGAAAGTGTAAACTGTAAAGTGTAAAGGATGAAATTTTACGTTTCATCCTTCATCCTTCATCCTTATTTATGCTGATTCTGGTTTTGGTAGGGAAGAGGGATGTACTAAGAGTTCGGCAGTGGAACGCTTCTCAACCATTTCCCGGGTGACTGTACAGCGAGTTACATCTTTACGGGATGGTAACTCGTACATCACATCCAACATTAGTTCTTCCACAATACCTCTTAATGCTCTAGCTCCAGTTTTGCGGCGGTAGGCTTCTTGAGCGATCGCTCGCAAGGCTTCTGGTTTAAAGTCTAATTGGACGTTATCCATCTTCAGCAGTTTTTGGTACTGCTTAACAAGGGCACTGCGTGGTTGGGTAAGAATTGCCATCAAAGCTTCTTCATCTAGCGGATCTACCACGGCTACCATTGGTATCCGGCCGATGAATTCGGGAATCATGCCAAATTTCACCAAATCATCTGGTTCCAGGTAGCGCAGGGTATCTGCTGCTCGTTTTTCCTTCGATTGTCCTTCACCAGGTTGCACAAAGCCGATGGATTTTTTACCGACTCTTTGATCCACAACCTTTTCTAAACCAACGAAGGCCCCACCACAAATAAATAGGATATTGCTGGTATCAATTTGGATACAATCTTGATAAGGATGCTTGCGCCCGCCTTGGGGTGGTACGTTAGCGATCGTCCCTTCCAACATTTTCAACAAAGCTTGCTGTACGCCTTCACCAGAGACATCGCGTGTAATTGAGGGATTCTCACTCTTACGAGCAATTTTGTCAATTTCATCGATGTAGATAATTCCCCGCTGTGCTTCTTCTACATCCAAATCTGCGACTTGCAACAGCCGCAGCAAGATATTTTCCACATCTTCGCCCACATACCCAGCTTCTGTCAGCGTTGTGGCATCAGCTACGGCAAAGGGGACATCCAGAATTTTCGCTAGGGTTTGTGCTAAGAGAGTTTTGCCACAGCCAGTAGGGCCAATGAGCAGAATGTTGGACTTTTGCAGTTCTACGGCATCTTCACCGCCACCTTTACCACTAGCCTTAGACTGAACGATTGCCAACCTTTTATAGTGATTGTAAACCGCTACTGACAATACTTTTTTAGCTTCGTCTTGACCAATGACGTGCTCGTCTAGATACTTTTTAATCTCTCTAGGTTTGGGTATTTGGTTAAACGAAAGACTGGAAGAGCGGGTGCGGCGTTTCTGAGGCGGTTCCGACTTTGGTGTCGGTTGGGAAGCTGCCGCACCATTTGTATCGAGTAACTCCTCATCGAGGATTTCATTACACAAGTCAACGCATTCATCGCAGATGTAGACTCCCGGCCCTGCGATTAATTTACGCACCTGCTCTTGAGACTTGCCACAAAACGAACATTTTAAATGGGAGTCGTACTTAGACATACCAGCCTCTTATTTCAGAATGGTGACGTTTTCCCCTGGTGTGGGAAGATTTTGCCGAGAAATGACTTGGTCAATTAAACCGTAGTTCTTCGCCTCTTCTGCCGACATGAAAAAGTCGCGTTCCGTATCTGCTTCAATTCTTTCTAAGGCTTGACCAGTATGATGGGCCATTAACTGATTCAATTTACCCTTAATGTAAAGAATTTCTCTAGCTTGAATTTCTATGTCAATAGCCTGCCCTTGAGCACCACCAAGTGGTTGGTGAATCATGATTCGGGAATCAGGTAGAGACATACGTTTTCCCGCAGTCCCTGCTGTTAACAAGAATGCCCCCATGCTCGCGGCTAGTCCAAAACAGATGGTAACTACATCGGGACGAATTTGCTGTATTGTATCATAGATTGCCATCCCTGCGTAGACCGAGCCGCCAGGAGAGTTAATGTACAGTTGAATGTCCTTTTCTGAGTCTTCGGCATCCAAGAATAATAGTTGGGCGACTATGGAATTAGCAACGGCATCGTCTATGGGTGTTCCCAAAAAGATAATCCGCTCTCGCAGTAGGCGGGAGTAGATGTCAAATGCCCTTTCTCCCATACCAGATTGTTCTACCACCATCGGCACAATGTTACTGATGCCATTGAGGTGGGAGCTAATATTCATTTGGCTTAAGCTGCTGATTGGGTAATTTCCCGACTGCGATACAAGCATAAAAAAACATTTGACAAGTAAGTGGGACAAGTTCAAAGCAACTTATGCTGCTTCTTCAACTAATTTAGATTTTTATTTGAGCTATGTGTTAACCATTATGCCTCATCTAAATTTTTCTCGTGTAACCCAGTATCCCGCCAAGATAGTAGCAGATGTAGTTAGTAATTTCTTTAACATTTGTTAACCATTTTAGCGGGAAATTGGGATGGGGCATTGGTTATAGGTAATTAGTAATGGGTTTTGGTTATTTCCCTCATCTCCCTAGTCCCCAGTCCCCAATCCCCAGTCCCTTATTCTCCTTCAACAGTTTCTGCTACAACTTCCACTGTGGCGGATTCTGCTTCAGGCTCGGTGGGTGTGGCTTCTTCTTCGGCTGGGGTACTTAAAGAGCCTTCAGGGACGAGTTCCACTGATGAGTTTTCTAGCAGCCAATCGATGATTTTTTCGGTTGTGAGTTCATTTTCCACAACTGAGCGCAGTCTGTCTGCGTCTACATCTTCTTCTGGATACTCCTCCAATAACTCTGTGACTCTAGCTTTAATTTCTTCTTCTGTCACCTGGATGGATTCGCGTTTACTCACTTCCCGTAAAGCGAGGGAGCGTTTTAGGCGTTCAATGGCCTCATCACGCGATCGCGCCCGTAATTGCGGAATAATATCTTGGGTAAATAACTTTCTGACATCCAGCCCTTGCTGCGATAACCGGATTGCTGTCTGTGTCAGCATCGCATCAACTTCCTGCTCAATTAATGTCGCAGGTAGATCAATTTCTACATGCTTGAGCAATTCTGCTAACAAGGCTTCTTGCTTGTTGGTTTTGGTTTGCTGTGCTGCTTCTTTTTGATATCGCTCTTCTAAGGAAGCTCGTAATTCTGCTAAGGTTTCAAAGTCGCTGACTTCTTGGGCAAAATCGTCATCCAACGCAGGTAGTTCTTTTTCCTTGAGTTCATTGAGCGTAACTGTAAATACAGCTGGTTTGCCGGCTAACTCTTCATTAGCATAAGGATCGGGGAACTGGGCCGAAATTTCCTTGGTTTCTCCAGGATTCATGCCCACGATACCCGATATAAATCCGGGAATAAATTTATCTTCGTATAATTCGACTTGGAAATCAGTCGCTTCTCCTCCAGGAATTGGGGTAGGTTCTGCTGATTCGTCTTCACCCTCAGCTTTCGCTATTACACCCTTAAAATCAACAACTGCGACATCGCCAATTTGGGCAGCACGTCCTTCTACAGGAATCAATGTTCCCATTTGTTGACGTTCCTTATCTAGCGCCTCATCAACCCGTGCTGGCTCGTACTTGATTTCTTCGGCTTTCGCTTGTAATCCTGTGTACTGTGCTATTTGAATTTCCGGTTCCACATCGACAGCCGCAGAAAAGGTCAGCGGTTTACCTGGTTCATAATTATTAATCAATTCATCAAACGATGAGCGCAACTGTGGTTGCCCAATCGCCGGAATTTCTTCTTGTTTAACAGCTTTTTCTATGCCATCTTGTATGAGTTCTTCCAGGGCTGCTGCCTTAATGCGAGTAGTGCCAAGGCGCTGTAGCAATATCTGCCGAGGCACTTTGCCTTTGCGAAACCCAGGAATATTGGCAGTACTAGCTAGGTTTTTAATTACCTGTTCGTAAGTTTGTTTGGTAATCTCTGGCGTAATCTCTATTTCTAGTCCAATTTGGCTGGCGGGAAGTTTTTCCTGGGTGACTTTCATGCTTCGTCTCTGTTTTCTGGTATTGGTGACTCCGAGTACAGACAAGATGCGATCGTTCGCTTCTGTAGGTGGATGTCTCTTAGCTGGAATGGCAAATGCCCACAAGGCATCTTGAGAATCCAAAAATGGATAAGTGCCTGGCAGCAGAGATCCAGTTTACTGCTAATGGCAAAATCCTGAACACTTTAGCGCAATAAGTTTACTCTTTGTACATCTAAAATCGATGACAATGAGTGGTTCTTGCACCGTCGCCATCTGTGTTGCATAATCAAACACTTCCTCAATGACCTAAATATTAGGGGTTTCGCACTCTGGATCTAGGCAAGGAAGTGGATTTATGATTCAGGGGGCTAACACCGTGATATCCTGGTTTTCAAGTAGAATTTGATTTCCAGGTTGGATTGATTAGGACTGAATGCATTACCGCATAACTCAGTTTGTCGTTGTTTGTGGTTTTCTTTCACTTGGATCATAGTACATCCATAATCTCTACAGCCCAGATAAATAAGCAAAATTATTGACTGAACTGAAAGACTATTAAACTTCGATCATGGCTAAATGCAGGTATTTAAATTCTTTCGCTGCTGATAAATTAGTTGTATAATATATACTTTAAATAAAGCTAACGAAATATGAATGTCAGAAAATCAAAGGAAACTAGGATATTACTTATATAGATAGCAATCAAAAAAATTAATAATGTAATAAAGTAAAACAAAAGAATAAATTTGCCAGAAAAGAAAATTTTATTTAAATGTTAATTAGACGGCTGTCATTTAAACACAGAAAAAGTTTTGTATCGGTTGAATAAATCTTATATAACCTCTTAAAGGAGGAAGCTAGGTTGTCTAAATCCTATAATGTAGCTATTTTGGGCGCAACTGGTGCTGTAGGCACAGAGTTGTTGGAATTACTAGCAAGCCGGGATTTTCCGGTAGCTAATTTAAAGTTGTTGGCTTCAGAAAAAAGTGTGGGGCGGACGCTGTCCTTTAAAGGGGAAAATTTACCAATAGAGGCAGTCAGCGATCGCGCCTTTGATGGTATAGATATAGTACTGGCAAGTGCAGGTGGTTCGACATCTAAAAATTGGGCTAGCAAAGCAGTAGAGAAAGGCGCAGTAGTGATTGATAACTCCAGTGCTTTTCGCATGAAAGAGGAAGTTCCTTTGGTAGTACCAGAGGTAAATCCCCAAGCTGCAGCTCATCATCAAGGGATTATTGCTAATCCTAACTGCACAACCATATTGCTGGCGGTAGCATTATGGCCCTTAAATAAAGTCAAACCAATCCAACGGTTAGTTGTTGCAACCTACCAATCTGCTAGTGGCGCAGGCGCTAAAGCTATGACAGAAGTGCAAACCCAAGCCAGCGCCATTTTATCAGGGCAACCAGCTGTCGCCGAAGTATTACCTTATCCCTTGGCATTTAATTTATTTCCGCACAATTCCCCATTAAACGATCAGGGATACTGCGAGGAAGAAATGAAAATGGTCAATGAAACTCGCAAAATTTTTGGTACACAACAAATCAGGATTACCGCCACTTGTGTGCGGGTTCCCGTACTGCGTGCCCACTCGGAAGCAGTTAATATAGAATTCGAGGTGCCTTTTAGTCCAGAGGAAGCTAGGGAAATCATCAGTCGCTCCCCTGGAGTAAAATTGATTGAAGATTGGCAGGCAAATCATTTTCCCATGCCAATTGAAGCCACTGGTCGAGATGAAGTTTTAGTAGGCAGAATTCGTCAAGACATTTCACATCCTTGCGGCTTGGAACTATGGTTATGTGGTGACCAAATCCGTAAAGGAGCAGCTTTAAATGCAGTACAAATTGCGGAGTTATTAGTAGAAAAAAATCTACTAAAACCATTAGCCATTAGTCATTAGTTATCAAGAAAATATAACTGACAAATGGCAATTGCAAGGAATTTGCAGATAAGCTATTAAAATAGAAAACCACCAAGTTATAAAAAACAAAAAAGGGTAATCAGGAGTGAAAAGAGGGTGGGAGATTTTGGCAGAGTTTTAACCGCTATGATTACGCCGTTCAAAGAAGACGGCAGTGTCAACTATGATGTAGCGGCAGAACTAGCAGCACATCTAGCTAACAACGGTACAGATACATTGGTGGTATGTGGTACAACTGGGGAATCCCCTACCCTTAGTTGGGAAGAGGAATACCATTTGTTTGTTGAGGTGTTGCAGGCTGTAGATGGAAAAGCCAAGGTGATAGCAGGTTGTGGGTCTAACTCCACAAAAGAAGCGATCGCCGCCACCCAAAAGGCAGCTAAAATAGGAGTACATGGGTCTTTACAAGTAGTTCCTTATTACAATAAACCACCGCAAGCAGGTCTCTACCAGCACTTTCAGGCGGTAGCGCAAGCCTGTCCCGACCTACCCATGTTGCTATACAACATTCCCGGTCGTACCGGTCAAAATCTGAGTGCCGAAACAGTTACCCGGTTAGCGGAGATTGATAATATTGTTGGTATCAAAGAAGCTAGTGGAAATTTAGACCAGGCGAGTGAAATTCGCCGCTTGACACCAAAAGAATTTCAGATTTACGCTGGTGATGATTCTTTAACCCTACCTTTGTTAGCGATCGGAGCAAAGGGTGTGGTGAGTGTTGCTTCTCATCTGGTAGGCAACCAACTACAGCAGATGATCCAAGCTTTTGATATAGGTAAAATTCATATTGCCACCGAGATTCATCTTCAACTTTTTCCGCTGTTTAAAGCTCTATTTTTAACGACAAATCCTATTCCAGTTAAAAAAGCATTAAAACTTCTAGGTTGGGAGGTAGGTTCAACTCGTCCGCCGTTATCTGAAGCTGAACCAGAAGTAAGTCATAAGTTAGAGGTGGTTCTGAAAGAACTTGGTTTACTCTAAGTAACAACTTGCTCAGCGCTGACAAGCTGTTAGTATCTAAAAATACATATAATCCAGGAACAATACATATCTTTGATCAGGTTGCACTGAACAAAACCCGTGCTACGACTGAATCGCTATACTATTAATCCTTCAGCGTAAAATCCATTTTTATTGAACAAACAATAGAAAATTCTGACCTTTACTCAGCTGCTTTCAGATGACTTTATAAGACAGCTAATAATGTTGTCTTTGATACAAGACTAAATTTTTAACTTAAATTAACCACAAACAACAATCTAAGGAGCAAATGGCTAAAAACGAAGCTGATTCCGCCCTAAAAATTATTCCTTTGGGCGGCTTGCATGAAATTGGTAAAAATACCTGTGTTTTTGAGTATGACGATGAAATTGTCCTTTTAGATGCAGGTTTAGCCTTTCCTACAGAGGCAATGCATGGTGTAAATATTGTCCTGCCAGATATGACCTATCTACGGGAAAATCGCCATAAAATTAAAGGGATGATCGTGACCCACGGTCATGAAGATCATATTGGTGGGATTGCGTTTCACCTCAAACAGTTTGAAATACCTGTGATTTATGGCCCGAGATTAGCAATGGCCATGCTAGAGGGTAAATTAGAAGAAGCTGGAGTACGTGATCGCACAGAATTAAGATCCGTTTTACCTCGAGATGTCGTCAGAATTGGGAAATCTTTTTTTGTAGAGTACATTCGCAATACTCACTCCATTGCTGATAGTTTTACAGTTGCCCTGCATACACCCATAGGGATAGTCATCCATACAGGTGATTTTAAAATCGACCATACCCCAGTGGATGGTGAAAGATTTGACTTACAACGGTTAGCAGAACATGGTGAAAAAGGCGTACTGTGTTTGTTAAGCGATTCCACTAACTCCGAAGTACCTGGATTTACACCTTCGGAACGTTCTGTATATCCCAATCTTGACCGTGTATTCTCTCAAGCTACTGGGCGACTGTTTGTCACAACTTTTGCTTCTAGTGTCCATCGGATCAATATGATTTTGGATCTAGCACAGAAGCACAACCGCACAGTCACTGTTGTCGGGCGTTCGATGCTCAATTTAATTGCCCACGCACGCAATTTAGGTTATATCAAGTGTCCAGATAATCTACTGCAACCCTTGCACTCTGTTCGTGGTCTACCAGATGATAAAGTATTAATTCTGACTACTGGCTCTCAGGGTGAGACAATGGCAGCCATGACTCGTATTGCCAACAAAGAACACCCTCACATTAAAATTCGCGAAGGCGATACAGTAGTTTTCTCCGCTAACCCGATTCCCGGCAATACGATCGCAGTTGTGAATACTATAGATAAATTAATGCTCCAAGGCGCAAACGTTGTCTATGGTCGAGACAAAGGAATACACGTCTCAGGTCACGGTTGTCAAGAAGACCAAAAGCTGATGATTGCTTTAACTAAACCGAAGTTTTTCGTACCCTTCCACGGTGAACATCGGATGTTGGTGAAGCACGCCCAAACAGCACAGAGTATGGGCATTCCTGCAGAGAACATGATTATTATTCAGAATGGCGACATCGTAGAATTGAAAGAAGACTCGATTTGCGTATCTGGAAAAGTACCCTCAGGAATTGAACTGGTGGATACTACTAGTTCTGGAATGGTGAGCGCTAAAGTCTTACAAGAACGCCAACGCATGGCTTCCGAAGGTATTGTTACAATCGCTGCTGCCATCGATTGGAGTGGTAAATTGTTAGCCAAGCCAGAAATTCACCTGCGGGGTGTAGTCACAAGTATAGAGCGATCGCTGTTGCAAAAATGGGTACAACAGCGCATTGAAGAAATCTTAAGCGTTCGCTGGTCAGAATTTGCTCAACCCAGTGAAGGCGAGCAAACTGAAGTCGATTGGGGTGGATTGCAAGGAACTTTGGAGAGAGAGTTACAACGTTCCATCCGTCGGGAATTGCAATGTCAACCAACTGTGACATTGTTGATGCAGATTCCTGACGAGCCACCTGTCAAAGTTGCCGATGGGAGAAGACGGCGTACTAGAACTGCTGCTCAGGTAGCATCTTAAGGTATTTAGAAAAAATCTCACGCATTCGACGTTAGTCGTTCCCGCAGGGTAGGCGCAAAGACGCAAAGTCCTTTCTAGGTGTCTTTGCGTTTTGCCATGAGAAAAAATAATTAACCGCTAATTGACACTAGCAAATAAAGATAACTGTTGGTGATCAAATTAACTTAATAATTTAGTTAGCTATCTTCCCTAAGCAATTGGGGAATTAATAATTTTCGCAGGTTTATATCACCAGTTCAGTGAATCCATAAATAAGTCAGAATTAAAGTAAATAATGTTAGTGGTATGCCAAAGCGCAAATGCTCAAAAAATGTCAGCTTGTAGCCTAAATTTGTAGCAGCTTCAACAACTATTAAGTTAGCAACTGAACCAAATAAAGTAAGATTACCTGCTAATGTAGATCCGGCTGCTAGTAATAGCCAATAGTGGGTATTATCCTTGGGAATTAGAGGATGTAATAAAAGTACAGCCGGAACATTGGAAATCAGATTAGATAATATAACAGTTACAGTCAAAAAACTGGCAGAAGTGTTGACTGTATGAGTAAATAGCTGCAATAAATTTAATTTTTGTGTGACTCGCGTCAGAATAAATAATCCTGAAAACATCACTAGTAAATTCCAATCTATCTTTTGCAAAATTCGCTGTGGTTTGAGTCGCCGCGTAATCAACAATAAACTAGCAGCAACTAAAGCAGATTCAGCTAAAGGTAAACCTATAGCAAAAGCAATAAGTAACCCTGTAGTTATGACTAAAGTTTTATTAAATAAAGGTTTAAAAATACGATTTTTATTGCTACTACTTAACTCTTGACAAGGTTGGGTAGAACGAACATCAGGATAAAGTAGCCATAGCAATCCTACCTGAATTGCTAAACCAATTAAGGCTACGGGAGCTAGCGCGCGCAGAAAATCTAGGTAGGGAATACCAGAAAAAGAACCAATTAAAATATTTTGGGGGTTACCGCTGAGAGTGCAAACAGAACCTATATTAGTTGCACCTGCGATCGCTAATAAATAAGGTATGGGATTTAAACTCAATGCTTGAGTCAAGCTTAATGTCAGTGGTGTCAAAATTAGCGCTATCGTGTCGTTAAGAAATATAGCAGAGAGAATACCACTAGCAAAGGTTAAGGCAATCAATAAGCCCAGAGGACTGCGGGTTATGCTCAACAGCAGTGAGAGCGATCGCCTAAAAAACCCTGAGTATTCCAAGTTAGCGTTAACCACCATCATGCTTAGTAAAAATACGATGGTATTAGCATCAATTGCTTGCCAAGCCTCTTGTAAATTTACAGCACCCAAGGCAATTAAAAAAGCTGATCCCACTAAAACAATAGTGGCACGGTTCATGCGTAAACCAGGAATGTAGCCCAATGCCAACCCCAGGTAAGTCAGCCCTAATAAGCTATAGATTGCAAATTGCAAGACAGTCACTCGCTTTACATATGAGCAGTCATGTCATACAACAATACAGCAGTCAGGGAGGGGATGAGGGAGAAATAACAAATTACCCATTCCCCATTCCTAATGCCCAATACTCTATACCTCAAACGGAACTTTATCCCAGCTAAGTGAGTCTCTATGTATAGAATTGATCTGCTAATATTTTGACTAGCTAAAAATACGGCCGAAAATATTCTACAATAATAATTGTAAAGATTACACAAAAACCTACCTGAAGATAGATGTCTTCATTAGAATTTAAACTGTGTCAAGTTATGAACAAGATAGGATTATTACACTTCCGATTCTAGGGAAATTGCGCTTAACTTGACGTAGTGATAAATGGGTTCTGACTAAAGTGGCTACGGATAACATCAGATTGCATCAAAGTCAGGATAAGAATTTTCCGGGAATGGTCGTAGCCACTATGTATATGTTCATCGTTAAGGTGAATACCCTCAAGTTAATAGAGGAGTAAACCATGAAGGTATTCGATAATACCACAAAAAGAATTTTTCTCGCAAGTTGGGTATCAATAAATCCAGCAGAAACTAATAATACCGATGTAACTCAGCTACATGGTTCTGCGGCTAAGTCTAAATTTGATATTCTCCAGCCCCTAAAACAAACAGTAGATAGAATACAAGTCCGCGATCGCAAATTAGCACACCGCTTGTGTCAAATAATTCCTGCTCAATGTCCTTTTGAGCGTGATGTCAAGTTATTTGGCAAAACCTTATTTCACATTCCGCCAATGTGTAAGCTGAATCCTTTGTATGAAGAAGTTGTAAGCTTACGTTTCCGGGCGCTATGCTATCTAGCTGATGAATGTGGAGAGGATGTGTCTCAGTACTGTTAAATTCCAAGTTACGCTTTATGTGAATAACAATGCGCCGCTTAGTTAATAAGGGTTTCTAGACTAGCTCAAAGTTATGGTTTTGTGACTATCGAAGAAATTAAAGGCTTTTAAGACTGAATTCACATTAAACGTAAGCGATTATTTCTCAATTTTGAGCCATTATTGCTTGGTTAAGGACAAAGGGTAAGGGGATACAACCTTTACCCTTTCGTCTTTTTCAGGTTAAGGGAAAAGGGGGAATGGGAAAAGGGAAAGAAAAAACCTTTAACCTTTAACCTTTTCCCCACAACAAATTTTGAGTTCAAAACGCTTAACCAAGTAGTATTGGAGTTAATCCAAATCTCTTTGACTTTTGACTTTGGACTCTGGACTAATTTTTTATCCGCCTAACTTGCCATTTTTGGATGGCTTCTTGAGCATCTTCATAGGCAGATGTCATTTCTGGTACTAAGGCTGCGGTTTCAATTGCTGCATTGAGTTCACCTTGGACTGCACGATTTTTCGCTACGTCCAAAATCTTTTCGCTCCATTTATTAATTGATTTTTGAGCGACATCGAAGCCTGGCTGTCCTGGTGGGACTTTTTTCGCAACTTCGATTGCTCGATTATATGTAGATGCTTGTCCTGGCTTAATTAACGCATTAGCGGCATCTAAAAGAGTTTTGTTACTGACATACTGCTTGGCTTCTAGTCGCCATTGGTTAATCAGTCCTTGTGCTTTAGGATACAGAGATTCGTCTTTAGTAATTAATTGTGCAGCAGCTACAGCACTGGCATACTGTTTTTGTTGAGCGCGACCTTCTGCCAAATCTAAAATCATGCGACTCCAGATTTTAATATCTTCCTGAGCTTGTTCGTAAAGCGGTTCACCTGGTTGAATTTTGCGCGCCGTGGCGATCGCCAAGCTTAAATCGCTAGCCTGAGTTTCTCGCAGAGACATTTTCGCCAGATCTAAGACTGCTTGACTCCGTGTTTGTGACTCAGAATTAACTACTGGTGGCGGGTTTGATGGTTTTGCTTCGGGAGTTGGAGAAGCGGCCGTTGAGATAGGACGATTACTTGGTAAAGTATTGAGGTCTTGTGGCTGATTAGTAGCTGTATTAGTTGATGTCCTAAATACTTCGGTAATGCCAAATTTTGATTGATTGCGGAGAAAAACGACTGCAACTAAACCAACTATTAACAAACCACCGCCCAGCCACCACAACAACTGTTTCCAAAATGGTGTATTTGGCTGAGTTACAGGCGCTTGAGAAATGTAACCTGGGGAAGCATCAGGAATAAACCTTTCCCTACCACTTTCTTCTGGGGAAGATGGTGGTAGTTGTTTAAACTTCTCCTCTGGGTGAAGAAGTGCTTGAGAAGTGAATTTACTAGCTGAACCTGAGACTGCTTGAGCGGGAAAGTTCTCATTCCCTACAGTCAATTGAGTAGATTTTCCTGGCTTGGATCTTGGACTGACAGTGGTTTCTACCCCTTGGCTTGGTCTGTGTATGCCCGTTTTTTCTAACTTTTCTGAAGTTGTGGGAGAGTTGGCTTCCAGAGAAGGTGCTGCACGTGCGACAACGAAGGATTCTTCGGGAAAAATCACGGAGTTAACTTCGGTTTTAGTTGGTATAGTCGGACGTTGCGGTAGTGGTAAAATAACCTGCTGCTGAGATGGAACTACAGCGATTGGGTTTTGCGTAGGTCGCCAATAATGTTGACATAATTGTGGCGTGAGAAGGCTTAAGTAGCGTTCTAAATCCATCAAGTTACTACCACGACCAGAACGCAAAGCTTCTAACAAAGCTGCAGTAAAAAATCCGTGACCTAGTTCAGTGCTTTCATGGGAAAATTGCTCTGGTTGGCAAGACAGAATTGTTGCCAGTTGTAGTTCTTGAGCTAGTTCTATGGTTTCTTGCCCTACGGGAGCATCGGCTTGAGTACCAAAAGCACGGTTGATATCCAGTAGTAGCAATACATTTAGATTAGTAAGTTGCAGACTTTGCATCAGCGATCGCAATTCTATGCCAGTCTCCTGCACGAGATCAGGATTCCCTTCCACTGGCATTAAGTAATCTTGACCTTTGTAGTTGATGCCGTAACCGCTAAAGAATAACCACACATGGTCTTGCGGTTGCCAAGATGATGCTGCTAAATCCTCCAATAAAAGTAGGATATTTTCCCTAGTTGGATAGGTAGATTTATCTTTATTCAGCGGCGGTGAAGTGTCTGTCATCAGCAGGCAGTTTTGCGGCATGAAACCTGCCTGTGTCACCAATAAATCCTTGAGTGCCTCAGCATCTGCTTTGGCACAATCTAAAGGTTGAAATAGATGATATTGATTAATTCCAATAACGATCGCCCAGTAATTTGACATCCCCTCTTTAGTGATAGTTGTTTGCTTAAAATTGCGGTTGGCTTTGCCTAAAAAACAAAGTTAACCTATGTCTTATAGTTTAGGAGATTTCTCTCGAACCAAAGATTGTATGTAATTTTTATTACATAATTTACGCGGAAAATACTTTCACTGAATTTAAATTACAAATAATGCAGTAAGGAGTTACCAGGTCATGAGTAGAAGTGTTGCTCATCAACCATCATCGATCATTTCCTTTTCAGTTATTAGCCAAATTGGCACAAAAATCCGGATAGTTCCGTTAATATTTTTGCTCTTAACTGCTGTTCCTGTGTGGTTTGTCTGTGAGGCGATCGCCCCCCAGATTGTTAGAGCTTACACCGCTAGAGTTGATCTAGCGATTGATCGGCTACCGGAAGAAACCTACGAAACTGTACTGAGAAGGGCAGAAGCGGCAGCGAGAGCAGCAGCCCAGAGAAGCTTCGATCAAGATATTCTAGTTACAGATGTTTCAGTAATTGTATCCGTACAAAGCCAAGGAGCGATCGCCCCAGTTTTAGCTTTAGATGTGAGTCGTCCCCAATGGCGTAATCGTCCCGATACCCAACGTTGGGCAACTTATTTTAAAACTGCGCGATCGCTATTGTTTTTTGAACAAAATCTCACAACTGTACCTACTCTGCAAAATCTTGCAGCCCCACCTCCTCTGCAAAATCTCGCTACTCCACCTACCACAGAAAATCCCACAACTCCGCCTGCTAGTAATTAAGGGACTGGGGACTAGGGACTGGGGACTAGGGAGATAAGGGAGATGAGGGAAAATTACCAACACCCAACACCCAACACCAAACCCCAATTACCTATTACCCATTACCCATGCCCAATGCCCAATGCCCAATTCTTTAACAACCTCTTGTTGCCAGTGTCAGTGGATGGCTTAGAATAAAAAGGTTGTCAAGAATTGCGATATCCGCTATCATGGCTGTTCCTAAGAAGAAAACATCTAAATCCAAGAGAGATAAACGCCGCGCTACCTGGAGACATAAAGCTGCTGTTGAAGCTCAAAAAGCTCTTTCAATGGGCAAGTCTATTTTGACTGGACGCTCTACATTTGTTTATCCAAGTGCTGAAGAAGAGGAAGCAGAAGAAGAATAAATTCCCTAGTTAAGAAAAGCACGAACAGCGCTATTAAATGAGCGCTTTTTCGCTGCTTTTCGGCATTATGCATAGTTATAGTTAATTGGATAAGCTCAATTAACTATTGCCTATGACTGATGCTTAAAGAATTTATAAAAAGTAAGTTATCTGTAGTTTCTGGATTTTTAGTATTCAGCGCGATTAGTATTTTGCCTCCTTTTGAGGGTAGCGCAGATGCTCAAATCCTTAGACAATCATCTCAAGAGTACTAAATTATCTTGAAAAATTCATTTTTCTACGAGTATGTTAGGAAAATTTTTTCAGAAACCAGAGCAACAAGAGAACGAACGGGTACCTCCTGGGCAATATCTAGCTAAGGGGTTCCCAGTTTTAACTTATGGTGCAACACCGCAAATAAATACGGAAGAATGGGAATTTAAAGTTTGGGGTTTGTCAAAACCTGCCACTTTTACATGGGCAGATTTTATGGCTTTACCTCAATCTGAATTCACAGCAGATTTTCACTGTGTAACCCGCTGGTCTAAACTCGATGTTAAGTGGACTGGGATTAAAGTTACAGACTTTATGAGTTTGATAGAAGTAGATCCCCAAGCAGTTCATGTGATGGAACATTGCTATGGTGGCTACACTACAAATATCTCAATGGCAGATTTTCTGCGTGAAGAAAATTTCTTTGCTTTTAATTTGTTTGGTGAACCTTTACCAGCAGAACATGGTGGGCCGATGCGGTTAGTTGTTCCCCATCTTTATGCTTGGAAAAGTGCTAAATGGATTAATGGTTTAGAGTTTCTCAGTCGTGAAGAACTTGGTTTTTGGGAGCGTAATGGTTACCACCAACGTGGTGAACCTTGGGCGGAAGAGCGTTATAGTTACTAATTTGTCATTTGTCATTCGTCATTCGTCATTCGTCATTAAGTATGAGTTTGCGAATGACGCATTCTAGAAATTGGAAGATTGTGAATTATTTAGTAACCAAGAATTCGTTTGAGGAAAGCTAGTTTTCCTTTATAGGGAGCGTAACGCCAATTTATATCTAATAAAAAGGAGTTTTGCAAGACGCTTTTACGGTGGGAAAAGCTGTCAAAACTGGCTTTACCGTGATAGCTACCAATACCACTATCACCAACACCACCAAATGGTAAAGATGAAACACCAAATTGCAGTACTGTATCGTTGAGACAAACTCCACCGGATGAAGTTTCCTGCAAAACTTGTTTTTGCAGGCTTTTATTTTGGGTAAATAAGTACAAAGCTAGGGGTTTTGGTCGAGAGTTAATTAAGGCGATCGCGTCGTTAATGTCACTATATTCAATGATGGGCAAAATCGGCCCAAAAATTTCTTCTTGCATGGCTGCATCTTCTAAAGAGACTTTATCAAGCAGTGTGGGAGCAATATAAAGTTCTTCTGAATTGATTTCTCCACCAATAATTACTTCACCATTTTTGAGGAGTTTTGCTAATCTATCAAAGTGTTTTTGAGAGATAATTCTGGCAAAATCTGGACTCTTAGCAGGGTTATCTCCATAAAATTCTTTGATACATTTTTTGATAGCATCTAATAAATTATTTTTAATTTTTTTATCAACTAAAATATAGTCAGGGGCGATACAAGTTTGTCCAGCATTAATGAATTTTCCCCAAGTAATTCGCCTTGCCGTTTGTTCTAAATTAATTTCAGTATCTACAATACAAGGACTTTTCCCGCCTAATTCTAAAGTAACTGGTGTGAGGTGTTTTGCCGCGGCTTCCATGACTATTTTGCCTACACTTGTACCACCAGTAAAAAATATGTGGTCAAATTTTTCTGCTAGCAGATTTTGGCTAGTTTCTACACCTCCTTCTATCAGGGCAATATATGCTGGATCAAAGTATTTAGCAATCATTTCAGCCAGTAGGCTAGAGGTATGAGGTGCTAGTTCTGAAGGTTTGAGAATTGTACAATTACCAGATGCGATCGCACCTACTAAGGGTGAGGTAATTAAGTTAAATGGATAATTCCAAGTGCCGATAATTAGAACTACTCCTAACGGCTCTGGATAAATCTTGGCTGAGTATTGAAAAAATCCAATAGGAACTGCAGCTTTTTGCGACTTTACCCAATTTTTAATATTTTTAATTGCGTAATCAATTTCTTTAATGACTAAAATTTCTGTAGCGTGAGTTTCAAATTCTGGTTTATGTAAATCAGCTTTTAATGCCTGCACAATTGCTTGTTCATTCTCCAAAATTGCTTGCTTGAGAATTGTGAGTTGTGCAATCCGAAAAGCAACATCTTTAGTTTTACCAGTTTGAAAAAACTCTCGCTGTTTACGAATAATATCAGCCGCAGTTATTGATAATTCACCAATCATATTTTTAAAATTTTGACTTTTGTACAGACGCGATTAATCGCGGCTCTCCGCTTCTTGACTCTTGACCTTAACTCACGTTTTTATAGGTAGCGTGACCATGAATAAACTACCATTACCTAATTCAGATTTCACTAAAATATTACCTTGATGAGCCTCAACAATTCGCCGCGAAAGGTATAGCCCTAATCCACTACCAGAAGTCTTGTGACTTCCTTGGCGAAATCGTTCAAATAAACTGGCTTGGTCTTCAGCAGAAATACCGGGGCCTGTGTCTTCTACCTCAACAATTAGGTAGCCACTAATTGTTGAATTTTCAGCAGCATCGACATCAAAGTTTTGACTGGTTTCAGTCGTTGAGCTAAGACGAATATTTACTGAACCAGAAGCGGTAAATTTAATAGCATTACCTATGAGATTAGTAAATAGACGATGCAATTCCAAGCGATCGCCCATGATTATGTTAGTAGTTAACTCTTCAGCAACAGCCAAATTTAGGGCTAGAGTTTTGGCTTGAGCCAAGGGTGCTAATTCTCCCACCACTTCCTCTAATAACTGGCGGAGATTCACTGGTTGAAACGCCAAGGTTTTGCGACCAGCTTCAAAGCGGTACACTTCCAATAGAGTATTGACCATCGAAAGCAGGTTGGTGTTGCTACGCGCCATGATGGTGATTACTTCATGCATTTGGGGAGATAAGGCTCCCAAAGCACCTTCCTGAAACAGCATGAGTACACGATCGGCGGCTACTAGGGGGGTGCGTAAATCGTGGGTGAGGCGGGAGACAAAATCTTCCCGCTGGCGTGCTATTTCATCGCGTTCATCGATACTGTGTTTTAGGCGTAAGAGCGATCGCACCCGCGCTAGCAATTCATCCACTGTTACAGGCTTACGGATAAAGTCATCAGCACCTAAATCTAACCCTTTAGCGACATTGGGCGCATCGTGAGCAGTAATCAGCAGTATGGGGATATATTGCTGCATAGCAGCATTACCACGAATCCGCCGAGTAACTTCATAACCATCCATTCCTGGCATCATTAAATCCAACAATACCAAGTCACAAGGAGATGCTTCTAGTTGCGCTAATGCCGAAGCACCATTTTCTGCCGTGCTAACTATGTAGCCTTCTTCCTCCAAAATAGTTTTGATTAAAAAGACATTATCTGGAGAATCATCTACAACCAAAATTTTGTCAGAGCGAGAATTTTGCGAGTTCATGTAGCGACCAGGTATAGGTAAATTGAATTTTTGTAATTTTATTTATATTTATATGAATTATATTTAAAGTCCTCTTGAATAAATATTATGGTTCTTCAGGACTTGTTATGCTAAACTAACAGCTAAAATGCCAACTTAATAAGCACCTAATTCGGAAATTTTCAAAGTTTCTAAAACCGTAACCAGAGCGTTTAATGAGCTTGAGTTTATTATTAACGCCTTCAACAGCACCACTGGTTGTCCCATTGTCGAAATAAGCGATTATCTCATCCAACCAACGAATAA
>NZ_JACJQJ010000080.1 GCF_014696615.1 Nostoc linckia FACHB-104 | reverse complement strand
CTTTTTATCGTTGAGATGATTCCCAAGTGTAAATATTTGAAGCACTCATAATTTCTTACTTCTTTAAATAAGTCTTTATACTCTGCACAATATTCATCTATGATGCCAACTGTTGGATGAGGATCTCTTGCTAAATGTTTCAGGATTTGTAATTCTACATCCATTGCCCTGCTTACCTTCCAGAGTTTTTTCTTTTCATCCTTTTATTCAGAATACTCGGAAAGTGACAGAAGAGGGTTATAGGACTCATATTTGATTTTTGAAATCTACGTAGGATGCGTTAGCGATAGTAGGGCGGCCGCATCATGTCAATAAGTAAAGTCTATTCTCAATAGAGTTAAAAATAATGTCATTAACCCTTGCTTATTGCGAAGAACTTAGGTGATCGCTTTGGAGCTTTAAAAATAATCAAACGCGAAATCTTGATTTTTTCGTTGGTTCTTAACCTTCGTTGTGATCATGAGGAATTTAGATGCGTTTGCCCTATTAGCGATAGCGTAACGCATCAGCACCAAAGTTTTAATAGCTAAACAAAAATACATGAAGAAGGGTAAAGGGTAAGCAGCAAAACCTTTACCCTTTGTGCTTTTTACCTACAAAAGTTTACTTAATTACATTTAATCGCACTTACTTAAATTTTGTATAGAACTTATATTTGATTATTACCAAGCTAGGTATACTCTAATTGATATTCCCTGTTTGATTTTCCCTGTACCTAACTACGCAAGTAATATCTGCGAATTAAATCTTATTACTATCTATTAGCGTATCTGGATTATTGAAGAAAATTTATACATCTCCTCCCTCAGCTAGAAGCCCAAGGGATTATCTTTCACTAATATTAGAAAGGAAATGCACCTCTAAATAGCAGTTGTTACAACTATCTTTGTTGAGGGAAAAATAAATGAGGTCGTGACCTAATTAGAGTTCTGGGATTCATCTATGTATGAACTAGTTCAGGCTGCTTTAAATAGTGACGATAAAAGTGCGCTACATCACTTAATTCTTGCGCTGAGTTCTACAGGTAAGCGTTACTTTCTCAGGAATGAGATATTACAGGCTTTTGCTGACTATTGCCAACAATTCCAACGACCTACATATTTTTATCATTCTTCCTCTATTGGTCAATTAATTCATTATTGTCATGAAATTATTTTGGAGGATGACAGTATATGGTTTGTTGTCCGTCCGAGGATTGCTAGTCAAGAAGTTTGGCGATTAACAGCTGAGTTGACTCAATTTGAGCTAATGACTTCCCAGGATTTGCTAGGCGTAAGAGACCGTCTAGTAAATCGCTACCAACCTCACATTTTAGATATAGATCTGCACCCTTTTTATGCTAATTCTCCAACTATTAGCGATCCAAGAAATATTGGTCAAGGTCTAGCTTTCCTCAACCGTTATTTGTGTAGTCAGGTATTAACAGACCCTCAATACTGTTTAGATGTACTCTTTGAAGTACTACATCGACTCAATTACGATGGCATTGGCTTGCTAATTAACGATCGCATTCAATCGGGTAATCATCTAGCCCAACAAATGCAGCAAGTCATGAAATTTCTCAGCCAGCAACACCCTGACGCACCTTACGAGAAATTTCGCGTTGATTTGCAAGAACTCGGTTTTGAACCGGGCTGGGGTAACACTGTCTCACGAGTGAGAGAAACTCTAGAACTATTCCAAAGACTGATTGAAAACCCACAGCCTGCAATGTTAGAAGCATTGGTGTCCAGGATTCCGGCTGTATTTCGGGTTGTTCTCATTTCTGTACATGGCTGGGTGAGTCAAGAAGGTACTTTAGGTAGAGATGAAACCCTCGGTCAAGTCGCTTATGTCCTCGAAGAAGCACGCAGCTTAGAAAATAAACTGTGGGAAGAAATTCAACTGGCTGGTCTTGATGTGATAGGAGTTAAGCCGCAGGTAATTATTCTTACTCGCCTAATTCCTAACTGCGAAGGCACATTTTGTAACCTCCGCCGAGAAAAAATTGAAGGTACAGAAAATGCTTGGATTCTGCGCGTACCTTTCCGAGAATTTAATCCCGAAGTTACAAATAACTGGATTTCCAAATATGAAATTTGGCCCTATTTAGAAACATTTGCCGAAGATGTAGAAAAAGAAATATTATCTGAATTTCAAGGTAGTAAACCACATCTTTTAATAGGTAACTATACAGATGGGAATTTAGTGGCTTTTCTGCTATCGCAAAAGCTGAAAGTTACTCATTGCCATATTGCTCATTCTTTAGAAAAACCGAAACGTCTTTTTAGTAATCTTTATTGGCAAAATCTCGAAGACCAATACCATCTTTCAGTGCAGTATAGCGCTGATTTAATCAACATGAATGCGTCCGACTTCATCGTTACCTCTTCCTACCAAGAAATTGTCGGTACGCCAGAAAGCATGGGACAGTATGAGTCATACAAATGTTTCACAATGCCAGAACTGTATCATGTAATAGATGGTATTGATTTATTCAGTCCTAAATTTAACGTTGTTCCACCAGGGGTAAACGAAAGTATTTTCTTTCCCTACAACGAAGTAGATAAACGAGATGAGAATCTCCGTCAACATCTCAATGAATTACTTTTTTATCAAGAAAATGAGCAAATTCTCGGTCATTTAGAAAACCCTGATAAGCGACCAATTTTAACTTTAGCGCCGATGATATCTATTAAAAATCTGGCGGGTTTGGCTGAATGCTTTGGTAAAAGTCAGGCTTTGCAAGACCATTGCAACTTATTTATCTTAACAGGCAAATTGCATCCATCAGAAGCCTCTAACACAGAAGAAGCCGAAGAAATTCAGAAGCTGCATGAGATGATCAACCAATACAATCTGCACGGTCATATTCGGTGGTTGGGAATGCGTCTACCTGGACGTGATATTAGTGAAGCTTATCGAGTCATAGCTGATAAAAAGGGAATTTATGTCCATTTCGCCAGCTTTGAAGCTTTTGGTAGAAGCATTTTAGAAGCAATGATTTCTGGTTTACCAACTTTCGCCACACAATTTGGCGGTGCTTTAGAAATTATTGATGAACGAGAACATAAATTTACGCTTAATCCTACAGATTTAGAAGGGTCAGCAAATAAAATTGTAGAATTCTGCCATCAATGTGATACTAATTCTGAAAATTGGGAAGAAACTTCCAATTGGATGATCAGACGAGTTCGCAGTAAATATAACTGGAATATACACACCAATCAGTTACTTTTGCTAGCTAAAATTTATAGTTTCTGGAACTTTGTCGCGCCAGAAAACACCGAAGCTAGGGTTCGCTATATGGAAACATTATTCCATCTAATTTATAAACCAAGAGCAGATAAAATTTTAGAAAATCATACAAGGCGATAGTTAAGGATGATGAGGGGGATGAGGGAGATGAAGAAGCAGGGGTGCAGAGGAAGCAGAGGAAGCAGGGGAGAAATTTCTGTTAGCCATTAACAAACCCCAAACCCCAACTGCCAAATTGATGTAATTCAAGACATGTACGATGGATATAACAGGTAATTATCACGATTTTATTTATAAAGACTGGATTTTAATTGAAACCCAGTTTAACCCCGATCAGTTACATGCTAGAGAAACCATTTTCACAATCGGTAATGGTTATTTGGGTACACGCGGTAGCTTTGAAGAAGGGTATATGCGTGCATTACCGGCTACATTTATCCACGGTGTTTATGATGAGGTTCCGGTTGTCTATACAGAACTAGTTAACTGTCCTGATTGGCTACCATTAGCAGTGACGATCAATGGCGATCGCTTCCGTATGGATCAAGGAGAAATATTACAATACGAACGTCAGCTTGATGTGCGTCGGGGTCTAATTAGCCGTTCTGTACGTTGGCGCAGTCCTACAGGAAGTACAGTAGACCTGCAATTTGAACGTTTCGCTAGTATGGCAGATGAGCATATCTTAGGGCAACGCTGCCAAATCACACCCCTAGATTTTGATGGCTTAATTGAAATTCAAGCTAGCATTAACGGTTATCCTGAAAACCCCGGTTTTAATCACTGGGAATGGTTAGATCAAGGTAAAACTGACCAAGGTGTGTGGTTACATCGCCGTACTCGCAACTCATGTATTGATATTGGGATGGCGACGCGGTTGCAAATTTTTGGCGCTGAGACAACTTTACAGGTTAACAGTGCGCCTGGTTATCCTACCTTGAGTGCATCATTCTCCGCGACAGCAAATCAGACAGTAACGGCAGAAAAAATTGTCACAGTTTTTACTTCACGGGATGTAGAAGCACCATACAAAGCTGCACGGGAAAAATTAGCTGTTCTTCCTAACTATACAACCCTTCTCCAAGACCAAGAACAAGCATGGAATGAGTTATGGGAAAAAAGTGATATTGCGATTGAAGGCGATATTACAGCCGCTTTTGCTGTCCGCTACAACCTATTTCAGCTTTTAATTGCAGCCAGACGAAATGATGATCAGGTAAGTATCCCCGCCAAAACCCTTTCAGGTTTCGGTTATCACGGTCATGTTTTCTGGGATACAGAAATTTTTATACTGCCATTTTTTATATATACACAACCAGAGCTTGCTCGTAACCTTCTCAGCTACCGCTACCATACTTTAAAAGGCGCACGACGCAAAGCTGCCCATGATGGTTATAAAGGGGCCATGTTTGCCTGGGAAAGCGCAGATACAGGCGATGAAGTCACACCCCGCTGGGCGTTACCAAACGATCCTTATGGTGAAGACGTGCGGATTTGGTGCCGCGATCGCGAAATTCATATAAGTGCAGATATCGTTTATGCTGTTTGGTACTACTGGCAAGCCACTGGTGATGATGAGTGGATGCGAGACTGTGGCGCAGAAATTGTCTTAGATACGGCGATATTCTGGGGTAGCAGGGTGGAATTTAACCCCAAATACGAACGTTATGAGATTCGCGGCGTTATCGGTGCAGATGAATATCACGAGTTTGTCCATAACAATACCTTCACCAACCGCATGGTGCAATGGCATCTGGAAAAGGCAATTATCATCGATGATTGGCTACGCGCCAACTTCCCAGAACAAGCCAAGGAACTAGAAGAACAATTGCATTTGAGTAGGAAACAGCGATCGCGCTGGGAAGATATCATCGCTAATATCTGGATTCTCAGTTATCCAGACACGGGGTTAATTGAACAGTACGAGGGATTTTTCCAGTTAGAAGATATCGACTTGAGTAAGTACGAACCTCGCACCCGTTCCATGCAAGCTATCTTGGGTATTGATGGTGCAAATAAGCGGCAAGTACTTAAGCAACCAGATGTTTTAATGCTGCTTTATCTAATGCGGCAATCAGAGGAATCGCCCTACAATCAAAAAACATTGCAGATTAACTGGGACTACTACGCACCTCGTACAGATATTACCTATGGTTCTTCCCTCGGCCCAGCCATTCATGGCATCTTAGCCTCAGATTTAGGGAAATCAGACGTAGCTTACGAACGGTTTATGCAAGCCGCAATGGTAGATTTGCAGGATGTGCGGGGCAATACTAACGATGGAATTCACGGCGCGAGTGCTGGCGGTGTTTGGCAAGCGGTAATTTTTGGCTTTGGTGGCATCCAAATGCGGGAAAATGGCCCTGTAGCCCAGCCCCACTTACCTCCAGGTTGGACGCGTTTGAAATTCAAATTGCATTGGCGTGGTAAATGGCACGATTTTGATTTACAGCCAGGAATAGGGACTATGGAAGAATCCAATTCTCCGGATATTCGGGGAGTAATTTTTGATTTAGATGGTGTTCTTACAGATACTGCAGAATATCATTATCGTGCTTGGCAAAGGTTAGCAGATGAAGAAGGTATACCCTTTAATCGCCAGGCTAACGAAGCATTGCGCGGTGTCTCGCGGCGAGAATCTCTGATGCTGATTATTGGTGATAGACCCTATTCAGAAGAACAAATTCAAGAGATGATGGCACGTAAGAACCGCTATTATGTGGAATCTATTGAGAATATTTCACCCGCAGATTTATTACCAGGTGCGATCGCCCTTCTTGATGAACTACGACAAGCGGGGATTAAAATCGCTATTGGTTCCGCCAGCAAAAATGCCCAAACCGTTGTCGATAAATTGGGCATTGCTGATAAAGTAGATGCGATCGCTGATGGTTATAGTGTTGAAAAACCCAAGCCAGCACCAGACTTATTTCTCTTTGCTGCCAAATTGTTAGGACTCCCGCCAGCACAATGCGTAGTTTTTGAAGATGCAACCGCAGGTGTGGAAGCTGCTTTAGCCGGTGGAATGCGGGCTGTAGGACTCGGCCCTGTTGAACGAGTTGGTTCTGCTAATGTAGTGCTGCCAGATTTAAAATGCATTATATGGGCAGATATCAAAGGTAAATTAATAATTCGTAATTAGGAATTACGAATTACAAATGTGATTGTGTCAATGGTTCTGTCCATTGTCTACCCTTTTCATGGGGCGATCGCAGCCATTGGTAAGCCACAACATTTAATAGTAAACCTACACCAAATAAAATTGCCATTAAAGCAATTTGATACCAAAAAATTGGTGTTACAAATAAGTCAAGAATCAGATGCAGTAAATTCATCACGCTGTAAAATATAGTCAATCCAAAATGAATCACTCTATAGCGTTTAGAATCAGCAAAAGCAGTCGCAATAATTGCCAACATTGGTATCACAAAAAATCCCAACATTAACCACATAATTACCGAAATTTCATTCATGGTTGTGGCTTTTTGTGACTCAGCAACTGATAACCCGTGGAACAAAGGCATTAAACCGAGTTGGGTGTGAAACACTGTTCCTAATAAAAATACTGTCCACAACGCAATAATTTTTTCTCGATAATTAATAGCCATTTTCCCCCCTTATTTTTTACTATCGAAAATTCTTCAATAAAAAAGCGAGTTTGGCTTAGGTAAAAAAGCCAAGAATTGTAGAGAAGCGATTCATCGCGTCTGTACTCAAAGGTCAAAATTTATTAGTTATTTTCCCTCATCCACCTTCAAAGCTTATAACCAATTTGACGTAAAAATCCCTGACGTACTTTGACATCTTCAGGCGATTCTAAGCCTTTAGGTGAAAATCCATCAACTACACCGAGAATACCTCTTCCTTGCTCGGTTTCAGCTACAATTACCTCTACTGGATTTGCTGTTGCACAGAAAATTGAGCAAACTTCTGGACACTGCTTAATGGCATTGAGGAAATTAATTGGATAAGCTTCTTTAAGTAAAATTATAAAACTATGGCCTGCACCAATAGCGAGAGCATTTTTAATTGCTGTGTCTTCTAAAGTGCGATCATTTCCTGTAGTTCTGAGTAAACATGGCCCGGAAGCTTCACAAAAAGCAATCCCAAATTTTACTTGTGAAGATATATTGACCATAATTTCATAGAGGTCTTCCACTGTTTTAATAAAGTGGCTTTGTCCCAATATGAGGTTACAGCCTTCAGGAATTTGCATTGCAACTGCTTTGAGTTCCATTTTTTTGTTGTCCTCGTAGCGCAGAACTCAACTATACCAATTCTAATTTGAATGCAATAAATAGGTCAGCAGAAATCAACATAACTATATTAAAAAGGGTAAAGAAAAAGGGAAAAGATTTTTCCTTTCCCCCTACAAAAATTTACATATACTTTTGACACTTTACCCTTGACTCTTAAGTCTCAAAACTAATTCGGGACTTACGCAACTGGCACAAATATTTTCGGGGCGTAGCAGTCAAGAGTCAAGAGTCAAAAATTGGACTTTGGACTTTTGACCCTTGACAACCACTGCGGTAAAAATATGGCACTTGCGTAAGTCCTGTAATTATTTACCAGAACAGTAACTATTTATTTCTTTTACTAAAGTACTTTCCTCAGTACTATTCTTTTTCAGAGTTACCAAAGAACGTTTTGCACCAGCTAAATCTTTTTTATCTAAAGCTTTGGCTTCATCCTTCAAACCTTGACTTGTACTCTGATAAAGGGTGGTAAAGCGCTGCTGAAAGCCTTGCAACTTTTCATCCTTAATTTCCAGCGCCTTCATCTCTGTAGTAATTGCGTCTATTTTACCTGCGACTTCAGTTAAGGCTTTAGAACCTGTTTTGGCATTATTGGGATTTTTACCAAAGTCTTGACCTATAGTTACTGCTTGATTTGCTACCTTAACTATTTTGTTACATTGAGCGACCTTGCTCTCGCCACAACCTGTAAACAGTAGTGCGATCGCAGCCGTTGCGGAAAGTATGGTAGTTTGTTTAAACATACGTTCTATCTGTTTAATTTTTTTGACTATATGCAGGAAAATACTTAGCTAGTATCATTCCTGATACGTTATACTCTATACTTTCCAAAAAGAGTACAAAGATATACTAAGTTACGGCAGATAACAGTTACATAATTTTACTGAAGTGCTGCTTATTATAGGCGATCGCCTGTTTGCAGAGTCAGCGCCGATTGCCTAATTCCTAGCCTAGTCAGCACAATAATTATACAAATCAAAAACATGATTGGGACAGATGGATTCAGGGACTTCCAAATAAAAAAATAATCAATCGCTTTGACAAGCAGAGGAAGCAGAGGAAGCAGAGGAGGAAGAATATAGTTATGGTCTTCCTTACGAAAAAATGGATAATTTAATTTCTGGAAGTCCCTAACACAATCCCGACAGAGACAGTAATTCCCAATCTAAAATCCAAAATCTAAAATCCAAAATGGTATGAGCATCACCGAAGATATTCTCTCCCAACTCCCAGGCAATGTCATGGAAGGTTTACGTCGTGCCGATCGCACTTTAGCATCACTGAGGGCTGATCGAGCACCAATACCGATGGTAGTGAAAGAAAACCCTCAACTATTAGACTATGTGGACTGGGATGTAATTGTCTGCGGTGGAACCTTGGGAATTTTAATCGGTTGCGCCTTAGCAGTAAAGGGACTCAAGGTTGGGTTGATTGAACGGGGAATTCTCCGTGGTAGAGAACAAGAATGGAATATTTCGCGCAAAGAGTTAGAAGTATTTTTGGAATTAAATCTACTTACCAATGCAGAATTAGAGGAAGCGATCGCCACTGAATATAACCCAGCCCGTGTTAGCTTTCAAGGCGGTACAGAGGTATGGGTAGAAGATGTTCTCAATATTGGTATAGATCCCGTCTATCTCTTAGAAACATTGAAAACGCGGTTTTTGGCTGCTGGTGGTGCGTTGTGGGAAAACACACCGCTGAATGAGGCTGTAGTTCATCCCAATGGGGTGATGGTAAACAACCAATTCAAAACACGGTTATTAATTGATGCAATGGGACACCTTTCTCCCATCGCTCAACAAGCCCGCCAAGGGCAAAAGCCTGATGCACTATGCTTAGTGGTGGGAAGTTGTGCCCAAGGATTTCCGGAAAATCACAGTGGGGACTTGTTGTTATCTTTTACATCCTTGCAAAATCAATGTCAGTACTTTTGGGAAGCTTTCCCAGCGAAGGATGGTAGAACAACCTACTTGTTTACATACATGGATGCACACCCCCAGCGCTTAGGTTTAGAAGCTTTATTTGAGGAATATTTACGCCTTCTACCACAATATCAGGGTGTGGAATTAAGCAATTTAAAATTTCAACGGGCACTGTTTGGCTTCTTTCCTACCTATCGCCAAAGTCCCCTCAAAACCCCTTGGAATCGTATTTTGCCAGTCGGAGATAGTAGTGGGAGTCAATCACCTTTAAGTTTTGGTGGTTTCGGTGCAATGGTACGACACCTCAAGCGGTTAACATTTGGAATTCAAGAAGCACTCCAAACCGAACAATTATCTACAACTGCGTTAGCTTTACTGCAACCTTATCAGCCCAGTTTAGCTGTTACTTGGTTGTTTCAAAAAGCCATGAGTGTGGGTATAAATCAAAATATTTCACCAGAGCAAATTAACCAATTGCTTGCCGTTGTTTTTCAAGAAATGCAAAAGTTAGGAACTAAAGTACTCAAGCCATTTTTACAAGATATAGTAAAGTTTCCTGCATTAACGCAAACACTTGTAAAAACAGGTTTGGCAAATCCAGGATTAATTGCCAAAATAATTCCTCAAGTAGGTTTAATCAATTTACTAGATTGGATATTGCATTATGTAAATTTAAGTATTTATACCACCTTATTTTGGCTAAGTCCAATGTTAGAAACATTAGTTAGGTATTTACCAAACCAACAACAATATTATTGGCATCGTTTAATTGATGCTTGGCAGTTCGGTTCTGGTAGTGATTATGTGGATGAGTAACTTAATAAAAACTATAGTTGTGATGCATCATCAATATCTTTCATAAGAGTTACACAGACGCGATTAATCGCGTCTGTAGAAATGTCAAGGGTCAAAAATTGTTCCTACAACTTTTTGACTCTGGACAGTCCAAACAAGAGGCGATATTTAATAGTATTCGGATAAAAAATCTGTGTGAGGAGCTAAGATGATTGAAAGGCAATCTTCAGGGATAAAATATTTTACAGTCCTGATTGGCTTACTGCGCGATCGCCAAGCTTTTTTAGAAGAAATTACCCAAGGCGTTAGACTACCAAGTAAAATCATTTCGCTGTTAGTTTGCAGTTCTCTATTTCTGGCTATTTATGGTGGTATTATTGGCGCATATCATAGCTGGATGCAAGCTTTGTCTTCTGCAGTTAAACTACCAGCACTCTATTTAATTACACTGATAATTTGTTTGCCCACACTTTATTTTTCTAATATTATTTTTGGTTCTAAGCGAACTTTTGGGCAGCATTTTGTACTAGTATTAACAGCGGTTTCAGTAACTAGCGTGTTATTATTTAGCTTTGCACCTATTACACTATTTTTCTTAATCACTACTAATAACTATCAATTTTTAATCCTGCTGAATGTGGTGATATTTAGCTTTACAGGATTTATTGGTATTTCCTCTCTATATCAAGCCACAAGTGTAGTGCTAGAACAAGACAATGAAGGTAGCAATACACGCCGCAAAATTATCCTATCTTGGTTGTTTCTCTATGCTTTTGTAGGTAGCCAGCTGGGATGGACTCTCAGACCATTTTTTGGTACGCCTGGTTCTATATTCCAACTATTTAGAGACAGAGAAGGTAGTTTTTACCTAAGTGTGCTGCAAGCTATTGGCTACCTCTTAGGATTACGTTAACTCAATCTGAGCAATAAAAATCAGATGTAATCGACAAGCTTTTTTATGCAGGGTGCCATTTCTAATTAATCGTTAATTAATTTACTAGACCACTATGCTTGATAAGCCTTCTTACAAAAATAAACAGTTTAACATTCTCATCAGTTTACTACGCGATCGCCAGGGTTTTTTAGAAGAAATTAGCCAAGGAGTCAGGTTACAAAGTAAAATCAGCGCTCTCTTTGTTTCTAGTTCCATCTGTTTTGCTATCTACGGTGCAATTATCGGTGCATCCCATAGTTGGGGACAAGCATTATCTGGTGCTATCAAACTCCCAGCTTTCTATTTGCTAACGCTAATTATTTGTTTCCCAACTCTATTCTTTTTTAATGTTTTATTTGGTTCCCGTAGCACTCTGCAACAGCATTTTGTTGTCTTGCTCACAGCTGTATCTGTAATTAGTGTGCTTTTATTCAGCTTGGCACCAGTGACGCTATTTTTTATGATCACTGCGCCTGGTTCTTACCAATTTTTTAAACTGTTAAATGTGTTAATTTTTGGGATCACAGGTATATTTGGGGTGAAATTCCTCTATGAAGGAATGCAATTGCTTTCTCAACAAGATGATGTTGGTAAAAAAACTCGCACTACTATTTTACGATCCTGGCTATTTTTATATGGCTTTGTAGGTGTGCAATTAGGCTGGTTTTTAAGACCATTTTTTGGTTCACCTGGCTCTAAATTTGAATTATTTCGAGCAGTAGGTGGCAATTTCTATCTTGATATTGTATCGGCAATCTCAGAAATTTTAGGCGGACGTTAATTTACAACTAAATCATTTCTAACATGAGAAAATTCCCAGCTTCTTTTATAGAAGCTGGGAATTTTAATTCTGTACTAATTAGCTATAATCTAATAGCCAACGATGTGTAATACATCACGCAGAACGCTGTAGCCAGCTAAATCCCAAAGTAGATAAGCTAAAAATCCAATAGCTGCTAAACGACCGTTCCAAAGTTCAGCTTGGGGATTCCAACCAAAGATAAAGGCATTACGATCTACGCCATTGTAAGCCTTAGAATCTGCTGGTAAATTTGTAGAAGAGCGACTTTCCATTTTTTTCTCCAAAATTGAATACTTTTTGGGTTATTTAATTTTTAGTAACCGATCAGGTGTAATACGTCCCGAAGAACGCTATAACCCGCTAAATCCCAAAGTAAATAAGCTAAAAATCCAATAGCTGCTAAACGACCATTCCAAAGTTCTGCTTGGGGAGTCCAACCGAATAGAAAAGCATTGCGATCTACGCCGTTATATTCTGTAGCAACAGGTGGTAAATCAGTAGAAGGACGAGTTTCCATTTTTTTACTCCAAAATTACGCTTTTTTATTTGTATTTAATCTCTAGTAACCAATCAGGTGTAATACGTCGCGGAGAACGCTATAACCCGCTAAATCCCAAAGTAAATAAGCTAAAAATCCAATAGCTGCTAAACGACCATTCCAGAGTTCTGCTTGGGGAGTCCAACCAAACAAAAAAGCATTGCGATCTACGCCGTTGTATTCTGTAGCGACAGGTGGTAAATCAGTGGAAGAGCGAGTTGCCATTTTTTTACTCCAATGCGCGTTTTTTTCTGTCTTTAATCTTTAGTAACTAATCAGGTGTAATACGTCGCGAAGAACGCTATAACCTGCTAAATCCCAAAGTAGATAAGCTAAAAACCCAATAGCTGCTAAACGACCATTCCAAAGTTCTGCTTGTGGTGTCCAGCCGAATATAAAAGCATTACGATCTATGCCGTTATATTCTGTAGAAATTGTTGGTAAATCTGTGGAAGAACGAGTTTCCATTTTTCCCTTAACAATTTGTTTCATAACTTAAATGTAACGATTTACAAACAAATTGCTTTCTGTCTATAGGTACAAACAATAGGCACTTCTTATGGATGAAGCTTCAAAAGCGATCGCAACTTAGATATCCACCTTAAGATGGTGATAAAAAAATATTTGTAAATAAATGTAACGTGGACAACATAAAAAACTTTTAATTGCAGGAATTTACTTTAGCTGGGATACCCATAAATAAATAATTTACTTGCACAATCAATGTATATAAAAAAATATTCTTGCATATAGCCATCTAGATGCCTTAACTAGTAATAAATCCGAATTTTTACCAGCTAGCTAATGAAGATTTTCCCTTTGGCTAATTAAATTTCTACCTAACGCTAGATATGTTATTCAAACTGTGGAGAGATGCTCTTAGCACCCAAATTCCACGATTCTGAGACTTACAAGAGTTAGGTATGTCCATAAATACAGATTTTCTGCACACGTAATCCTTAATTTCCCCAAATTTAAGCTTAGAGAAAGGAAATAAAATGTTTCAAAGTACAGAAATTATGCTGGGACTCTACAAGCCATTCTTATGGATGGCACAGATTCCAGTAAACCCCACCTCAGATATTTCACCAGCACAAGCATCGGTTCTCACCTCTGGGCCACGCTTTTTTATTGCCTTAATTTCCGGCGTAATTCTCGCCTTTGCTTTTCAACTAGTATTAACAAATCTCTCCCTAGCAGCTGGTATTTCCTACTTAGGGCATTCCTCTGACTCAGATTCCGATAATGAAGCAGGAAGTTTGGGCGGCACAATTCGTAAAATTGGTACTGCTGTAGGGATTTGGACTTTGGTCACGGTGACAGTGGCCCTTTTAATTGCTAGTTACTTAGCAGTTAAACTCAGTCTTCTGGTGTTAGATCCAGGATTGGGTGCAACTCTAGGGTTAGTAATTTGGGGAGCCTACTTCTTATTATTGATGTGGGTGAGTTCCACTACAGTTGGTTCCTTAATTGGTTCAGTAGTTAACACAGCAACCTCTGGCTTTCAAGCAATTATGGGGACAGCTACAGCTGCATTAGGTGCAAAAGCTGTGAATAACCAAGTTGTAGCCACAGCCGAAGCCGCCGCCGCCGCCATGCGTCGCGAACTAGGAAGCGGAATTGACCCCACAAGCATTCGGGAAAATGTAGAAGATTACTTAGACAGGTTGCGTCCGCCAGAGTTAGATTTATCCAAAATCCGCAGCGAGTTTGAAAACTTACTAAAAGACCCCCAATTTCAAGCGATCGCAGGTAGCCCTGACCTCCGCAACATCGACCGTCAAAAGTTTATTGATTTAGTTAGCAATCGTACAGACCTATCTAAACGCGATGTCAAACGCATCTCAGACACATTATACAAACTCTGGCAGCAAGTAGTCAGTCAGCAAGCACCAGCCCAAGACCGCCTAGGGGAGTTAGTCGAATATCTCAAATCATTACCACCAGGACAAACGAAAACAGATGAACTCAATGCCAAGCTGGAGAGGTTAATTGCAGAAACTCGTGACTCTAAAGAAGCTGACCAAAAAGCCACCCCTGGGCCAATTCAGCAAACACTCCAGCAAGGAATCTCGGCTTTAACTGGTATTGTTTTGGGCAGAACAGACTTATCAGATTTAGATGTAGAAAAAATTTGGCAATCCCTATCCACCGCTAAAGATAAAATCAGCGAACAAGCCGATAAGCTAGGTTTACCCGCAGCTTCCCAGCCCTATAGTCCTATTCGGGCTGATGTGGAAAACTATCTTTCCAATACTTATGCTTGGCAACTCAGCCGCGAAAGAATTGCCCAGGAATTCCGTGATGTGATCTACGATCCAGCAGCAGATCCTGGAGTAGTAAGGCGAGAATTAGAGCGACTTTCCCGCAATGATTTTGCCAACATCTTGCAACAGAGGGGACTGCTTACCCAAGGACAAATTCAGCGCATTGCAGATCAACTAGAAGCTGTCCGCCAAGAAGTATTGGTGACTGTGACCGCTGTGGAAGAAAGAGAGATAGTAGAAGATTTACAACGTCGAGTCTCAAGCTACCTCCTCGTTACTAGTAAATCTGATTTAACCTCAGAAGGTATTGAACGGGATTTTAAAAATCTTTTGTCAGACCCAGATGCAGATTACGAAACCCTCTCACGACGATTAGCTGCGATTGATCGCCAACAAATGCAGCAAATACTGTATCAACGCAACGACATTCAGCCATACGAACTAGATGGGATTCTCGAGGATTTAGAAAAACAACGCGATCGCACTTTAATCGAATCTAAAAATCTGGCAGATCAGGCAAAATATCAAGCAGAAACCCTGTGGCTGAATTTAGAATCATATCTGCGTAATACCGGCAAAGGCGAACTCAACCCCGATGCAATTCGAGCCGATCTCAAAAGATTGCTGGAAGATCCGCAAGCTGGTGTGACTGCAATTCAGGCACGCTTGTCTCGGTTTGACCGCGACACCTTGGTACAACTGTTGAGTCAGCGCCAAGATATCAGCCAAGACCAAGCAAATCAAATTATTGATACTGTCGAACAGTCATGGCATAGTATCCGCCACGCACCCCAAGCAGTAGCAGATAAAGCGAAAGAGCAATATGACTCTGTTAGCACTACCATCGCTGATTACTTGCGTAATACCGGCAAAAGCGAACTCAATCCCGAAGGTATTCAACGCGATTTAAATAGACTGTTTGAAAACCCCCAAGAAGGAGCCTTAGCACTCCGCCGTCGCTTGTCTCAGGTAGATAGAGATACCCTAGTGAAATTACTCAGTCAGCGTCAAGACTTGAGCGAACAGCAAGTCAATGAAGTCATTGATTCTGTACAACATTCGATTCGCAATTTTGTGCGTGCGCCTCGTCGCCTAGCTACCAGAACCCAGCAAAGAGTAGAAACCTTCCAAGCTTATTTAGAAGAGTATTTACGGCAGACAGGCAAAGAAGAACTCAACCCCGAAGGTATCAAACGCGACTTACAACTGTTATTACACGATCCACGGGTGGGGATTGAAAGTTTTAGCGATCGCCTGGCACACTTTGACCGTTCCACAATTATCGCTCTGCTGAAAATTCGCGAAGATATTTCCGATGAGGAAGCAGCGAGAATTGCAGATAATATCGTCTCAGTGCAAGAACAATTTGTTGAGCAAATACGGGGTATTCAGCGCCGCATTCAAGATGTGATTGATGGCGTGTTTGCCCGCATCCGTAACTACCTCAACTCCTTGGAACGCCCCGAACTCAACTACGATAGTATTAAGCGCGATGTGCGCCAACTATTTGACGATCCCCAAGCGGGATTTGATTCCTTACGCGATCGCTTATCTTCTTTCAACCGCGATACCTTAGTAGCACTGATCAGTTCCCGTGAGGATATCTCCGAAGAAGATGCCAACCGGATTATCGACCAAATTGAAGGAGCGCGCAACACAGTTTTACAACGGGCAGAACGCTTACATCAAGAAGCGCAGCGCCGCTTAGAACAAGTCAAGCATCAAGCACAGCGACAAGCCGAAGAAACCCGCAAAGCCGCAGCTTCAGCAGCTTGGTGGTTGTTTGCGACAGCAGTTGTCTCCGCTATTTTCTCCGCATTAGGAGGAGCGATCGCTGTCGTTCGGCTGTAGTTTGACAAATTGTCTCCGCTTTCCTGTATGAGCCTCCCCTCGTGGGAGGTTTTTTTAGCTTGAACAGCAAGAAGCCTCTCATTCAAAACATGATTATGGCAGATTAATTCACCAAAGCCATACGCACAAGGCAATTCCTAATCCAAAATCGAAAATTGCATGACATCTAAAAGCGCTATCCGTAAATACGGCAATGATTTCCTCTCTTCCTCTGTGACCTCAGCGTCTCTGCGGTTGTTGAATTATTGCGATCCTAGCAGATGGAATACCATACCCAAGTTCTCTACCCAATCTCAGTAAAAATGCCTTAGTAGTTTTCACGGAATTGAAAGGTCAGCAACCTATTAAAAATTTAATTTAACAACTTGCTATTGAACAGAGAATCAGCTATTGGATGGGTGTTTGTAATATTTAGATTTGATGTAAATTTAAATGCAAATCTGGCTCATCATTTCTCACCCAGTCCACCAAATTTATCTGCTGTCAGGGCGGGTAGCCTGCACTCATAATCTAATCTCAAAAAATTTTAACTAGATAAAGTGTTTATTAAATACATATATAATCTTTAAATACTTTCAGCATAAAAACTTAATTTTGCTCAGGATATCTTTTAGTTAATCCTACTAAATATCTACAATCTAAAACTCCAAAAACCGTAATATCCTCATGGTTAATTTCACCATCCGTCTATAGAATGAACTTAAAAGATGATGAATTGATACCAGCAAGTTTAGATTTTAAGGATTGAGATTGTGTTATTAAATTCCAAACAAGCAAAAAAAAATATTCAACCAAGAAGTAGCAAAAAAACTTGGACTTTAAACAACACTCTAATTTGCGCCACAGGTCTCATAATTCTACCAATTTGTAGTTTTGCTACTTTCCGATTCTTGTCATCTTCATCCACTTCTTCTTCAGTCTCATCATTGTTTACTTCCCAAAACACCTCAGCACACGAGACATCTATTCCTTGGATTGATAATCCCTCAGAATGCCAATATACTAATAGAAGTTGGCATGACAATAAGTGTTGGGACGATCAACATAGCCCGACTTTTTAAGTTTTAAATAAATACTAAATTAAAAGCTGCGCCAAATATATTGATGCAGCTTTTTGGTTTTGGTAGTTAGGGAACCCCAGAATGATGTAGATAAAATATATAATGTCCTGCATTCATTTGGCGTGCAAAATTCACAATGGTATGGACTCCCTTTCATGCAAAAATTCATCGAACTATCCGAATGCGCCATCTATTTGAGCGCAATCAACGCCTATTAATCGCAGTTTCCGGCGGGCAAGATTCTTTATGCTTAATAAAATTACTATTAGATTTACAACCAAAATGGGGATGGCATTTAGGTATTGCTCACTGCGATCATCGCTGGCGTACTGATTCGCAAGCTAATGCTCTTCATGTAGAACAGCTAGCAAAAAGCTGGCGTATATTATTTTATTTAGAAACGGCAAAAGAGCCTTTAACTAGTGAAGCTGCTGCCCGGAATTGGCGATATCAGGCTTTAAGTGCGATCGCCCAAGAGCATAATTACCACTATATTGTGACGGGACACACAGCCAGCGATCGCGCTGAAACTCTTCTCTATAATTTAATGCGCGGTACGGGAGCAGATGGTTTACAAGCTCTAACTTGGCAACGTCCACTAAATCGGGACATTACCTTAGTACGCCCACTCTTAGAAATTACTCGTACACAAACCAAACAATTTTGTGATGATTTCCATCTGTCAGTATGGGAAGATTCCACAAATCAGGATTTAAAATACACCCGCAATCGCATCCGCAAAGAGTTATTACCGTATTTACAAGAACATTTTAATCCTAAAGTAGAATCAGCTTTAGCCCAAACTGCGGAACTATTGCAAGCAGAAGTGGAATATTTAGAGACAGCCGCTCAAAAGTTAAGAACAGAAGCAGTAACAGCAGAGAATCCAGATAATTGTCCCTTACGGCTCAATCGTCGCGTACTGGAAACTGCACCAGTAGCGTTGCAGCGTCGAGTCATGCGTCAAATTTTACAACAAATACTTCCTGATGCTCCCAGTTTTGAACATATCGAAAAATTAACTGCTTTAATTACAGCACCCAATCGTTCCCAAACCGATCCATTTCCCGGAGGTGCGATCGCCCAAGTTGCAGGTGATTGGATAGATATCAAGAATGAATTCTGAAGCCTCTGTTATTCACTGGCACGATATAACTTCTTCTCTATGGCCAAAAACTCCAACCACAAAGGGATGGAGTTTTTTATCCTTTATACTTCATACTTTATCCTTTTCAGGATGCTAGGAGTTCTGGCTGAGATATTAAACCCAGAAGAGTATGGCGCATTTGGCTAATAGCCTGAAGTTGATAATCTCCAGTTTCTTGAACTTGAGCCAAAGCTTCCACCATTGCTTGCAACTTCTGCCGTAAACCATCCAGACAATCCTGAATTGGTTGTAATGCTTCTTGGTAAAGCTTCACCCTACCCCAGCACTCACTAGTTGCAGTTCTCAATGTTTGTAAATTTTCCTCCATTGTTTTTAGTTCTTGGTGCTGCTGTTCTAAGTCATGGCTTTGATTATCAATCATCCCTTGGGCAAGCTCAATACCAGAACTTAACTGCTCAATCTCTCGTTCCAATTTTTGCAAATCTTGAGATTGCTGTTGTCGCTGGTTTTCAGTTTGCAAAAGAATCGGTCTCAAATCAATTTTGGCAGCTTCTGGCTCATGACTAACTGTATGCCCTTGTCGCTGTAGGAGCACAGTTTGGTGCTGTTTGAGTAAATTCTGCCGTTGTAGTAAATTACGACGTTGCCCTACCAAGCTTTCATTGAGCATTTGGTAGAGGTCTTTTTCATCTGCCAGTTCCATTTCCAAATTGATCACGTCTTGGTCGGATGCCTGGTGAATCTTATTTTTTAGGTCTTCTATAGCTTCTTGTTTATATTTCAGTTCTTGTTCCTGATCGTGGACAAAGCTAGAATCAATATCAAATTTCTCGTGCAAATCTTGCACTAATCTTTGCAGTTCCTCTAAAGACATATTCTCTAAAGCTTTGACATCTACTTCGCAAAGAATCATGTCACTGGAGCTTGCAGCTAAGGACTGAATCTGCTGATATAAATTTTCTTGGCTTTGCAATTGTGCTTTCAAGATTTGAGCGTATTCTTGCTTGCTTGTCAGGATAGCAGTGTTGACTTTTAATTCAGATGTTTGTTGCTGTAGAGAATTTTGTGCTTCTTGCCAAGCATTTTGGCGATCGCTCAAGGTTTGGACAAAGCTATCTACTTCTTGTTGCTGTTGAGTCGCTACAGTTTTTTGCTGCTCTAGGTTTTGCCAGTGTTCATTGAGAGTAGCTTGCTGCTTTTCGACTAATTCAACAGCAAAATTCAGGTGTTCCCGTACCGTCTCCGTAGGAGCCACGCGACTAGACAAGCGATCTAGTAACTCACTTAATACTCGACTTTGCTCCTCGTCTAAAACTTTACCCTGCTGGGCATCTGCTTGATATTCCTCCAAACGGCGCTGCTCACCCCGCAAATGCTCCCAAGCACCTGAAAGTTCCAAGCGATCGCGCTCAATTTGTTGTTGCAACTTTTCAATTTCTTGGCGAGAGGCTTCAAATTCCTGCTTTTGCGCCTCTAGCCTTTGAAAATCATCCTCAATTTGTTGCAACTGATCCATGCGGACTTCCATGTCCATTTCACGGCGATTCAATTCTTGCGCCTGAAATGTCAGTGATTGTTTCCACTGATCGATTTCGTCTTCCTTGAGCTTAAATTTTTCTAACTGGCGAGAAAAGTTCTGCAATATATTAACAAGTGGTCTCCCAGCTTCTTGAATCCGTTGCACTTGGCGGTTGGGATTCACTTCTACTAGTACTAATGCACCATCATTTAATTTGCTTGCTTCCTCTGCCGCAATCACTTCTTCCGACACAGTACTCCAAATCTGGTCGGTTCGCTGACAAGCCAGCAGTTTCAATTCGGTTTTGGAACTACCACTAAGTAAGCCGCCTTTTTGCTTTTGTACTTCTGCTAAATACAGCACACCGTTAGTCCTTTTGTGTACTTGATGTCCGTGATTTGGTTTATACCATAGATAATTCTGTTAGCCTGTTTGATTTAACCGCAGTTAGGGAAAATAAAACTGGCAAAACTATTTATAGACATGACATATCACGCCTTGATATATATAAATCTAGATGCGCTTACTCTGGATAGCGCCTTTATATTGTGTGCTGATGATAATAATGATGGCTACCGTGTGATTACTAGCTTCATCAAAGTTTATTACAAAAAATTAAGGAATATTGCTGAACGTATTCTATTGCTAGAGATGTTTGGATAGGCAGTAATTTTCTTTGTATATAACAAATTACATAAAATGTAAATCCAGCCGGAAAACCCTTGTAATTTCGTATATCCTCACAAAAGTGTAATTTTGGGCTAGGCTAGAAACCCTTATGAGATAATTTACACCAAATTCACATTAGGCAGAAATTATCAATTTAGTGCAGATCGGTGGTGCTAGTTAAAACATCGAAAAATTACTGGGCAAAATTAATTAAACAATATCAACAGGATCGCAAGGAGCACCTTTGAGCTAAATGCAGGGAAATTTAAATGAAATAGATCTTCGTAGTATCCTGCAATTGATTGAGTTGGGCCAGCGAACTGGCCAACTGTTGGTGAAAACTCATAACTTTCGCAATAGCAACCAAATTAGAGAAGAGGTGAACAGATATCACCATTCCTTTTGCTACCAACCACAACAGTACTGGTTCGTCTTTTTCTTAAATGGCCAGATTCTCTATTGCCAAGAAGGAGATGGTACTTCATCCAGGATTAACGATTACTTAAGACATTACCGTGTGGAGACTCAGCTCAACGATATCCAGCTAGCTTCCATAGTAGATCCACTGAATATAAAAGAATATAGCTATCTTTGGGCACTGTTAGAGCAAAATATGATTAACCCCAAAGTAGCGCGTAATATCATGCATAGTCTGGTGTCTGAAACGCTATTTGATTTACTGGGTTTGCACACAGGTAGTTTTATCTTCCATCACAGTCCGGCCCTGACTCCACAATTAAACACTTGGGAGATAGGCCCGCTAGTCAGTAAAATTGCCAAGCAACTGCAACATTGGCAGCAGTTGTATCCTCACATTGAGTCTGCCGATCAAGTGCCCATACTTTCTGAGATGGTTCAATTAAACTCATCTTTACCAGCAGAAACAATAAATAAACTCAAGCATTGGGCAGATGGGAAAACATCCTTACGTCAACTTTCTCGTTATCTCAACCGAGACATTTTGACAATTGCCAAGGTAATATATCCCTACGTTCAACAGGGTTGGCTAAAGTTAGTATATCCAATTACTAGTAAACACAGTATTAACACTGAGAAAATTTTAGTAGAGTCAGACTACAAGGCACGGATATTATGTATTGACGAAGTCACAACCATTGGTGAGACTATAGAGGCTATTTTGCAGCAACAAGGTTATGAAGTGTTAACTTTAACTAATCCCTTAGACTCTCTAAGTCTCGTTTTTCAACTCAAGCCGCAGATGATTTTTTGCAACATTACCATGCCGGAATTAGATGGATATGAGATTTGTGCCATGCTGCGACAATCTACAGCATTTCGGCTGGTGCCGATTATTATGCTGAATAGTCAAGATAGGTTTATTGATCGAGTCAGAGCTAGTATGGTTGGGGCTACAGATTATCTGACTAAGCCTTTGCAAGATACTGAGTTACTCGCGCTCGTAGAAAAATATATCAATAAACAGCCTTAAATGGTCATACAGAAAAGATATAACACTTGTTGATTCGATAAAAGATGAGGTAAAAAATGTTATCACAGAATCAGCCAGCCCCAGTACAACCAGTATAAAGTTATTATCTAGTAAATTAGTTAAGGAATAGACTTAATTTATACACTAAATACTTGCGGGGAATCAGGGAATGTTCCAAGTAGGAACGTCTACATCAGGAGGTAGATAGGCATTTATGAGTACAGTTCTGATTGTGGAAGACAGTATCGCACAAAGGGAGATGATTACAGACCTCCTGAAAGCAAGTGGCTTAACAGTCACCCATGCCAGTGATGGGGTTGAAGCTTTGGAGGCAATTCAAAGCACACCTCCTGATTTAGTGGTCTTGGATATTGTCATGCCCCGGATGAACGGCTACGAAGTTTGCCGTCGGTTAAAATCCGATCCGAAAACCCAAAATGTCCCCGTTGTGATGTGTTCTTCCAAAGGTGAAGAATTCGATCGCTACTGGGGCATGAAACAGGGTGCAGACGCTTACATAGCCAAACCGTTTCAACCAACTGAGTTGGTGGGAACAGTCAAACAACTGCTGCGAGGATAAGGATGACAAGAAAATGGTCAGTAAACCGGACTTTTTAAGTGGTGGTAGTCAAGACCACTTCCGTCCTGAATTACAAGTAGAAAGCCCTGAAGGTGAATTGCATTTGCGGTTTTACATCCCCTCGCACCAGGAGTTTGCACTACCAGCAACTGGAATTCGAGAGGTAATGGAATTGAGTCCTGATAGAATCACTCCCATTCCTAATGCTTCTCCTTTACTTTTGGGTACTCTAAACTTACGAGGTCGAGTAATTTGGGTAGCTGATTTGGGTCAATTTTTAGGAGAAGCAACCGCATTAAATACAGATAGAGCAGAAATTCCGGTAATTGCTATCGAAGAGCAAGACACGATAGTGGGCTTAGCGGTAGAAGAAATAGGTGGTATGGACTGGCTTGACGTGCAGCATCTGATGCTAACAACTCATGTACCGGATACTATGGCTCCCTTTCTGCGCGGTGAGTGGTTAATAGATGCCAAAACAAATAAGTCTTTAAGACTTCTGGATCAAATGGCAATTTTGCGGAGTGCGAGGTGGGCAGGATGATATTGGGAGGGTGGACATGGCAGCAAGTATAGATGATTACTTAGAAATATATAAGCAGGCTTGTACGGCTTACGCGCAACAGAACTATGATGTTGCCGCCACTTTAGTGGATCAGGTGGTACAAAATTTGCCAAATGACCCTAACTCCCATTTGTTGCGGGGTCACATATACTACGTTTTACAACAGTACGATATAGCCAAAGCTGAATATCAACAAGTTTTACAGTTAACCGACAATCGAGAATTAATTGATTTTGCTAAACATGGTCTGGAAAGTATTGCTCAATATCAACAATCACTACCAGATGAGTTTGCTATCAGTGACAATAATGAAGATATTTCTTCATCAGAAATATCCAATGGTCGGTTTGCTGATACAGAAGAATTACAGAATTCGCAACAGCATAATGATTTTGCTAGTAGCAGCTTTGGCGACCATCCCTTTGGTGAATACCAAGAATCTGGAGATGGAATAGAAGAACTATCCTTAGATAGTTCATTTGATATCTCTGCATATAGTAGTAGTGCATTTAATGGTTTACCAGATGATTCAGCACCTTTGAGTAACGATCCCTTTAGTTTTACTGAGGAAGCTAGCGATCGCGATGCCAATGCTAACATTTGGGAAAAACAAGGAGAATTAGAGTTACCTGCTTTTTGGCAAGAAGACAACAATCAAAATACTATTGATGATTCAGGGATAAATAATCCTTTTCTAGAAGCTACTACAAATTCAAATAATAAAGGTTTCACTAATTCGGAAAATTATAGCGATTCACCGTTTACAGAAGTTGAAGAACTTGATGCTTCAACAAGTAATAATTGGGAAATACCGACTGAGTTCTTAACCTCAGAAACCTATCCGGAGCCTAGCGAAGCTGATTTTGAGTGGAAGAGTAATAGCCTGGAAAATGAAACTTTAGTCAAGAACCAAACACTTCTTCAGGAAAGTGCTCCAAAAACTAGCAATTTGCCATCCCAGCCTCAGGAGGATTTATCCCCAACTACATCTGATAATTGGTTGGGCCCCATAGAAGCTGAAGATACATTAAAAGAGGTGGTTAGCACTGCTGACAGCAATTTTCACCGAGAAGAACAGCCACAAAAACAAGGTAGCCAGCTAGAACAGAGTTTTTCTGATATAGATGACAGCTTTGATTTGGAGGCTTTTGAATCTGCCTTTGGTACAGATGATTTCAGCCCCGATGAAGAACCGAGCAATATCCCAGCAAGTAATATCCCAGCAAGCAATATCAGTAGTGGAGAAATTAATCACGAGGCTTCTAAAACTAATATAGATTTTTTAGATGACTTTGATGAATTTGACGACCTGGGTAACATTCCTGGATTTGATTTGACAGATGCAGAAGCCAGCTTCCGAGATGTCAGCATGGATTCTGGCCCATTGGAAACAGGTAGTCACTCTCGCAGTCAAACCGGACAAAAACCTGCAATTGATGAAACAGGCGATCGCGAAGATGAACTGTTTTCAATTACTGGTTCACAAGAAGTAGTCCCAGTCTTTACTCAAGTAGATGTTGCAAAATTAGAAGCCAATGTCAGCGTTGAGCAAGGTTGGTTAGCGCCCTTAGAAAATGCTTCCCTAGAGAAGAAACAATGGCTGATTGCGGGGACTGTAGGTGTCGTATCAGCGCTGGTTGTAGCAACAGTTAGCTTTGGTGCTACCAGCTTTTCGCCGCCGCAGCAGCGGGAATCAGTGCGGAACACTGGCTGGGCTATGTCACTAGCAGCCGGGCTGGCTGGGTTTGCTACCGCAGCCTTTATGGGTAATTTCACTATCAAGCAAGTTCGCCGCACAACTCAGAACTTACAAGCTCAGTTTGATGCTGTTCGTCAAGGCAATCTCAATGTTCAAGCCACAGTCTATTCTGAAGATGAATTAGGACTGTTGGCTACTGGCTTTAATGAAATGGCAAGAGTAATTTTTACTACTACCAATGAAGCCCAAAGAAAAGCTGATGAACAGGAAGAAGCCAAAGAAAATCTACAACGCCAAGTAATTCGCCTGTTGGATGATGTAGAAGGAGCAGCCAGAGGCGATTTAACAGTACAAGCTGAGGTAACAGCAGACGTACTAGGAGCCGTAGCAGATGCCTTTAACCTGACAATTCAAAACTTGCGGGATATTGTGCAACAGGTAAAAGTAGCGGCACGAGATGTTACCAAGGGTGCAACGAACTCCGAAACATTTGCTAGAGCCTTATCTAGTGATGCTTTAAGGCAAGCAGAAGAGTTAGCTGTCACACTCAATTCTGTACAGGTAATGACCGACTCCATTCAACGGGTAGCGGAAGCAGCCAGAGAAGCGGAAACTGTTGCCCGCGATGCCAGCACCATCGCCTTAAAAGGTGGTGAAGCCGTGGAAAATACCGTGGCAGGTATTTTAGAAATCAGAGAAACTGTAGCAGAAACTACTCGCAAAGTGAAGCGCTTAGCCGAATCTTCGCAAGAAATTTCTAAGATTGTGGCGTTAATTTCGCAAATTGCCTCCCGAACTAATTTATTAGCGCTCAACGCTAGTATTGAGGCAGCCAGGGCAGGTGAAGCCGGACGTGGATTTGCTATTGTAGCGGATGAAGTCCGCCAGCTAGCAGACAAATCTGCCAAGTCCTTAAAAGAAATTGAACAAATCGTGATGCAAATCCAGAGCGAAACAGGCTCTGTAATGACTGCAATGGAGGAAGGCACACAACAGGTAATTAAAGGTACTAAATTAGCTGAAGAAGCTAAGCGATCGCTAGAAAATATCATTCAAGTAGCAAATCGGATTGATATCCTGGTGCGTTCAATTACCTCGGATACTGTAGAACAAACAGAAACCTCCCGTGCAGTAGCTCACGTTATGCAATCCGTAGAACTAACGGCACAGGAAACCTCCCAGGAAGCACAAAGAGTATCTGGTGCGTTACAACACTTAGTAGGCGTATCAAGAGACTTAATTGCTTCTGTGGAACGTTTCCGGGTAGATACTCTCGAATCTAGATAAAGTATGAAGTATAAAATGTGAAGTGTGAAATAGTAAGTATGAACTATTATTCATGCTTCAGTCCCTTTAACCTTTAACCTTTATCTTTCATTTTTTTCTTTCATCCTTTATCCTTCATCATGTCCTATGCTGCCGGAACAACAACAGCGCATTTTAGGTTACTTTATTGAAGAAGCAAGAGACCACCTGAATACCATTGAGCAGGGGTTGTTAAATCTTCAGAGTACCCTGAACGATCCAGAAATGATCAACGAAGTCTTCCGGGCTGCTCACTCCATTAAAGGAGGAGCGGCGATGCTTGGTTTGAGTAGCATCCAGCATACATCTCACCGCCTAGAAGATTGTTTCAAGGTTCTCAAAGAAAATCCGATTCAGGTTGACCAAAAGTTAGAGTCCTTATTTCTTGGGGTTTCTGATACCCTTAAAGCGCTGCTAGAGAATTTGAGCGGCCCATTTGGTTTGTCAGAAGAGACAGCTAATACATTGATGTCGGAAACTGAGCCGGTCTTTCAATGGCTGAACGAGCATTTGGAACTACTTGTACAACAAGCAAGCGGTGGTGTAGACAGTAGGGTTGCACCAGCAATGCAGCCAGCTTTTGCTGATAACTCCCACACACTAACAGAAATCTTCATGCAACGGGATTTTTCTGTCCCAGAAGAAGCACCACCCCAAAAGTCTGCGCCAGTTGTTACCAAAGCAAATGATAACTGGGGTGAGTTTCAAGCGCAAGTGCTGCAGACGCTGCGAGAAATGTTGCAACTATTTAAACAAGGAACAACTGATGAAAGTCGGCAAAATCTCCAGCAAACCTGTCACCAATTAGTCGTATTGGGTGAGACATTTAATTTGCCGAACTGGTGTAAATTATGCGAAGCCGCAGAGAATGCGATCGCTAATCCAGATAATAGTTATCTAACTCTGGCAAAAATTGTTATTACAGAAATTAAAAAAGCTCAGGAATTAGTTCTTAAAGGTAAAGAATCTGAGATTGTCATTAGCCAGCAGCTAGAAGTTCTTTTAAGTTTCCCTGAAGTTGATTTATTTGAAATAACTACTGATTTACCAGATGAGTTTGCAACCCAACCAACTCTATCTACGAACGAGCGCACTCAAGCGATCACTGATGAGCTAACTTTTGTAACAAAGCATGATTTTGCCGACGCTAATAACAATATCACTGCTAGCTTATCTGACCTATCAACCCCAGTTTACCAAGTCCAAGATATTGCTACAAATAAAGAAAATTCTACCCCTGAGACTTCAGAATTATTCAACTTCTTGCCCAATAATGAAGATGAAACAGTACTGACAAATCAAAATCTTGACCCCAAAGGGCCAGAAGTAGGAATTGCGGAGTTAAATACACTCGCTGATTTATTTGAAGGTGAAACTCCCGAACTAGATGAAACTTGGCAACAAGAGGAAATTTTAGACATTAATGCAGCCAACAAATTAGGCATTGATACCAACACTAGCAATACTGAAGATGCCGATAGTGATTTAGCTGATTTACTATCTTTTGATGAACCTAGCAGTATTGATGAATCTAAACAAACTATTATTCAAACAGAAGATTTCAGCATATTATTTGGGGAAAACTTCCTAGAAAAGGAAAATTCTACTACGAAACCTCTAAAAACATCAGCAACAAATGCTGATGTCAACAATATTTCTCAAAATGATATAAATTTAAGCTCATCTACTAATGAAAGTCTCAGAGAATTTACAGAAATTCTGCAAGAATATCCTGGTGATATTGCCCCACAAGATGTGGTGCAAGATTTATTGGGTTTAGAACTAGATGAAAACAATCTGCTATCTCTTGGTGAATTACATCAACCAGATAAAGAAGCCAGTTTTGATGATTTATTCTCAGAAACTCCAAATGACAATTTATTAGAAGAAATTTCTCCAATTAACTTCCCACAGCCAGAAAGCTTGTCTTTGGATAATCCATTTACTGACTTGGGAGAAAATCCTCTACTTTCTACTAGCGAATCAACAATTGACGATTTATTTGATCCGCAAGCAACAGTAGCAAGGGATTATGATATTTCAGCAGACGATTTAAGCAACTTCTGGAATGAAGAAGCTGGCGCAGAACCACAGCTAGAATTTGGTTCTCGAGTCGAGCAAGATGTTGCCAAAGCACTAGAGGAGAGTTTGTTTACAGCTGCTCATGACTTTTTGGATGATAGTCAGTCACCCCAATCTTCCGCATCACCTTTTGAGCCAGAAGATTTTAATCTAACTTTTCAGCCTGATGATGAGCAGCTGGATCTGATGTTTGAAGCCGATGCTGGAGATGATCTTTTTGCAGATTTAGCACCAGACAACACAGCTATTTTCCCCGCTAATGCTACTGAATTACCTTTGACAGAAATTCGCAGCTTGATACCGGAGGAAGACGATGTTTCTGAGGAACTAAGCTTACGCTCACCACTTCCGTCTACAGCACTACCTCCCGAAGCTTTGGATTTCACTCCAGAATTCACGAATCAGCCATCAACAGACAATACATTTGGTAGTTCTGCGGATAGTGATTTGTTTGATTTCATCAACGACAATAGCGGAGATAATCCACAATTATTATTTGAGGATATCAACAACGCTCACGCAACATATATTCAGCTTGACCCTTCAGAAATCAGGATTTCTGATACTCCAGAATTAGATTTAGGCGATGATTTACTAGCAACATCAGCCGATTTAGAACTGGATTTAAACGAATCCACAGAAGTACAGCAACGTCCAGCAAATCTAGATTTATTAGCAAATATTGAAACCGCAGAAACAACTAATAATGAGTTTGCAACATTAGATTTAGGTGCTGATTTACTGGGGACAGCAAATGATTTAAAACTAGATTTAAACGAATCAACAGAAGTACAGCAGCGTCCAACAAACTTAGATTTATTTGAGAATCTTGAGCTTGCAGGGGCAATAGTTGATGAGGTTGCAGCATCAGATTTAGCACTAGATTTTAGCGAAGTAGCACAATTAGAACAGCCACAAGCAAATCTAGATTTATTAAATACTGAAACAGCAGAAACAACAGTTGATGAGGTTGCTGGATTAGATTTAGGCGATGATTTACTGACAACAGCAGATGAGTTGGAACTGAATTTCAGTGAAGTAGCACAATTAGAACACCCAGACACAAATCTAGATTTATTAAATGCTGAAATAGCAGGAACAGTAGTTGATGAGGTTTCAAGATTAGATTTAAGCGCTGATTTACTGACAACAGCAGATGAGTTGGAACTGAATTTCAGCGAAGTAGCACAATTAGAACACCCAGACATAAATCTAGATTTATTAGCAAATTTTGAGACCATCGAAACAAGCGTTGATCAGGTTGGAGGATTAGAGTTAAGCACTGATTTACTAACAGCAGCAGATGATTTAGAACTAGATTTCAGCGAAGTAGAACAATCAGAACAGCCACAAGCAAATCTAGATTTATTAAATGCTGCAACAGCAGGAACAGCAGTTGATGAGGTTGGAGAATTAGATTTAAGCACTGATTTACTGGCAACAGCAGATGATTTAGAACTAGATTTCAGCGAAGTAGAACAATCAGAACAGCCACAAGCAAATCTAGATTTATTAGCAAATGTTGAGACTACAGAAACAAGCGTTGATGAGGTTGGAGAATTAGATTTAAGCACTGATTTACTGGCAACAGCAGATGATTTAGAACTAGATTTCAGCGAAGTAGCACAATTAGAACAGCCACCAACAAATCTAGATTTATTAGCAAATGTTGAGACCACAGAAACAAGCGTTGATGAGGTTGGAGAATTAGATTTAAGCACTGATTTACTGGCAACAGCAGGTGTTCTGGAACTAGATTTCAACGCCGCGACAGAATTAGAACAGCCACAAGCTCAAATAAATTTATTAAATGCTGAAACAGCAGGAACAGTAGTTGATGAGGTTGGAGAATTAGATTTAAGCACTGATTTACTGGCAACAGCAGATGATTTAGAACTGGATTTCAGTGAAGTAGCACAATTAGAACAGCCACCAACAAATCTAGATTTATTAGCAAATGTTGAGACCACAGAAACAAGCGGTGATGAGGTTGGAGAATTAGATTTAAGCACTGATTTACTGGCAACAACAGATGATTTGGAACTGAATTTCAGTGAAGTAGCACAATTAGAGCAGCCACCAACAAATCTAGATTTATTAGTATTAGATAGTACAGAAACAAAAGTTGCTACTAACGCAGAATCAGATTTATTATCAACAGAAACTATCCTGCAAGTAGCAATTAAGCAGGAAGATTTAGTAGAGAATACTGCAAATACTCAAGACAGTAACGGTGCGATCGCAAACAATGTAGTTGAATTAGATGCAGCCAATGATTTGTCTGTGTCTCTGGAGAACATAACCCAGGCCGATGAAGTGGCAACAACTACCGCAGCAGAAGCAGAATTGGATGTGCCACCATCAACTCCAGAAGATGAATTTGCGGAATTAGAAACATTACTAGAAGAGGAATTAGCATCCCCCTTACCAGAAGAAGATTTTGCTGCTCTGGAAGCATTGTTGGATGCAGATCTCAATGAGGAGCCATCTGCGGCACCTTTACCTGTTTACCCACAACAATCGCAACCACCTAACGCTTACAATAATGCCAACACTGCTGCTACATCACCAGAATTAGAAGATGAATTTGGTGACTTAGAAAAATTGTTGGCGGAAGCAGATCAAACAATATCTCATTCACCATCAATCAAATCAACCCCAGGCAAAGCCGCACGTCCCGCTACCCGTCGGGGTGCAAGATTTGAAGAAACGATGAAAGTTCCAGTGAAGCAACTAGATGATATGAGCAATCTGGTTGGGGAACTGGTAGTGAATCGCAATACCTTAGAGCAGGATCACGAACGTCTGCGACAGTCGCTAGATAACTTGCTGATTCAGGTACAACAGCTATCTGATGTTGGCGCACGGATGCAAGAATTATACGAGCGATCGCTATTGGAAGCTTCTCTGTTAGCTACCCGCAAACATAGAGAATCTGGCGGCTCATCAGGTGATTCTAATTCTGACAGGGGTTTCAGTGAACTGGAAATGGATCGGTTTACGCCTTTCCATACACTGTCCCAAGAAATGATTGAAATGATCGTCAGGGTACGTGAGTCAGCGAGTGACATTGACTTTGTGACTGAAGAAACTGAGAGAGTAGCACGACAGTTTCGGCAAGCCACAACTCAGCTGCAAGAGGGATTGACACGCGCTCGAATGGTGCCTTTCTCTCAAGCTATCGATCGCTTGCGGCGAGGAGTACGGGATAATGCCATTAAATATGGTAAGCAAGTGGAGTTAATGATTGAGGGTGGAGATACCTTAATTGACAAAATGATTTTGGATCACCTGACCGATCCATTAACTCATATGCTCAATAATGCGATCGCTCACGGTATTGAAACCCCAGAAGTGCGACAAGCAGCGGGTAAAAATCCTGTAGGGGAAATCAAGATTCGTGCTTTCCACCAAGGTAACCAAACTGTGATCTCTGTGGGCGATGATGGTGCAGGTATCGATACCGAAAAAATCAAAGCCAAGGCGTTGAAGTTGGGAATGCTGACAGCAGAAGAAGCAAAAACCATCACGCGCATGGAAATCTACAACTTGCTGTTCCACTCTGGTTTTAGTATTAAAGACGAAGCTGATGAGATTTCTGGGCGTGGCGTGGGTATGGACATCGTACGCTCGGAAATTAGCGAAGTGCGTGGAGCAGTTAGCACTGATTCTGCGATCGGTAAGGGAACTACCTTTACAATTCGTCTCCCACTTACCCTGAGTATTTGTAAAGCCCTGTGCTGCGTTTCGGATAAAGCCAGAATTGCCTTCCCTATGGACGGGGTAGAAGATACCTTAGATATTCCTGTCAAGAGTATTCAGCAAAATGCTGATGGGCAAACATTTATTGCTTGGCGAGATACAGTATTACCATTCCGTCCACTGAAAGATCTGTTAGCCTTCAATCGCCAAATCAGTCGCGGTAGTGTTTACGGTGGAACTCGCGATGATGATATGGTTTCTGTGGTCGTAGTGCGATCGGCAAATAACCTCCTCGCCTTACAAATTGACCTAGTACTGAGTGAGCAAGAAATTGTAATTAAGCAATTTGAGGGGCCAGCACCTAAACCCTTAGGTGTAGCAGGTGCTACAGTCTTAGGGGATGGTCGGATTATGCCAATTGCTGACGTACTAGAAATTATGGACATCTTCCAAGGACGGATGTCTAAACAAAGTAGTGGCCTTTGGCAGCAAAAACCTGCTCAGACTCTGGCGGAAGTCGCAGTTGAGAAAATTGATCCAACAGTGCTGATTGTTGATGACTCAATTACAGTACGAGAATTACTTTCTCTCACCTTTAATAAGGCAGGTTACCGCGTAGAACAAGCACGGGATGGTCAAGAGGCATGGGATAAACTCCGCTCTGGCTTGCCTTGTGATATCGTCTTCTGCGATATTGAAATGCCTCGCTGTGACGGGCTGGAGTTGCTCTCTCGCATCCAGAAAGATCACAACCTCAACCACCTCCCCATTGCTATGCTCACCTCGCGCGGTGCAGATAAGCACAGACAAATGGCTATCCAACTAGGTGCTAGCGGTTACTTTACCAAGCCTTACCTGGAAGAAGCTTTACTTGAAGCAGCAGTGCGGATGCTCAAAGGAGAAAAACTGATTCTGAATACTACTGCTTAACCGATTCCAGCATTTATGCAAAGGATACACAAATATTCTGTTATGGAGGTTGAAAGTTAAAAGCCAAGAAGAGCCAGTCACTTGCAGAGGTTTCCTTTGTTAAGTGAACTGGCTTTCAAGAATCAAGGAGAGCCAGCCCTGTAAGCAAGTTAGTTCTTAATATTGATAATTTATAAATTCATTATTTATCATTCACAATGCTAAAAGCCAAATGGACTCGGTTTTTAGCAACCTTTTTGGCAACAGTGATAATTTGCCAATGGTTGCTACCTGCTGCTGTCGCTAATGCTAAAATTTCCAGCAAGTTCTCTCCACAAGTAGTAGTTGAGAAATTCACAGATGGGGAAAATTTGCAAAGGAGTCACTTCCTCAAACAATATGCACAGCACCGAGTACCATCAAAAACTATGCTGACTTACCCACCTAGCCGTAAAAGCAATCAAGTTGATAACTATCACGGTACTGTAGTAGCAGATCCTTACCGTTGGTTAGAAAATCCCGACTCGGCAGAAACCAGAAGTTGGATTGAGGCACAAAATCAAGTTACTTCTACCTACCTCGATCGGGTTCCTGCTAAGGAAAAAATTAGACAGCGCCTCACTAAATTATGGAATTACGAAAGATACAGTATTCCATTTAAAGAAGGCAAATCATTAGGAGATAATTCTACCGAACGCTATTTTTATTTCAAAAATGATGGGCTGCAAAATCAAAGCGTTCTCTACACTCAAAAAACTCTTGATTCTGAGCCAAAAGTTTTACTTGACCCCAACAAACTGTCGGAAGATGGTACAGTTGCTCTTTCAGGATTATCTATTAGCAACAATGGTAAATTGTTAGCTTACAGCTTATCTACATCGGGTTCTGATTGGCAAGAGTGGAAGGTACGCGATATTGAAACAGGTAAAGATTTACCAGACTATCTGAAATGGGTTAAATTCTCTGATGTTTCCTGGACAAATGATAACCAAGGATTCTTTTATAGCCGCTACGATGAACCAAATAATAAAACTAAATTAGAAGATACGAATTATTATCAAAAACTATATTATCACCGCTTAGGTACTCCACAATCAGAGGATTTATTAATTTATCAACGTCTTGACCAGAAAGAATGGGGTTTTAATGGTGGAGTTACAGAAGACGGCAAGTATTTAATCATATCCGTTTGGTTAGGAACTGATTCCAAAAATTTAGTTTTTTATAAAGATTTAACTAATCCTAAATCGGCTGTTGTAGAACTGATTAATCAATTTGAGGCGGATTACAGTTTTATTGAGCGCGATGATAGTATTTTCTATTTTCGGACAAATTTAAACGCTCCACGTGGTAGAGTAATTGCGATTGATATCGAAAAACCAGCAAAGGAACACTGGCAAGAAATTATTTCTGAATCAGCAGAGACTTTAGAAGGTGTCAGTATTTTAAATAATCAGTTTATCGCTGATTATCTTAAAGATGCTCGCAGCCAAATTAAAATTTTTGACTTGAAAGGTGCATTGGTTCGGGAAGTGGAATTACCAGGAATTGGCTCAGTTGATGGCTTTTATGGTAAGCGCTACGATACCGAAACTTTTTATAGTTTCACCAGTTTTACTACACCAGGCACTATTTATCGCTATGATATGGTGACAGGAAATAGTAAAGTTTTTCGGAAACCAAAGGTAGATTTTAATCCAGAGAATTACGAAACTAAACAAGTATTTTATCAAGGTAAAGATGGCACCAAAGTGCCAATGTTTATCACTCATAAAAAGGGCATTAAGTTAGACGGGAATAATCCCACCTATCTTTACGGTTATGGTGGTTTTAATGCCTCAATGACACCCAGTTTTTCTGTAAGCCTTTTGGTTTGGATGGAAATGGGTGGTATCCATGCAATGCCCAATATACGCGGTGGTGGAGAGTATGGTGAAGAATGGCACGAAGCCGGAATGAAGTTCAAAAAGCAAAATGTCTTTGATGACTTTATTGCTGCGGCTGAGTGGTTAATCGCTAATGGTTATACCAAATCTGCAAAACTAGCGATCGCAGGTGGTAGTAATGGCGGTTTATTGGTAGGTGCTTGCATGACTCAGCGTCCCGATTTGTTTGGTGCGGCTTTACCAGCAGTTGGGGTAATGGATATGTTGCGGTTCCATAAATTTACTATCGGTTGGGCTTGGACTTCGGAATATGGTTCGCCAGATAACCCAGAAGAATTTAAAGCACTATATGCCTATTCACCATTGCACAACATTAAACCAGGAACAGCTTACCCAGCAACATTAATTACTACAGCGGATCATGACGATCGCGTGGTTCCTGCTCATAGTTTCAAATTTGCGGCGGCTTTGCAAGCTGCTCAAGCGGGTAATGCGCCAGTACTCATTAGAATTGAGACGAAAGCCGGACATGGCGCAGGTAAGCCCACAACTAAAACTATTGACGAACTCACAGATAAGTGGGCGTTTTTGGTGCGGACTTTGGATATGAAAGCTGCTGTTACAAAGTAGCGATCGCTGTATTTGTCAGAATCGAGCCAGTTTTAATTAGAATTGCTTTTGTGCCTGATTTTTCTGGAGGTTAACTATGAATGATATTGTGACACCACCCGAAAGACAGGCAACAATGCAATTGCTTGATGGTCGTGTACTGGCTTGGTCGGAATGGGGGCCGATTGATGGTCTACCAGTTTTGTTTTGCACAGGTGCAGGAATGAGCGGATGGCTGGGTTTTGGACATCAATACCTGCCAGAATTGGGTTTGAAACTCATTGCCATTGACCGTCCTGGCTTGGGTTTATCTGATGCTCATGCTGATAAAACTTTGTCATCTTGGGTACAAGACACACGAGAATTTATTCAGGCTCAAAATCTTCATAATGTTCTCGCTGTTGGTTTCTCTCAAGGTGCGCCATTCGCCTTTGCACTTGCAGCACAAGAGATGGTGAAGGTCATAGCAATTGTTTCAGGACAGGACGAACTGACCCATCCGCTTGTAAAACCACTGTTACATCCAGATGTACAAGGAATGATTACAGATGTTCAAAAAGATGCGGTGGGTTTCGAGCAGCGCTTTTCGCAAATGGCTACTGCAGAGGGGCTGTGGCAGTTAATTATGGGTATGAGTGGAGAATGCGATCGCCTATTGTATGAGAGTGAGACATTCAGCAAGGCATATCAACGCGCTTTACAAGAAGGTTTCTCCCAAGGCGCGCAGGGATACGCACGAGACTTGGTAAATACATTCGGTTCATGGCCTTTCACGCTGGAGAACATCACCGTTCCCGTGGATCTCTGGTATGGTGGTGCAGACACTAGCACTGTTCACTCCCCGGATTTTGGTGTAACTCTGGCTTCACGCTTGCCAAACGCTTCACATACTATTGATCCAGAAGCAGGAGGATCGATTCTTTGGACGAGATCCAGAGATATCCTGGCAAAACTGAAATCTCACTTGTCCTTAATATAAAGTGGCTTTTAAGGTTGATTGCTGAAAGGTGAAAGATAAAACCTTTAATTTATCGTTTCTATTGCAGGGAAATTCCAACTCAAATGCTTTAGGCCAATTCCTGAGTTATCGCCTAGCATTGGAAAAAACTGAGCCAGATCGATTATTATATTTAGCAATTCCAGTAGATGCCTATCGAACTTTCTTTCAACTGGAGTTTACACAGACAGCAGTACAAAAATATCAAATGTTCTTAGTTGTATATGACCCTGTGAATGAGGTGATTGTGCAATGGATAAAATAGCAAAGTATCGAGAATATATTCAGACATTACTCACTTGTTATGCTCATGATGATGTTGATGATAAAGATATAGAAACTCTACTTATATTTGATACGGAACGAGATCATTATCAATGGATGAATGTCGGGTGGCAAGAATTTGATCGCATTTATCGATGTGTAATTCCTTTTGATATTAAAAATGGCAAAATATGGCTTCAGCAGAATTTAACAGATCAGAACCCTGCTGAGGAGTTAGTTAAGATGGAGGTTCCTAAAGAAGATATCGTTTTAGGATTGCAGCCTCCATATAAAAGGCAGTATACGGATTATGGCGTTGCTTAGAAAATTAGCCTTATATAATCTTTGGAGTTTGATAGGATTAAAATATTTGGTTCTTCAGGACTTGTTATGCTAAACTAACAGCTAAAATGCCAACTTAATAAGCACCTAATTCGGAAATTTTCAAAGTTTCTAAAACCGTAACCAGAGCGTTTAATGAGCTTGAGTTTATTATTAACGCCTTCAACAGCACCACTGGTTGTCCCATTGTCGAAATAAGCGATTATCTCATCCAACCAACGAATAA
>NZ_JACJQJ010000008.1 GCF_014696615.1 Nostoc linckia FACHB-104 | reverse complement strand
ACCGAACAATAATTTTGGAGGGGGTTTGGGGGACGCAACCGTCACCCAATCGGGGGTTTGGGGGAGAATCCCCCAATTCTTCTGGCTTCTTTAATAAGTGATACAAAATCAAAAAATGTTCGCGACGCATCAATATATTCCAGAGGGCACGGCGTTCCCTACCCCTACAATCTGTCGCATTCTTTTTTCAAATTGGTATAATTTCATGGAATTAAACGGTGAGGTTTAGGAACCACCGTTAATACGGTTGGAATAAAACAAATCGATTTACGTTTAAATCCTGTAGAGACGCGATAAATCGCGTCTCCACAACTCGGTAAAGATATCAAAATAATAAGGGTACAAAAATTTTTGTACCCTTAACAAAGTCTATTCAAAATTCAATTGAAGTGAATGCGATCGCACTCATTCGGCTGATAATTAAGGGAATTACGCTTTTTTCAGCCAGCTAAACATGGCACGTAAATCTTTGCCTACTTCTTCAATGCGGTGTTCGGCTTCTTGACGACGCATAGCGGTAAAGCCAGGCTTACCAGATTGGTTTTCTAACACAAATTCCCGCGCAAATTGGCCGGATTGAATTTCGCTGAGAATCTTCCGCATTTCGGCTTTGGTTTGGTCATTTACAACCCGAGGGCCACGGGTGTAATCGCCATATTCCGCAGTATTGGAAATACTGTCACGCATTTTGGCTAAACCACCTTCTACAACTAAGTCCACAATGAGTTTGACTTCGTGCAGACATTCAAAATAAGCCAATTCTGGTTGATAACCAGCTTCTACTAAAGTTTCAAATCCGGCTTTGATTAAAGCACTCAAGCCACCGCATAATACTGCTTGTTCACCGAACAAATCAGTTTCGGTTTCTTCACGGAAAGTTGTTTCCAGAACACCCGCACGAGTACCACCAATACCTCTAGCGTATGCCATTGCGCGATCGCGTGCCCGACCACTAGCATCTTGATAAACAGCAAACAGCGCTGGTACGCCTTGCCCTTGTTCGTAAGTCCGACGGACTAAATGTCCTGGCCCTTTAGGTGCAACCATAACCACATCTACATTTGCAGGTGGTACAACTTGCCCAAAGTGAATATTAAAACCGTGAGCAAAAGCTAAAACGTTACCTTCTTCTAAATTGGGTTCAATTTCGTTTTTGTAAACTGACTTTTGGACTTCATCAGGCAACAAAATCATGATAAAGTCAGCAGCATTCGCAGCATCCGCGACATTTTTGACTTTTAATCCAGCCTCTTCCGCCTTGGCAGCTGATTTACTGCCCGGATATAGCCCTACAATTACATCTAAACCGCTATCTTTAAGATTAAGGGCGTGAGCATGACCTTGGGAACCATAACCAATTATTGCAATAGTTTTTCCCGCCAAAAGGTCTAAATTGGCATCTTCGTCATAGTACATCCGGGCCATAGCGCATCTCCTGTCAGCAAGCATCATTTATTGGCAGGCTTTTGATTTTACCCCAAATTAGGTACATATTGGGTACTGGGGATTGGGTATTAGGGACTGGGAAAAGGCAGGGGGCAGGGTGCAGGGAGACAAGGGGAGAAATTCTTTTACCAATTACCAATGCCCCATGCCCCATGCCCCATGCCCCATTACTACGTCCCTTGGTCAATTTTTTGAACTTCGTCTGCGGTTAGTTTGACATTGATAGCGCTTACCGAGTCTTCAATGCTGGCAATTTTGCTAGCGCCGGGGATGGGTAGGATTGCGGGGGATTTGGCACGCAGCCAGGCTAGGACAATACAATAAACTGATACACCTTTGGCTTGAGCTAATTTTGCGATCGCAGGAATATCTTGCAAGTTTTGATGGCGACGACTACCACCAAAGGGACTCCAAGGTAAAAAGGTTAATCCTTCTTGTTCGCAATATTCCAACACGCCATCGCGTTCGGGTTGTCGTTCCCAAGGATTATATTGATTTTGCACTGAGACAACATCAACTAAATCCCGCGCTTGCTGAATCTGTTCCACAGAAAAATTAGAAACTCCCACAAACCGAATTAAACCAGCTGCTACCGCTTCCTTAACTGGTGCGAGGGATTCTGCAATTTTGTACTTGGGATCGGGGGCGTGATATTGCCACAAATCTATTGGTTTATTTCCACCCAAAGCCTGAAAACTTTCACGAATAGTTTCGCGTAAATGTTTGGGGTTCCCGTTGCGTATCCAGTTCCCATTAGGACGCATCAAACCGCCCTTGGTGGCGACAACTACTTGGCTAACATCGCCGTTATAACTGCTTAGTGCTTTGTTAATTAGTCTTTCGTTGTGGTGCTTATCTGCCTCATCTAAGCAGTAAGAGTCAGCAGTATCAATGAATGTGATACCCAAATCCAAAGCGCGATGGATAACTGAGATTGATTCTGATTCAGCAGGGCGATTCGATATCGACATTGGCATACCACCCAAGCCGATCGCACTCACGGAGATACCCGTTTTTCCTAGCTGTTTAGTTTCCATGCTTCTCACTCTTGTTTGCAGTGCTGTGAAGTAGGAGGGCGATTAGGGTAAAGGGGAAGGGGAAAAGGGGAAAGGGAAGAACCTTTAGCCCTATGCTTTCCGTTTTTCCTATAGAAAACTTTATATATTTCACCTTAATCGCGCCTACTTAAACTATTTAGTAGCGATTCACAGCGGTTTTGACAATTCATCTTTAGTCTTGTTAAGCGCGAGTGATATTACATAAGCTCTATCGGCAGACTGATGTAAACTTCTAAGTAGTGAGTAATAAGTGCCGAGTGTTGAGTTCTGAGTGCTAAGTTCTGAGTCAAAAATAAAAATTTAAGTTCATCCCATTCTTTTAAGGAGTGGGCATAGGGCATAGGGCATAGGGCATGGGTAATTGGTAATGGGTAATTGGTAATAATAATTTCCCCTTTTCCCCTTCCCCTTTTCCCCCTTCCCCCTTCCCCTTTCTCCCCTTCCCCTTTCTCCCCATTCCCCAATCCCTCAACTTCTGCATAAGTTCTCACCCTTCAGAGATATGTAATTACAGCAGCGATGCAGAGGAAAAGAAAAATGTCTAAGGAAAACGATATAAATAACGCTCCTATTGAATTAACAGAGGAAGAACTCGACGGCGTGTCGGGTGGTATTGATATTTACTTATCTGGCTCAATGTTTGAGCAAAGAGATGTATTTTCTGCTCGTCGCAATTCCCGGCGGCGTAGTAGCAATCTTTCTAGATCTTCTTCTATCTCTTCTTCTGCATTTCAATTGGTTGGTTTGGGCTTCGGCTCGGTTGGCGATGCTATGAGCTTTCTCCAAGGGTTCGCCAAACTCTTCGGCAGAAGGTGAAGAAGGATGAAGGATGAAATTACCGCATTAATGCCAAAATGAGGTAATAAAAAGCACAAAACGTAGTTTTTGCTGTTAACAGGCAAAAATTATTATAGCTTTCACTTCATCCTTCATCTTTCAGCCTTTTTTAGTTACTGGAATCCCCGAAGTGTGGAGGATATTAAATGACAGAGGTTTTACTCAAAGAACTTAGTAATGAAGATATAGATTGGATGTTGGCGGCTGGTAAGCAAGTGGAATTAGAGCCGGAAACGGTTTTGATTCAGCAAGGTCAACCCCTGGAAGCGCTGCATATTCTGCTGGATGGTGCCTTGAAAGTTACTCTAGCACAAGCTGATAAAAATCCTTTGGGTCGTGCTTTTGCAGCACTGGAAGGTGGAAGTTTATCAGGACGGGAAATTGCTCAGTTATCAAGTGGGGAGATGGTAGGGGAAATTCCTTTTGTGGAAACCTACTTACCAGCTACCACCGTTAGCGCTACTAGCAGATCTTTAGTGTTGACTATTCCTAGAAGTCGCTTAATTCAAAAACTAGAGCAAGACTTGAGTTTTGCGGCGCATCTCTACCGTGCAAGTGCGGTGCTATTGGCTAATCGCCTAGAGCAAATGATCAATCAACTGGGAAATAGTACGGTAGTTTTAAGCCAACCGCAACTCAGGGAAGCGTTGATTGTATTTGCAGAATTACACGATCGCGATTTGGATTGGTTAATTACTGCTGGACGAGTCGAACAATTTCCCGCAAATACCGTATTAATTCGTAGTGGTAGACCTATAGAATCGTTATATATTTTACTTGATGGCTCTGTGACTTTAAATGCAGCAGAAACAGAGTATAACCCCTTATCACAAGCTTTTTCTAATTTAGAAGATAGTGAAAATCAAGTATTTGAAAAGGAATTTGGGCGCTTATGGCGCGGTGATATTCTCGGTGAGACTCCGTTTATCGAAGTGCAACCATCTGCGGTAACAGTGAAGACCTTAGAGGATTCACGGGTGTTAAAAATTCCTCGTTGGCGGTTATCTGCAAAATTATTGCATGATGTTGGATTCGCATCTCGATTTTACCGAGTTTTGGCAATTTTATTAGCCGACAAACAACAAGCGATCGCACAACGCCTCGGATATGGGCGAGTAACTTACAGCAGCGGTCAATCTTTAGAAGAATCTTTCAGCAATGAACTCTCTACCAATTCTCTGGGACAGGTAGCGCTAGCCGGCGCACGATTTGAATGGATGCTCAAACGCATTGGAATTGAGTAATTAAGTAAGTCGGCGTAATTAAATATAACTGGCAAGGGTTGTTATTTGTCATTAGTCATTAGTCATTAGTCATTGGTAAAAGAATTTCTCCCCCTGCCTTTTCCTAGTCCCCAGTCCCCAATCCCCAATCCCCAATCCCCAATCCCCAATCCCCAATCCCCAATCCCCCATCATCAAAGGAGAAATCAAATGGTTCCCCAGCAAGAAGCACAGAAAAATAATATGTTCCGCAAAGAAGCTTTAGAAAAGGTAGCTTCTCCGGAACAATTAGACCAACTAATTCAGGTTACTAACCCTAAACGCTGGTTTTCTTTGGTCGCGCTGGGTTCCTTAGTAGCAGCGGGTCTTGCTTGGAGTATACTCGGACGCATCCCCATTATTGTTACAGGTCGTGGTGTATTAGTTTATCCCAGTAAGGTGGTCACAGTCCAAGCTGCAAACTCTGGACGTATCCAATCCTTAAATGTGCAAGTGGGCGATAAAGTCAAAAAAGGTCAAGTTCTCGCCACAATTGATCAAACAGAACTACGCAAACAATTGCAGCTATCTTATGAAAAACTTGCACAACTGCGATCGCAAGACCAAACTGCAAATAATGCACAACAAGAACGTTTTGGCTTAGAACAAAATGCCAACCAGCGCCAACGGGAAGCCTTACAGCAGAGTTTACAGACAGTACAATCCCTAACCCCAGTATTGCGGGAAAAAGGCTTAGAAGTAATCAAGCGCGATCGCGAAACCCTCAAACAACGCCTAAACACCTTACGGGAACTACAACCCACATTGAAAAAACGCTGGGAAGACCGTCAAGCACTGTTCAGAGAAGGGGCTGTTCCTCAAGATACAGTACTACAAGCCCGTCAAGAATTTATTGGTGCCCAAGCTCAAATTAATGAGGCAGAATCGCAGTTAAATCAACTAGAAGTCAAAGAAGCCAGCGCCCAACGGGAATATCTCACCAATCTCAATCAAGTCAACGAATTGCAAGCGCAAATCAAAGCCTTAGATAGCCGTCAAGCTAGCCAAAAAGAACAAGATATTAATACCAATACCAGCCGCAGAAAGGAAATTCAAGAAACTCAACGCCTGATTTCTCAATTAGAATTACAGTTGCAACACAGCACTCAAATTGTCAGTGATTTTAGCGGCACAGTTTTAGAAGTTACCGCTAAACCCGGACAACTCTTAGAAGCAGGTGCAGGAATTGGTACAGTAGCTGCCCAAGAATCAAATGCTAAATTAGTTAACGTTGCCTTTTTACCTGTGAGTGAAGGTAAGAAAATTAAACCAGGGATGTCCTTACAAATCACACCTTCCACAGTCAAACGCGAAGAAGTTGGTGGTATTCAAGGAAAAGTCACCAACGTCTCTGCATTCCCCATCACCCAACAAGGTGCAGCTAGTTTAATCGGCAATCCAGATATTGTCACTAGCATTATCTCCCAAGGGCCACAACTGGCAGTATTTACAGAAATGGAGCAAGATTCTTCAACTTCTAGCGGTTATCGTTGGTCATCATCCAAAGGGCCAGATCAAAAAATCACCCCTGGAACTACCAGTTCTGTGCGGATTACAGTAGAAAATCGCGCACCAATTACCTTTGTTCTCCCAATTCTCAAAACTTGGACAGGGTTAAATTAAAATTCAACCCTTGTAGAGACGCGATGAATCGCGTCTGTATGATTCATCGCGTCTGTATTCAAAAGTCAAATCCAGTGGGCGATCGCATAAACCTTATACCAATTCTATGACTGTAGAGGCAAGATAAAATTATTCTTAGTTGATCTGGGAATATTAAATGTCTCAAGTAGAAGGCTTTAGGGTAAGAAATTACAGAGTTCTTCGCGATATAACTTTGGGAAAGTTATGGAACACTCAAAATGCCAAGCCACTAGCACCAATGACAGCTGTCATTGGTAAAAATGGTGTTGGCAAAAGTACAATTTTTGACACTTTTGGCTTTCTTGCAGACTGCTTAAAAAATGGAGTAGAGGAAGCGTGTGATTCTCGTGGTCGTGGCGGATTTGAGAGAATTCGTTCGCAAGGACAAGAGGGAAGTATTGAGTTTGATATCTATTATAAAGAGAATCATAATGCTCGACCAATCACCTATGAGTTAGCAATAGATATTGACTCATTTGGAAGGCCTTATGTAAAAAGAGAAAGACTCAGACAACGACGAAAAGGACAAGATAGGGGAAAACCTTTTTCTTTTTTAATCCTCAATGAAGGTAGAGGAATCGCATGGAAAGGTGAACAAGAAGGCAAACAATTTGAGGAAGAAAATGATTTAAATTTATCAAAATTGATAGAAAAAATCCAAAGTGGTGAAGCAGAAGAAGAAAGTAAAGAAACTGAAGTCGTTGAACTAGACGACAAGCGAAAATTGGGTATTGCTACCTTGGGTTCTCTTAAACAACACCCAAGAATTTCTATGTTTCGTCGATTTATCGAAGGATGGTATTTAAGCTATTTTACTCCAGACGCAGCACGAAGTTTGCCTCTAGCTGGGCCACAAAAACATCTGAATATTCATGGGGATAATCTGGGAAACGTAGTTCAATTTATGGAGAGAGAACATCCCAAAAAGTTTAAATCCATACTTGATAAGATATCTAGCAAAATTCCTGGTGTAAACAATATTAGCACTGAAAAAAGCCCAGATGGAAGACTCCTTATTCGTTTCAACGATAAGGGCTTTCAAGACCCATTTTACGCTCAACAAATGTCAGATGGAACACTTAAAATATTTGCCTATCTCCTCTTGTTAGAAGACCCATCACCACCACCATTTTTGTGCATTGAAGAACCAGAAAATGGACTATACCATAAACTTTTAGAAACCCTAGCACGAGAATTTCGAGAACACGCTACAAGTCAGAAAGGTGGATCACAAATATTTGTCACAACACATCAACCATATTTTGTAGATGCCCTTGAACCAGAAGAAGTTTGGGTTTTAGAAAAGGGTGAAGATGGGTTTGCTAAAATTAGGAGAGCTAGTGAAGATCCTCTAATCAATAACCTTGTTGCTCAAGGCTTGCCCCTTGGGGGACTTTGGTACAGTGACTACTTGGATGCAAGGTGAGTATATGCACTTTGAGATACTAGTTGAGGATATTTCTGGTAAAAAGTCTCTTGATATTCTTGTCCCAAAAATTATTAACACTGAACAACACACATTTAATATTCATGCTTACAAAGGAATAGGGCATATTCCTAAAAATTTAACACCTACTTCTGATTCCAAAAAACGAATTTTACTCGATCAATTACCACGACTTATTCAAGGCTATGGCAATACATTTGCCCACTATCCACCCGATTATAATGCTGTTCTCATTGTCATTTGCGATCTTGACAACCGATGCTTAAGTAGCTTTCGCAAAGAACTACTGAATCTAGTAGATTCTTGTATTCCTAAGCCAAAGACACAATTTTGTATCGCTATTGAAGAAGGAGAAGCATGGTACTTGGGTGATTTAGCAGCGCTGAAAGCAGCTTATCCCAGTGCAAAAGAAGCAGTCCTAAATTCGTATACCAATGATGATATATGTGGTACATGGGAGAAGTTAGCCGACGCGGTATATTCCGGTGGTTGCCAAAAGTTATCAAAACTTGGTCATCAGGCAATTGGTAAAGAAAAGACACTTTGGGCAGAAAGAATCTCTCCCTTGATGGACATTGACAAGAATAAGTCACCAAGCTTCTGCTATTTTCGAGACAAGCTTCAACTGTTCAGTGGACTGTTGTAAGGTTGGCGATCGCAGTTTCTCTCATCCAAAGCCTAGACGCAAAGCGGATTGTCGTAGACATCGCCTTTTCATATAGAGTTAAGAGCGATCGCTTCAACATTAACCCTTAATGTTCAAACTTTAACCCTTAATGCTCGAGGTTTTGTTCTTAATGTTCAAACTTTAACCCTTAATGGTCGAGGTTTTGTTCTTAATGGTCAAGGTTTTGTTCTTAATAGTCGAGGTTTTGTTCTTAATGGTCAAGGTTTAGTTCTTAATGTTGTAAGGTTGAGGACTAAAGTTTGTTAGCAATGCCAAAGGTGGACTATGCCTAGGCATTTTCATATAGAGTTAAGAGCGATCGCACTTGACAACAGTTTTCGCATAATTGAACCACATCTATCATAGGGGCACGGCATCCATAGACTTTCGGTTACACAAATATCTTATCGATGCCGTGCCCCTACCAGGTAATTCATCTTGGCGACTTACCTTGGGATAAGCAAAAAGTAACTGAAGATACTGAGGTGCATGAGGTAGCAGAAATATTTATTCAGGCAAACTGCTATCAGCCCATAGTGCCAGGTATCGGAATACGAGAAGGTTGATTATACCGTGCGTTAAGGGCTGGTAAAAAATCTTTATAAATCTCTGAAAGCCTTAAATGTTAAACTTTACAATTCTCGATGCGAGAGAAGAGAACAACATATCTCAAAAACAAAACTACCTTCACCACCACCATATCCTCCCAGGTAACCCCTCATGGGGAGGTGTCCTCTAGGTGCTGAGGTATCAAAAGTGAATTTTTTGTAACTAATCCAGCTACTTTCCACTCTCCATCCTACGCGATCGGCAAATTTCTCCCAGGCTTCTATGTAATACTTACCGTCTGGCTTACCACCAACGCTTAAATAAATTTCTTTTTGAATGCTGAAGCCAAAGCGTCCTTTGCTATATTTTACCCATAGGCGGTCAATCGTCCGGAGGTCGGTACAGGGAAAGTTTAATAGTTCTTCATCCCTAATCCAGTCATCCCCAACTCGCCCTACTGCTTGTAGCATTACCAGATAGGTTTCATAATCAGCCTTTTTCCAGTTCCCTGCGGCTAGTAAGTCACGGAGTTTGGTATAGTCTACACCTTTTTCTGAACTGAGGTCATCTTCAGTTTTTAGCGGTTCTGAGGTAATGTTTTTTGCTATTTTTTCCTCCCTACCTTTCTGAACCTGAGGAGTTGGGGCTGGGATAACTCTTGTCTCAATTTCTTCAATATCCTCATCTCTGAGTTGCAAAAGTTGCTGTAATCGCTTCAATTCTTGCCTTTGATGAGGAGTTGGGGCTGGGATAACTTTTGTCTCAATTTCTTCAATATCTTCATCTCTAAGTTGCAAAAGTTGCTGAAACCGTTTCAATTCTTCCAATGTATGCTGACTCAGTATTCCTTCTTCCTGTATCGCCTCAATGAGCGCTTCTTCATATTCCTTGAGATTTTCTTGATACTTGCGGTAAGGTTCTAAAACTTCATTTTCAATTTGGGCTGCTACCTCAACTGACAAACCCAATTCATTTTGCCTACGCTTGAGAATGCGACGACTCACAGGCGAAATTTGACCATCTCTTACACTTCGCTCTACTTCCTTACGGTACTCCAATTGAGGATCGCCTAAAGGAGCTTTCGCTAACTTTATTTTAAAGCCTTCTTTTACGGCATAAATTTCTGGCTTCATGGCTGGTGCTGCTTCCTGCACTTTTTTACGGGCATATTCATGCAGTTCATCTACAGAAATCATGCCATCGTTATCGGTGTCAGCCGCACCTTTCTCAATTCCTTCTACAATGTAGCGGGTGTAAATCGATAAGTCTGCTCCTTCTTGTTCAAAAGAATACTGAGTAGCGGTAGAAGAAGTGAGTACCGCCCGTCCTTCTCCTCCCAATTGATTTTTAATATCTATGCTGTTATCATCTTTCGCCTTCATTCCTTGAGCAAAAGCACCGCTAAAGCAACAGTCAAGAATAATTACCTGTCGCTGAGAACGGCTATTTTCCATCATCCCATGTATGAAGCTGGCAGAAGTGGCGGTAGTTTGAATGAGTCCGCCTTTGTGGTTTTTACGGGTTTGGCTAGTTGCTAAATATAATCTGCCAGCTTCATCTTTAATCCCATGTCCAGAGAAATACAGTAATACTAAATCATCCTTTTCACGACCAGAAAACAAGGTTTCAATTGCTTCTTCCATTACCTGGCGTTGGGGATTTTCCAACACTTTAATATCAGCATCGGCAAAATCGCCCATTTCTGAGTGCTGTAAGACTCGCTGCATTGCTTTCACATCTTGCACAGCCCCAGGTAAAGCATTTAACCCTGGTTGGTACTCACTAATTCCAATCAGCAATGCTAGCTTTGCCATCTACCTATCTACACCTTTGTAATTTCCTGTATAGCATTTACTGCTGCTTCTAACTCTTGACGGCTGCTGGCTTTGACTTTGACTTTCTTGCTTTCACCGCTTTCTTTGGTCAATTCTAGTTCTATTTCAATAGGTTTGTTACCTAAACGGTCAGTGAGAAAACCCCAAACTTGCTTGACACTTTCCGATTTCACCAAAGCAACCACTTGACCTACAACATAGCCTGTGATTGACTTACTTCCCACTGGCGCATCGATTTTAGCTTCTCGGTTAACTTCTTCTACCTCATCAAGTTCCTTCATTTGACTCAGAAGCCTTTCAACTTCCTGGTCTTTTTCCTCTTCGTCTAAATCTGGGTCAATAAAGGTAATTGTGAGTTTAATATCTGATGTGTCTGCCATAGTCGTAATTTAGTAATTTTGAATACCAAGATTTAAGATAATGTATTTTTACTGAGAATTAAGCCCAGTTTACTGTAAATACATCAATGGTAAGGTTGATAATTACGTAAAATGGCAGCACGTAGTGGACTGACACAGCTAAATTTAGGGGATCAACAAAAATCTCCTTTATCGGCGTTTATCTGCGGTTAGAGGTTATTTATAAAGTAAAAATAAAATCATTGTAGGATGCGTTAGGCGCTGGTTGCCAATATGATTTGTCACGAAAGAACTATCCTAGCGCCTAACGCATCATCCATGCGGAGGTGCGTTACTAATACCATTTTGAAAAAAGAACGCGACAGATGGGTAGGTAGGGGCACGGCATCAGTAAGATAATTTGATATACCACAATCTTGTGGATGCCCAGTGGTGTCAACTTAACGTGAAACCCGCTTGGTTGCAAGGTTTCGCCCTCACCCCCAGCCCCTCTCCCAGCAGGAGAGGGGAGCAAGAGATTTAGTTCCCCTTCTCCCTCAGGGAGAAGGGGTTAGGGGATGAGGGCGCGAGGTATTTGTACAACACCCGCCCCGATCATGTAACTTAAATGCCGATTACCTTAAATGATGTATTACCCTGCGGTATAATACACCCTAAATCTTCATCTTGGTTATTATCTCCGTACTCTGGGGTAGCCGCGGTGTATCTATCTCGGCGGTTTAAGAAAGCTAATTACAGTAAAACTCACATTTACCGCAAAACTTCTCCTAACTTTTGCGGGATCTTGCAGCCTAGCAGTCCTGAAATCGCCACAAACTGCATAAGTTACCTCTCCCTAGAAATATTAAGTTAAGAACGAAGGCTGAGAAGCGATTCTCTCTATGGTGAAAGCTATCTATCACGCTTATGTTTGATCAAGTTCGGCAAAAGCTATCACAAATAAAACCCAAATTTCAACCCATTCGCCGCACACCTACCTTACTGCAAATGGAAGCAGTAGAATGTGGTGCCGCTGCTTTAGGAATTATTTTAGGTTACTATGGGCGCATTGTTCCCCTAGCAGAATTACGTCAAGCTTGTGGCATTTCGCGGGATGGAAGTAAGGCTTCAAATGTCCTCAATGCTGCTAGGAGTTACGGCTTACAAGCTAAAGGTTTTAAGACAGACATAGCTGCACTGCAACAAATGTCCTGTCCTTATATTGTATTTTGGAACTTTAATCATTTTTTAGTTGTTGAAGGGTTTACTAAAAATCACGTTTTTCTCAATGACCCAGCAACGGGAAGACGTAGAATTACTTTAGATGAGTTTAGTTCAGCTTTTACAGGCGTTGTTTTAGTATTTGAACGCGGCCCAGAGTTTAAAAAGGGAGGAAGTAAACCGAGTTTATTTTTAGCTTTAACTTCCCGGTTACGTGGGTCTTATGCTTCTTTACTTTATTGTGTATTAGCTGGTTTTTTCCTAGTAATTCCTGGGTTAGCAATGCCGACTTTTTCCCAGGTTTTTGTAGACCAAATATTAATTCAAGGGCGGGAAGATTGGTTACGTCCTTTAATATTTGGAATGCTATTTACAGCATTAATTACTGGCTTATTAACCCGCTTGCAATTACAGTTATTGCGGCGGATGAAAATTAAATTATCAATGTCAATGTCAAGTAAATTTATTTGGCATTTACTACATTTACCTGTAAGCTTTTACGATCAACGTTTCGCTGGGGAAATTAGTAGCCGGATTCAACTCAATGACCGATTAGCAAGTTTATTATCCGGTAAACTGGCAACAACAGTGATTTCTGCCGTGATGGTATTTTTCTACGGTATTGTCATGTGGCAATACGATCGCATTTTAACTTCCATTGGCGTTGCTTTTGTTTTCGTGAACTTAGTAGCCTTGCAGTGGGTAGGAAGATTGCGGGTAGATACCAACATCCGCATGATGCAAGAATCAGGTAAAGTTAGCGGGGTAGCGATCGCAGGTTTGCAAAGTATGGAAACCTTGAAAGCTTCCGGGTTAGAGTCCGATTTTTTCACCCGTTGGGCGGGATATTACGCCAAGTCAATTAATGTGCGTCAAGAAATGGACAGCATTAATCAAGGCTTGGGAACATTACCAGGGTTTTTATCTGGTATTACCTCCATGTTATTACTCGCCGTCGGGGGATTGCGCGTCATGGATGGGGCGCTAACTATTGGGATGCTGATTGCGTTTCAATCCTTGATGCAGCAATTTATGCAACCAGTCAACCAATTAGTAACTTTAGGCGGTGAATTACAAGAACTCGAAGGTAATTTAAATCGGTTAGATGATGTTTTATTTAACCCCACAGAAGTAGACAGCAAACCATCTTCTGCATCTGTTCTTCCTTATCCCAAATTGGAAGGACATTTAGAACTGCGTAACATCACCTTTGGCTACAACCGCACAGCCGCACCTTTAATTGAAAACTTTAGCTTTTCCCTCAAACCAGGACAACGTGTAGCCTTAGTTGGTGGTAGCGGTTCTGGAAAATCGACAGTAGCTAAGTTAGTATCTGGACTTTACCAACCTTGGGCGGGAGAGATTCTTTTTGATGGACAACTTAAACAAGATATTCCCCGTGAGGTAATAGTCAATTCCGTCGCCACAATTGAACAGGAAATTATGTTATTCGCTGGAACTGTGCGCGAGAACCTGACGTTGTGGGATACCACTATTCCTGATAGTAACCTGATGCAAGCTTGCCGTGATGCTGCAATTCACGAAATTATTTTGTCACTTCCCGGTGGTTACAATGCAGACTTGTTAGAAGGCGCAATGAATTTAAGTGGTGGACAAAGACAAAGGTTAGAAATCGCCCGCGCTTTAGTAAATAATCCCTCAATTTTAGTAATGGATGAAGCGACAAGTGCGTTAGATGCAGAAACAGAAAAAATTATCGACCAAAATTTGAGATTACGGGGTTGTAGTTGCATAATTGTGGCTCACCGTTTGAGTACAATTCGTGATTGCGATGAAATTATTGTTCTCAATCGCGGTAAGGTTGTGCAACGAGGTACTCACGATGAATTAGCCGCAGTTGAAGGGCCGTATTTAGAATTAATTAAAAGCGAAGGCGGTGTTTTGGAAAGCTAAAGCAATTTTAGATTTTGGATTTTGGAAAAAATCTCAGTAAGCAGTAACGCACGAAAAGCTTTAGCACTGATGCGTTACGCTATCGCTAACGCATCCTACGTGAAATCATATTTGTTGTTTAACAAAAATCCATTAACTTTTATTTCTTCTTCTCTGTTATCTGCCTAGGCAAATAATTTCTCAAATTAAATCTAATCCCTATATTTTGATATAAATTTAATTATGCTAGCTGAAGAAAATCAGATGGACTTTTTTGAAGAACCCTATGAATTTAAGAGTAATGACCCCCTATTACTCAACAACCCAGAAAAAGTTTGGGTGGTCAAATCTGGTTCTCTAGCACTATTTGCAATTAACGTTCAGCATGGCATCGCTAAAGGAAGAAGACGTTATTTATTTAGCGTCAAAGCAGGTGAAGCGATGTTTTCTGCCAAACCCACATCACCTGATGGGCAGCATCATATCATGGCGATCGCTCTTAGTGATGCAGAACTTTTGCCTGTTCCACCAGAATATTTAGGTGCGGAACTCCCAGCAGCAGTGGAACGTTGGGTAAATCATCTAGGTTCTGCTGTCGCGGAAATTACTTCTAGAACTATCCCTACACCCAACAAAACCCCAGGTTGCGCGGTTTTGGGTGATAATGAAGTGTTTCAAGTATCACATGACTCTGTCGCCTGGGTGAAGGTATTACAGGGACAGGCAAATTTACTCGGATTTCCAGACTTAGAATTTAATTCTGAGATGGGGCGCATTCCCTTAAATTCTCAACTCTGGTTACAAGTACGGGAGATTGTCGAAATTGACTCAGTAGCGAGTGCAGATATCACTGACAATCAAACCTTTATCGATGGCGTACAGCAAATACAAACTTACGTCCTCAAAGGACTGCAACAACTCGAACAAAAACATAACCAAGCCGAATTAGTCCGCTTCCAAGAACGGGCGCATCTGAATAATCAAGCGATCGCTACTACTCTTGATGAGTTTGCGAATCTGTTTGAAAGTCAAAAAGCTGCGGCTTCTCCTTTAAAAACCGCCCTGACTCCCGAAGAAGCGTTATTATTTGCGGCTGGGGCGGTGGGAAGGATTTTAGATATTACCATTCGTCCGCCAGCTAACTCCGAAGATTTGCGAAGAGTCCGCGATCCCTTAGATGCGATCGCCCGCGCTTCCCGTATCCGCATCCGGCGCATTACCCTGCGTGATGGTTGGTGGAATCAAGATAGCGGCCCTTTGTTAGCTTATACATTGGGAGATAATCGCCCAGTTGCAGTTATACCCGTCTCCGATACCCGTTACGAACTCATCGACCCCATAGAAAAAAAACGGGTGAAGTGCGATCGCAAAATTGCTCAAACTTTATCGCCCACTGCATATACTTTCTACCGCCCGCTACCAGAGACTTTAAAAGTCATCTCTCTAATACAATTCGCAGCAAAAGGGCATTATAAAGAACTATTTACCATATTATTTGCGGGAATTGCAACTACACTACTGGGTATGGTTACGCCCCAAGCCACCGCAATTCTCATCGACCAAGCAATTCCTGACGCTGATAGAGCGCTTTTATACCAAATTGGTTTAGGGTTAGTAGCTACTACCTTTGGCGCAACGCTATTTCAGCTTACACAAGGAATTGCGCTGATGCGCTTAGAAACCTTTGCCGATACTTCCACCCAAGCTGCCATTTGGGATAGATTATTAAACCTCAAAGCATCATTTTTCCGCCAGTTTTCCATCGGGGATTTAAGCGCCCGGGTTTCTGTAATTAGCCAGATTAGGCAAAAACTCAGCAATACTTTACTTAAAACCTTATTTTCTAGCGTCTTCTCGCTCTTAAATTTAGGCTTACTGTTTTACTACAGCCCACCTTTGGCGATGATTGCCGTATTGGTGGCTTTAGTCAATGTCACCGTCACCATTGTTACTGGTATTCTCACACTCCGCAAAGTCCGCCCCTTGTTAAATATGCAAGGCAAACTCTTTGGGATGATGGTACAAATCATCAATGGTGTATCCAAATTCCGGACAGTAGGTGCGGAATCGAGAGCATTTGCTTACTGGGGTAAACAATATCGTGAGCAACTCCATTTAACCTTAGAATCTCAAAGTATTGACGATAATTTAGTCGTCATTAACAATCTTCTCTCCGCCTTAACTCCCGCCATCATTTTTGGCTTCGCCACCAGTTTATTGCAACAGTCCCAAGCCAGCGGCGGTGGTTTTTCTACAGGTACATTCTTAGCTTTCAATGCTGCATTTGGCACCTTTATTAGTGGTGCAACTAGCTTAAGTACCACTGTGGTGGATGTTTTAGAAGCCCTTCCTCTGTGGGAACGCGCCCAACCCATCCTCAAAGCGACCCCAGAAGTCGATACCACTAAAGCTGACCCTGGGAGATTATCTGGCAAAGTAGAAATTAGCCATGCCATCTTTCGCTATCGCCCTGATGGCCCCCTTACCCTGGATGATGTTAGCTTGCGGGCAGAACCCGGAGAATTTATTGCCTTCGTCGGCCCTTCTGGAAGTGGTAAATCTACTTTATTTCGTTTGTTATTAGGCTTTGAAAATCTAGAATCCGGTAGTATTTATTATGATGGGCAAGAACTAGCCGGATTAAATGTCAACGCTGTGCGCCGTCAGTTAGGCGTGGTATTGCAACACAGCCGCTTAATGTCTGCATCCATCTTTGACAATATTTCCAGTAACGCCGTCATTTCAATGGAAGAAGCCTGGGAAGCTGCAAGGATGGCAGGTTTAGCTGATGATATCAACGCCATGCCAATGGGGATGCATACAGTAGTCAGTGAAGGTGGTACAAACCTTTCCGGGGGACAGCGACAAAGGTTATTAATTGCCCGCGCTTTAGCTTTACGCCCCCGAATTTTGCTATTTGATGAAGCCACCAGCGCCTTAGATAATCGTACCCAAGCAATTGTTAGCGAAAGCTTAGAAAAGCTGAACGTTACCCGTATCGTTGTCGCCCACCGCCTCAGCACCATCCGCAACGCCGATCGCATTTACGTTTTGCAAAATGGGCGTTTAGTACAACAAGGCAATTTTGACGAACTCGCCACGCAACCAGGATTGTTTGGTCAATTGATTAAGCGGCAACAGATTTAGGCAGAGGGGCAGGGAGCAGGGGGCAGAGGGAGAATAAATTACCAATGCCCCATGCCCAATGCCCCATGCCCCATGCCCAATTTACACATCTGTCAGTAATCTCGCTTTTCTGAGGAGAAACTGTAACACTGTTTCTTCGGAGGAAATAATATCTGCTCTAGCTTCCATGCCCGATTTGATGGCACAGTGGCGAATTCCCGCAGTTAACACCATGCTATCTGGTTGAATAGTTACTTCATAGATGGCGCTTTTTGCAACAGGATGATCGGATTTATCTTCAGGGGTAATTGCATCTGGCGAAATGGCGCTGACTTTACCTTTGAGGGTGCCATAATCGGCATAGGAACAACTAGAAACTCGCAGTTGTACGCTTTGACCTGTTTCTACTTTACTAATATCTCCAGATGCTACCAGTGCCTTAATAATTAATGGTGAATCACTGGGGGCAATTTGAGCAACCATATCGCCCGGATGTAATACTTGGGAAGTATTACGCAGATTGAGTTGTTGGATAATGCCTGATGCGGAAGCGCGAATCACAGTATTGGCAATTTCTCGCTCAACTTGTCGCAGTTCTTGGCGATCGCGGCTGAGTTGCTTGTAAATTTCAATTTTCTGCTGAAGCAACTGCGATCGCTCTTGGTTTAATTTTGCAATGCTAACTTTACCTGTCGCACTTTCGGCGGCAATTTTCTCTTGAGATATTGCCACGTTCGCCTCATTAGGATTGAGGGCAGAATTGGCAGCTTGTACTCTGGCTGCAGCTGCGGCGATCGCCTGTTGCTGTTGTTTAATTACTGCCAAATGTTCTTCAACATTGGCTTTTTGCGAGGCTACAAGCTGTTCTTGCTGTTCAAGTGCTAGTTGTACTTCTTGAAATTGATCCTGAGAAATTGAGCCGACTTTGATTAAAGGCTGATATCTATCTCGCTTGGCTTTTGCAGCCTTGACAGCCACCTCACTAGATTTTAAATTCGCCTGTGCCGATTTTAACTGCGCCTGATTTCTCTGTAATTCCTTCTGTGCTTGTCTGAAATTGGCTTCAGCTTCTGTGACTTGGGCAATAGAGGTGATTTGCTTATCTTGGATATCCCGTTGACTGCGGTTGAGTTCAGCTTTCGCTGCGGCTATCGTGCGGTTAGTGCGATCGCCTTCTGCGTCTATTTGCTCGTCTAACTCACGAATTTGTAAATTGACTTGAGATAGTTGCAGTGAAGCTTGCTGAATATTAGTTTGCAGTTGACTCTTTTGCGTCTTCAAACGCGAATCATCAATATGAGCAATGATATCTCCTTGTTTAACTACCTGATTTTCCTTTACAAAAATACGTTTAACTGTTCCTTCTGTTGCTGCTTGTACTAAGCGTAATTCCCCAGTCGGACGCACAGTAGCCGGAGCTTTGATGATGACCTTGTATTTCAGAATACTGCTCAACATCATAGTTGTGCCAAATATGCCGAGTAAAACAATTCCTCCAATAGATGCCCAGCGACTAATAGGAGGTAAAAATTCATTTGGATTAGCCGAGTGAAGAAGGTCTAAATTAGTCACTTCTTCAATTTTTGGTTGATGTATAAAATCTGCATTTGATTTGTGCATTATTATTTTAAATATGAAATTTTTCTAAACTTATTTTGTACACTAATCTTTCATTTTTTAGTAAAAAATAAATAGAGGTAGTTAAAATCAGGTTATTACAATCATCAAAAATATATCCTAATTTAAAATTACATATTGAGCATATTTGCTATAAAAAAATATAGTATTTGTAGACAGAATATTAAGTTGCACAGTGCAGAATAATAAATTTAATTCTTTATGACACGATTCATGAGATAGCGAAAAATGCACAAAAATCTACAATATTTGTGCTTTTTCGTTATTTCTGCGTATTTTGTCTTGTTTGGTTTTCTTTGCAGAGGGGAATAAAAATGTTCAATCAAGAAGTAGCTCTCAACAATCAAGCTTGGGAAGAAATTACTGATATCCAAGGCGAAGTAATTACAGGAGGAGCAGCACCAACAGAAGCTAGTATTGTTGAGCTAGTTGTATCTAGAGTCACTAAAATCTATGAGAGCAATAAGAACTTTGATTTAGCAAAAACTATAGATATTGTGACTAATGTAGCAACAAAAAATGGTGCTATTAATAAGTTCTTCCCCGGATTGGACATAGACGCAATCATAGCTAGCATTATTAAACCATAATTCAGCCACATCAATTTTTGTAATTTGCTTTTTTGTTTGATGAGCTTGCGGCTTATGCGGGAATTTGGCAAATAGATTTACCTAGATTACCAGTTATCTTATCTATAATTTATTTTGTGATAAATTATAGATAAATAGATGAGATAACGTTACGGTAAATATTTTCAGGTAAATATTTACACTAGCCAGTAACTTGCTATTAATAAAGTAGCAATTGCTGGCTATTTTTGATTAAAACTATATTGTATTATTCGCAATTTACAAATCATTTATTTTTCACATTTTTTTCAATAAATGAAATACAAAATAATTCTGCAGCACAGTGAAGAAGACTGTGGTGCGGCTTGCATTGCTACTGTTGCCAAACATTATGGACGCACTATTGCAATTGCCTGTGTTCGAGAAGCCGTTGGTACAGGACAATTAGGTACTACTCTGGTAGGATTAAGACGCGGTGCAGAAAGCTTAGGATTTAACGCCCGTCAAGTGAGAGCGACTCCAGAATTAATTGATAAACTCCATGAAGCACCTCTCCCTGCCATCATCCACTGGAAAGGTTATCACTGGGTAGTTTTATATGGACAAAAAGGGAAAAAATATGTCATTGCTGATCCTGGTTTTGGTATCCGCTACCTAAATCGCGAGGAATTAATAGCAGGTTGGGCAAATCGTATTATGCTGCTGCTTGTACCAGATGAAACTCGATTTTATCAGCAAGAATCGGAAAACATTGGGGGCTGGAGTCGCTTTTTATCGCGTGTTATACCCTATCGCCACATTTTAACTGAAGCCATTCTCCTCAATTTGGCGATGGGAATTCTCTCCCTCACCAGTCCTTTTTTAATTCAAATTCTCACAGATGATGTATTAGTAAGAGGGGATACATCTTTGCTAACTACAGTTGCTATTGGCGTAGTAGCAATGAATGTTTTCAGCAGTACCTTAAAGTTAGTACAATCTAATCTCATTGCTCATTTTGCCCAGCGTTTAGAATTAGGACTGACTTTAGAATTTGGTAAACAAATTCTCCGCCTCCCTCTCAGTTACTATGAAGCCCGACGCAGTGGAGAAATTGTTAGCCGTCTGCGAGATATTCAAGAAATTAATCAGCTAATTTCCCAAGTTGTGATCAGCCTTCCCAGCCAGGTATTTATTGCTGTAGTTTCTTTGGGATTTATGATTTTTTATAGCCCTAAGCTAATTACGCTGGCTGTAGCTATTACTGTATTAATGAGCCTTTCTACTGTTATTTTTTTACCAGCTTTACGGCGCAAGACTCGAGATGTTTTGGTGCTAGAAGCGGAAAATCAAGGGGTATTAGTCGAAACTTTCAAAGGTGCAATTACTCTCAAAACCGCTAATGCGGCTCCTCAAGCATGGGAAGAACTGCAAAGCAGGTTTGGTAAACTAGCTAATCTAACTTTTCGTACTATTCAAATTGCCATTATTAATAATGTATTTTCTGGATTAGTCTCAGGCATTGGCAATCTTGCTATTCTCTGGTTTGGTAGTAGTCTGGTAATTAGTCAGGAATTAACTATTGGACAGTTACTAGCATTTAATACTATGAATAGTAACCTGACGATGTTAATTGCTACAGTTATTGAGTTTATAGATAGATTTGCTCGTGCCCAAACAGCAACACAACGCCTGACTGAAGTTATCGACACTACCCCAGAAGACCAAAATGAACAGAGAAAGCCTTGGATAAAAATTCCTAGTGATAGCGATATTATTTGCACTAATATTCACTTTCACCATAGCGGTAGAGCAGAGTTATTACAGGAATTTTCCCTAACTATTCCAGGTAGTAAAGTTACAGCGTTAATTGGTAAATCTGGTTGTGGTAAAAGCACTTTAGCAAAACTAATAGCTGGTTTATATCCGCTGCAATCAGGAAATATCCGTTTTGGTGTTTATAACCAGAATGATTTATCTTTGGAATGTAGACGACAACAGGTAATATTAGTCCCCCAAGAAGCTCACTTTTGGAGTCGTTCGATTTTAGATAACTTTCGCTTCAGCTATCCTGATGCTAAATTTGAGCAAATTGTAGAGGCTTGCCAAATTGCTGGGGCTGATGAATTTATTAATGAATTACCAGACAATTATCAAAGTATTTTAGGAGAATTTGGTGCCAATATCTCAGGTGGACAAAAACAAAGATTAGCTCTAGCTAGAGCAATTGTCACAAACCCACCTATCTTAATTTTAGATGAATCTACTAGCGCATTAGATCCTGTATCAGAAGCTCAGGTATTAGATAAGCTATTAGATTATCGTCAGGGAAAAACGACAATTATCATTAGCCATCGCCCCAGAGTAATTTTACGTGCAGATTTTGCTGTGTTATTGGATAAAGGCCAATTAAAAATGCAAGGTAGTTTAGATGAACTGCAAAGCCGTCAAGGAGAGCATTTAGATTTCTTGATTCCATAAAAAATCAAATAGACAGATAAATTCTTTATAGGGGCACGGCATCCACAATTTTTTGGCATATCAAATATCTTACTGGTGCCGTGCCTCTACTACCCATCTGTCGCGTTCTTTGTTCAAAATGGTATAATCCAGAAAAATTTTGGATAGTTCATATAATTAATTTCAGCTTTCCAACCCCCAATCCCTCAAAATAATACTTCAGCTAGAAGAAATCCTTGCAAAATTCGTCTCAGGGAAGTGGTTTTAATTCGCCGCATGGCTTGGGGGATATCTAACCACTGTCTGTCCCTAAACCCAGCTTCGGGATAATCTTCACTTAGGGTTTGCACTGGTAATAAATACATCTTGACGCGATAATTCTTACCTTGTTTGCGATATTTATAAGTGCCAATTTCACGATTATTTACCTGGCCGATGATTCCCGCTTCTTCCCAAGCTTCTTTCGCGGCGGAATCCGGCGGACTCATACCTTCAGGAATATCACCTTTGGGCATTACCCAGCTTTGGCGATCGCGGCTTGTGATCAGCAAGACTTGGATTTTGCCATCTTGAATTCTATAAGGAATCACTCCAGATTGCTTCAATACTTTGTTGGCTTTTCGACTCATGTGACGTAAATTCTGTGGTGTCAATTCCTGAGGTACTTGAGACGAATGATTGATAAACTTAGTGACACTTAGCTCTAAAGCTAATGCTAACTGCATTTTTTCAATCAGGTTGGCACATAGATACTAACTATTTGCGGTCTAAATCTTCTCAATTACTCATTCTCGTTTAGTTATTCATGGCTATAGTCGATAAATCACAATCAGACTGTTAAATGTAAACTATTTTTAATAAAATTGTGGTCAATCCATAACATATATCACAGAGGTTGTGAGACACAGCGCAATTTTCTGTAAACTAAATAACTGGTAATGCCTTGCTCAGCTTGCCAAATCGGTGGTGTCGTTGATACAAGCAAAGCAGCAAAATTGATTTCCCAAAAGTTATGGCGCTCATAGTTCAGAAATACGGTGGTACATCTGTTGGTTCAGTCGAACGTATTCAAGCTGTTGCACAGCGAGTATATAAGACTGTCCAACGCGGAAACTCTCTGGTAGTGGTGGTTTCTGCTATGGGGAAAACCACCGATGGACTGGTGAAGTTAGCCAATGCCATCTCTAATAATCCTAGCCGCCGCGAAATGGATATGCTGCTTTCTACTGGCGAGCAGGTAACGATCGCATTATTGAGTATGGCATTGCAGGAAATTGGTCAGCCTGCAATCTCCATGACTGGCGCGCAGGTAGGAATTGTTACCGAAGCCGAACACACCCGCGCCCGAATTTTGCGAATTGAAACCGAGCGCATGGAGCGTTACCTCAATCAAGGTAAGGTGGTTGTGGTAGCTGGCTTTCAAGGGATATCTAGCACAGAAGAATTAGAAATTACTACCTTGGGGCGTGGCGGTTCTGATACCTCAGCCGTGGCTTTGGCAGCAGCCTTAAAAGCGAATTTCTGTGAAATTTATACTGACGTACCAGGGATTTTAACTACAGATCCCCGCTTAGTGCCCGAAGCCCAACTGATGGCAGAAATTACCAGTGATGAAATGCTGGAACTCGCCAGCTTGGGTGCAAAAGTCTTACATCCCCGGGCTGTGGAAATTGCCCGGAATTATGGTGTGCCTTTAGTTGTCAGGTCGAGTTGGACTGACGATCCTGGTACTTGGGTAACATCGCCCCAACCTCACGGGCGATCGCTTGTGAATTTAGAAATTGCCAAAGCAGTTGATGGCATAGAATTTGATACCAACCAAGCTAGGGTAGCACTGTTGCGCGTACCAGATAAACCAGGGGTTGCAGCTAGGCTATTTGGGGAAATTGCCCGCCAACAAGTAGATGTAGATTTAATTATTCAATCAATTCACGAAGGTAATAGTAATGACATTGCCTTCACCGTAACCACACCAATATTAAAACGAGCAGAAGCAGTCGCCGCTGCGATCGCCCCCGCACTGAGAAGCCATCCTCACGCTAACAGTGAAGAAGCAGAGGTGATGATTGAGGAAAATATCGCTAAAGTCAGCATTTCTGGTGCAGGAATGATTGGCCGTCCTGGTGTAGCCGCCCAGATGTTCGCCACCTTAGCGACAGCAGGTGTTAACATCCACATGATTTCCACCAGCGAAGTCAAAGTGAGCTGTGTAGTTTCCGCCTCAGAATGCGATCGCGCCGTCGCAGCACTTCGCAGCGCCTTTGAAATTGCCGAAGAGGATGAAGGGGGAAAAGGGGACAAGGAGACAAGGGGAACAGAGGAGATAACTCACAGAAATGCTGTTTCTCCTCTGCCCCTCTGCCCCTCCGCCTCTCTGCCCGATTCTCCTCCCGTTCGTGGTGTGGCGCTGGATTTGAATCAAGCGCGTTTGGCGATTCGCCAAGTCCCCGATCGCCCAGGAATGGCGGCGAAGCTATTTGGATTATTGGCACAGCACAACATCAGCGTTGACATGATTATCCAATCTCAACGCTGTCGCATAGTAGATGGAGTAGCCAGAAGAGATATCGCCTTTACCGTCGCCCGTATAGATGGAGAAAATACTCAGAAGTTGCTTTCCCAAGCAGCCGCAGAATACGGCTGGGGCGAAGTTGTTCTGGATAGTGCGATCGCTAAAGTGAGTATCGTTGGTTCTGGCATGGTAGGACAACCAGGTATAGCCGCGAAAATGTTTGAAGCCCTAGCGCAAAACCAAATCAATATTCAAATGATTGCTACCTCAGAAATCAAAATTAGCTGTGTAGTCGCCCAAGAACAAGGCAGTAAAGCTTTGCAAGTCATTCATGCGGCATTTGGGCTAGCTGGTAGCCAGAAGTTTGTCGTTCCCGCATAGGGGGGGCAGGGAGAGCAGAGGAAGCAGAGGAGGCAGAGGGAGTATCAGCACTCAGCACTCTTGTACAGACGCGATTAATCGCGTCTCTGCAACTCAGGACTCAGGACTCAGAACTCAGCACTCAGCACTCTCACTCTTCCTCTGCTTTACCTGGCTCATCTTTCCAGCGTCCGGCTTTTTTGACGGCTTCTGCTAACAAAAACTCAATCTGAGCATTCACGCTGCGGAGTTCGTCAGAAGACCATTTTTCTAGCCGTTCGTAAAGTTTTTCATCCAGACGTAGCAAAAATCGTTTTTTTTGTCCCATTTCCTAGTTGTATAGGGTGCCAGTATTGATCACAGGTTGGGCGGTTTGTTCCGATGTTAAGACAACCAACAAATTATTAATCATTGAGGCTTTGCGCTCATCATCCAATTCCAGCATTTGTTCTTGACTCAAACGGTTCAAAGCTTCATTTACCATACCTACTGCTCCCTCGACAATCTGCCGGCGCGCATCAATTAAGGCTTTTGCTTGTTGTCGTCGTAGCATCATTTGCGCGATTTCTGGTGCATAGGCAAGGTGAGAAAGTCTGGCTTCAATCACTTCCACACCCGTAACTTCTAACCTGGCTTGGAGTTCTTTTTGCAAAGCCTGAGCAATTTCATCGGGAATTCCGCGCAGTGAAGGCGTGGCTGTGTCATCTGTGCTGTCATAAGGATAGCGAATCGCTAGCGCCCGGATGGCAGTTTCACTTTGAATCGCCACAAATTCTTCGTAGTCATCCACTGCAAACTTAGATTTAGCGGAATCGAAAACCTGCCAGACGACAACCGCGGCAATTTCAATCGGGCTACCTTCGGCATCGTTGACTTTAATAATTTTGCTATTAAAGTTGCGTACCCGCAAGGAAATTTTTTGCTTGCTAGCAAAGGGATTTGTCCACCAAAAACCTGATTCGCGAACAGTTCCCATATATTTGCCAAATAACACCAAAACTGCTGCTTGGTTTGGCTCAATGCTAAAGAATCCTGATATTGATGGAATGACAATCGCAATTAATGCCGCAGCCAAAGGCGCAAGAAATTCTGCGGCGTTATCTTCACCAATAAAGTCAGTAACTTTCAACCCTCTGGATAGTACAGCTTCTAGCCCCTGCACACTAGACCAAAGATACCACCCTCCCAGCAAAGCGATCGCAATCACCACAGCCAACATAATAAAGCCGTTGACTTTGAACGCCGGAAATTCCTTGATTTTCGGTTCCATAATCTTTGCAATAGTAATTTAATATCTCGATGATATCACTACAATATCAAAAATGTGGAGCCGCCCAAGTTTTTGTAATTACACCGTAAGGGACTTCCAACTAAAAAATATTCCATCCCTGCGGGACGCTACGCGAACGCTTTGTCAGCAGAGGAGAAAGAATCTGCCGCTATGAGAATGGGATAATTTATATTCTGGAAGTCCGTAAACCCTATAAAATCCTGTGAGTCAGGGGTAATACCCCCGTCAGATGTATCATAATTTCATCAATGTACAATGCTCTTGCCAAGGTAGCAGCTTCTTATATGCTTCTCGTCCAAACACAGGACGTTCAGCTGGGATAATAAACGCAGAGTTGTTTTGCTGTGTCATATTGGCACTCTTGAAGAAACAGTTTGCCAGTTCAATATTTAGGCGATCGCTAAAAAAATTAAATATTTTTCATTACAAAAAATATTTAATTTGGTCTAATCTGCTGGTAGTTCATCAATTGGTTCAAATAATTCTGAACTGCAATTATCGTAAAAATACTTTGGTGGTTATTTTTTGGCAACTTTAGTTAATCCTTAGATCAGGTCAAGTCCAAAATAACCACACTCTTAAAAAAAGACTTGTCTGAATTTTGATGTATATAAAACTTGAGAATGAGATTCAAATAATATTTATCAAGCCGCTTTTTTCACAAAAAACATAACATAATTGAGGGATGTAAATCCTCTAAGTAAAGGTAAGAATTGTTTTTTCTTGCCTTCTGCCTCATCTCAACTACAAATATTTACACCCTTCTATTTAAGAGACTTCCAGAAATTAAATTACCCAGTGTTCAGAGCCAAGGACATAATAGTATTCTTCCTCCTCTGCTCCCTCTGCTTCCTCTGCTCGCCAAAGCGATTGATTATTTTTTTATTTGGAAGTCCCTAAGAAGGTAAAGCTCCTTCTGTAACTAGCTCTTCCCTTCTTTGCATTACCATTTCGATTTGTGCGTTCATTTCCGATTCTGTCTGAGATAAAGTCCCAAAAAAGTCGTAGTGATTCAGCGCTTCTAAAATGCCCCAAGTATACTGCCCCTGGGCAAAGTAAACTTGTGGATAGCTACGCAACTTTTCCAGTTCTTGGCTGTAATTGCCAACAACTACAGCTAGAGTATTACCAGCTAGCATTGATTCATCATTACCTGACGCACCGACGACTAAAAACCGTTTGATTGGCAATCCCCACTTCAAGGCACAATAACGTATGGCATCGCCTTTAGAAGCGCGGATTGGTAATAGATCGAGATACATATTGTGGCTATAAATACCTTTGACATGGAGATTATGCCGTCGCAAATGACGCATAATTTCTCGGTAGCTCATAGATTTTTCTTCATCAATAAAGTAGCTAATCTTGAACTTACCTTGACATTCAGGGGGTTGTAGCATCACTCCTGGTAATTCTGCCATTGCTTGGCGCACTGCGTCTGGTTGCCAACGATAGCTAATATGTCTTTGCCAGTTCATATCTGGAATTATCTGGGGGCCATAGTAAATCTCGCTACCTGTGGAGACAATCAGCAAATCTGGCATGGGAAAGCGATATTCCTCTAACATCTCTAAGGAACTGTTGAGGTTACGTCCGGTTGCAATACCTACTCCAGTGGTGTTACCCTCATTGTTTAATCGCTCAATTAACTGTCGTAGTGCCTCTGGGTCACCTAAGAGAGTATTATCAATTTCACATACTAGGAAGCGATCGGCCGTTGGTAAGCGGTTGGTTTCGGGTATGTTCCAATCAGTGATGTTACTAGCTGGCCCTTGTCGCAAAGGACTGAGTAGAGATTGGACTCTTCTTTGCGGTAATTGATGCACATTTTCCAGATAGCGTTCTACGTGGGTATCCCAAGAGAAATTTTCCCTTACCCTACTTAAACCATTACTAGACCAACGTTGCCATTGTTCAGTATCAGTTAAGGCTGTTCGCAAAGCATCTTGAATCTGTTTAATATCGAAGGGATCGATGAGCAGACCATTTTCGCAAGCTGCTAGGATATCCCTTGGCCCCCCATCCGATGTAGCAATAATGGGCACACCACAGGCTGTAGCTTCAATTAAAGTTAAACCAAATGGCTCAGTTAATGCTGGATTAATAAAGACTCCCCGTGTTTTTGCCAACAATCGATAGAGTTCCGGTACTTCATCGGAACCGTGGTGTTTGGGATAGGCGATGTAACCGTAAAGGTCGTAACGGTCTATCAACTGGAAAATTTCTGTGAGTACCTGACGCGGCCCTGATTCCATCGTGGTGATGTCATCTCGGTTACCTAAAACCAAGACTAAATTGGCAAGGTGACGCAACTGTGGATCTTCCCCATAGGCTTTTACCAACGTACCGACATTTTTCCGAATCGCCGGGCGGGAAAGCGCCATAATCATCGGCTTTTGCGGATTATGGAGAAATCGCTGCAAATCTTTATAGATAGGCGGTTCTTGCCAATTTTCGGGAACTGGGTAGAAGCGTTCGAGTACTACTCCTGGCGCAATTACAACCATCCGTTGCGGTTGATAGTGGTCGTAAATGCCATACTGCTGTGTGACTTCTTGATTAGTACTAGCAATAATTAATGCTGCACTAGCAAGTGTAGTTTCTTCAGCTTCAATTCTTGTAGCCATATGAAAATAATTTTCAATGACTTCTGGTTTGGTTCCCTGTTCTAACAATCGTTGTTGTTTCACACGTCCTAGGGAATGACCAGTATGCACTAGGGGAATACCTAACCACCCCGCCACCCGACAACCCACATATCCCGCATCAGCATAATGGGTATGAATCACATGAGGTAATTTACCAATTTGACGCAGATGTTTGAGTAACTCATCTGCGAAGTTATCCAAATGTGGCCAGAGAACTTCTTTGCGGAGATAGCGACGCGGGCCGCAGTTCAGACGAATAATTTGAGCTTTATCAGAAAGAACTTCTACCGGTTTGGCGTAGTCAGGACTGACTTTTGGGTCGTTAACTAAACGAGTAACTAGGTCTACACGTTCAACTTTAGGGTGTTTCGCTAAGGCTTGAGCAAGTTCCAGCACATATTTTATTTGCCCGCCTGTATCAGCATCTCGTCCTAATTCTAAATTGTGACCTCGAATTAACCCATGAACGCTGACTAGTAGAATATACAACCCTGAGCTATGTGACATAGTGCATTCCTCGTCATGACTGCATTCCAGCCTAAGAACAGCATCTACTACAGATAACTGTTAATCGCTACAGGTAAATAAAATTATCCAGGTATTTGCAGATTATAGAACAGATTTCCTCTGAGGATATTAGGGGATGCGGCAACTCGCGTCTCTCTCACTAGAAATTGCTAACTCCTTGACTCCATAGAAGATGTTTCAAAACAGCAGTCTCAACACTCAAAATCCACGACAAAAACAGCCCAAACAAGCTCTGAGCATAGAAGTATAGAGAAACCCATAATGGTATCCATAGAGTATCTTCAATGATTCACTGTGGAGATTTCTTAGCCAATTCCTCATCAATTAGATCACACCAAGTAGTTAGAATGTTATCTCGGCAGCATTAGATCAGGCTTATCTAAAACGTGAAGCTATTTGTTTATCACACCCCGGAATTGACTCCAACAGATCAAGCCCCAGAATGTGCGATCGCAGTAGATGTTCTGCGAGCTACTAGCACAATGGCTACAGTTTTGGCGGCTGGAGGCGAAGCTGTACAAGTGTTCAGCGATTTAGATCAACTCATGGAAGTCAGCGAAAAATGGCCCCCAGTGAAACGACTGCGAGCCGGAGAACGTGGCGGTGCAAAAGTCGCTGGTTTTGAATTGGGTAATTCTCCCCTAGATTGCACACCAGAACTTGTACAAGGGAGGCGCTTATTTATCAGTACCACCAATGGTACACGTGCCTTAAAGCGGATACAAGATGCTCCAACTGTCATCGCAGCAGCCTTGATCAACCGTGCTGCAGTAGTTAACTTTCTCCTAGAAAAGCAACCTGAGACAGTCTGGATTGTGGGATCGGGTTGGGAAGGCAGTTTTTCTTTAGAAGATACAGTATGTGCAGGTGCGATCGCCCATAGTATTTTGCAACATACTCAATTATCACCAGATGACATAGCTGGTAATGATGAAGTGATTAGTGCGATCGCGCTCTACTCTCAATGGCAAAATAACTTGTTAGGACTGCTACAACAAGCCAGTCACGGTAAACGTTTACTGCGCCTGGAATGTGATGAAGATCTAAAATACTGTTCCCAAACCGATATTTTAGATGTGTTGCCTATACAGCAAGAACAGGGAGTATTAAAATCTCTGAGTTAGTCATTATACCAATTTTGGATTTTAGATTTTAGATTTCGGATTTAGAGACGTTGCCTACAACGTCTCTAATACTATGGCAACCTGATTTTGCTTTCGCTCTACAATACCAAAGCCAGAACTCGTGCCAGTTATTACGTGTTAATCAGTAATTTATAGCATAAAATAATACAGATTTATTGGCTAATTGAATCAATATTACAAAGCATCTTCGACAGATGTCTTACTATTAGCCAACAGTTAGACTAGAACCACAGGGTAACAATCAAAGGGATACTATGATGAGTGACCGTGACTATACATTAATCATTGACAAAAGCGGCAGCATGTCCACCCCTGACCAAGCGGGTGGTAGAAATAGATGGGAGATAGCCCAAGAATCAACTTTAGCCTTGGCGAGAAAGTGCGAGCAATTTGACCCTGATGGGATTACTGTTTACGTGTTTTCTGGCAGATTTAAACGCTATGATGACGTGACATCAGCGAAAGTTGCACAGATATTCCAAGAAAACGATCCTGCTGGGACGACAAATTTAGCAGGTGTACTCCAAGACGCACTCAATAATTACTTTAAGCGTAAAGCTGCAGGGACAACAAAACCTAATGGGGAGACCATTATAGTCATTACTGATGGTGAACCAGATGATCGCAAAGCCGTCTTTGAAGTGATTATCAATGCTACTCGTCAAATGGATAAAGATGAAGAATTAGCAATTTCCATCATTCAAGTTGGTTCAGATCCCCAAGCTACCAAGTTTCTTAAAGCTTTAGATGACCAGTTACAAAGTGTTGGTGCTAAATTTGATATTTGCGACACTGTGACTTTAGAAGACTTAGAAGAGATGAGTCTTACAGATGTACTGATGAATGCGATCGTTGATTGATCGTATTGAGTTATGTCGGAGTTATCTAAATAAATTATGAGCAATGATTGGAGATATTAACCATGCTAGAAAATCGGGATTACACCTTAATTATTGATCAAAGTGCTAGCATGGCTACCACAGATCAAAAAAATGGTACCAGTAGATGGAACGCATTACAGGAATCAACATTTGCCTTAGCGGCTAGATGTGAAGAGTTCGACTTGGATGGTATTACTATTTATCTATTTGCCAAAGGCTTTAAGCGATACGATTACGTTACATCAGCCAAAGTAAAGCAAATTTTTACAGAAAATATTCCTGGAGATACGACCAATTTAGCAGGTGTACTGCAAGACGCAATTAATAACTATTTTAAACGTAAAGCAGAGGGAAAAACCAAGTCAGCAGGAGAAGTAATTCTAGTTGTTACAGATGGTACACCAGGCGATCGCCAAGCAGTTTTTGAGGTAATTATCAATGCAACTAAACGGTTAGAAAATCCTCAAGAATTAAGGATTTCGCTAATTCAAGTTGGTGCTGATAGTAAAGCAACTAAGTTTCTCCATGCTTTAGATGATGAACTACAAACTGTTGGTGCTAAATTTGATATTTGTGACACAATTACTTTAGAGCAATTAGAAGATATGAGTCTTACGGATGTATTGATTCAGGCAATCAATGATTGAGTAATCAATATTTTTCTCTCGGATGTATACAAAAATCTCAATGCAAATAAATGAGAGATTAATCATCAGAGAGAAATCATAAATTTAGCGATTAAGCTTTAGCTGCCCTACTAAATTAAAATTTTTTACTACATACTTGGAGACATTAGAAATGCTAGAAAATCGTGATTACACTTTAATTATTGATAAAAGTGGCAGTATGGCTACCCCGGATCAAAAAGGTGGTAGAACCAGATGGCTAGCTGCACAAGAATCAACTTTAGCCCTAGCTAGTAAATGCGAACAATTTGACCCGGATGGTATTACTATTTATGTCTTTTCTGGTAAATTTAAACGCTATGAAAATGTGACATCTGCGAAAGTATCACAAATTTTCCGAGAAAATGATCCATCTGGAACTACTGATTTGGCAGGAGTCCTCAAACACGCAACTGATGATTACTTTCAACGCAAAGCTGCTAATCAAACTAAGCCCAATGGTGAGACAATTTTAGTTGTTACTGATGGTGAACCAGACGATCGCAAAGCTGTAATGAAAGTCATCATCGAAGCTTCTCGCAGAATGGATCGAGATGAAGAGTTAGCTATTTCTTTCATTCAAGTGGGTACAGATGCTAACGCTACTCGCTTCCTCAAAGTCTTAGATGATGAACTCCAAGGAGCTGGTGCTAAGTTTGATATCTGCGACACAGTTACAATGGAAGATATGGAAGATATGAGCCTTGCAGAAGTGCTACTAAATGCCATTAATGACTAGAGCCGATCAGTAGCCATCATTCCCGGTGTATACCAATCAGGGATGAAAAAGGACAAGGAACTATGGGCTAGAAACTAGTATAGGCATAAAGTGGTGTTAATCTTGTTTACAGGAATCAGACAATGGATGCCATTGATAAGCTGTTAGCAGAACTCAAAAATGAATATCAGGAACCGAAACCCTCTCAACCTCAGCCACAGCCTCAGCCTCAGCTAGGTATAGCCCAACCTGCGTTCCCAACATCACCAAAAGCAGTCTCATTAATCGATAACCTTTTGGACGAAGTGAAAGCTGATTTTGCCCAAGTCGATGCAGCTGAAGAATTGCAACGACAGCAAGAATTAGAGCAAGAACGTATTCGCCAAGAACAACTGAAAGCAAAACAACTAGCAGCTTTGAAAAAACAGGCAGAAGAATGGCTAGCTAAATTAGATCCATTTTCACCTGAAGGGCTGTGGTTTGAAAGATTTGCTGAAGGATATTCTTCAAAATTAGCAGCAGCAATTGAATATTTGCAAAACAATTAGTAGGATGCGTTATTAACGCATCCTATTATATTTCTTCTTCCTCTTCCCTCTCTACGCAAATAATTTCAGAAATCAAAGCGGATTCCTATATTGCTCTGCAAGTAGGTGCAGAATTGCTAGATACGGGAGGAATAGTATTCGGAGAATTCGCTATTAGCTCTAGTTGTCCATTACTATTGATTGTCCATCCTTGAGCCTCAATAATTACGGATGGCGTATTTTGAGATATTTGTGGCAGAGCTTCTTGTTTTCTGTCTCCTGCTTTTTGCTCCACTCCTACTTTTGGAGAGAACTCACGTAAATCTGTCCAAATAGTCTTACCAAGAATAGCATCAGTAGGATTTTCTGGTAATCCACCCCGTCCTGTGACGACAAAATTATTGGCGCGATCGCCTCGACAACTAGCAGCAATCTGCTGATTAGAGTCTATGATATTTTTTGATAATTCTATGTTGGCAATATTTTTACTGGTTTCTAAGTTAGTAATTGTGACAATACCATTCACTCCAAATTGAGAACTGGCATCAATTGTGCTATCTGTAGAAAAGAAAATACCTTGAGTTTGTATTTGAATATTACCTCCTGGCCCAAATACAGCATTAGCTCTAATATCACTATGATTGTGAGCTAAAACAAAATCAGAATTAATATAAATATTGCCACCACCACCATTACTATCTAACACACTAGTACTAATTAAACTATTGTTATTGAGCAACAATAAATTACTCGTTAAGTTTAAATTCCCACCACCAGTTTGAGTAGAAGTTGCAACAATTTTGCCTTGATTGGTTTGTATTTGTTGAGCGTTGATCGTAATATTACCCGCTTGACCCATTCCTGCACTATTAGTCGATATGCGAGCTTGATTATTCAACTTCAAAATATCACTTGTAACTTGAATATTGCCGCCATTGCCTTGTGATTCTGCTTTAGCTTCGCTAAAAGCACCTGTAAATAATCCATTACTATAGCCATCAAACAAAATAGAACGGGCATCAATATTAATCAAACCTGCATTGCCTTTGCCTGCAGTACTGGTAGTTAAATAAGCGCCAGTTGTAAATTCTAGAGAGTCAGCATTAATATTAATACTACCGCCATCACCACTGCCTTTAGTGTCAGCAGATATTTGACTACCATTGCGAGCAGTTAATGATTGTTGCATAGTCAACAAGATGTTACCGCCACCACCAGATAATGTAGATGCGGTGATGCTAGCGGGATTTTCCGAAGAGGTGTTATCTAGTAAAATAGCACCAGCTGCAATTTGAATATTCCCAGCTTTTCCTTGCCCTGGTGAAATATTAGAGTTAATGCTGTGGAAATTACTAGCACTAATAATGCCCCCATCTTTAAGAGTTAAATTATCAGTTGCGATCGCTAAGTTACCGCCATCACCATTTCCTTGAATTGCACTAGCAAATAAACCACTGCGTCCTTGTTCGCTAAATCCTACAGCTTCTATATCAGTAGCTTTGACTATCAAATTCCCTGCATTTCCAGAGCCAGCAGTACTACTAGCAATTTGGCCTCCATCTATCAGCCGCAAGGTTCCGGTATCTAGGTTTAAATTTCCCCCCTTACCTGTAGCATTAGAGGTAACAGTAGTAAATATCAGGCTAGGCGCATTACTAGAACTACCTATGAGTTCTACATCATTTGCCTGAATATTTAAATCTCCAGCATTTCCAGAACTAAACGTACCTGTGCCAATTTGAGCGCCATTGATCAACTGTAAACTCTGAGTATCAATGAATAAATTGCCACCATTCCCCGTAGCGCCTGATTCCACATTTGCTAATAAACCGCTGGGTAACCCGCCTGGAGAACTACCACTTAGTTGCATCTGATTTGCTTTCACTTGCACAGTTCCTGCATTTCCAGAGCCAAAGGTTAATGCTGCTATCTGTGCGCCATCAGCCATTCGCAAGCTGTCGGTATCAACCAACAATTGGCCGCCATTACCTGTAGCTCCTGATTCCACATTGGCAAATAAGCCACTGGAGCCAACACTAGCTGCACCTCCTACTAACTCTATATCTTTTGCCTTAACTGTTAAAATTCCCCCATCTTTTGAGTTGAAGGTGCTGACTGCCATCCTAGCGCCATCAGCAACATATAAGTTTTGTGTATCAATAGTTATATTACCGCCAGATCCTTGGGTACCAGATTCTGAATTAGCAAATATGCCACTGGGAATCCCACCCCGTGAAGCACCAATTAACTGTATATTTGTCGCGTTTAGTTGAATATTCCCGGCATTTCCGAAGCCAAAGGTATTAGCAAATGCCTGTGCGCCATTAGTAATTAATAAGTTATCTGTTTCAATAACTAAGTTACCGCCATTACCTGTGGCTCCGGGCGCAACTGGTGTAAATAAGCCGCTAGAACCCGCCACACGTGAACCACCAGTCAATTCTACTTCTTGGGCTTTAACTGTTAAAGTTCCGGCATTACCAGAACCAAAGGTTCCACTAGAAATCTGAGCGCCACCAGCAACCAGCAAACTTTTTGTATCAATAAATAAATTGCCGCCATTACCAGTGGCTCCTGGAGCCACATCGGTAGATAAATAAGTGATAAAAGGAATTGGTGATACCGAACTGCCACTGACTGCTACTGAATCTCCCTTAATGCTTAGCGTTCCCCCAGAACCATTACCCAAAGTATTTGCCAACATCGCAGAGGCATCTTTGACTTGGATATTACGCCCCTGTAACTGGATAGTACCACCAATATTGCCGCTGACTTCTAGAGAAGCTGCTTGCGAAAGACTAATATCTTGAAAACTATTAACATCCTCATAACTCAATTCCCAACCAGAGGTAATAGGATTGAGTTTGACGAAACTGTTTGTGCCAACACTTCCTAGCTCAATTCGTCCTTCTTGTGCAGTCAGATTACCCCCAGCGATCGCAATATCGCCACCTACCAAAGCGAGGGTTTTCTGTGACTGTACTTGAAGTCCCAAAGGTCTATTGTCTGTAATTACAGAAAAGTTATCTGGATTAAAACCTGTATTATTTCCTGGGCCATTCACGCTAATCACACCTGTATTAGTAGGCCCATATTGCAACCCCAGCGGAGTACTAACTGTGAGTAGCGGGTGTGCTTGAGGACTGGTAGCACTAAACTCACTACCATCAGTAAATTTAATGCTATTGGCTGTTGAGGCAATAAAAGAACCACCAATATTTAGAGAAGCACTAGCGCCAAAAACAATACCATTAGGGTTGATAAGAAATAGGTTAGCTGTGCCTTGGGTGCGGATTAAACCATCAATATTAGAGATAGCGCTGCCAGTGACGCGGCTGATAATATTTTGAATATCAGTAGGATTATTAAAAGATGCTGTTTGTCCTGTAAGTAGGGAAAACTGTTCAAAACTGTGAAATAAATTATTCCCTGCTCTGGTACCACCATCAATGTTAAAAGTGGCACTATCATTAGTGACAATTGTATTATTAGGCAGGGTATGATCTGGGATAATTTGTGCAGATGCACTTAATCTGATATTTGCCAACGACCATAGAATAAAAGGTAAGCCTAGCAATATTTTGACATTGACAAATTGGCTCTGTTTTTTTGTCGTTGGCATAGTTTTTGCATTTCTCTTGTTAGACGACATAATCTTAGCTACTGAGTAACTAAAATGTCTTCTCTAATCTCAAAAATTAGATAACTGATTGATCAAAAGGTAGCGTTCACTTACTCCTGTCTTTCAATCCCTTTAATTAAGGTAAATTTGCGTGAGAATAACCCCGATTTACTCAAGAAACCGGGGTTAAGGGTTGTTGCTGATCTGAACCACATTGGCAGACACCCAAGATTCTTAATCAGTGCAGTATTGTTACACAAATTTTCCGCAAGTTTTTGCCTAAAGTTCTTTAACAGGTTCTATGGGGGTCATCCCAACCACCAATACCAAATCCACCACCAGATCCACTACCAGATCCACCACCAGATCCACTACCAGATCCACCACCACTCCCCCAACCACCTACAACTAGTTCGGCTTCACAATCGCTGAGTTCTTTCAATGCAGATAACTGGTTTATTTTGCTATCTTGTTGATGTTTTTGGTAATTATTTCTGTGATTTTTCGCCGTCATGTTACTCTTTAACCTCTAGATAAAAATTCTCTACTGTATGACCATAAAAGCTTGGTGTTTCCACAGATATTATGAGTCCAGCAAAACTACTACAAGAAGTATCACTTTCTCCGGTTAACCAACAGTTAATCTCTTGAAAAATAGCAACTATCAATATGAAATTATTGTTGCTGATTATCAAGATTTAAGATTCGCAATTACCTGTTGCCATCAAATTAAATGTCTGAATAGTTTGGCTCTAATTCCTTTGATAATCTGCCTCATGTTTTATTGTTTAATCAGGGGAAATTTAGAACCTTTACTGTTTGACAAATAGCATAAAAAAGATAAAAATTACCAACCACCAGAACCACCATTACCACCGCCACCAGTACCACCAGTACTACCGCCACCACCAGGAGTCCAAGCTAGTGGCATAACATCACTAATGTCCACGGTAGTTTTTTTCGTACCAATAGAAATGCTAGCATTTTCGCCTACAGTCTCTGTACCTCCTACTACTAATTCCAGTTCTTCGTCGCTAAGTTCGGTCAATTCGCCTAATTGCATAATTTTGCTATTTTCCTTTGGTTTTCTACGTTCATCTGGTTTTATCTTCTTCATTTTTATGCATTTTGTCTTGATAAATATATTTCTATATTAACGGTATTTTTATGTATACAAACACTCTTGATTAATTCTTTGACATAATTTTAATATTTCAACCTGTTTTTATAAAAAATATTTAATACAACCGTATAAATACCAGTAAATATTATTAAAATTATTCTAATAATTTTATGAAAACAAATTAATAAAATTAACCTCACATAAGAGTTAACAGTATTTTTTCGTAATTTATTAGAGCCAATTTATCTAAAGTAAATAGTGCCAACTCTTATCTAAGCTAAAATCTCTAGTGTGGTGCAATAAATTATTACTATTTTAGTCTTTGATAATATAGGAAAGATGCAAAGTATTTAGCCATCAGGGTTGGATGCTATTAACCGCTATACCTAGGCGATCGCATATCTTGATTACTTTTGCATATACTGCGTCAATTCAGAGTGCGATACCAACGGTAACTGGACGCAAAGCTTGTCTTTCCCAATCCCTGCACCGCTATGAATCAATTTAAATTGGCAAAGCAGCAATTATTCTGTCGTAATCCGACAAACTACTCAAGTAAAATAGCTGTACTTACCATTCCCTTCATGTTCTTATTTAATGAGTTATCCTCAGTATTTATGGTTACCACAACCAACGGAATTAACTTTGTTACCAAATGAGGTTCAGGTTTGGCGTATAAATCTTGACCAATCTGCTACGGAATTGCAATACTTGACGAGTCTTCTGTCTAGTGATGAATCTGCTCGTGCTGAAAGATTCTATTTTCCAGAACATCGCCAACGTTTCATTGCGGGTCGTGGTAGTTTGCGAACAATATTAAGTGGTTATTTGGGAGTTTCTCCCCAAGAAGTGCAGTTTGATTATGAACCCCGTGGGAAACCACTATTGGCAAGTAAATTTTCTTACAGTGGATTGACATTTAATTTATCGCACTCCCAAAATTTAGCCTTGTGTGCAGTTAGTAAAAATCGCCAAATCGGGATAGATCTGGAATATATTCGCCCCATGTCAGATTTGGAATCTCTGGCTCAAAGGTTCTTTTTACCCAGAGAATATGATTTAGTGCGATCGCTACCTGACGAGCAAAAATCTTCAGTATTTTTTCGCTACTGGACTTGTAAAGAAGCTTACTTAAAAGCTACAGGCGAGGGCATAGCGCAGTTAGAGCAAATTGAAATTTCCCTTACTCCCACAGAAGCAGCTAAGTTACAGACCGCGAAAGGCTGGAGTCTACTAGAACTATTACCTGCTGAAAATTATGCGGCTGCTATGGTGGTAGCTGGTTTTGGCTGGGATGTGAAATGCTGGCAGTATGGGGAAGTTAGAGATTAGGGATTGGGGATTGGGGACTAGGGACTGGGAATATGAGGAGGAAATTGGGAAAAACCAAAAGCAACTTGGTAGCTGACATCACTAAAGGCCGAGAAGCAGAAACCAAACTTCAGCAAACATGAAAAGAGCTACAACAAGCACAAATCCAACTCATCGAAAGTGAAAAAAGTCCAGAAAAATCAACAATTATGCAACTGCCCTCAATGACGGCTGATTTTAATTATAGTAATCAACACAAGGGCAATTACCAAAGCTAATGCCACATTTCTCAGTATAGGATTATTCCAGTGCTTGATAGCGATCGCTAAGATTGCCCATAGTGTGACTCCGGTGTAAGCAATGTCTTGGCGTTGGAGGACAATAAATACAGCAATTGCAGTTGCTATCAACAACAGGGTTATAGTCCAGGCTTCCGCAGAAATACCCCAACCATTCCAACCCTGGAAATATAAAGCACAGGCAATATTGACAATAGTTGCTACACTAATCCAACTTAGATAAATGCTAATAGGTCTGTAGATAAACCATTTTTTTTGTCTAGGTGCAAGTTGGTTACCAATATCTAATCGCAGATATACAACAATTAGAGGTAGCAAAATCAACAACATTGCTACAACAGAAAAGATAAACAGCCTGGAAAGAAAAAGGTATACCCAAATACTTTGAGCAATAGAGGCAATTACTAAGAGATATCCTGTATTGCGTAAATCTGAATCATGTTTGTGACTTGGTAGAAATTGGTAAATGCCAAAAGCAAATAAACCAAGGTAAATCAATCCCCAAATAGCAAATGCATAGTTAGCAGGGATAAACAAGACATTTTTGAACAATGTATTGGAAATCTGTCCAATACTCAGCCCATTCAGCGGAAAAACATTTGATACTACATTAACTACAAAAGCACCAATAATTGCAGCTAGGGTGACAATCTGGCGGAAAAAATCGTGGTTATGGTCTTGAGTGGACTGCTGCATGGGATGGTGAGATAACTTGAAATCTGCTGTGTTTTTAGCTTACACAACTTCTAAATAGCGTTCTCAATCAAAATATTCTGCTTGCAGAATTCGGGAAAAGGTCAAGGGTCAAAGGGGAATGGTTTTGTATTTTTTCCTTTGGCTTTAACCACCTCCCACCTCTTAATCCTACTCTTGCTGCTGCTTGATCCACTGCAAAACCCTATTCCAAGCCCACCAAGGGTCTGGGTCTTGGGCTTGAAGCTGACTTTTAGCACTATTCAAGTAGCCAATATGTCCACCATAGCGGGTGAGCATCAAATCTATCATTGAATTGCTAGCACAAGCAGCTTCTAAATCAGGAATAATATCTGGGTCAAAAAATGGGTCATCAGCCGCATAGATAATCAATGTGGGTTTTGAAAGATGGGGTAGAAAAGGCAAAGGACTGCTGGCTTGGTAATATGCCTCCACAGAAGAAAAACCTAATTTTTCAATTACTAATTCCCGATCAAAATTCCAGATGGTTTTTGCCCGTTTAATCGCTGCTGGATCAAGGCTACCAGGATGAGCATCATGTATCTGCCATGCCATCTGTTCTAATTTTCGGGCTATATTAGCCTCTAAATACCTGCCAAATGGATATTGAACTAAATAAGCCAGCGATCGCGCAGAATCCAAATTGGGGCAAATAACCGCAGTACCACCAATATCACTAGCTGTGATTCCTAAATCTTTATTGCTAGTACTTAGCTCCATAGCAGCTTGTAAACCCCACAGCGCCAATTGTCCGCCCAAGGAAAACCCTACAAACCAAAATTTCTTGGGACATCCCATTGCAGCAGCAGCGGCGGCTAGACGGACAAAATCTTCTCCCTCATATAACCCATCGGACATTAAAGTCGGTGACAACTCACCTGTCTTGCCATGAGCACGCCAATCAAATAACACCACAGCATACCCTTCGGCATATGCTTTACGTCCTAAAATTCTTAAAAACCATTGCGTACCTAACTCTCCTGTAATACCATAAGTGCCAATAATCGTACTATGAGCATTTTTTGGTATCGCTACCCAACAAAAAATTGGTACATCTTGCCCACCAGCTAAAACTGTTTTATGATATTGCGGCTCAGGATTGTTTATTGTGCTTTCCCAATAGCGGCTTCCCCACAAAGCGGCGTATATAGTCATTGCTATACCATTTTGTAGGAACCAAGGCGGATTGTAGGGAGCGTAACACATCATATAGACTATTTCGTGTACATTAGGGGAGATTTCTTCAGCTTGCTTATTTTAAGATTTATGTTATATTTCAAATCTTTTTTATAATCAATACAGAAATCTTTGTATCTACCAAAGGTTCTTATTTATCCTTAATAAGTAGTAATAATTTTTTAAGAATGCCGAGGATTCTTGTCATAGACGATGACCCAGCAATTTCAGAACTCGTTGCCGTCAACTTGGAAATGGCTGGCTACGATGTTAGTCAAGCGGAAGACGGGATAAAAGGTCAAGCGCTAGCTCTCCAGCTACAACCAGACTTGATCATGCTCGATTTGATGTTGCCCAGAGTAGATGGATTTACCGTTTGCCAACGGCTGCGTCGGGACGAGCGCACCGCTGAAATTCCCGTGTTAATGTTGACCGCTTTAAGCCAAACACAAGATAAGGTGGAAGGCTTCAATGCCGGGGCTGATGACTATCTTACCAAGCCCTTTGAAGTCGAAGAAATGCTGGCACGAGTGCGGGCACTATTGCGGCGCACCGATCGTATTCCTCAAGCAGCAAAGCACAGCGAAATTCTGAATTATGGCCCGCTTACCCTCGTTCCTGAAAGATTCGAGGCCATATGGTTTCATGAGACAGTAAAACTGACTCACTTGGAATTTGAGTTACTTCATTGCTTGCTCCAGCGCCACGGACAGACAGTTTCTCCTAGCGAAATCCTGCGGGAAGTTTGGGGCTACGATCCAGACGATGACATCGAGACGATTCGAGTTCATATTCGCCACTTAAGAACCAAACTCGAACCAGATCCCCGTCATCCCCGCTATATCAAGACAGTATACGGAGCAGGGTATTGTCTTGAGTTACCTAGCGTGCCTTCATCTGCTGAAGGAGCTTCAACATCAGTAGTTGAATAAGCTATCCACACCTACCCACAGGCACAGGGTCAGGTGTGGTTTTTTTATTACCCACAAAATTATTAATTTTGGTACTTGTATTAATTCCAAAGAATACCAAAAACTTTTCTTATATTGTATTGACGATTCACAGATAATTAAGTGTTTTAATACCTGATTTTTAATTTTCCACCTTTGAAAGGGATTAGGGGTTGGGGTTAAGGTAGATCAGGAGAAATTCCTATCACCCATGCCCCATGCCCTATGCCCTATGCCCTATTACCCATTCCCACTACTACTTGATTCTTCGTCAAGATTTCCACTGCTGCTTGATATTGTGGATCGGCTTCTGTGCCAATCTGTTCGCGGGTAATTGCGTCTAGGGGAATGACTTTGTCTGGTTTTATACCTAATTTGTTAATATCTCGATGTTGTGGGGTTTCGTACTTAGCAATTGTGACTGCTAAGCCGGAACCATCGGATAATTCAAACAAGGATTGAATTAAGCCTTTACCAAAAGTGGTTTCGCCGACTAATTGGGCACGTCCGTTATCTTGGAGTGCGCCAGCAAGAATTTCGCTGGCACTGGCTGTTCCTTGATTGACTAGAATAACTAATGGGTCTGATGTCAGTGCGGGGCCAAATGCCTCAAAACTACCTTGTATGCCTTGGCGATTGACGGTGTAGACAATGGTGCCAGAGTCTAACCACAGGCGGGCAATTTCAATTCCGGCTTGCAGTAACCCACCGGGATTATTGCGTAAATCGAGAATGTAGGCAGCCGCACCCTTTTTTTCTAAACTAGTAATGGCGTGTGCCAGTTCCATTGAGGCATTGGCATTAAATTGATTCAGACGGAGGTAGCCAATGGGCGTACCTTGTTGGGTAACGCGCAAGTCTGAGACTACAGGATTTAAAGCAATGCGATCGCGCACTACCCTAATTTCCTTCTCTTGTGTACCATCTCGCTCGATTAATAATGTCACGAGGCTGCCAATCGGCCCGCGCATTTTAGCTGCGGCTTCGTCCAAGGTAAGATTTTCTGTAGAGATACCTTCAATTTTGATGATGCGATCGCGTGGTTGAATTCCTGCTTTATCTGCTGGTGAACCTGCGATCGGTGCTACTACTTCCAACTTACCAGTTTTGGGGTCTAGGGCAATTTGCAAGCCTACCCCTGTCAGTTCTCCAGAAGTGTTTACCTGTAAACTGCGGTACTGTTCTGGGTCTAAAAAGCGGGTAAAAGGGTCGTCCAAGCTTTTGAGCATATTCTGAACTGCTGCATAAGCTTCTTCGTGATTTTTCAGCGGTTTCTCTAAAGCTTTTTGCCGCACTGTTGCCCAATTTTGATGATTAAACGTTTCATCTAAATAATTACGATTGACAATTCGCCAAACTTCCGATACTAACTTTTGCTCCTCCGTCAAAGCCACAGCTGGTTGAATAAATATACCTAGTGCCAACCAAACTGCCATCAGCAATGATAATCCGCGTCGAAAAATCTTTTTGTCCATGAACAAGCCCATGTTGAATTCCACCTCAACCCAAATTGCCTAGAACTGCCCAGTTGCTTTGTTTTTGATGAAATCTATCTCTCGATTATGTTACTTTTTTTATAGAAGTGGTGCATTAGTCTTAATCAAGTTGTTAAGTCAGCTGATTGGAGTACATCCCACTCAACACACGATAAGATCTACTTTGTGTCCATAATTTGTCGTGTTGGTTTACCCCAAAAACGCAATACATCACATGTTTACAGAGTGTTAAGTTTATTAAAAGTCTTATCACTCTGAAGCCTTAAAAGCAAACGACTAAAATCCTCTTTGCTAAAATCCCAAAATTGTTACTTGGGAGATTTATCAACCGCAACCGATTTTTTAGGAACTTGAGATTGTATGGCCAACGTTTACGACTGGTTTGAGGAACGCTTGGAAATTCAAGCACTCGCTGATGATGTCACAAGCAAGTACGTTCCTCCCCACGTCAACATCTTCTACTGCTTGGGTGGCATTACCCTGGTTTGCTTTCTTATCCAGTTTGCTACTGGATTTGCCATGACGTTCTACTACAAGCCAACTGTAGCTGAGGCTTATTCCTCAGTGCAGTACATCATGACAGAAGTAAACTTCGGCTGGCTAATTCGCTCCATCCACCGCTGGTCTGCCAGCATGATGGTGTTGATGATGATTTTGCACGTCTTTCGGGTTTACCTCACCGGTGGTTTCAAAAAGCCCCGCGAATTAACCTGGGTAAGTGGTGTCATCCTAGCCGTAATCACAGTTTCTTTTGGCGTGACTGGCTACTCACTACCTTGGGACCAAGTGGGCTACTGGGCTGTGAAAATCGTTAGCGGCGTTCCCGAAGCAATTCCTGTGGTTGGTGTGCTGATCTCTGACTTACTACGTGGTGGTTCTAGCGTCGGCCAAGCTACCCTTACCCGCTACTACAGCGCCCACACCTTTGTTCTGCCCTGGTTGATCGCGGTATTCATGCTGTTCCACTTCTTGATGATCCGCAAACAAGGCATTTCTGGTCCTTTGTAATTTAAGCCAAAACGCTAACAGGCAAACTGGATTCAGTTTCAAAATGAGGACAGGGTCATGGGTAATAGGTAATAGGTAATAGGTAATAGGTAATAGGAACTAGTAATTAGTAACTAAGATTTTGACTCAGAACTCATAAATCAGTACGTTAAGCTATTTCCCTAGCCTCTAGCCCCTAAACTCTACCCATACCCTACCCCTCAGCTTTCAAGCCAGAGTTGTTTGTTTTAAACTGATGAACAAGAACAACAAAAACTTGATATCTGAAGCTGAAAGCTGTAAAACCCTACTGGCATCTGTCTGCTGTTGAGGTTTACCTGATAGCTCAAGGCTTTTACCAATGCTTTAACTCAACTTAAGCAGGAGAGCATATTTAAAAATGTCAACACAGAAAAAACCCGATCTGAGCGATCCTATCCTCAGAGCCAAACTTGCCAAAGGCATGGGCCATAACTACTATGGCGAACCTGCTTGGCCTAATGACCTACTTTACGTCTTTCCAATCGTAATCATGGGATCATTCGCTTGTATTGTGGCTCTAGCAGTACTAGATCCAGCAATGAACGGTGAACCAGCGAACCCTTTTGCAACACCATTGGAAATTTTACCTGAGTGGTACTTGTACCCTGTATTCCAAATTTTGCGATCGCTTCCTAACAAACTGTTAGGAGTATTAGCAATGGCTTCAGTACCCCTAGGACTTATCCTCGTTCCTTTTATCGAGAGCGTCAATAAGTTCCAAAATCCCTTCCGCCGTCCAGTTGCAACCACAGTTTTCCTATTTGGAACACTTGTAACTCTGTGGCTAGGTATTGGTGCTGCTTTACCATTAGATAAATCCTTGACCTTAGGATTGTTCTAAATTTAGCCAGAAAAAACAGTACTCTTTCATGAGTGCTGAGTCATGGGTAATGAGTTATGAGTAATAAGTTTTGATAAACTAAGTACTTAGTACTTAGGAAGACTTAAGTCGTGAGCTATTACTCGGCATTCAGCACTCAGCGAGAAGTTAGAGATAGGGTTTCCTTAGATCTGCACTTTGATGACTCAGCACTTTTCCTCATCCAGGTTGCATCGTGGATATTTAGTTTTGGATTTAATAGCTATTCCAAAATCAGAAATCACACAAATACCACAAACAGACGCATTTGTTACCTACTGATCACTTACTTATATTTAAGTCAAGGTCAATGCTTAGCACCATGCAGCAAGACCATCTGACGGTGAAGAGCGATCTCAAGCTCCTCAACCACGTGCAACAATGGTTTGAGAAATTTTGTCGGCAACATTTGTATCAACTTGGCTGGTCGGAAACTCAACTCTATCGCCTTAACTTAGCATTAGCAGAAGGTTTCACTAACGCAGTGCGTCATGCTCATTCTGCTTTACCACCAGAAACAGGCATAGATATTGAGGTCAGCTTGTGGATTGACAGATTGGAAATGAGAATTTGGGATTATGGCAAACCTTTTAATCCCGATGCGATCGCCGAGCCAGAGCCAGGTACTCTTCAAGTAGGAGGATACGGATGGTTTCTTCTTAGACGCTTGGCAGACCGTGTTGTCTATGAACGTGCTACGGAAAACAGAAATTGTTTGCTGATCGTTAAATATGCTCTAGATGGTTAGCATTAAAAAATTCTTAATTAATAATTTGGAATTTCAATGCAGTACGAATTATTAATTAACAAGGATTTGACAAGCTAGAACAAAAAACGTGAAAACCCAGCCATAGCACCCTGAAGTTTTGTGAAATTTCAGGGTGCATAATTTTGATTACAACCAATCTAAGAAGAACCTCATCTTGTTACCTCAAAAATACAACTAAACACCTGTGGCGTATGTTACAACTGGATGAGCTAGAAACATACGTAATTGTACAGGTAAAGTGGGCGAAAATCTTAATGTGACTAATAAATTTCCCCAAAAAACCAACCATGTATTCGTGTTCTTAGAAATTTTTGTACACGAAGGTGGGATTCAGTCCTATGTCAAGGATATTTTTCGTGCCTATCAAAGATTGATTCCAGGCTATAAAGCAGAAGTATTTGTACTGCGAGATAGCCCAAATGTATCAAATCCCTGGGAATCAAAAAATTTAAAATTTTATGGTTTCAAAAGTAATTCCCCTCACATCGGCAGATTGAAAATGGTAGCAGCATTGCTGAAGTGTTTGTTACTAAAGCGTCCCCAGCACGTTTTTTGCGGTCACATCCTCTTAGCAAGACTGATACAAACTATTTGCCAGCCTTTGGGAATTCCTTACACTGTCCTAACTTATGGTAAAGAAGTTTGGGAACCGCTAAATACTAAACAACGTCACGCACTCACATCGGCATCAGGGATTTGGACAATTAGCCGTTACAGTCGCGATCGCAGCTGTGCGGCTAATTTTATCGACCCCAATTTAGTAAAAATACTGCCTTGTGCAATTGATGGTAATAAATTTACACCAGGAGAAAAGCAACCAGAACTAATTGCCAAGTATGGTTTAAATGATACCAGAGTTTTAATGACTGTCGCGCGGCTATGGTCAGGGGATATTTACAAAGGTGTTGATGTCACAATTCGTGCCTTACCGCAAGTCCTTGAAGTGTTCCCAGAAGTTAAATATTTAGTCATTGGTCGTGGCGACGACCAACCACGATTAGCGCAACTTGCACAAGATTTAGGTGTCAGCGATCGCGTAATTTTTGCAGGTTTCGTTCCTACAGAAGAATTAATATCACACTACCGTCTGGCTGAAGCCTATATTATGCCTTCTCAAGAAGGCTTTGGCATTGTTTATTTAGAAGCAATGGCTTGTGGCATACCCGTGCTATCTGGTGATGATGACGGTTCGGCAGACCCCTTACAGGATGGACAACTTGGCTGGCGAGTTCCCCACCGCGATCCCAATGCTGTAGCAGCAGCTTGTATAGAAATACTCACAGGCCATGACCAACGATGTGATGGAGATTGGCTAAGACAACAAGCGATCGCACTTTTCGGGATGGATGCTTTGCAAAAACGCCTGCAAGAGTTAATTTAATGGGCATTGGGCATGGGTAATTGGTCATTAGTAATTTCTCCTTGTCCCCTCCTCATCTTCCTCATCTCCTTCTGCTACCTCATCCCCCAAACTCGCTATCCTAGAAATAGAGCAACATGACATTTTAAAAATGAGCCTTAAATCTTTTCCTTTGCTTGAAAATCTTCGCCCTTGGCTCACTGTGTTAGCAGTTACTTGGTTGCTAGCATCCTTAGGCTTGGGTTGGTTGGTTAATTCGATACTATTTATTGTTGGGTTGTTGCTATTGGCACCCGTGATTGCATTCTTTGGGTTTCGCTGGTGGCTACAACGTAACTTGGTTGTAGATCAATGTCCTGTATGTCGATATGAATTTACAGGTTTAAATAACAGCCAGTTGCAATGTCCTAACTGTGGAGAGCAATTATTAGTACAAAGTGGTCATTTTCGCAGGTTTACCCCCGATGGCACAATTGATGTCACAGCAGTGGAAGTTCCAGCAAAATCAATTGAAGATTAAGCTGTTGTTGATTGAGTGGATATTGCCGTAGGGTTTTTAACGCAGAGTCACACAAGGTCAGCGCCAAGGGACACAGAGTGTTTTCAAAGATTATTCACTACCAAGCACGGAGAAAGAAAAGTTAAACTTTGATAAATTGGTAGTTCATTTGGATGAGAAAAGCTACATATCATCCATTACCAAAATTTGAAAGCGTCTGTCGTCCCTAATGTTGTCAAAATCACAGTCAGTTTTTGCCATTTCTCAACACCATTGGCGAATTGTTGTAAGTTTTAAATTGCTAAATCCGCATTTTCTATTCAGCCATCACAACAGGCTTTGTCATACCAGACTTTGCAGTTATCTGGTGTAATCAGCAATGCTTGGTCGTAGAGTGCGATCGCATTTTGGTATCGCTGTAAATAAGTCAGCACCAATACGCGATTATACCAGGCTTCGAGTTTATCTGGTGCGATCGCTAATACTTGCTCATATCTGCCTAAGTTAAATAAGGGGTTTCCCAATTATTTGCAGCTTCATCTTTTTGATATTCATTCACTGAAAGCGTTCTTGTTAGATACAAAGGTGCGTTAGGCTTTGCCGTAACGCACCACCAATCATCTCAAAAATTTTGCGTTAACGAAGTGTAACTAAAGATGGGATAATTTATTGTTTTGTCTTCTCTTAACCCCTGACTTATAACTAATTTGCAATTAACTCTACAGCATCTTTTCCATCCGAATCTTGGAAATAAACTTTGACAATCTCCTCTTTCGCGGTGGGTAGCTGCTTACCAATAAAATCTGGGTGAATTGGAACTTCACGATGGCCCCTATCTACCAAAACAGCTAAGCGAATTACCTCTGGTCTACCGTACTCATTGACTGCATTTAAAGCAGCACGAATTGTCCTACCTTTAAAAATGACATCATCTACAAGCACCACTGTTTTGCCTGTGAGGTCAAAAGGAATATCAGTTTTGGCTGGAGTTCGTAACCCAATTTGGTCAAGATCGTCTCGATAAAACGTAATATCCAATGCTCCCACTTCTACAGATACACCTTCCAATGTCTCTATCTGACGTGCCAATAATTCGGCTAAAAATACACCCCTAGTATAAATACCTAAGAGTACTAGCTGAGATAAATCACGCGTCCTCTCCACAATTTGCGAAGCAAGACGAGTAACAGTCCGACGAAGTTCTTCCGATGAGAGAATTTCAACTACTTTTACAGACATAACCATAGACCGATACCCCTGAGTAATGCATGATACCAGACATTTGAGGCAAGAGGAGATGGGGGATGGGGGAATAAGGGGGGTGAGGAAGATGAGGGAGATGAGGGGGAATAATTATATCCATTACCCATTACCCATTACCCATTACCCATTCCCCAATGCCCATTCCCCATATTCATCATTACCTGTTTAGCAGTAGAAAGAATAGAGCGATCGCTACCCCTAACCACAGTAAAAAGCAATATCTAGTTAATTGCAAAGCAGATTCAATACTTTTGGGAGTGATGGGATGAATGTTATCTCCTAGTAATGGTTTGAGTTTAGCTACGCCACGATACCAATTTGTCCCGCCTAGCTGTACGCCTAAAATTGCTGCATAAGCGCATTCACTCCAGCCAGAATTGGGACTTGGATCGGTAACTGCATCTCGGCTACAAATACGCCAAACATACAAAGGTTTACCTGATAACAGTGCCAATGTGATTACTGTTAAGCGACAAGGAACCCATGTGAGGTAATCTTCTAACCGCGCACTAAACCACCCTAAATAAGTGTATGGTGCTTCCTTGTAGCCCACCATTGAATCTAGAGTACTACTAGCTTTATATGCTAAAGCTAAAGGCACAGCTCCTACAAAAGGAATGAATGCTCCCACAATTGCATAAAATAGTGGAGCCATCACCCCATCAGTAGCATTCTCCGTTACCGTTTCTAAAATGGCGCGCAAAATTTCTGCTTCGGAAAGATTTTTAGTATCGCGGCCAACGTAATTACTTAAACTATGACGAGCCTCTGCTAAATTTCCTCCGGTTAAAGGTTTTAAGACAGTAACAGCTGCGATTCTCAAACTTCTGCAAGCAAAACAACTAGCTAAGAGAATACTTTCTAACGCAATTGCCAACAGCGGATGCAACCACCTAGCACTTTGAATTATTAACCAGCAGACAAGTCCGCTACCAATTACTAAAAAGATGCCTAGTAAAATTCCCGCAATTCTTTGTGTTAGAGAATCATGACAATATTTTAGAGACAGTTTAGAAAGGTGAGAAATTACCCACCCCATAACTTGTACTGGATGAGGCCAACCCCAAGGATCGCCAATTAGATAATCTAAAAATGCAGCAAAAATCAAGATATAAATGTTGTGAGTCATCAGTCAACAGCAGGCTGTTCGCGTAGCGTCTGTAATAGCAGAAGTATGAAGGATGAAGTATGAAGTAAATTTTTTCAGCCTATCTGCGAAATACCAATAGCTAAGCACTTTCAACCTTCATCCTTTATCCTTTATCCCTGATGCTATAACTTTTGACTGTTGACTAAACCACAAAATTAGCTTCTTCTCCCAACGAAGCCTGCCAACTGCGAGCATCGTAATAAAGGTCAGCCAGGGTAATACTATATAAAGCTTCTTTCAGCTTTTGGTTAAGTCTCTGCCAAAGGGTAAATGTTACCCAATCTTCAGCTTGTGCTGATGTTGGAGTATGGTTAGGCAAATAAGTAATCGTTTCACCTACAGACTCTAAAATTTGTCCTATAGATATTTTGACAGGCTCTCTGGCCAATTGGTATCCACCAATGCTGCCGCGAATTGATTTTACTAAACCAGCACGACGCATTTCTATTAATAATTTTTCTAGATAAGGAGCAGGAATATCTTGGCGTTTGGCAATTGCTCTTACAGATACAGGCCCATAAGCTGGCTGTAAACTTAAATCGAGCATCGCTTTCACACTATAATGTCCTCTCGTTGTTAGTTTCATGCTGGATTTTTTGAGTAGTCAGTTCTCAGTTGTCAGATGTCAGTTGTTTTTTCATGACCATTGACTAATGACTAATGACTAAGGATCAGTTTTGCTTATCATTCTGTACCCCAATTATCCATGTTGACAAGTAGACAAGTTTTTTTTGCACTACTTTAGAAAACTTAAACAGCTATAGTCTACCAGTAATTCAGAAACTATATATATAGTTATCAGTATAGACACCATTCTAGAAAATAAATTGTTTTAGCAATATTTAGAAATCAAGTAACAATTTTGCCTATGAATGTAATATACTTGGCAAGGCTGAAATAAAAACTAAAGGATTCTGTTCCTACTAGCTCAATGTCAGCTAAAATAAAATCGATTCAAACACTTCAAACATTCGTTTTCGACCTAAGTTGATGGCTAAACAGAAAAAAATTGAACCCCTAGTCGGTGAAGATCTGCTCAGAAAAGTTAAAGAGCTAGAGAACGAGAGCAAAGAAGACAAGGCTAAGAAGTGCGGCTACTATACCGTTACCAAAAATGGTATAGAGCGCGTCAATATGATGAAGTTCTTGAATGCCCTAATTGATGCTGAAGGCATTCAATTAGATAGCTCTCCTAGTGCTAATGGACGTGGTGGACGTAGCGCCAGCTATAGAATTAGCGTGCAATCGAATGGGAACTTGCTGATAGGTTCCGCTTATACAAAACAAATGAATCTTAAACCAGGCGATGAGTTTCTCATCACTTTAGGTAAAAAGCACATTCGTCTGAGACAGGTAGATCCAGAAGATAGGGAAGACCTGGAAGCTATAGAAGCTACTGCTTAATAATATAGTTAAAAGTCTAAGTGTTAAAGATGAAGGATGAAGGCTGAAGGCTGCTCACCCTTGGCGTTTCCTCAGGATAGCTAAACAAATATACTTCATACTTCATACTTCATACTTTTTTAGACTTAATGGCTAATAACTGCATCTGTTGTAGATAGCACTGCTAAACATTCGTGCAGTGCCTTACTTGTGACTGTTAAATTGCAGGTTAAGGCAATTTGCTCTCTTTCTAGTAGACCTAAAATGCGCTCATGGTTGTCTCTTGCTACCACTGGTAACTGATGTAAACCTCGGAGCGCCATGCGGTCTAAAGCTTCAGATAAAGGTTCATCTCTCCAAGCATAAAGAATTTCAGTGGTACAAATATCTAAAAGAGTTTGACTAGATAAATTACTCTGAATTTCAGTTGGCAAATTCTGGTAATTTTGCCATAGACGGAGATTTCGGTTAATATCTTCTAGAGAGATGATACCAACTAATTGCTCAACTTCATCAATTACTAAAGCACTAGAACAGCGATCGCGAAGCATTTCCTTAGCAGCTTCTAATACTCCTAACTTTGTTGTCAACTTTTTTGGACAAGTTAGCATTGCATCTTCTACTAAAATTTCCTGCAACATATCTGTCTTCTCATCTTTTAATTCCGAAAGACCGATTTGTTGCAGATTAGAATTAGAATTAAAATTTGGCTTGATCTGTTCTATCAACCAAACACTTAAACCCACCGCTGCCATTAAAGGTAAAACAATACGGTAGTCGCGGGTTAATTCAAATAGCATAATAATTGATGTTAATGGCGCTCTGACACTAGCTGCCAAAACTGCAGCCATCCCTACCATTGCGTAGGCAGGAGGCGCAGCCATCTGTGCGCCAATTGTGGGAGCGATCGCAGCGACAATTTTGGCATAAGCTGAACCAAAAGAAGCACCCAGAAACATTGCAGGAGCAAATACACCGCCAACAAAACCACTACCAGCAGAAATTGCCGTCATTAGCAATTTGATGACTAAAAGTATCAATAGTAACGGTAGAGAAAACTCCACATCTTGCAGCATGGCCTGTACAGTGCCATAACCAATGCCCAAAATTTGGGGAAAAGATATAGCTACTACGCCAACAATTACCCCACCAATAATTGGATGTATGGGTTTAGGAATTTTTCCAATAAAGCCCAACATAGGAATGCGCCCAGCAAAGCAGGCTTTTGCTAACCGCATTGATTCTGTATAAGTTAAGGAAACTAAACTAGCTCCTAAACCTAAACCTAAATAAATTGGCAACTCTAAAGGACTGCGGACTTGATATACAGGTAAAGTAAAAGCAGGTTGTGCGCCTAAACCAATTTGAGCAATTAACGCTGCTACCACTGCGGCTAACAACACCACACTCACAGCAGAGGTAGCAAAAGATGTAGCCCCCATCACTACCTCTAAAGCAAAAAACACTCCTGCAATCGGAGCATTAAAGCCCGCTGCTAAACCAGCCGCTGCACCAGCGCTCAAAAGCAAACGCTGTTGCTCTTGAGATACTTGTAAAACTAGAGATAATAACATCCCAAAATTGGCACCAATTTCTACACTCGGCCCCTCAGGCCCTAACGAAGCACCACTTCCCAAAGACACAGATGCTGCTAACATCTTTGTGACTGGACGTAGCGGTTGCCGAATTTCTTTGCCCTGAGAAGCAGCAATCAGAGATGAAAGTCCAGGGCCAAAATCCTGAGTGCGCCAGCGCATCAAACCAACAATCAAGCCGCCAACTGTGGGAACGCAAGCTAAAGTCCAAGCACCCCAGACACCAATAGTACCCATGAAATTTTCCAGCATCAAATCGTGAATCAGCTGGATTAAATAGTGAAAGGTCACTACACCCATACCCGTACCGCTACCAATTAATACTGCCAAAAGCAGCACCACGGTTTCTATGGATGGTTGAAAACGGTTAATTAAGTGAGCCAAACGAGTAGTCACAGAAGGAAAGGCAGGTGTTTCCGTTACCTTCCTCAATTCAGTAGGAGGCAAGAGAGTCATTGAGCAGCAAGGTAAATGTAAGAAAAAATTTAAATTTTTATCTGTTACTTCTCATTGTGAGCCATGATTTAGCAACCAGACAAGTATGCTTGATGAGCTTAATTTACAAATTTTTAGTGAAAAAAATTTCACTGTGCAAAATTTTGATGAGGAGAATGGTTAAATAGGACAGAATTATTATTTAATGGTCAGCTAGCGGTGGTGCAGTGCTATTGAGTCAGAACTCCTTCTCAGGAAAAAATAGGTTCGGTGTGGGCTTGGTGGTTGAACTAGGTTAGATAGTCGTGAGAGGTCATCTTCCACTAAATCTAGCTATACTCGTGTTGCGACCATAATAACCATCCTGAGTAAGAAGTACACTATATGTATGATTAATGACTGATGTCAGATCACAAGGGTGAGTCTACTAAGTATTGATCGGGAATTCAATATAACTATTGTTTATAGAGCGAGTCAACGGACTAGGCGGTAGTACTAAATGAATATACACACTTTTGATAATCATTATGTTACTTGTCCAATTTGCCAAAGAAATGCTACACCGAAAAAGATTAAGACGTGCATTGGCTTATTTAGTTGTCCCTATTGCCAAGAAAAACTTGTAGTTTGCCAAAGCGGTCATTATGTCCGCGATCCGTTTACTCTTAAACAGATGATGGTTTCTTCAGCGCTACGTCGTCAAAGTAGCCCTTTAGCAAGAATTATCCGAGATTTCGTCTTCCTAAAGCGTCCTGTCGTAGCAATGGCTGTGGGCAGCATGATTATCTTGAGTATGCTTGCTATTACTCAGCAGAATACAAGTAGTGAACAGGAAAATCTTCCCCAGGTAGAGAAAATAGATAAAAAAGTTCAGTAAGGTTATTTACTGGTATAAATTATACTATTATATACTTTTAGTAACCAGGAAATCAAGTATAACATTAATTACACCGTATACTATGCCAACCAGGGAGTATACGGTTTAATTTTGGTAGGAGGTTGGGGATTGGGGATGAGGGGGATGAGGGGGATGAGGGAGATTAGGGGACAAGGGGACAAGGGGACAAGGGGACAAGGGGAAAAAGTAATTACCAATGCCCAATGCCCCATGCCCCATGCCCATAAGTAAAAAGCTAATGACTAATTTGCACCTTTAGCCATTAGCAAGTCTTTATTACCTGTTATCCATTGCTGGTATAACTACAAGTTTTAACTGGCGAATTCCGCACGTAATTGATTAACAACTCGATCTAGTCCAACAGAATGGGCAGCTTTGAACAATAAACGATCGCCTTCTTGGACAAATGTCTTTAATCTGGCTACTAATTCTGCATGGGTGGTAAAACATTCTGAGGGAATGCCTTCGGCGCTTTTGGCGATCGCTTCAGCATCTTGTCCATCAACTAAAACTAACAAGCCGTCTAATTTTAACTTTTGCACTGTCTCACCAACTCGCTGGTGCAATTGTGGCGATCGCTCTCCTAATTCTTTCATTGCACCTAAAACCGCTATTTTGCGTTTTCCGGGTGTGTCAGCTAATAATTGCAATGCTGCTAACATAGCTTCCGGTGCGGCATTGTAAGTTTCATCTAAGATTACCACGTCATTGGGCAAGGCAAAACGTTGCGATCGCCCTGTGGGCATATCAACATTTACACCCGCTTGCAAAGATGCCCAATCAATTCCCACTACCCTAGCTACGGCTAAAGCTGCTAAGAAATTTGTGACGTTGTGACGACCTGGGAGGGGTAGAGGTAGCTGGATATCTTCTATTGCCAGTGTCTCATTATCAATCAGTTGCCCAGAAATATCGCCGCCAGATAAGCCGTAAGTGATGACTTTCCCTTGCCAAACTTGGGCGGCTGTGGAAATTAAGAGCGGATTATCTTGATTGAGAATGGCAACGCTATCCTTGGGCATTTCGGCTAATAACTCGCATTTTGCCTGAGCGATCGCAGCTTCGGAACCGAGTAATTCAATATGTGCTGTGCCGACATTGGTAATAACTCCAATTGTCGGATTGGCGATGTGGGTTAATTCGGCAATCTGTCCTTGACCCCGCATAGCCATTTCAATCACAGCATAATCATGTTCTGGGCTAAGTTCTAAAAGAGTTTTTGGAACACCAATTTCGTTATTAAAATTGCCGTAAGTCTTATGTACGCGTCCCGTTGTCGCCAAAACTGCGGCAATGAGTTCCTTGGTTGTAGTTTTACCCACAGAACCAGTAACCCCAATCACCGGAATTTGAAAGCGATCGCGCCACCATCGGGCAATTTTCTGATAGGCTTCTAGAGTATTTTTGACCTGTAATGCCGGAAAACCAGGATTTTCAAAATCAAAATCAACAATAGCCGCGATCGCACCTTTAGCGATCGCTGTAGCAACAAACTCGTGCCCATCAAACTTTTCACCTCGCAAAGCCACAAACACTTCACCTGGCTTGATAAGCCGAGTGTCTGTTTGGATACTGCTGCCTAATTGTGTTAAAGCGGCTGCTGATAAGTTGACAGGCTGGGCTAAAAGAATTTCAACCAGTTGATTTAAAGTGGCAGAACAAGGCATAAAAGTGGAAATTGTTCCCAAGAATAAATTATTGAAATTTTAGTAGTAAAAAGTCTGAAGGTGACAAATATTTTTGGGGATTGGGGACTGGGGACTGGGGATTGGGGTAAAGGGGAATAACAAACAGCAAATGACAAATGACAAATGACAATTACCCATTACCACATCTGAAAAAATGATACTATGCTGTCGGAAGGCTGTGACTGTGTGCATTGATTAATGAAAAACTCCAGCCACGAGGGGAAAAAGTTTCCAATGCCCAATGCCCAATCCCCCAAGCGGCGGGGTGGCTATTCCTCTCCATCCACAAGGAGATGGAGTTTCCCGCCGCTTTCTATGAATGTTAGCGAAAGGTAGCGGAATTATGCTTTGTATAGAAGATCTGCTGACTCTGGAACTATTTCAAACTTTGCCACGGAACCGTCTGGATTGGATATGCGATCGCTCTCAAACATTTGACCTCCGTACAGATGAAGTACTGGCATACGAGGGAGATCCAGCAAGTGGCTTCTTTATTCTGTTGTCTGGCCGCTTAGGTTTGACTAGGCGAAGTGATGGCATGGAAATGCCAATTGGACAACACGAAGCCCCTAGCTTTATGGGTGAAATCCCCGTTTTAACAGGTGACCCTAACCCGGTGACAGTACGCGCACTTACAGACTGTCGTTTGTATAAGTTATCAAGTGAAGATTTCCTGACATTGCTCCATGAATGCCGTAGCTTTGAGCAAATGATTTTTAAAATCGTCGCCAAGCGATCGCGTGGATTAGAATCTTTCATCCGCAATCGGGAAAAAATGGCAGCTTTAGGCACTCTAGCAGCAGGACTAGCCCACGAACTAAATAATCCAGCCGCCGCCTTGGTTCGCGCTTTGCGAGATATCACCCCAGCATTACTAGAACTGCAACGCATGAATCTGGTGTATGGACAGCACCAAGTTGATGCAGAACATACCGCACAATGGATTCAAGCACGTGATCAGGGGTATGAGACAATTACCCACAAGCGGGTTGATCCGATGACTTTGAGCGATCGCGAAGATGAATTGCTGGATTGGTTAGAAGATTATGGTGTAGATGATGCTTGGAAAATCGCTGGGCCACTAGCTGAAGGTGGTATCGCAATTACCACATTAGAAGAATTAACTGAACGCTGGCAGGATGATCAGACAGAAATGGGTAGCATGGGCTTGCGCTGGTTAGCCCTTTCCTTTGAAGTTATGTCTATGATTACCAGTGGTTTACGCGGTGCAGAACGAATTGCTGAATTGGTGCAATCGATGAAGTCTTATTCCCATTTAGATCAGGGCGCAAGACAACTAGTTGATGTGCATGAAGGTTTAGAAGATACCTTACGATTATTCTCATATAAACTGAAGCAAGGCGTAGAAATTCGCAGATCGTATAGTCTGGAAATGCCGAAAATTTGGGCTTATGGCAGCGAATTAAATCAGGTGTGGACAAATTTGATTGATAACGCCATTGATGCAATGGACGAAAAAGGCATATTAGAAATTATTACTACAACGTATAGCGATCGCATCGAAATCCAAATCACAGACTCCGGATCGGGTATTCCTCAAGACATTAAATCGCGAATTTTCGAGCCATTTTTCACAACTAAACCAGTTGGAAAAGGTTCAGGCTTAGGCTTAGAAGTAGTAAGACGAATTGTCGAAATCCGCCATCAAGGAAGCATCGCAGTAAATTCACAACCAGGGAAAACGCAATTTACTATTTGTCTTCCGGTTGGTTGAGATTGGGGATTGGGGATTGGGGATTGGGTAATAGGTAAATGGGTAATGGGTAATGGGTAATGGGTAATGGGTAAATGGGTAATGGGTAATGGGTAATGGGGAGGAAATAATTTAATGACCAATGACCAATGACCAATGACCAATGACCAATGACCAATGACCAATGACCAATGACCAATGACCAATGACCAATGACCAATGACAAATGACAAATGACAAATGACAAATGACCAATGACAAATGACCAATGACAAACCTGTAAAATTTCTGATTGGTTGTGCTGTTTGGGCATATAAAGGATGGGTGGGTGAACTCTATCCTTCAGGTACTCGCACGGCTGAGTTTCTTTCTCTCTACAGCCGTCGCTTCACTACTGTGGAGGGAAATACTACTTTCTACGCTATCCCTAATCAAGAAACTGTTACCCGTTGGGCGACGGAAACACCCCCAGGTTTTGAATTTTGTTTGAAATTACCGCGAGATATCACCCATCAGGGGTTGTTGCAACCATATATCCCTGCGGCTTTACAATTTCTGGAAGGTATGCGTCCTTTAGGTAAGCGTCTTGGCCCGATATTTGCTCAATTACCACCAAGTTACGCACCTATATTAATGGAAGATTTGGCTACTTTTTTAGCAGCTTGGCCCCGTACAGTTGCACCCCTAGCGCTAGAAGTTCGCCATCCGGATTGGTTTAAGGAACCCTATGCTAGCAATTTGACAGCGCTGTTAGAAAAGCTCAATGTTGGCAGGGTTCTTTTAGACTCCCGCCCCATCTACACTGGAGATGATGACCCGCAGTTACACTCAGAACGACGCAAACCGAAATTACCAGTACAATTTAGCGTCACAGCACCTTTTACCCTAATTCGCTTTATCTCACACCCGAATTTACCCGTGAATCAGCCGTTTATGGAAGAATGGGTAACGCAGATTCAACAGTGGTTACAGGCGGGAGTGCAGATTTATTTCTTTGTTCATTGTCCTATAGAAGAGCGATCGCCCAGCACAGCCCGTCACTTTCAAAATTTACTGGAACAGAATGGTATAGAAGTTCCTCCCTTACCTTGGAATAGCCTCGATCAGCCACCCAACCAGCTCAGTTTATGGGATTTGTAAAGCATAGGCTAGGCACTAGTTATTATTCAGGTGAGAATGAAATATTTCACATTGCTGACCCTAAAAACTAGTCCCTAGACCCTATTTGCAGATCTTAAGTTGAGAACATTCCTTTATTTGGTTTTTCTGGAATTATCGCATAAGCATCTATTTCAAATAACATACCGTCAAGTGCCAATCTAGGAACAGGGATGAGAGTGTTTGCTGGTGGTTTATTCCCCCATAACTTACCAATTTCACGTCCTAACGGTATTAATTTCTCTTGTGTGTGATTAACTATAAGTACAGTAGTTTTTGCTACATCTTCTGGTCTCGCACCGACCGCTTGCAAGGCAAAGCGGAGGTTCTGAAAAGCCTGTACTAACTGCTCTTCATAGTCATTTGAAACCAGATTTCCTTGCAAATCTGAGCCAAATTGACCAGAAATATAAACAGTTTTTGCCTTTGCTGGTGTAACAGCTATATGGCTATAACCATTTTGAGGCGCATTATATAGCGTTGGTGGGTTTACCAGTTCCACATCTTTTTTTTCATGAGCGTTCACTTCAGTTTGTGTCCCTGCTACAAAGGTGGTGCCTAATCCTGCACCACCAAGCCACAAAAGTGCATTGCGTCGCGATAATTTGGTTACAAGTGAATTGACAGCACTGGTAATACGCTGAGTCATTAAAGCTCCTTAATAAGTAATTCAGTAAGTTTGCGATTGAACATAACAATATTCAGCAAGATAAATTGAAAAAGCTTTAATTTCTCTTACTCAAAACTTTACATATTGCTTTATCCAAGCGTACTTACTTACGAAAAAATAATTACATATTAAGCATAAAATGAAACTTGCTAATAGTAAAGTAAAACATGATAAACGACGATTTAAAAATATAATTTTGGGAACTAAAAATTTTAATAAAAGATTCAAAATTTTTGTAAGTAAAACACTCTGACAAAAGAAAAATATCTCTCAATATTTGCGCTGATATTATCCATCTCTAGAATTAGTAAATTTATGGATGTCAATATAATAGATTTGCGCTAGAAATGTGGAGCTTATACTAGAATTTTAAACTGATGCCAAAAACCATAATTATATTCTTAAAAAGAGATACTGGGGCGGTCTAAATGTCATCAGAAACTAGTTTTTTGATTTCTAACTCTAGTTTGCAAGTTGCCAGTGATATTAATGCAATAACAACAGTATTGGAGTGGTTCGATCAATTCAACTGCTCACCGTTAACTGATCGAGTATGGATAGAAGGACAAACAGGTTTGATAGAAGGCTTTACAAATGTGGTACGTCATGCCCATAAACACCTTAGTCCTCAAACTCCTATTGATTTGGCAGTCCAAATTTCTGCTGAGTACTTTCAGCTTTGTATCTGGGATCGAGGCAATATTTTTAATTTAGAAGCGGCTTTAGAAAAGCTTAGCGAACAAACTAGCGATTATAATTTTAATCCTTTAAATCATGAAGCTCATTGGGGGTGCATCTTCTTACTCAAACTCCGAAACAAATATAGCTGGAAAATTAGCTATACTCGCGAATCGGATGCTAGAAACTGTTTATTACTACGGAAAAAGCTACTTACTTAAATAGCTTAGTAGCTGATGTAGTCTTGTAGTTTATTTTTGCCGAAACATTTTTGTAACTAAAATTATGGCTAACAGATTAAAAGTTATTCAGCCCCAGGGAATTTTTGATGGGAGAAATGGGAGAAAAGTTTGCGAAGAGATGAACAAATTTATGGAGACAGGTGTCAAAACAATTGTGCTTGATTTTCAAGATATTACTTTTATGGACAGTTCTGGCTTTGGCACCTTATTGTTAACACTAAAAATCATGCGTAAACAAGAAGGTAGGCTGGTACTTTGTTCCATCAATGAGCAAATTAAAATGATTCTAGAACTGAGTGACACAACTCAGGCCTTTGAAGTGTTTCCCAATCAAGCATCTTTTATGGAGGAAGTCACTCAGTACCAAACGTGATTTCTATTAAAGAGCAGTCATCTGTAAATATTTGGCTGCTTGTATTAATTTTTATATGCTGTAAAATTGCGTCTATGTCTAATTCTAATGATTGATTATTGTCAGTTAATAAATCGATAAAACCATTCAAATTTAATAGTAAACCATCATGCTTTTCAACTTCATACACTCCATCACTAAAAACATAGAGTTTACTAGTAGCTAGAATGTCACATACATTATTGTAATATTTTGGTTCTGGTGACACGCCTATTGGCAGACTACGGGTAACTAATTTTTTCACCTCTAAACCAGAATCAGAGCCAGCAGGTTGAGAAAGTAATAAAGCTGGAGGATGTCCGGCGCTAGCGTATGTTAGTTGATAAGAACTACGGTTAAAAACTCCATACCAAATGGTAAAGTACTGAAAATTTTGCTGATCCATTTGAAAGAAATTATTCAAATCTTGCAGTACTTGATATGGTTCATAGAGACTAGCATGGGGCAAAGAATGCGATCGCAACATATTATGCACCGAAATTGAAGGCAGCGCTGCAGCTAAACCATGTCCGGAAACATCTAGGAGGTAAATTACCAAGTTATCGTCATCTAGCCAGTAGTAATCAAAGCAATCGCCACCCAATTGACTAGATGGTAAAAATCTTGAGTTGATTGTGACTAATCCCGTCATCGGTGCAGGTAACAAAGATTTGACATAATCAGCAGCTTCGCTCAACTCAGTTTCTAAAAGCTGTTTTTGGATCTGTAAATCTTTAGCTAATTTCTGCAGTTCTTGATTAGCTTGATATAGCCTCAATCCGGCTCTGACTCTAGCTTTTAATTCGCTCACCTCAATAGGTTTACTCAAAAAATCATCTGCACCAGTATCTAAACCTTTTACTCTGTCTTCAACCGCCTTGCGTGATGTCAGCAGAATAAAAAAGCTATTCGATAGGGATGGTTCAGATTTAATTTTGCGACATACTTCTAAGCCATCCATTTCCTCCATTTGCCAATCACAAATGATGATTGATGGACAGTATTTTTCAGCTTGTTCTAGTCCCTGTTCACCGCTAGAAGCAAGAATAACCTCATGTTCCTCATCTTGCAGGGCTTGTTTCAAAATTAGTTGGATCACCCGATCATCATCAATTACTAATATTTTGATTTTGGTATTCGATATTTCATCCATTTGTGTATTTGGGACTGGGGAATGGGTAATAAGGAAGCAAGAATAATCAATAATCTTTGACTCTTGTACAGGCGCGATTAATCGCGTCTCTTTGAATCTTGACAAATATTCCATCATTCCTAGCATTTGGGGAATGATGGCTGGAAAACTTGCTGAGTAACGAGTACAAATACTATTTTCTAGTCTTTACTTAGTTAGTATTCCCTGAAGCACTGCGATCGCACTCTGATATTCAATTTCTAGTTGATTAACTAGCTCAGACAGTTGCTCCCATGATTGCTCTTTGGCAGCTTCTTCTAAGGTTTCACAAATTTTGCCCAAATTAACAGCACCAATACTAACACTGGGCGATCGCAAAGCATGAGCTGCTTTTTGTAACTTTGGGCGCTCTTTTTCAATCAGAGCATCTTTCATTGTCTGGATTCTTGTGGGGGTATCTTCTAGGTAAACCTCGATTAGTTCCGCAACTAGGCGATCGCCTTCATTACCGCCTAGGCTTTGCAATTCTTGCAGAATACTCCGATCAATTGCTTCTATAAGATTCAAATCGGGGGGTGGAGGCGGTAATACCAACTCAGCAGGTAAAGGAGTAGGCACAGAAGGCTGGGAAACTTGATAATGCTGAGTTACAAATTTGTTGAGAACTGCTTCTAGCGCTTCTAGATTAATCGGCTTACTGACATAATCATCCATACCAACTGATAAGCATTCTTGCCTATCTTCAGGTCGAGCATGGGCAGTCATGGCAATTATCCAAGGTTGAGTCGCCTGTGAAAAATCCCCACGAATCCGGGAGGTTGTCTCCCAGCCGTCCATTTCTGGCATTTGGATGTCCATAAACACAACATCATAGAGTTGCCGTTGCAAGGATTCTAGAGCTTCCCTGCCATTATTAGCGACATCTGCCCGATAACCTAGACGATCCAGCATTTTCAGGGCTATTTTCTGATTCACCAACACATCCTCAACCAGCAGAATCTTCAGGTTTGAGCTTTGGGCAATCTGAGTATCAATTGTTGAGATATGGGATGTAGACAAGCGTGAGTAAGAAGGTATATTTACCTTGCCATCCACCAGGCGCGTAGACCAGCTACCACGGACAATTTGTAGTAATGTATTATGCAACTGATACTGGCGCACAGGTTTATTTAAAAAGGCAGTAAACTCGGTGGCTATCTCCTTAACCTCTAAAGTTTGCTTGCTTTTGGCACTCAACATCACCAAAGCTAGATGCTGTTGTTTGTGTAAACTACGAATTTTACTTGTTAGTTCGCAAGTGTTAATGTTAGGGCTATCAATATCTAATATTGCTATGTCAAAGGCATCTTGACGCATGACATCTAGTGCAGCCTCACTCGATTCTACGGCTTGGACATCAACTCCCAAGGTCTGAAGTTGCCAAGTTAAGCATTTCTGTAAATTATGATTATTGGCTACTAATATTAATTGCTTGCCTACCAGCTCTGGATAAAGGAAAGTGTTCTCGACAGTAGCAGGATCGACTTGTAATTTGGTTGTGAAATAGAAAGTAGAACCTCTACCTGCTTCGCTTTCTACCCACATTCTGCCGCCCATAATTTCGCTCAGACGCTTGCTAATAGCTAATCCCAAGCCAGTACCGCCATAACGTCGCGCCATAGAAGCATCAACCTGGCTAAAAGGTTTGAATAGCCGATGCAAGCGATCGCCTGGGATACCGATACCTGTATCAGTGACGGCAAATTGAAATTCGTAATACACATGATCGGGATTTTTAATTACCCGCTTGGGTATTTGTCTTTGGACTGCGATAGAGACAACTATTTCACCATTATTGGTGAATTTGACGGCATTACTGACTAAATTCCAAAGAATCTGCCGCAGACGAGTAATATCACCAATAATTAAAGTTGGTGTGTGCCATGCCAGTTGATACATTAATTCAATACCTTTGGCAGCAGCCTGAGGCGCAAGTAAATCTAAAGCTTCTTCTACACAGACTTGCAAGTCAAAGGGCTGTTCTTCTAACTCTAAATTGTTAGACTCAATTTTAGAAAAGTCGAGAATATCATTAATAATTGTCATTAAGGCATCGCCACTATTGCGGATAGTTTCCACATAGTCGCGTTGCTCCGGTTTGAGGGGAGTATCTAACAGCAATCCCGTCATCCCAATCACCGCATTCATGGGGGTGCGAATTTCATGGCTCATGGTGGCGAGGAAATTACTCTTCGCCATATTCGCTGTTTCTGCGGCTTGCTTGGCAATAGTTAGCTCTTCATTCTGCTGTGCTAACAAGTTGGCTTGACGGGTTTCTTGCGCTAGCAATTGTGCTTGAGTTAAAGCAATACCCATTTGATCTGCGAGGTGAGTAAGCAAATCTAACTCTAATTCCGTCCATTCTCTGGGGCGATCGCACTGATGAATGATTAATAATCCCCACAAATCTTCTCGCAGCAGAATTGGTACAACCAGATTCGCCTTTACCGGACAATCCTCTGTACGGCAGGGTTTTGCTTGTGTCTGCACCAAATCAGAAATGATCGTTATTTGCCCTTGACGATAAAATTCTAGGTATTTCTGCTGCAGACAAGTATCACAAACATTGTTGTCTAAAACAGCCGCCCATTGGGGTACGACAGCTTCTTGAACAACTTTGCCAGAGCCATCGGGATTAATTTGGAAGATGAGGACGCGATCGGCCTGTAAAATTCGTTGTACTTCTGTTACCGTTGTCTGCAGAATTTTTTCCCATTGCAAGGACTGACGAATTTCTTCAGTAATTTGCTTGAGCAGCAGTACGCGTTGATATTGCTGCTGTAACAATGCTTCTGCGTTTTTGCGTTCGGTAATATCGAGATGCGTTCCCACCATTCTCAGGGGTTTACCTTGAGAATCGTAACTTACCAACTTACCCCGATCCAGAATCCACTTCCATGCTCCAGATTTCGTTAAAAAGCGAGCTTCTGCTTCATAAAATGGGGTTCTACCCTTGAAATGAGCTATGAGCCGTTGGTGCATTATTGGTAGATCCTCTGGATGAATCAACCTATTTTTGACTTTAATCGTATTTTCGATTTCTTCTGGCTCATAACCGAGCATTGTTGCCCAGCGTGGGCTACGATACACTTCTCCAGTTGCTAAATTCCAATCCCAAAGCCCTTCGTCTACCGAATCCAGTGCTAATTTTAAGCGTTCTTCACTCAGTCTTAGAGCATTTTCTGATTGTTTGCGTAAGGTGATATCGCTGTATTTCCACAGATGACCATAAAATTTTTGCTCGACCACAATCGGAATGTACTCTTGTTCAAAAGTCCGCCCATCCAAGAGTTGCCATTCTTGATTGAGAACTATTTCACCCTGGCTAATAATCTCATCTAAGCGTTGGGCAAATTTTTCTGGTTCTGTAAACAGTTGTTTGGCTGTTTGTGCTACTTGCCGACAGTCCACTCCTTGTAAAGCTTCTGGGGATTGGGGAATACCAAATTGATGACATAATTCCCGATTTGCTAATACAATCTGTCGGTTATCATCTTCTAGCAGCACACCCAGTTGTAAACTATCAATTAGCGTTCGCAATCGGGAAGCTGTAGCTCTTAATTCAGCGCGCTGAGATGTTAGTCTTGTAGTGAGTTTTTGGGCATCTGCCAGAGCTGAATTTTTCGCTTGTAAAAGAAAGAGATAATCAGAAATTGAATCGTATAAAGGAAAATCATTAAGGGTCAGATCAAGCTTTTTGATATTAGCAATATCAGTAATCCAGGGAGAACCCAAAAAGAGCAGATGATTTGATTTCTCGAGATATACCATCTGCCCCTTGAGCTGCATTTCTCTGTGATGAGATTGCAATAAAAATAGCGATCGCGTTTGCTGACAAATAGCTGCAAAGCTACTTGGACATTTGGGGCGATTAATTTGAAAATGTTCTTCTAGGGAACTATCTAAAATTGCGATCGGTTCTAAAATGCGCTGCAATACTTTACCTACCTGGACAATCTTCAGGTGTTGATCGATTACCAGATGAAAGGGAAATAATGCGGCAATTTGTTCAGGAGCAAGACTAAATTGTTCTAACTCAGTAGCCCGATCATTTGTCATAGGAGTGAGAATTTTCGTATTCAACAGAGAAGATATCGTGGTTAGCTCCTTGTTCCTTAAAACTGGTTTGGGTAACATCTATCTTGGTACCAAAGCGTTTTCCTAAACCGTGGAGTAACCCAATTACCATAGGAGCCAATCCTGACCTTGTAGATTGGTAATGCAGATCAACAGACTTATCTGTGGTGTGTTCGCAGTCAAAAGATGGTGGACGAAGTTGAGAAAAACTTAAGCCAACCCTGGCATGGAGATTGTCGAGGTTTTCCATAAATTGGGGTAGAGAGTTCCCAGCGCTGTCTAATAAGTCACCATAACCTTCTTCTGCTGTGTATGTTACCCAGTATTCTCCAAAAGCCATCAGCAGTTCTTCTGGTGGGGTTTTCAATACCTCACTTGCAGCTGTGACTAAACGATAGGTCACATCATCAGAGTAACAATCCATACCTATAAAAAAGTCTATGTCCTCCAGGTCAGCTTTCTGCTTGATGGCTTCCCAGGTATCTTCACCGTGGTATTTGCAAATCATGTCTTGAACTGCTTTGTTGACTAGACCATACATCGGCTTAACTCCTAGATACAAAAAATACTTTAATTTGGGTGCTGGAAATCGTCAAAATAGGAAATAGTTTAATGGTTATTTTGCAGAAAATTAGGAATAAAAAATTGACATAACCATTGACTTGTCAGCTTTTTAGCTTTCTAACAGATATTAGTAATCGTGATTGTGCTTCAGCTTGTTCAGTGTATATACTGATAAAAAACTGACCAATATTGATATGCTATTTTATACAAAAAAAATGCGATCGCCTACTTTTTTTACGTAGAAGTGTAACTTACCTTTCTCTTTCACCTAACAAAACTTGACCTAATTTGCTTTCAGGAGGCTGAAGAGAGTTGAAAAATAAAATCCGATAATAAAAAAACTATAAGAATTATGGTGTTGTACTCTCAGTACTAAAACATCTACGTAAATTTAAAAATCTCATATGAATTTGTACAAGTTTTGAAATTAGTTATTAAAGCTTTTTATAGAAAACTCTGATTCGGAAATTTCATTAATTTAATCAGAGAGCGATTTCCTAATAAATAATATTTATTTAATCTATTTAGCTATCAATGTGTGCAATTGCATCAAACAATACAGATAATCATTTAATATCAATTTACTAAGATCATGTAGCGTATGCATCAGTATAATGGCAAGATATAAATTAAGAATTAAATTGTGTATATTTTGATTAAAATAAGCTTGTGATTTGGAGAATTGAGGCAGTAAAGTACTTTAAAGTTGAAGCAAATTAGCCGATGAGATAAATTGCAGCTACACTGACCATCTCTAGGACAAAATACTTGCAACTATGTGTACACCCATCATTGCAACCGTGTTGAGATGACCCCAAGCATTACAGATTCGACAGTTAAGGCCGCGATCGCAGCTATTGCATCGGAGTCAGCAACGACACAAGAGAAAATCGAAATGTTGATTGAGTTGGCACAGGGTTTACAGAAAAAACCCAAAACTGCTCAAGATTTATGGAGTACAGTTGATCTGTATAAACGAGCTTGCGAAATGTGTGGGGACGATTATCCTCTATTGAAAGCTAGGGCTAAGGTGGGTATAGCTGGTGCTTTGAAATCAATTCCTGATGAGGGGACAGAATTACTACTACAAGCAAAAGCAGCTTATACAGAAGCACTACCAATTTTGCAACAATTAGCATCTAAAGAAGAAGTAGCGGAAGCACAAATGAATTTAGGGCTAGTTTTGCAATCTCTTGTACCTTTTAATTTAGCCCAAATTGCCGATAGCATCAAAGCTTATCAAGATGCATTGCGGGTATTTACTGCCCAAAATTATCCTGAAGAATACGCGATTTTACACAATAATATTGCAATTGCTTACATTTCAATTTCTACGGGAATGGAACAAAAGCAATTGTGTGAAGGTTTAGCTGTACAGACATTTGAGGCCGCACTCAAGCAGATAAACCTGATTGAAAATCCCAGAGAATACGCAATGTTGCAAAATAATTTAGGTAATGCTTTGCAATATCTCCAAAGTACCCATCCTGTAGAGAATAATTTACGAGCGATCGCGGCTTACGATGAAGCATTAAAAGTGCGTAATTATCACGATACACCGTTAGAATACGCTAACACAATTTCTAACAAAGCTAATGCCCTATTTAATCTACCAGATGATCCAGAAAAACCAGAAAAAGGAAATCCCCAAAATTTAGTAAAAGCACGTGCTTACTATCAAGAAGCTTGGGAAATATTTACCCAGCATCAACAATTAGAACAAGCACAAGTTGTAGCCCAAGCCCTCCAAGAACTGGAAATAGAACTGAAACTACAACATGAGAAAATCTAGACTCAAGGACTTACAAGCAATAAAATATTCTATCGCTATTGTTGACGGTTGATTTTTGACTGTTAACTGTCACAACTTTAAGCGGAATAATTTATATGCTGGAGTTATCTAGAAGCTTTCTCACTAAGTAATCATTTCTCTACCCTGAAGCTTAAGCTTGCTTAAGGGTAGAATTTTCAATGGTTACACGTAAAAACGCAAATCAGCACATTAGAGGAAAGTTGCTAGTGCTGATACAGTAGGGCTAAATTATTGGTGAGAAAATACAAATGGCAAAATAATTTGTAATTGTTGACGCTGTTATACCAATTGAAATAATGTTTGCGACATATCAATATATTCTAGAGGGCAAGGCATTGCCTTGCCCCTACAATCTGTCACATTCTTTTTTAAAATTGGTATTACAAATGTAATTACGAATTACGAATTACGAATTATTAATTACGTAGCTTGCTTCTCTCCAGAGGTGGGTATTACGAGTTAGCATTTTGTCAACAACTATCAGCATCCATCTGCGGTTAATGTACAACTCGATTAAGATTACTCCTAACTCTTCATTACCGACAGAAGCCACAGGAATTACACCAAAATTACCTTTGTCCCCTGCAGGTGCAGAAGTGATTTTAGGTGCAACTCTAGAAACAGAAAAATTCGTGATGCCTTTAGCACCGAGTCCCATAACAATGTTTGGCCCTCGTGGTGCTTGTTTAATCTCAGAAACTGGGCCATTATGGGTATCTGATACAGGACATCATCGATTATTAGGATGGCGAAATTTACCAACTACAGATAATCAAAGTGCTGATTGGGTAATTGGACAACCAGACTTTTACCATGAAGGACAAAATGCTAAAGGAACACCAGGAAGGGCAACTGTTAGCGTCCCAACAGGGATTTGTCGCTGCGGTTCTGGATTAGCTGTTGCTGATGCTTGGAATCACCGAGTTTTAATTTGGAAAAATTTGCCAGAAGATAGCAATGTGCCAGCAGATTTGGTGTTAGGACAAGCTAATTTTAACGACAATGAACCCAATCGAGGTAGTCAATTACCAGATGCAAATACCATGCACTGGCCCTATGGGGTTTTATATCATCAAGGCAAGCTATTTGTAGCTGACACTGGCAATCGTCGGCTGCTAATTTGGCAGCAATTACCTACAGAAAATGGTCAACCAGCCGATTTAGTGTTGGGGCAACCAGATATGATATCTCGTAATGAAAATTGTGGCGCATCTCCCACTGCTGTGAGTATGCGCTGGTGTCATGATATTACCTTTTGGGGAGACAATTTAGTTGTCAGCGATGCTGGTAATAATCGTGTGATGATTTGGCAAGGAATGCCAACAGAAAATAATACTCCTTGTGCAGTAGTATTGGGGCAAAAAGACTTTAATAATGTGGAGATGAATCAAGGAGTTTATTTTCCCAGTGCCAGTAGTTTAAGTATGCCCTATGGAGTGGATGCGGCTGGTGATTGGTTAGTAGTGGCAGATACCGCTAACTCTCGCTTGCTAGGATGGAAAAAGCCAGAATCAATCCTATCACTCCAAGGTGCGGCAGCAGATGCCTTGGCTGGGCAAACCAATTTTAAAAATAAAGGTGAAAATCGAGATTTTGGGTTACCAACAAGAGAAAGTTTAAATTGGTGTTACGGTATCAAGATTTGTGGTCAAACTGCGGTAATAGCTGATTCTGGAAATAACCGAATTTTGCTGTGGCGGTTTAATTATGGCGACTGAAGAAATTAGAGTTCGCGGTACTGTTCAGGGTGTAGGTTTTCGCCCTACCGTTTATCGGATTGCTAAAGCTTGCGGTTTGCGGGGAGATGTTTGTAATGATGGACAAGGTGTGTTAATTCGCCTATCTGGTAGCGAAGCAGCCTTGGCAGAATTTATCGTCAAATTACAGCAAGAATGTCCACCTTTAGCGAGAATTGAAGAAATCATCAGAACACCGATTACAGAAGAATTGAATTTTGATGATTTTGCGATCGCACATAGTGTTACTAATAAAATTAAAACAGCCATCTCCCCTGACGCTGGGATTTGTCCCCAATGTCAACAAGAAATTTTTGACCCTTTTAGCCGTTATTTTCGCTATCCCTTTACCAACTGTACCCATTGCGGCCCCAGATTGAGTATTATTCGCGCCATTCCCTATGACAGATGCAACACCAGTATGTCTGCATTTGCCATGTGTCCCCAATGCGAACAGGAATACCACGACATCGAAAACCGCCGTTTTCACGCCCAACCTGTAGCTTGCCATATCTGCGGCCCTACTGCTTGGTTAGAACGTGCGGATGGTAAATCAGTTACCGCTTCCATGTTCTCCATGTTAGATGATGTGGATGCCGTTTGTAGCCTATTGCAAAAAGGCGAGATTGTTGCAATTAAAGGCTTAAGCGGGATGCATTTAGCTTGCGATGCGACTCAAGAAGCCACAGTTCAAAAACTGCGTCAGCGTAAAAACCGCTATCACAAACCCTTTGCTTTAATGGCTAGGGATATCGACATTATTGCCCAATATTGCATCATCAGCCCCCAAGAACAAGAGTTATTAAGGAGTCCCACAGCGCCGATTGTTTTGTTGCGGAGGAAGGGACTGGGGACTGGGGACTGGGGACTGGGGAATGGGGAAGAGAAATTAAATCAGCAACCTTCAATCCAAAATCCAAAATCCAAAATCCAAAATTCCATTGCGCCTTCGGTTGCACCAGGGCAAAATCGCCTGGGGTTTATGTTACCTTATACGCCATTACATCACCTGATTTTGAAGCGGATGAATCGTCCGATTGTGTTAACAAGTGGCAATTTATCGGATGAACCACAATGTATTGATAATGAAGAAGCCAAAGATAAGTTAAGCAAAATAGCCGATTATTTTCTGTTACATAATCGAGAGATTTTGAATCGAGTTGATGATTCAGTGGTGAGGGTGGTAGGCGAGAAATTGCAAATCATTCGCCGCGCCAGAGGTTATGCCCCAGCACCGATTAATTTACCCCCAGGATTTGATAATATTCCGCAGATTTTAGCAATGGGGAGTGAGTTAAAAAATACCTTTTGTTTATTGCGAGAAGGTCAAGCAATTCTCTCGCAACATTTAGGAGATTTAGAAAATGCTGCGGCTTTTGATGCCTATCAAGATACATTAAATTTGTACTTGAATTTATTTGAGCATCAACCAGAAGTAATTGCGATTGATAAACACCCAGAATATCTCTCAAGCAAACTGGGGAAAGAATTAGCAGCAGCTAATCAGTTGAAAATTTACCCAATCCAGCATCATCACGCCCATATTGCTGCTTGTATGGCAGAAAATGGCCTTCCTCTCGATGCTTCTCCAGTTTTAGGGATTGCCTTAGATGGCTTAGGTTATGGCGAAGATGGTACACTTTGGGGCGGAGAATTTCTGTTAGCAGATTACCGCAAGTTTCAGCGATTAGCAGCATTTAAACCTATAGCAATGATTGGTGGCGCACAAGCCATATATCAGCCTTGGCGTAACACTTATGCCCATCTCATCGCCGCCGATAGTTGGGAAAATCTCACAAAAAACTATGGCGATTTAGAAATCTTAAAATTTTTGGAAAAAAAGCCACTGAAGGTACTAAATCAGTTAATAGAAAAAGGCATTAATTCACCTCAGGCTTCTTCAGCCGGGAGATTGTTCGATGCTGTAGCAGCGGCGATTGGGATTTGTCGGGAAGAATGTAGCTATGAAGGACAAGCTGCGATCGCAATGGAAGCATTAATTGATGAGCATAGTTTAAATCATCCTAAAGAAAATCCAAATTATCCGTTTAATTTTAGCTTTTTCGATAATATTTACTGTATAGACCCTAGCCCTATGTGGTCAGCCTTGCTCAAAGACTTGCAAAATCAGATATCCCAGGGGATGATAGCGACAAAATTTCATCAGAGTCTAGCCAAAGCAATTACCCAAATGGTTAAATATCTGACTCAAGAACATGTTATTAATCAGGTCGTCTTAACAGGAGGCGTATTTCAAAACTATATTTTATTAGAGCAAGTTACTAGGGATTTACAAACATTGGGAATCAAAGTCCTAACTCACAGCTTAGTTCCAGCTAACGATGGCGGTATATCGTTAGGTCAAGCTGTAATTGCAGCTGCACAATTAAGCGCTTAATTATCCTTAATAAACTGACACCTTGCGGAAATTTCTCTTATATTATCTCTGTGGTTAGCTAATCCGTCGTTATTCTTCTCAAGATTGTAATTCGTTATTAGTCATTTGCCCTGAATAAATACAAATGATTAATGACAAATGATAATCTGCCCAACTGATTGACAAATTAAATGCATAACACTGCCAAAGGAAAATAAAAATGTGTTTGGGAATCCCCGGTCAAATTGTTGAAATCTCCGACGTTAATCATAAGCTAGCCATTGTCAATGTTGGTGGTGTGAAGCGACAAGTAAATATTTCTTGCATTGTCGATGAACAACATCCCCCAGAAGCTTGCATTGGCGATTGGGTATTAGTTCATGTAGGCTTTGCCATGAATCGAATTAACGAAGCAGAAGCAGCAGAAACATTACAACTATTGCAAGAACTTGCAGCAGCGCAAGCAGAAGTTGGTGCATAATTCTTGCTCAAAAATCATATTCAAATTAATCCAAAATCTTCAATCTAAATCTTCAGATGAAATACGTTGATGAATTCCGCGAACCAGCCAAAGCCGAAGGCTTATACCGCGAAATTGCCAAATTAAGCCAGCAGTTAGATAAACCGATCAAAATCATGGAAATCTGTGGCGGGCATACCCATTCTATATTTAAGTATGGGATAGAAGACATCTTGCCTCAGTCCATCGAATTGATTCATGGCCCTGGTTGTCCAGTATGCGTCATGCCTAGAGGTAGATTAGATGATGCGATCGCTATTTCCCAAAATTCTCACGTCATCTTCACCACCTTTGGCGATGCTATGCGAGTCCCCGGTTCCAGAACCAGCTTGCTACAAGCCAAAGCCACAGGCGCAGATATTCGCATGGTGTACTCGCCTCTAGATAGCTTAAAAATTGCTAAAGAAAACCCCAACAAAGAAGTCGTATTTTTCGGCTTAGGCTTTGAAACCACGGCCCCCAGTACCGCCTTCACTATCCTGCAAGCAGCAGCCGAAAATATCAGCAATTTTAGTATGTTTTGCAATCACGTCCTCGTGATCCCCGCCTTGCAAGCATTACTAGATAACCCCGATTTGCAACTTGATGGCTTTGTCGGCCCTGGTCATGTCAGCATGGTAATTGGTACTGACCCATATCAATTTATTGCCCAACAATATCATAAACCCATCGTGGTCTCCGGCTTTGAACCCTTAGACATTCTGCAATCGATTTGGATGCTGTTGCAACAGCTATTAGAAAATCGTTGTGAAGTCGAAAACCAATATAACCGCATTGTCCAGCCAGCCGGAAATCAAGTCGCCCTCAAAGCTATCAATCAAGTGTTTATGGCGCGAGAAACTTTTGAATGGCGTGGCTTAGGTGACATACCTTATTCTGGCTTACAAATTCGCCCCGAATACGCGCAATTCGATGCTGAACAAAAATTTAGCATTCCTAACCAGAAAGTTGCTGACCATAAAGCTTGTCAATGTGGAGAAATCCTCAAAGGTGTATTGAAACCTTGGCAATGTAAAGTTTTTGGTACAGCCTGCACGCCAGAAACACCAATTGGTACTTGCATGGTATCTTCCGAAGGTGCTTGTGCAGCTTATTATAAATATGGCAGACTCTCCACCATTACCCAAGAAACACCCAAGGTCAACATATCTCAAGAACCTCTCCCCGCTTGTGGGACTGCTAGCTAGAGGTTTAGGGCTAGAAATTAGACTTCTTGTCTACCTTCTTCTTTGCGTCTACCCTTCGGGTTCTGCTTTGCAGTATGCAAGAGACTCTATAAACAGCGCTTACAAAGAACAATAAAAATCAATCTTCAATGCCCAATGCCCGATGCCCAATGCCCAATGCCCATTTATTGAAGATTTTTGGATTCTGCTTTGCATCTATCAATAAATATCAAAAGATGTGATTAATTGCGGCGAACACTGTTGTAATTCCTAAGTAATCCAACTCGAGGAAAAATAAACTTATGCCATTTGTTACAGTTCAAATTGCCAAAGGTCACTCAATTGAAAAAAAGCGGAAACTAGTACAAGCCGTAACAGATGCCCTGGTTTCAGCTTTAGGGACTAAACCAGAATGGATCACCGTTCATATTGACGAATATGAACGGGAAAATTGGGCTGTTGGTGGTCAATTACATTCTGATAAACATAGTGGTAGACACGCAGAAACAGGCAGATAACGTAGGGGGCATAACTACTAACGTTGTGCCCCTATATTAATAGCGATCGCATAGAGGGGAATTTCTATGAACACCGATAATCATCAACGTCAAATATGGCTACTTTGTTTAGTAGGCATTAATATTGTTGCTTCCATTTTGCATTACAGGGACAATATTATCTTATTCAATCAATATGCAAAAGCATCTTGGTTCACATCTCAAATTACAGATTCTTGTTGGTTGATTATGACACCCTTAGGTTTAGCTGGGTATTACCAATATATTAAGAGGTCTTTCAATTCTGCTTATTTATGTCTGTACATTTATATAATCATGAGTCAGTTAACTTTAGGACAATACATAATTACCCCAATCTGGGAACTGTCCATAAAAATGAATACTTTAATTTTATTTGAAACGGTTGCTACAATTCCTCTGCTAGCTTTTGTTGCTTGGTCGCAATTATTGCTAAAAGAAGGCAAGCAAGCTACATAATCATTAAAACTATCACCAATAATTTATTAGATAAAAAGTAGGGTGTGTTGTCACGTAGCGCAACGCACCGCCTTAGCCAATTTCCTAAAACAATAAATTACAAAAATTCAACATGGATGTTTTACCAACCAACTCAGCACAAAATTCCCTATTTCAAAAAATTGAAAAAATTCGCCGTCGCCAACCAAAAGTGAGAGATACTCATATTACCCTCGCACATGGTAGTGGTGGTAAAGCCATGCGCGATTTAATAGATGATATTTTTGTCCAAAGTTTTGATAATCCCATTCTCTCCCAACTAGAAGACCAAGCTAGTTTTAACTTAGCTAATCTCATGCAACAGGGAGACAGATTAGCTTTTACCACTGATTCCTATGTTGTAGATCCCTTATTTTTTCCAGGTAGTGATATTGGAGAATTAGCTATCAATGGCACAATTAATGATTTAGCCGTGAGTGGTGCAAAACCTTTATATCTCACCTGTAGCGTGATTTTAGAAGAAGGCCTAGCAGTAGAAACCTTACGCCGTGTAGTTACCAGTATGAAAGCAGCCGCGAATCAAGCTGGCGTTCAAATTGTGACTGGTGACACAAAAGTCGTACATCGTGGTGCAGCCGATAAACTGTTTATTAATACCGCCGGTATTGGTGTAATTCCTCTAGGAATTGAGATTTCAGCCCATAAAATTCAACCAGGAGATGCCATAATTATTAATGGCGAATTAGGCAATCATGGCGCAGCAATTTTAATTGCTCGTGGTGAATTAGCATTAGATACTAATATTGAAAGCGACTGTCAACCATTGCATGGTTTAGTAGAAACCATCCTCAATGTTTGCCCAGAAGTTCATGCAATGCGGGATGCAACTCGTGGTGGTTTAGCCACAGTTTTAAACGAATTTGCCCTGAGTTCGGATGTGGGAATCCGCCTCTATGAAAAATCTATTCCAGTGCGGGAAGAAGTCAAAGGAGTTTGCGAACTTCTTGGTTTAGATCCCTTATATCTTGCCAACGAAGGTAAGTTAGTAGTAGTAGTACCCGGACAACAAGCAGAAACAGTTTTAGCAGCCATGCAATCTCACCCAGCAGGCAAAGATGCTTCAATTATTGGTGAAGCTATCCCCTCACCTTCAGGTGTAGTTTTATTAAAAACTATTTTCAATGCCGAACGAATTGTTGATATGTTAGTAGGCGATCAATTACCTCGAATTTGTTAATTTTTACTAACTATTCTTGACATCACTTGCCAATCAACATCAATAAATTATCTGCTTTTATCAGCGTACCCTGCGGGTAGCCGCTCCGCGTCTATCTCGGCGGTTCTAATTTTCCTTCCTAAATCTATGCACGAACTCGGAATTACACAAAATATTGTTGCCATAGTCGCAGAACACGCCCAGGGTCAAAAAGTCCAAAGAGTAACATTAGAAATTGGCAAGTTATCAGCCATTATGCCTGATGCCATTCGTTTTTGTTTTGATATTTGCGCTCAAGGTACAGTTCTAGAAGGCGCAAAATTAGAAATATTAGAAATTCCTGGATTGGCAGAATGTCGCCAATGTAGTAAAAAAATTGCCTTAGATAAACCCTTCGGTATTTGTGAATGTGGTAGCGTGCAATTAAATTTAATAACTGGTGAAGAACTAAAAATTAAGGAAATAGAAATCGAGGAAATATGTGTGTAACTTGCGGTTGTTCTGACGATGCAGAAAGCAAAGTAACTAATTTAGCCACAGGTGAAGTAAATCATCACCATCATCATGATGACAATCACACTCACACCTTACCTGATGGTACTGTAATTACCCATTCTCACAATCATGACCATCATCAAGAAGCATCGCAGATTCATGCCAAAATGCATGGCACTACAATCAGTTTAGAACAAGATATTTTAGCAAAAAATAATCTGCTAGCTGCTCAAAATCGCGGCTGGTTTAAAGGCAGAAATATCCTTGCCTTAAATTTAATGAGTTCTCCTGGCGCAGGGAAAACAACGCTATTAACTCGCACTATTAATGATTTAAAATCTAAATTAAATATTAGCGTTATTGAAGGCGATCAAGAAACAACTAATGATGCCAGAAAAATTCAAGAAACTGGTTGTAAAGTTGTCCAAATAAATACAGGTACTGGCTGTCATTTAGATGCTTCGATGATCGAAAGAGGTTTACAACAACTCAACCCACCTTTAAACTCAGTGGTGATGATTGAAAATGTGGGTAACTTAGTTTGTCCAGCATTATTTGATTTAGGCGAACAAGCAAAAGTTGTCATTCTCTCTGTCACTGAAGGAGAAGATAAACCAATTAAATATCCGCATATGTTTCGCGCTAGTGAGGTGATGATTCTCACTAAAACCGATTTATTGCCTTATGTGCAATTTGATGTGCAAAAATGCCTAGAATATGCACGTCAAGTAAATCCAGAAATTCAGATTTTTCAAGTTTCTTCTACTACAGGTGCTGGGTTAGAAACTTGGTATGATTGGTTATCAAAAAAAGTTAGCTTGCCTGTGATGGGATAATTGCTATAAATGTGATGCGTTACGCTGACGCTAACGCATCCTACAATAAATTTTATATTTTAATATTTGAGTTAATTTAATTCAAAAATCAATATAAAAATCAGGTTTTAAAATTATTTAATAGCCTGTTAAATAGGCAGGATAATAATGAATTTGGTTCCTTCCCCAGGCATTGAGAAGCATCTAATTTGTCCATTATGTTTATCAACAATAATTTGGTAGCTAATCGCTAAACCTAATCCAGTACCTTTACCAACAGGTTTGGTGGTAAATGATGGCTCAAAAACTCTAGCTTGCACTTCTGGAGGCATACCGGGGCCATTATCTTGAATGCAAATTGTGACGCTTTGCTGCTGAGGATCAAACGAAGTTGTGATAGTCAGATTATTCTGTTCATTTAGCGGTGCTTGATGAGAGTGGTTATGATAGTATTCATCAAAGGCATCAATGGCATTAGCAATGATATTCATAAATACCTGATTCAGTTGTCCCGGATAGCAACTGATTGGGGGTAACTCACCGTATTCAGTGATAGTATGAATTCGAGGGCGATCGCCACTATCTTTGAGGCGATGTTTCAACAGCATCAAGGTGCTATCAATTCCTTCATGAATTTGATACTCTACCTTGGATGACATATCAGCACGGGCAAAGGTTCTCAAAGACAAGCTGATATCTTTCAGGCGAGAAATTCCCTGATCCATCGATGATAGCAATTTAGGCAGATCCTCAGTAATATACTCAAAGTCGATTTCATCAACTAAATCTTCAATTTCTGGATCGGGATCTGGTAGCTTCTCTTGATAAAGATATATCAGCCGCAGCAAATCGTTGACATATCCCTTAATATGAGAGGTATTGCCATCCAGAAAACCAACCGGGTTATTAATCTCATGACCAATACCTGCAACTAGTTGTCCTAAGGTGGACATTTTCTCGCTTTGAATGAGTTGCAGTTGAGTTTGTTGCAACCTTTGTAGAGACTGGCTTAATTCAGCGGTGCGTTCTTGCACCCGTTGTTCTAATGTTCGAGTCAGATAGGAGATTTTGAGGTGTAGCTTTAATCTGGCAATGACTTCTTCTTGTTGAAAAGGTTTGGTAATGTAGTCAACTGCCCCAATTTCTAAGCCTTTGACTTTATCTGTTGTATCAGATAAAGCTGTCATGAAAATAATGGGCGTATTTTGAGTGATAGGATTGGCTTTTAACCTGCGACAAGTTTCAAATCCATCTATACCTGGCATCATCACATCTAAAAGAATTAGATCAGGATGAGCGTATTCTGTTTGTTCGATCGCAGATTCGCCATCTGTGGCCATAAGTGCTTTCCAGCCATATCCTTGAATCGCTTCTGATAGCACCTTGAGATTGTTGGGATTGTCATCCACTAATAAAATATGCATTGCTTTTGAGAGAGGATCAGTCATCATTGACGTGACTCCGTGGTGATAAATGATTTAAGTAATTTACGGATTTTACCCGTTTGGAAATTAGCGGTCAGTTGTTTCAACTCGTTCGCAAAATTACTGTATTGGCTGTTTTGCTCCACTAACTCTTCTATAATTCCCTCAATCGCCGGAATATCTCCCATCATTGCCAAATGATACATATGTTGTAAGATATCTTGCGATGGCAAAACAAATTCGCTCTCTGATGGCGGCTCAAGTGATGCAGATGGCTGTTGCGGTGCAGGTTGGGCATAAATCCATTGCACTTTCAACACCGATCGCAAGGCATTTAACAGTTCCTCAACTTGCAGGGGTTTGGGTACAAATGCTGTCGCCCCAGCTTGTAAACTACGCTGGCGATTTTCTTCAAATACATTGGCACTCGAAACAATAATCGGAATCGAACGAGTTTGTGACTGCGATTGTAGATTGACCATGAACTCAAAACCATCCATATTGGGCATAGCTAAATCAAGCAAAATCACATCCGGGATGCTTTCTTTGGCTAATGCTAGCCCTTGTTTGCCTTCGCTGGCTTCTAAAATTCGACAACCAATTTGTTGTAATAAATTAATTAATAAAGCACGGTGATTTTCATCATCATCGACAATGAGAATCTGAGGCGCACTACCCTGAATGCCGCTAATTTTTTGCTGGGTGGCAGACTCATCTGTATGCCAGTCATGGGAAAGTGGTACTGATACTGCTAAATCTAGCCAAAAGACGCTACCTTCACCCAAGCGGCTTTGCACCTGAATTTCGCTCCCCATCAATGCCGCAATCCTTTGGCTAATCGCCAATCCTAAACCAGTACCATCAGATCGCTGTCCGCCTTTACCGACTTGCTCAAAAGGCAAAAAGATTTTCTCTATTTGGTCGTGCGGCATCCCAATACCCGTATCTTCAATTTGGAAGCGAATTTTGGGGTTCGTTATTGATTCTTTCTCCCCTGCTCCCTGCTCCCTGCTCCCTTGCTCTTTCTCAGCTTCCAGTAATTCTACTTTGAACGTCACACCACCAGTATCCGTAAATTTGATGGCATTACCCAGTAAATTTATCAATAATTGGCGCAACCGTTTTTCATCAGCTTGAATTACAGACGGTAGGCGATCGCTAATTAAAATATTGAATGCTATCTTTTTCTGCTCGGCTCGAATACCACAAATCTCGGTCACACTATGTAAGAAGCTTGACAAATGCACATTAGTTGTTACTAATTCCAATTTTCGCGCTTCAATTTTAGAGAGGTCGAGAATGTCATTGATCAGCATCAGCAAATGTGAGCCACATTGGTGGATAATCCGGACTCCTTCCAGGTTTTTTGCTGTTAAGTTTGGCGAGCCTTCTAGTACCTGGGCAAAACCCAGAATCCCATTTAGGGGTGTGCGTAACTCGTGACTCATATTTGCCAGAAACTCGCTCTTGGCTTGGTTAGCAGCATCAGCGGCTTGCTTGGCTTCTAGTAATTCCTGAGTACGTTCTTCAACTTTTGTCTCTAGGGTTTTGGAATAGTCCAAGAGTTGATCGTTAGCAATTTCTAGTTGGCGATTTGTTTGTTCTAATTTTTGTTGTTTATAGGCATTGGTTGTAGCAATCACACTACTAATAAAAGCGGCTAAAGCGGGTGTTACCGGAATCACAATACCGTACAAAAATGCACTGTAAGTACCACCCAAACACAGCCCACCGGTGCCTAAAGTTGCCCACAGCATTTTACCACCAGGAACCCGCCATCCAGTGCGAGTACTGGCTACCAACCAACTACCAGTTGAACCCAGCAAAGCCCAAAAAACAATCCAAATTGATGTAGAAATGCCAGAAATACCGTGGAGAGTGGTTTGACCAGTTTTTGCCCCTCTTACTAATTGGTGAGCAATATTGGCATGGATTACTACACCTGGAGTTGGTTTTTGTGCAGATAACCCAGAGGAAAAAGGCGTACTGAAAAAATCATTAGTACTAGATGCAACTGAGCCAATAAACACCATGCGATCGCGCATGAAGTTTGCTGGAATTCGCCCAGCTAAAACATCCCGCATCTTTACTGTATGAAATGCAGCTTCAGAACCATACCAGTTGAGCAGAATTTGATAGCCGCCTAAATCATCATCAGCATAACCAGCTTCTTGATTTTTTAGAGGTACGTAGGTTTCTTGACCCAATTGAAATTTTTGTTGTTTGGGGTCAATGCTTTCTAAACTAATGCCATCTGCTTCTAAGTACTTAAGTGCAACTAAGGTTGCCATTCCAGCTTTGAGAGTGCCTTTTTCTTTAGCATCTTCAGCTGTTAAAAGGGCACGACGCACAAAGCGATCGCCATCCAACACCAAATCAGCTAATCCCACCTGATCACGTTTTTTCAATTCGGCTGGAGGATTAACACGTTCACCAGTGATTTTCTCTACTCCAATTAAGTTAGGAGTGCTACTAAAAACTTTTACTAGTTTTTCATTTCCAGTACCTTCTGGTAAATCTCGATAGAGATCCAAACCGATAGCTCTAGGTTTTTGCGCGCGAATTTTATCTAGTAATTCAGCTAATGCCCAATCTGGAATGGGCCATTTCCGCACCGATTGAATATCCTGTTCATCGATTGTCACTATCACAATTTCGTCAGCTATCTTGTCTGGCGACGACTGACGAAACCATGAATCGCGAATTTTCCATTCTGGCAAATTAAAAAGTCCCAAAGACTGCCCAACTATAACCGTTAGGGCAACACTAGGGGTAATAATTAAAATGCTCCGAGTTTGTTGAATAAAAGCCTTAAATTTGCGCCACATATTTGGGCCACACAGTTAATTTATTGCAGTCAATATAATTAATAATTACTAATTCGTAAGACTCGCCTCCGGTAAGAAGCAAATACGTAATTTGTAATTTTAAAACTCTTTAATACCATTTAACTAAAAGCCTTATTCCACATACCTATTACCCATTGCCAATTTTAGGGTAAATAATTTCGCAGCCAGCACTGAAGCACTGGCTACGAAATACTAAAAATTAATTGAACGGAAGCGTTGCCAACTCTTTCAAGCTGACTGAGGAGAGGAGTTCTTCCCATTGCTTGCTGAGGTTCACATTAGTTGGTTGATCGGTGTGTAACATAGCAAGTGTGGCTACACAGTCATACCAAACCCCGTTTTTACCTAAAGCTGTTGCCCGCTTCAAAGCATCTTGATCCTGCATCGCTGTTGCTAATTCCGCATTGGGCTGGATGCGTTGAATCCAACCATCGACGTAAGGTGTACTGGGGCTAAGTTCTCCATCCACTTTCAGCGCCAAAAACCAATGGTAATTTTTGTTCACAGCTAAAGCAGGTGCATCTGCTGGCAATTGCACAGCAATTACTCCAGATTTACCAGCAACAGGAATAGTCATTTGATGCTGTGTATTACCCGCTTCATCCTTGAGACTGAATACAGCTTCTACGGCATTGGAAGCTGGAATATAGACCAGAATTGTCGGATGTTCTGACAATGTTGTGCCATAAAAGCTTTCGGGTAAGAGCGCAATGAGTGCGGCTGGCCCTGTTGCTGCTACCGTTGAAGGATTTAATTCGTATGTACCAACGCGAGAAGCCCCTCCTGCTGCTTGTTGTGGTGCACCTTTCCCAGAAACTGGTGTAAACAAGTCACCGCGAGAAGCCCCTCCTGATGCTTGTCTAGGCGTTCCTTTTCCCGCTGTAGGAGTAAATAAGCTACCGCGAGAAGCCCCTCCTGTCGCTTGTCTAGGCGTTCCTTTTCCCGCTGTAGGAGTAAATAAGCTACCGCGAGAAGCCCCTCCTGTCGCTTGTCTAGGCGTTCCTTTTCCAGATGTAGGAGTGAATAAACTACCGCGAGAAGCCCCTCCTGTCGCTTGTCTAGGCGCACCTTTTCCGGCTGTAGGAGTAAATAAGCTACCGCGAGAAGCTCCTCCTGTGGCTTGGCTAGGCGCACCCTTTCCCGAAGCAGGAGGAGTAAATAAACTACCGCGAGAAGCCCCTCCAGTGGCTTGGCTAGGCGCACCATTGTTCGGAGGTGGGGTAAATGTCAACGCATAAGCACTTGACCAGGTGGTACTAGCCATCAGAGCGACGACGCTCAATGTACTAGCTAAATATTGACGTTTCATTATCTTTACCTCGTTTGCAAGGCGTGATATTTAATACTTTATTCCGACTTGATAAGTAAACTTGTGTCATTAATCTAATCACAGCTCTTTTAAGCGGAATACACAGTTTTAGTATAGGCTTAATTTCCCTATTATCTAATAATTTCCAGCTAATTTTTGATAAATATCATACTTGTTACTGAAAAAGATAGACAGTGATATTACTGAGAAAAACACTTGATTGATGAGTTTTAAGTGCGGATATAGTATGTTTAATCATTTACTATCAAAACAGTACTATTACTTCAGTAATACTTACTGCCAACTACCGACTAAAACAAAAGCAGACCAAAAGAATGGATCGACAAAATCAGTTTGGCGAATTAGGTTGATTTGGGCTTGTCGTAGTGCTTCAGCTTTAGTGATGTTGGGTTGTCGCAGTTGATCGTAGAAGCGAGTCATGAGCATAGCAGCTGCTTTATCTTTTACAGGCCAGAGGGTGGCAATAGTGGAACGAGCACCAGACTTGACAGCTAATCCTGCTAATCCCAGCACAGCGCGATCGTCACCAGTTGCTGTATCACAGGCACTCAATACGAGCAACTCAATCGCTTTCGATGGCTCGTTACCACGATTTTTCAACAGTTCGGATAACTCTTTGACATTAACTTCTCCATCCCAAGTAAGTAGGAAAGTGTCTTCCAGGCGGGAACTAAATTGCCCGTGGGTTGCTAAATGGACAACATCAGCACTACTAGATTTGACGCGATCCGCAAGAGCTTGACTGGTGAATTGTTTATTGAGCAACATCGAAGAAGGTACTGTCTTGGAGATTTGCCTCACTTCTGATTCCACAGCAGGCAAAGCGCTAAAGCCACTACGAGATTCACTGATACCACCAACGATCGCATCAATATGATTTTGCTGGAGCGATCGCGCGGCTATTAATTGCATTCCTGGTGAAAGGGCCACAGCATATTTTTCGATGAGGTATTGCTTACCGTCATATAAAGCTGCCATCGGAATATTACGTAAGCGACCATCCAGAACAAATACCAATGTTTTAGTATCTTTGAAAGCTTGGTCTGTTTCTGCTGGGCGAATTAGCCAATCGTAAATTTGTTGAGAAACGCGATCGCGCTCTTTAGAATCGGAGACAGGGTTAAAGCCAACTAATAATTTGTCGAGAGTATTTTCAATTTCCGCTTGAGATTTGCGCGTCACATAATAACGCAGTGGGTGTCCAGTTTGAGAGAGAATGACTGCTAGGCGATCGGGCAAAATAATTGGATAAACGATTGTTGCTGTGGGGTCAACCTGGTCAATCTGCTTGGCTCTATCTAAACAGGCTTCGCGGAAAAAGTTATCGAGTTCGGCAATTTGCAGTGATTCGATTAACTCACGGGCTTGCATGAGTTCTGTTTGAGTTGGTTGCTCGTCTAACAGTAAACCTACTAGTTCCCGGTAAACAGGCTCTACACTTTCACGGAAAGAGAACTGGACATCAGGATTAATCGCCACCAAATCGCCCCGCAGTGCTTTTAAAGCCTTAACTGCTTCGCTATAAGCTTTAATTGCTTTTGGGCGATCGCCTTGTTGTTTATACAACTTACCCACCTGCCAAGCCGATTGAGCAATGATATCTTCGGCTTCGAGTTGGCGGGCAATATTGAGGGATTTCTGCGCTAATTCTTTGGCCTGCGCTAACTGCTGTGTCCGACTATAGAGTTTTCCCCATTGATGCAGTGCATAAGCTTCTGCTTGTGTATCTTGCAGTTGCTGTGCAGACTTGACTGTCACCGCCATCATCTGCGCCAAATCCTTGAGAGGTAGGATTTGCTCAGGATTTTCTAAGCGATTGAGGGTAGCAACAAAATTGATCGCTGCGTAGAGGGAGGTGTGGCTGGTAGGCAGTTCTGCAAGTTGTTGTTGTAGTTGTGGTGCTAAAGGAGCAGCTAGTTCTAGCTTGTCGTAGTCAATGAAAAGTTTAAACTTAGCTAAACTCGCCTGTAATTGATCGCTTGGATTAGTTGTGATTTTTTGTGCCTGTTCAAAGTAATCTAATGCCGCATCCGGATCTTGTATGTCTACGGCAGTTTTGCCCAAATTTAACAGGATAGAACTTAAATGAGGTGTAGCGCCTATTTTCTTCGCTGCTGCTAAACTTTGCTCTAATACCTTCTGGCTCTTGCCAGAATCACCAATCATTTGCAGAGCTAAACCAAGCGATCGCAACCCACTAACTTTGACTTCTGAATCTGGCATTGCTGCCAATTTTTGCGTGAGCACCTCTAACTGCTGTTTAGAACGGCGATAAAATCCTAAACTTTGTAAAGCCTGTGCTTGGTTGATTTGACTACCCAAATTGCCCATCTGGTCGCCTGCTTGCTCATAAAATTTTTGAGCTTGTTGCCAACTTTCTATGGCAACTTCGGCTTTACCAGTGTGTAGTTGCAAATTCCCTCTGGTATTTAATATTTGCGCCCAGACAATTGCATCAGCAGGTGGTGAAAGTGTTTGTAAAAGTTTCACACTTTTCTCAATAGATTGACTGGCTACTGTCCATTGATTCAGCTCCTGTTGTGCCAGCGACAGGTAACTTAAACTCAAGGCTTCATTGAGGCGATCGCCTTGAGTGTGATATTGCTGTACTGCTGTTTGCCAAACTTTCACCGCTTCTGTAAATTGCCCTGAGCGATAGAGGTTCCGTCCCTCTTCTAGTTGATTGGTAGATCCTGAAGCGTTGAGAATAGGATTTGTAGATACTTCCACAGATGCTCTCGCAGGTGTGATAGTCACAGCCAAACACAAGCTCAGAAGACTCAGACTGATATATAGATAACGACGTTGTGTGATGGAAAAAGTCATAACTCATTACTCATAGGTTAAAAATTAGTCACAGCACTTTCTTAAATATTGCCCAACTGATGATGCAATCTATCAATTTCAGCTTTTAGTGCTGGTTTTTAAATGAATTAGAGAAGAGGTATCAGGTTTTTCACTTTTCCCTTGTTGATATAGTTACTGTTCATGTGATTAATCCGAAACAATTAACTACTAGGAACAGCAGCACAGGTTAATGATGGTTGCACAGGAGCAGCAGATTGATCTGCAACTAACTGAATTTTGCCCTCAGCATTGCGATACCAGCCTGTAGCTTGCACAACAGGTTGTGTAAGTGTTGGTACTTGTACTACTACCGCACGCCGTTGTCGAAATGCAGAGATATCACGGATATCATCCCAAGCGCGATCGTCTATGACTTGCTCTAGGGGATTTTGCGGTACGCCACCCCGACCTGTAGCCACAAAACTACTGCCTTGGCTACCCGCACAACCTGTCGCAATTTGCTGCGATGGATCGGTGACATTTGCTGGTAGTTCAACTAAGCCAGAATTGGGATCGACACCGATAGTATCAACTTGAACAATACCGCTAACTCCAAATTGCGAACTGGCGGTGATATCACTATTAGGTGTGAGTTGGTCTTGAAACTGCAATCCGAAGATGCTGTGAGTAGTAATACTGATATTTCCTCCGCTGCCCAGCACAGCATTTGCGGAAATATCGCTGTTTTCTGTAGGGACAGCAACAATCGACCCGGCATTAATTTCAATGTTACCCCCTGTGGAAGTACCATAAGCATTGGTAATAATTTTACTGCCATGCCGCAACAACACAACATCACTGGACTGAAGCCGGATGTTACCACGGCTACCTCCATTAACTTCGGCTCGTAAACTCCCTTGATTGTCTAAGAAGATATTACGGGCATTGATATTGAGGTTACCTGCATCCCCTGTGCCAGAATTGCTCACACTAATTTCTGCGCCATCACGAACGCTTAAACTATCAGTTGTGATATTAACTGAGCGTGCAGTAAAGGCATTTGCCGAGGATGCGGTGATAGTACTGGGCAGTATTTGGCCATCGGCTAAAGGTTGAGATTTACCCTGCACGTCAATATGATTAACCCGTAAATTCACACTACCAGCAGAGCCTTGACCCAAGCTCGATGAAGTTACCTGACCACCGTCAAAAATACGCAAGCGATCGCCCTGTATAGTGATATTACCTCCCTGACCGACAGCATTCTTACCCACGGCAACAGTAATCCCACTGACTGTATTGCTAAAACTATCGATGACTGGTTGACTAACCTCTACATTCTTAGCATTAATCTCTATATTTCCCGCTTTACCAAGACCTGATAAGGCACTAGATACAGCCCCTCCATCTGCTATTTGTAAATGTGCAGTGTCAATAGTTATATTGCCTGCTTGACCATCTGCAAAAGGTTGAATTGAGCTGATGACAGCACCAGTCAGTCCAGAAGGTGTAACTCCTTGAATTTCCAGGCTTTCAGCAGCTTGGATTGAGATGTCGCCAGATTTACCAGTGGTGATTGAGCCAAAGCCAAGTAAATCAGTACTAATGCGACCTCCATTCAGCAACCGCACTCGATCAGCCTCAATGGTGATTTTGCCGCTATTATTCCTGTTACCACCATTTACTAAAGTGGTAATAGCGCTAGGACGAAAATTAGCAATATTGGTGAAAGGGGAGACAAATGGGTTGTATCCATTCACTTCCACATCCTTGGCACGAATGGTAATATTTCCCGTACTAGAATCTGTGATTGGGGTAAGCTGAAAAGTTGAGAAGTCGGAGAAATCAAAGATAAAGCCATTATTTATAGACTGCAACCAAGCTCCATTCGCAATTCGTAAACGTTCAGTTTCAATGGTAATGTCTCCTGCCTTAGCTCCAGTGTCAAATACACTAGTGAATAATCCAGAAGTTTCATAATTTTCAGGGGCAGAGGCTCCCAACAAATCTACAAATTCTGTAGTTTTGACTGTAATACCTTCCCCTTGACCAAATTTATTAGTGCCAGAAGCAATTCCCGAACCATCCTGAAGTGTCAAACCACGCCCCCGAATGTTGATGGCTCCACCATTGATCCCAGTAGTATCAATGAGTGAGGATTGTCTGAGGGTAACTATTCCCCAATCAGCTGCGGTGGGACTAGTGAATTGCAATCCGGCTTGATTATTCAACCCAACCTCAGCATTTTGCAAAGCCCATAATTCAACTCTGCCATCGGGATTGGCAAGGCTAGTATTATTAATATCTATTTGACTACCCACCAATGCCATAGTTTGAGCTTTGAAGATTTGCGAGGGGCGAAACCAGAAGTTGAGGGCTGGCGTTCCTTGAGAGCTAATTTTTCCCGCATTTGCTCCCATTTGCAGCCCCACTGGTACGCTCATAGTTAATAATGGCGGTGGTGTAGTCTCAGTAGCGTTAAACTTGAACCCGTCTGCAAATTTAATGCTATCGGCAGTTGTGCCCACAAATGAACCACTAATATTGAGACGGGCATTCGGCCCAAACATAATGCCACTAGGATTGAGCAAAAATAGGCTCACGGGATTATTATTATTCATCGTCCGAATCATGCCATCAATATTAGAAACAGTACCCCCTGTGACTCGGCTAAAGATGTTAGAGATATTGGGGGTATTGATTAAATCAAATGTGGCTGAACCACCCGTGGGAACAGAAAACTGCTGAAAACTATGAAACAAATTATTACCAGCCGCACTACCATGAATGATGCTGAAATCATCGCTGCTTTGAATGACGGTGGTGTTGAGAGTACCGTCAGTAGTCACTTGGGCGTTGGCATAACCACTTCCTATGAGCATTGTGCCCAATGGCAGAAGCGCTATATTTACCCAACCTAACCAGACAAAAGTTGCTTTCATTAGTCAGTCTCTAACCATACCTATTAAAGAGCCAGTTCAGTACAAACATTTGATAAAAAATCTGTGATTTAAAGCGAAGATGTAGCACAATACCTAATACGGGGTATGCCTACCCAAAAAACTCTGCCTGAAACTTTTTTATGTGCATATAATTTATTCTTATCAACTAATATTGAGTGAACTGGCTCTGAATGTATAGTTCCCAAAATAATATTGCTTGTAACAGAGAGAAATTGATAAATTAAGATATTAACCAAAAATAAGCGGATGCAGGCAGAAGCAGTCTAAAAGGTAACAAATAAGCAAAATATATGGTTTATCAGGTGAATTATTGCGTATTTTTGGGAACTATAAGCCAATCGTGGAGGCATACTAGAGTCTGCGAATAATGCAAATCAATTATCAAAAGACAGGTATAACTTGCTTTTGTTACCTACAGCAGAGGAATGCTGGTAACTATAATTTGCCAAGGGATTAAAAATGATAAAAGATAGTTCTGCCAAATTAAAGCATATTCTTTTAGTAGATGATAATCCTCATAATCTCAAAGTTTTATCGGAAATGATAAATGGATGTGGCTGGAAAACATTAATGGCCACAGATGGAGAATCAGCTATTGAACAAGCAGGATATGCTCACCCATATTTAATAATGCTAGATGTGATGATGCCAGGAATCAATGGGTTTGAAACTTGCCGGAGGTTGAAGGCTAATTCTGGTACTGAGAAAATTCCAATTATCTTTATGACAGCTTTATCTGATACTAGCAGTAAAGTTCAAGCTTTAGAGTTAGGAGCAGTCGATTACATTTGCAAACCCTTCCAAGAAAAAGAAGTATTAGCAAGGGTAAAAACCCATGTTTCTTTGTATTCATTACAGGTGGAATTGGAAGAACTTGTCCAAGAACGCACTGCTGAACTGATTAAAGCTAAAGACAAAGCAGAAATTGCCAACCGAGCAAAAAGTAATTTTCTTTCGGTGATGAGTCATGAACTGCGTACTCCTCTTAATGCTATCTTAGGTATGGCAGAAGGGCTCAAAGATGAAATTTTTGGTACTATTAACGAGCAACAAAAAAAAGCACTATTAACTATTGAACAGAGTGGAGAAGATTTGTTGACTTTAATCAACGATATTCTCGATGTATCAAGACTCGAAAGAGGAACAATAGAACTGGAAATAACATCAGTTAATATTGAAGAAATTTGTAACGATGTGATCGCTAGAATTAGTCAAAAAGCAGCAAATAAAAATATTCAAGTACTTACAGAAATTCAGCCCAATTTAAATAAAATTACGATTGACAAACAACGTATAACTCAATCAATAATACATTTACTGAGTAATGCAATTAAATTTACTCCCAAGGGTGGTAAGGTTACACTAACAGTTGAATCTGTTCCCACATCAGTTTATAAAACAGAAATTAAACATATTGACTCTCAGCAAAATCATCATCCTTGGCTCGTAATATCTGTAACTGATACTGGCATTGGTATAACCCCAGAAGATATTGACAAACTCTTTCAACCTTTTGTGCAATTGGATAGCGGTTTGAGCCGTCAATATGAAGGTAGTGGATTAGGGCTAGTTTTAGTCAAGCAAATTGTCGAACAACATGCTGGTAATGTCTGGGTTCATAGCGAGGTTGGCAAGGGAAGTTGCTTTACTATTGAGGTTCCTTTACTGAGCTAACACCTTTGTTAGGAACAGCAGCACAAGTTAATGATGGTTGCACTTGAGCAGAAGATTGATTAGCAACTAATTCTATTTTGCCTTGGGCGTTACGATGCCAAGATGTAGCTTGAAGCAGAACCTTGGGAGATTCAGGTGTTTTGGTTGTCACTGTGCTAGTTTTATGAAATGCAGAGATATCGCGCAAGTCTACCCAAGGGCGATCGCTCCCCACTTCTTGCATAGGATTTTGCGGCACACCACCTCTGCCAGTGGCGACAAAAGTACTACCACTAGTGTCTGCACATCCTGTAGCAATTTGCTGTGATGAGTCAGTAATATTCCCGGGTAATTGCACTAAACCAGAATTGGGGTCAACACCAAAATTATGAATATCTACTGTACCGTTGATGCCAAATTGAGAACTGGCGGTAATATCACTTTCACTTGTCAATTGGTTGCGGTATTGCAGACCGAAGATGCCTTGAGTACTAATTTGAATATTACCGCCATTACCATTTAAAGCATTAGCAATGATATCACTGTCTTCTAACCCAACAATCACCGGAGCATTAATGTTGATGTTACCACCATTACCGTTACTACCTGCTTCAGCAGTAATTTGACTGCCATTACGGCTCAAGAGTGTATTTTTTACTGCTAGATTAATGTTGCCGCCTTTTCCTGATGCCGTGGTAGCACTGATTTCTCCAGCATTTAAAGAGATTTGATTAGCTTGGATATTTAACTCTCCTGCATTACCTGTACCTTCATGGGTGACGCTAATAATACCTCCATTACGAAGGGTTAGCTGATCAGTATTGATTTTCAAAACACCTGTGTTGCCTGTGGGAGAATTTGGGAGACCATAAAATTGGCGTTGACTTTCATTCAAAATGCGGGCGTTAGCTACAATCCCACCAACTACGTTATTTTTACTATCTATCAGAATGTCCTGTGCCTGGATAGTTAAAGTTCCTGCATTACCAACTCCAAACGTCGTGTTGCCAATTACCCCGCCATCAAGCACAAGCAATTGATTCGTTTGGATCGTTACATCCCCAGTATTGCTATTTCCACCAGTGAAACTGCCTAAGAGGGTGCTGTCGCCAGTAAAAGGATTAATACCACTGACGATTAAGCGATCGCTTATATTTAAAGTGATGTTGCCATTGTTCCCCAGATTATTGCCCTGGTTGGGATCTCCCATACTACCAATCACAGGTAAGGTAGTGGCTCCTAAAGAAGCGCCGTCTTGCATCGATAGGATCGGTGTTTTTATGGACAAATTGCCGGTAGTACCTGAGCCGGTAGTCACACTGCCAATAAAGCTGCTCTGGATAGGGGAAATTGGTGATGTTCCTACTAGATTAATACTTTCTTGTGCTACTACCTCTATATCTCCAGCATTACCAATACCCGTACCTGCTAAACCTGGCAAGCGAGAAGTAAAAGTTATCATTGCTCCTCCATTGATCAGATTAAATGTCCCTGAAGAAACGCTGATATTGCCACTATTACGAATCCCGTATGTATAAGCAGCAATACCACTTTGATGAAAAGGCGCAAGTCCGGATACATAAATCTCATCTGCGACCTGAACAGAAATATTTCCCCCTTTTCCGGTTGCTCCTGGAAAAACAGCTGTTTCCACTGCTGCACCATCTGCAAGAATCAGTTTGCGAGCGATCGCACTGACATCTCCCCCATCTCCCGATGCATAAGTTTCACTGGCAATGCGGCTATTGGTGGTATTACTAAATAGACGTAAGGGAGATGTTACGGCAACAGTACCACTAGCATTAATGGTATCGGCTAACACTTCCACCTTGCCTGCTGCTCCCGCACCCAAGCTGAAAGTTTCAATGGCTGCACCATCCTGCAAAATCAATGTTCCCGCCTGAATATTCACACTTCCACCATTCCCTGTAGCACCCTGCGCCACCTGATTGACAATCCAAGCACTGGGAGCATAAGCATCGGGATTTACGCCACTCAATGAGAGCGATCGCCCTGCATTAACTGTAATATTTCCACCCTGTTCCATGCCAGCAGTTGCACCAGCAATTTGCGATTGATTCAAGGTAATATCTCTTGCTACTACTTGAATACCGCCAAAGGGATTACCCATTGGGTAGGGATTCCATAGTGAGGAACGTTCTTTCAATTGAATATCTCCCAAATCTGTCACTTGTGCATAGCCTAAGTGCCATCCTGCGGGTGTGGGTGTTAGACTTACCATCCCACTATTGACTGCACCTACTTCAATTCGACCAAAAGGTGCAGTAATCACACCACCAGTAAATGTGATATCTCCCCCCACTAAGGCAAAAGTCTTTCCTGGGCTTGCTACTATTCCCAAATTATTCGTTGGTACAATGCCATCATTACCTTTACCCTGCACTTGAATCTGACTAGCAGAACTACCCATCTGTAAACCAACAGGTACACTCATCGTTAATAATGGTGAGCTAGTGGGATTTACGGCACTAAATTCGCTGCCATCGGCAAATTTAATACTACTTGCGGTTGTCCCAACAAACGACCCGCCAATATTCAACATGGCATTTTTACCAAACACAATGCCATGAGGATTCATCAAAAATAAATTGACTGGGTGATTGCTACCAACTGTGCCAATTAAGCCATCAATAGTAGAAATATTGCCACCAGTTACCCGACTAAATATATTTGTAATATTTGGTATATTGACTAAATTAAAAGTTGCTGAACCACCTGTAGGGACTGAGAAGTTACTGAAACTATGAAATAAATTATTACCTTTTTCAATCCCATTTAAAATAATAAAATTATTGCCACTAGAGTTAACAATGGTGTTAGTTGTACCATCAGATATGACCTGAGCCATAGCAGGTAATGGAATTCCCGCAGCTAATAATCCAGTGGTGAATGTTGAGAGAAATTTGATTGCCCTCATGCCTTGAAAACTCCCTTGCTATCACACAAGTTAGTGTTCCCAATATGGTGTAATTATTAACAGTAAAAATAGAGATTTTCATCTCACTTTTAACGTTGAGTAACCGCTGCACAGGTTAATGATGGTTGTATATGGGTACTTTGAGCCGCAATTAATTCAATTTTGCCATCAGCGCGACGATGCCAAGATGTAGCTTGCAAAAGACCTTGTGGTGGTTGGGGTATTTGGGCTTGTAGAGGCTTTGTGTTGTGGAATGCGGAGATATCACGCAGATCAATCCAAGGGTTAATGCTTCTCACTTCCTGAGCTGGATTTTGTGGTATTCCACCTCTTCCCGTAGCAACAAAACTACTGACACTCTTACGAGAACAACCTGTAGCAATTTGCTGCGATGGATCGGTAATCTTTGTAGATAATTCCACTAAACCAGAGTTAGGGTCAATACCAAAATTATTAATCTCTACTGTGCCGTTGAGACCAAATTGAGAACTAGCGGTGATGTCGTTTTCTGCTGTTAGTTGCTGACGGAATTGTAGACCGAATATACCTTGGGTAGTAATTTGAATATTACCGCCATTACCGTCAAAAGCATTAGCAATGATATCGCTGTTTTCTAAACCAACAATTACTGGCGTATTGATAGTGATATTGCCTCCATTGCCACTGCTGCGTGCTTCAGTAGTAATTTTACTTCCATGACGAATGACGAGAGCATCTCTTAGAAAAAAGCTGGTGTTACCACCTTTTCCTGATGCAGTAGTAGCATTGATATTCCCTTGATCTAAAAATATACTATTGGCTGTGATATTTAATTGTCCAGCGTTACCTGTACCTTCATGAGTAACACTAATACTTCCACCATTGCGAACTGTTAGCTGTTGGGTATTGATGTTCAACACACCTGTGTTGCCTGTCGGCACATTCGGTAGATTATAAAATCTTCGGGTGCTTTCGTTAAATGTGGGTGCGCTAGCACCAATCACTGAGGGACGGTTATTCTTACCTTCTACCAGAATGTTATTTGCCTGAATGGTTAACGTTCCAGCATCGCCAGTAGCAGCAGTACCATTAGCAATTGCCCCACCATTTTGAACGAACAATTGATTAGTTTGCAGCTTGACATCTCCAGTTTTGCCATTGCCATAGTTACCACTTCCTAAGAAACTAGTAGCTAATGTAAATTTATTGATGCCAGTAACTGTTAAACGCTCTGCAACATTCACGCTGATATTGCCACTATTTCCCAGATTATTTGACTGCTTGGGATCGCCAAAGTTGCCAATCACAGGTACAGTAGTTGTTGCTAAACCTGCTCCGGCTTGCAATGAAAGAATAGGCGTTATAACTGACACATTGCCGCCATTGCCAGAGCCAGTCGTAGAACTACCAAGAAAGGTGAGTTGAGTTGGTATAACTGGTGATGTACCCACCAAATTAATACCTTGCCGTGCTATTACTGAAACATCGCCTGCATTGCCAATGCCTGTCCCTGGTATTCCTTTCAAGCGAACAACAAAGGTAACAATTGCTCCCCCTTCTGTGATATTTAATTTCTCTGTGTTGATGTTGACATGACCACTATTACCAATCCCGAATGTATATGCAGCAATGCCACTGAAGGTTAAACTAATGGGACTGACCCCAGTAGCATAAATCTCATCAGCGACATCAACAGAAATATCTCCCCCTTTTCCGGTTGCTCCTGGAAAGATTATTGTTCCCACTAGACCACTATCTTCGAGAGTGAGTTTACGGGCAACTACATTGATATTTCCACCATTACCCGATGCAAAAGTTTGGCTAGCAATGCGGCTACTGCTGCTACCAGATGGCGCTAAGGGCGATTTCAAAGACACAGCGCCCTTAGCGGTGATAGTATCTGCGATGATATTGACTTGACCTGCAGCCCCCGCACCAAGGCTGAGAGTTTCAATGGCTGCACCATCCTGCAAAGTCAATGTTCCCGCCTGAATATTCACACTTCCACCATTCCCTGTAGCACCCTGCGCCACCTGATTTACAATCCAAGCACTGGGAGCGTAAGCATTAGGATTAACTCCACTTAAAGAGAGCGATCGCCCTGCATTAACTGTAATATTTCCACCCTGTCTACTACCGACAGTTGCACCAGCAATTTGGGATTGATTCAAGGTAATATCTCTTGCTACTACTTGAATACCGCCAAAGGGATTGCCTATTGGGTAGGGATTCCACAGTGAGGAACGTTCTTTCAATTGAATATCTCCCAAATCTGTCACTTGTGCATAGCCTAAGTGCCATCCTGCGGGTGTGGGTGTCAAACTCACCGTTCCACTATTGACTGCGCCTACTTCAATTCGACCAAAAGGTGCAGTAATCACACCACCACTAAATCTAATCTCTCCCCCCACTAAGGCAAAAGTCTTTCCTGGGCTTGCTACTATACCTAAATTATTCGTTGGTACAATGCCATCATTACCTTTACCCTGCACTTGAATCTGACTGGCAGAACTACCCATCTGTAAACCAACAGGTACACTCATCGTTAATAATGGTGAGCTAGTGGGATTTACGGCACTAAATTCGCTGCCATCGGCAAATTTAATACTACTTGCGGTTGTCCCAACAAACGACCCGCCAATATTCAACATGGCATTTTTACCAAACACAATGCCATGAGGATTCATCAAAAATAAATTGATTGGGTGATTGCTACCAACTGTGCCAATTAAGCCATCAATAGTAGAAATATTGCCACCAGTTACCCGACTAAATATATTTGTAATATTTGGTGTATTGACTAAATTAAAAGTTGCTGAATCACCTGTAGGGACTGAGAAATTACTGAAACTATGAAATAAATTATTACCTTTTTCAATCCCATTTAAAATAATGAAATTATTGCCACTAGAGTTGACAATGGTGTTAGTTGTACCATCAGATATGACCTGAGCCATAGCAGGTAATGGAATTCCTACAGCTAATAATCCAGTGGTGAATGTTGAGAGAAATTTGATTGCCCTCATGCCTTGAAAACTCCCTTGCTGTGACACAAGTTAGCGTTCCCACAAGAGTATAATTTCTAACACTTACTCTATGGTTTTGATTTCACCATTAACGTTGAGGAACAGCAGCACAGGTTAAAGATGGTTGTACATTGCCAGTTGTAGTAGCAACTAACTCAATTTTGCCTTGGGCGTTACGATGCCAAGATGTAGCTTGCAAAAGACCTTGTGGTGGTTGGGGTATTTGGGCTTGTACTGGTTTTGTGGTGTGGAATGCAGAGATATCACGGATATCAGACCAAGTGCGATCGCTCCCCACTTCTTGCATAGGATTTTGCGGTACACCACCTCTTCCTGTAGCCACAAAACTACTATCACTAGTATCTGCACATCCTGTAGCAATTTGCTGTGATGGGTCAGTAATATTTGCAGGTAGTTCTACTAAACCAGAGTTGGGGTCAATACCAACATTATTGATTTGTACTGTACCGTTAACACCAAATTGAGAACTGGCTGTAATGTCATTTTCTGGAGTAAGTTGGGGGCGAAACTTCAGTCCAAAGATACCTTGAGTTGTGATTTGAATGTTACCACCGCGACCTGTGACTGCGTTAGCCATAATGTCACTGTTGTTAAATCCCACAATCACGGGCGAATTAATCATAATATTGCCGCCATCTCCTGAACCTAAAGCAGTTCCGATAATGAAACTCTGATCTCGAAGAATGAGCGCGTTTGTGTGGATATTCATATCACCGCCTTGTCCTGAAGCTGTAAAACTAGCTAAATAGCCCTTATTTAACTCCACCATTTCGGTATTGATGTTCAGTGTGCCTGCATTCCCAATGCCATAGTTACCAGTATTAATTCTGGCTTCATCACTAATTTTGAGGAGAGGAGTATTGACAGTCACTTGTCCCGAAGAGCCTCTAGGAATTTCACTCACATTTGATAATTGGGTATAATATTTGGCACTCAGAGAGCTAATAGTTGAAGAAATATTACTACCATAGGTAACACTTGGCGATCGACCACTTAGATTAATGGATTCCGTCGCATTAACAGTCAAATCACCGGCATTACCTACCCCAAGACTCGCAGTTGTCACACTACCACTGTCCTTGATTGTGAGTGTGCGAGTATTTAGTCTCAGTTTGCCAGCATTGCCACCAGTACCAATACTTGTAGTAGCAATTACGCTAGCAATACTGATGGGAGTTGCGCCAATGACATTTACGCTATCGGCATCAATTGTAACTGCACCACTTGTACCAAGTCCAAAGGTTGTGGAACCGAGATAAGCACCATCTAACACAGATAAATTCTGTGTTGTGACTTTCACATCACCAGCTTTTCCTGTAGAGAATGTTAGTGTTCCAATTGCCGCATAAACTGAAGGGTCGGTAGAAATGTAACCATTGACATTCAAATTAGAAGTTGTGATGTTGATATGACCGCTATCGGCAGATTTATAATTACGGTTACCGACTACCGCGCCGTAGTTAACGCTTAAATTTGGTGTGAAAACGTTAATATTACCACTCATACCACTGCTTACAGTCTCGTTGATTATACTGGTACGGATTTTCATATCAGTAGTCGCACCAGACAATTTCAGAGTATCAGAGGCGAAAACATCAATATCTCCAGCCTTTTGAACTCCTCGATTTTGTACCCATAATACAGAGCCATCTGTGAGGCTAACTTTGCGACCTTGTACTTGAATAGAACCCGCATTAATGCCATTAACATTCACCAGCGATCGCCCTGCAAGATTAATATCACCAAATGTAGAAATGTTTTGATAATCCAGGTTAAACCCTGGACTGACTTTATTGAGTGTAACTTCACCTTCAGCTACACCACCGAGTTCAACTCGTCCCTGGGGAGCAACCAAAATCCCACCATTAAGGTCAATAGAAGAACCCAAAAGTGCTAATGTTTGTCCCGATGTCACAGCTAAATTCCCCTCTAATACTGTAGGAATATAAGGAGTAATCAGCGGATTTAGAGAGGTGAGATGATGTCCAGTTCCTTGTAAGGCAATTTTTCCTGAGTTTTGAGCAAACTGCAAGCCTATCGGTACACTCATGGTTAATAATGGCTTTTCGGTTAAATTCACAGCGCTAAATTCTGTACCATCTGCAAACTTAATACTATTCGCAGTTGTCCCTACAAATGAGCCACTAATATTTAATCTGGCATTTGGGCCAAATAAAATGCCATTCGGATTCATTAAAAATAAACTAACTTGGTTATTGCCATGAACTGTGCTAATTAACCCATCAATACTAGAAATATTACTACCTGTAACTCGATTAAATATATTTGTAGTATTTGGTGTATTCACTAGATCAAAAGTTGCTGAACCACCTGTAGGGACTGAGAAATTACTAAAGCTATGAAATAAATTATTACCTTTGTCTAGTCCATTGAGAATAATAAAATTATTGTTGTTAGAGTTAACAATAGTGTTAGTACTACCATCAGATGTTACCTGAGCCATAGTAGGTAAGACTAAAGCCACATTGCATACGCAAGTGGATAATATTGCTTTTAAAGCATTAATTTTTTGGTTTGTTGATTTGTAAATTACTCTCATGCAGGAAATACTTTTTGAAATGCACAGTATTAGCATTCCCAGTCTATTTGTATGAGTAACATTTATCAATTAATAACTAAATAATTGTCTTATAATCATTGCTTGAGACGATATCAATATCTCTTGAAAAAATTCCTAAAAGTGGGAAAATTGACCATTAGGAACAGCTGCACAGGTTAAAGATGGTTGTACATTAGCAGTGCGCGCCGCAACTATTTCAATTTTGCCATCAGCACGACGATGCCAAGATGTAGCTTGGACAAGAGACTTGGGAGGTTGGGAAATTTGGGCTTGTACTGGTTGTGTGTTGAGGAACGCAGAGATATCACGGGTATCAGACCAAGTGCGATCGCTCCTCACTTCCTGCAGAGGATTTTGCGGTACACCACCCCTTCCTGTAGCTACGAAACTACTACCAGTATTATTAGAACAACCACTAGCAATTTGTTGTGATGAATCAGTAATATTTGCAGGTAATTCAACTAAGCCAGAGTTGGGTTCAACACCAAAATTATTAATATCAACTGTACCATTCACCCCAAATTGAGAACTAGCTGTAATATCGCTGTCGCTTGTCAATTGGTTACGATATTGTAGTCCAAAAATACCTTGAGTAGTGATGTTAATATTGCCACCACGACCTTGAACAGCGTTGGCGATAATATCGCTATTTTCTAATCCCACAATCGCAGGTGAGTTAATCGACAAATTACCACCATTACCTGTCCCCGCAGACGTGGCAGAAATTAAGCTACTATGCCGCATTAGCAGGTAATCTTGCAGATTCAAGTTAATATTTCCCCCGTTACCAGAGGCAGTTGATGCAGAGATACTACCTTGGTTGTCCAGAAAAATTGCCTTAGCGTTAATTTGTAAATCGCCAGCTTTACCTGGCCCATCATTTTTCACCGTTACCAATGCACCATCAGTCACCCGTAATGATGGTGTATTAATCGTCAAAGCACCTGCATCACCAGTAGGAATGGCTGGTAGTCCATAAATGGCTTGAAAAACAGGGTCGAGAATTTCCGAGGTGGAAGCAATGCGACTGAATGTAATTGAGCCAAATGCGCGACCACTCACCTCGATAAAATCTGAAGCATTAATCGTTACACTTGCTGCTGAACCCTGAGCGAGAGTGTTAGATCCCACAAATCCTCCGTCTCGGATAATTAGTCTGGATGTGTTCACCACAGTCTCTATTGCATTACCCGTAAAAGTCGTTGGCGAAGCAATTGAACTGGGTAATTTTGAAAGAGAGTTATTGCCAAAGATTTCGATTGTGTCTTTGGCATTGACCCCTACCCTTCCAGTTTGTCCAGACGCAACAGTAGAAGAAGCAATAATAGCCCCATTCCTAATTCTGAGGTTACTGGTAGAAACAAGAATATCACCTCCATGACTAGAGCTAGTAGTGGTTGTTAAAATCGAGGAGGGGATAGCCGGATTGCCAGGGACAAAGCCATTCAAGTCTATCAAGCCTTCAACATTGACAGTAATATTCCCACCAACTCCTTTGGTAAAGGTCGAATGCCAAATTTGCCCCCCATCTTCCAGGGAGAGTTGATTAGCTGCAATCAAAATATCTCCTGGTGAACCTGTTCCCAAATTGTCAATTTTGATGATGCTGCCTAGTCTTTGGTCAGGGGTGTTACCTGTTAAACTCAAAGACTCTCTGGCACGAAGAGTAATTCCTTGTGATTGTTCCCCCAAGTTTTGCAGCACAACAGCCGAGCCTTCGCTTAAGTTGATGTTTTTCCCTTGGATTTGAATTGAGCCATTGCTACCACTAGCATCTAGCAGAGATTGTTGAGCTAGATGGATATCATTAAATTTCTCAACTTGGGAATAATCGCCTTTCCATCCTGTCAAACTGGGATTAAGTCCCACTAACCCCTGTTGTACGCTCCCTACTTCTAGATCTCCACCTCCTGTAATTGCCACAATCCCACCTGATAAATTCACATCATTACCGATCAGTGCTAAGGTATTGCCTGCCTTAACTTGTAAACCTGTAGGATTCTGAGTGCGATCTAAAGGTGTAAAGATCTGACCTGTGATCCGATGTCCTAAACCCTCAACAGTAATCCCCCCCGAATTTTGACCCATTTGCAAACCCACAGGTACACTCATTGTCAGCAAAGGTTTACCCGCACTTTGCACGGCACTAAATTCTATCCCATCGGTGAACTTAATACTATTAGCTGTAGTTGCGATGAAGGAACCACCAATATTTAAGCTGGCATTTTTGCCAAAGATAATTCCGGCGGGGTTGAGTAAGAATAAGTTGGCATTACCATTGGTACTAATGATGCCATCAATGTTGGAAATATTACCACCAGTCACTCGACTAAAAATATTTTGAATATCAGTAGGATTATCAAATGATGCAGAACCACCTGTAGGGATAGAAAATTGGCTAAAGCTATGAAATAAATTGTTGCCGACACGAGCGCCGTTGGTGATGGTGTAATTACTACTACCATTGACAACAGTACCCAGGGTGTTATCGGGGGTTATTTGTGCGTGAACAATATTTTTGTCAACAGCACAGATGCAGATTGCATTCAAAACAGCAAACCCAACAAATGTTAATTTCATTCACAGATTCCTGATTTTTTATGTTGCATCTATTTTTCCCAATAGAGTAAATTTTGTAACTTTCATGATTTTTTGGCTACAGCAGCACAGGTTAAAGGTGGTTGTACCTGCAACGGAGATTTAGCGGCAATTAACTCAATTTTGCCTAGTGCATTACGTCGCCAAAATGTAGCTTGGACAAGAACTTCTGGAGATTGAGGTATTTGGGCTTGTACTGGTTGTGTGCTGTGGAACGCAGAGATATCTCGGGTATCAGACCAAGTGCGATCGCTCCTCACTTCTTGCAGAGGATTTTGCGGCAAACCACCCCTTCCTGTAGCGATAAAACTACTACCATTAGTATCAGCACAACCACTAGCAATTTGTTGTGATGAATCAGTCACATTTGCTGGTAATTCGATTAAACTAGAATTGGGGTCAACACCAAAATTATTAATATTAACTGTACCATTCACTCCAAATTGAGAACTAGCTGTAATATCGCTTTCGCTTGTCAATTGGTTGCGATATTTTAGTCCAAAAATACCTTGAGTAGTAATATCAATATTACCACCACGACCTTGAACAGCATTGGCAATGATGTCGCTATTTTCTAATCCGACTATGACTGGTGAGTTAATTGACAAGTTACCACCATTACCTTTACCTAAAGCAGTGGCTGAAATCAGGCTATCGTGACGCATCAACAGATACTCTTGCAAGTTTAATCTGACATCTCCGCCATTGCCCGAAGCAGTGGATGCACTGATATTACCTTGGTTGCTGAGCAACAAGGAATTAGCGTTAATTTGTAAATCTCCTGCTTTGCCTGGGCCATCATTCTTCACACTCACGAATGCACCATTAGTAACCCGTAATGATGGGGTATTAATTGTTAAAGCACCAGCATCACCACTAGGAATGGGCGGTAGTTTAAAAGTGGCTTGCAAAATTGGGTCAAGAATCTCAGACGAGGAAGCAATGTTACTGGCTCTAATTGATCCAGGTGCTTTACCTCTCACCTCTACAAACTCTGACGCATTAATCGTCACATTCCCCGCTAAACCCCGATTCAAAGTGCCAGATCCCAGACTTCCTCCGTCACTAGCGATTAATCTGGATGTGTTAACCAATATACTATTGGCATTGCCCGTGCTAAAAGTTGTAGAAGAGATACCGCTAGGTGCTAAGACTAATGGATTGTTTCCAGTAACTTCGATCAGTCCTGTGGTATTGATCAATATCGCTCCGCTCTCCCCAGAACCCGCAGTTACAGAATTAACATTTCCCCCACTGGTAAGTCTGAGGTTGCCCGACGAGATATTAATATCACCAGCTTTACCAGAGTTAGTGGCAACTGTTCCGATAACGGAGGTTTCTGATGGGACAGCAAAGATAAAACCATTGATATCAATTAAATCTTCAACATCAACCTTAATATTTCCGCCGATTGCTGTAGTGAAATTAAGATTATTAATCCTGGCACCATCCTGCATGGAGAGTTGATTAGCAAAAACCACAACATCTCCTGATGAACCTATTCCTAAGTTTTCGATTCTGATTGCACTGCTCAATCCTTGTTGAGGGGCGTTGCCTGTTAAATTCAAAGACTCGGTGGCGTGGACAGTAATTCCTTGTGATTGCGCTCCCAGGTTTTGCAGCAGCAAAGTAGAGCCTTCACTCAAGCTGATATTTTTTCCTTGTACTTGAATTGAACCATTGTTACCACTGGTATCTAGCAGGGATTTTTGGGCTAGATGGACATCATTGAATTGCTGAATCTGGGAGTAGTTTCCCACCCATCCCCTAAGTGTGGCATTGAGTCCGACTTCCCCCTGTTGAACACTTCCTATTTCTAGATGTCCACCTCCGTTGACTGTCATAATCCCACCTGAGAAGTTGACTTGGTTGCCAATCAGTGCGACGGTATTGCCTGCCTTAACTTGTAGCCCTGTGGGATTTTGACTGCGATCTAGAGGTGTAAAAGACCCAGTTATGAGGCCATGTCCCAAACCCTCGACCGTAATTCCCCCCGAATTCTGCCGCATTTGCAAACCCACAGGTACACTCATTGTCAGCAAAGGTTTACCCGCACTTTGCACGGCACTAAATTCTGTCCCATCAGTGAACTTAATACTATTAGCTGTAGTTGCGATGAAGGAACCACCAACATTTAAGCTAGCATTTGGCCCAAAAATAATTCCGGCGGGGTTGAGTAAGAATAAGTTGGCATTACCATTGGTACTGATGATGCCATCAATGTTGGAAATATTACCACCAGTCACTCGACTAAAAATATTTTGAATATCAGTAAGATTATTAAATGATGCAGAACCACCTGTAGGGATAGAGAATTGGCTAAAGCTATGAAATAAATTGTTGCCGACACGAGCGCCGTTGGTGATTGTGTAATTACTACTACCATTGACAACAGTGTCCAGGGTGTTATCGGGGGTTATTTGTGCGTGAACAATATTTTTGTCAACAGCACAGATGCAGATTGCATTCAGAACAGCAAACCCAACAAATGTTAATTTCATTCACAGATTCCTGATTTTTTATGTTGCATCTATTTTTCCCAATAGAGTAAATTTTGTAACTTTCATGATTTTTTGGCTACAGCAGCACAGGTTAAAGGTGGTTGTACCTGTACAGAAGATTTAGCGGCAATTAACTCAATTTTGCCTAGTGCATTACGTCGCCAAGATGTAGCTTGGACAAGAACTTCTGGAGATTGAGGTATTTGGGCTTGTACTGGTTGTGTGTTGTGGAACGCAGAGATATCGCGAACATCAGACCAAGTGCGATCGCTCCTCACTTCTTGCAGAGGATTTTGTGGTACACCACCTCTTCCTGTAGCTACAAAACTACTGCCATTAGCATCAGCACAACCACTAGCTATTTGCTGGGATGGATCGGTGACATTAGTTGGCAATTGTATTAAGCCTGAGTTGGGATCGATACCGATATTGTGAATTTCAACTGTACCACTAACCCCAAATTGCGAGGAGGCGGTAATATCACTATCATCAGTGAGTTGGGGACGGAATTCTAATCCTAAAATAGCTTGAGTGCCAATTTGGATATTTCCCCCAGTTCCAAGCACCGCATTGGCAATAATGTCGCTGTTTTGCCATGCAGTAATAGTAGGTGCATTAATGTTGATATTCCCTCCATTACCGGAACCACCAGCTGTGGCAGTAATATGACTGCGATCGCGCATGAGAACAAATTTGCCTACTTGCAAGCTGATGTCACCACCATTACCAGATTCGGTTTGTGCCTGAATTAAGCTGTGATTTTTTAATTGAATGTTATCTGCAGTAATATTGAGATTGCCACCATTGCCAGCACCTTGGCTAGTCACGCTCACTGTACCACCATTTGTCAGCATCAAGTTTGGTGTAGTAATGCTGAGTGTACCTGCATTGGCTGTTAGTATATTCGGCAAACCAAATAATTGCCGTAGCTGTGGGCTTACAAAACTTACAGCAGAGTTAATACTACTGTTATTGTTAGGACTTTTACCACTAATGGCGATCGCTTCGCTAGCAGTGATATTGACATTTCCCCCATTACCAACAAAAAATGCGGATGAACCGATTGCACCTCCATCTAGAATTTGTAAGGTACCAGTATTAAGTGTCAAATCTTTGGCGTTTCCCAAGGCAAACGTAGTGGTACTAATATTGCTATAAACTCCAAAAGGATTTTCTCCGATGACTGTGGTATTTTGATTACTAATTCTTACCCCGCCACTAGAACCTTTACCAAAAGTTACTGATGATAATGAGCTCCCATCAGATATTAGTAAAGTATCACCATCAATAGAGATATCGCCAGCTTTCCCCGTACTGTATGTGCTAGTGGTCATGGTGGATACGCCAGCAGTATTCAGAGGTGAGAAGCCTGAGATTTCTATATTTGCTGCTTGAATCTGAAGATTGCCACTGTCAGCAACTCCATAAGTTATATTATTTATCCCTGCACCTTGCAGGAGTGCTAAATGGGGAGTCATAATTTGGATATTCGCTCCATTCCCTTTTCCCAAAGCTTCACTACGAATCCAACTCCGAATTTTTCCATCGGATGTTGTGCCAATAAAATTGATTACTTCTGATGCTTGCAAGTTAATATTTCCACTGGGGAGATTGCCCAGATTTGTTGATAGCAATAGCGAACCATCAGTAAATTCAATCTTACGCCCTTGAAGCTGAATTGAACCTGCATTTACTCCACTAACTTCTAATAGCGATTTTTGTATTAGTTGAATATCACTAAAACTTTGTCCGTTACCATACTCAAATGTATACCCCTGAGTAGTTGGTGCTAAAGAAACTAAACCTGCATCTGCCAAACTACCTAACTCTATATGCCCAGTTTTAGCCATGAGAGTTGCACCATTCAAACTCAGATTTCCACCTATCAAAGCTAGAGTTTTTCCTGGCTGTACTTGCAACATTGTTGAGCTAGGATTGTGAACTACAGGAGCGAGAACATTATTAATGCTTATGCCATGTCCATTACCTTGGACTTGTATAGATCCAGGCTGTTTACCCATTTGCAGCCCAATAGGAACATTCATGCTGAATAATGGTGTAACTTGGGTATTCACGGCGCTAAATTCAGCCCCATCAGGAAATTTTATACTATTAGCTGTTGTAGCAATAAATGAACCGCCAATATTTAAAGTGGCATCTTTACCAAAGATAATTCCCGCAGGATTCATTAAAAATAAACTTACGGGGTTATTACTATGAAGTGTACTAATCGCCCCGTCAATCTGAGAAATATTGCCCCCAGTTACCCGACTAAATATAGTTTTAATATTAGGTGTATTTACTAAATCAAAAGTTGCAGAAGTACCTGTAGGTAGAGAAAAATTACTAAAGCTATGAAATAAATTATTACCTTTTTCGCTACCATTAATAATAGTGAAATCATTACCATTGAGGTTAACAATGGTATTGGTAGTACCATCTGAAGTTACCTGAGCATTCGCAAATCTATCATCTATCAACATGATTGCTAATGGCAGCAGTATGAAACTTGTCAATATGCGATTAAGTAAAGCTAAGCCAACAAAAAGCGATCGCACTTTTGAGTCTCCTTTTATACACAGATAAGTTAATATTCCCTAAATACCATGCTGCTGAACATTAACACTCGCTAAATTGTTTGGAATGCGAAAAGAGTTGGCTGGGCTAAATTAACTTTGAGGAAGCGCTGCACAAGTTAATTGTGGTTGTATATTGGCAGGAGATGGTGCTGCGACTAGCTCAATTTTGCCGATTGCGTTACGATGCCAAGATGTAGCTTGGACAAGAGGCTTTGACGGTTGGGGTATTTGGTCTTGTGCTGGCTGTGTTTTATGGAATGCAGAGATATCACGAGTATCAGACCAAGTGCGATCGCTCCTCACTTCCTGCATGGGATTTTGTGGTATTCCACCCCTTGCGGTGGCAACAAAGCTACTACCAGTATTATTAGAACAACCACTAGTAATTTGCTGAGATGGGTCAGTGAGATTGTCTGATAATTCTACTAACCCAGAATTTGGATCGACACCAATATTAGTGATTTGCACAGTGCCATTGATATTGAATTGGGAACTAGCGGTAATATCATTTGTCAAAACTTCTCTAGGATTGAGAAGATTGTCATACTTCAATCCAATGATTCCCTGAGTTGCAATGTGAATATTACCGCCCCTTCCTTGGACTGCATTAGCAATAATGTCGCTGTTTTCTAAACCGACAATATTGGGGGCGTTAATCGTAATATTTCCACCATTACCACCTGCCTCTGCGCTGATGAAACTGCCATTACGCATTAGTAAGAAATCATGCAGTTTTAGGTCAATATTACCTCCTTCACCTGCATTGGCTTCAGAACGAAGTTTGCTAGCTTGAGCCAATTTTAGATAATTAGCCTGAATGAGCATATTACCGGCATTTCCTGTGCCTTTACCGCTAACTACAATTTCGGCGCGATCGCTAATACTCAAATTCTCCGTGGTCAGATGTACAGAACCCGCAGTACCAGGGCCCGTAGAAGAAGCATACAACCCACTCGGCCCAGTAGCATCCAAAGAGTAAAGCAGTTGCCCACTCGGTACTTGACTGACACCTGCAATATTGATGGAATTGGCTTGAATAGCAATATTTCCGGCTTTACCATAAGTCTCAGTTGAGGTGGAAATTCGTCCTCCATCAAGTAAGTTGAGTTTACCAACATTAAAAGTAATGTTGCCACCCTGCCCCTGACCTAGACTAATCAGTTTTTCAGTAGAGAAATCGTAGTTACCGTTTGTTGATGCAAAAAATCTGGTTGCAACTCCAGTTGAGGAACTGCCACCCAAAGTTACCTCATCAGCATTAACAATAATATCACCCGATGTTCCTTCACCATAAGTACCAGTCCGAATACCGGGGCCATTCAAGACCTCTAGTTTATCGACATTGAGAATGATATCTCCACCTCTGCCTGTTGCATTTTCACGGATGCTGGTACTCATCCCTGTCAAAAATGCAGGTTCATCTGTTGCAGTTTCACCTGTCACACTTAAGTTCTTGGCTGTGACTATAATATTCCCGCCATCACCCGTTCCTCTAGCGGTAGATCGCAATTCTGCCCCATCCCGAATGTTGACTTGTCTAGCATTGAGCGTGACATTCCCACCCCGACCTTGGGAACCATTCATCGTATTAGATGCTAGAGTACTCACACTAAATCGCTGTTTTGTAGGGGTATAGATTGCTTCCCCAATCACATTGACAGTTGTAGCCTTGACTGTAATATTACCCGAATCTCCAATTCCATAAGCACGGGTGTTAATTTGTGCGCCATTTAAAACATTGAGATTGGATGTTTCAATTGTCACATCACCACCTCGTCCCCTAGCTTTTGGTTGGGAGTAAGCGGCAATCGTAGTGTTAGAAAGGGCTGGCTGACCAATGAGTTCCAGGGAATCGGAGGCTTTGACGAGAATACCTTGTCCTGAGCCTGTACCTAAAGTGTGGGAAGTGATAGTTGAAGAGCCAGATAGGGTAATTTTTTGCCCTTGGAGAGCGATCGCACCACCTTGGTTTCCACTTGTATCAACTATAGCTGCGTTACTAAATTTCATATTTTGGAACTGAGTCACAGCATTGAAATCTAAGCTGAATCCAGCAGTGTTTGCAGATATTCCCACAATATTGTTTCCTGCAACGCTCCCTAATTCAACTCTTCCATCGGTAGCGGTAATTGTACTCTTATCAAAAGTTAAGTTATTTCCCACAATTGCAAATGTATTTCTCGCTGGAATTGCTAATTTTGCCCCATAAATGTTAATTGAGCTGGAATTGCTGCCCATTTGCAAGCCAATTGGCACACTCATAGTCAATAATGTTGTAGCATTTGTATTAATAGCACTAAACTCAGTACCATCAGCAAATTTGATACTTTCGGCGGTAGTACCAACAAAGGAACCACCAATATTCAATCTGGCATTGGGCCTAAAAATAATTCCACTGGGATTGAGCAAGAATAGATTGGCGCTACCGTTGGTTTTAATTAACCCATCAATATTGGAAACATCACCACCAGTCACACGACTAAAAATATTTTCGATATTGGCAGCATTGTTAAAGAATACAGAACCATTAGTGGGAATAGAAAACTGGCTGAAGCTATGAAATAAATTATTACCTTTTTCTAGACCATTGAGAATATGAAAATCATTGCCATTGGAGTTAACAAGAGTGTTAGTACTACCATCAGATGTCACTTGAGCTATGGCTGGGAATAGTGAACCTGCAGTCAATAACCCAGTGGTGAAGGTTGCAAGATAAGTAATCGCTTTCATGGTGCTAATACTAGTTTAAACTCCTAGTCTCAGTATTCCCACCATAGCTGTACTAGTAATACCAATTTGAAAAAAGAATGCGACAGATTGTAGGGGCACGGCGTGCCGTGCCCTCTAGAATATATTGATGTGTCGCAAACATTATTTGAATTGGTATAACATTTATTGACGAAATATGTTTTATACCTTATCTCTAGCGATCAATGATGATGGGCGTGCATCTGTGTTGAAACCTAGAAATTCTCTCCTCTGCAGCCTTAATCATCAGTCTTAAGCCAGACAAGAAATGATACTTGGTCTGAGGCGATGTCTAAGACGGTCTACGCTTACGCAATTTCTGTTTGACAATTCCTAATTGATCAGATTTAAAAACTGGGGAACTGACCATCAGGAACAGCAGCACAGGTTAAAGATGGTTGTAAATGGGCAGTTTGAGCCGCAACTAACTCAATTTTGCCATCAGCACGACGATGCCAAGACGTGGCTTGGAGAAGCAGTTTTGCAGATTGGGGTATTTGGTCTTGTGCTGATTGTGTGTTGTGGAATGCAGAGATATCACGAGTATCAGACCAAGTGCGATCGCTCATCACTTCTTGCAGAGGATTTTGCGGTACACCACCCCTTCCCGTGGCGACAAAACTACTAGTACTATTACCACGACAACCTGTAGCAATTTGCTGTGATGGGTCAGTGACATTTGCAGGTAGTTTTACTAAACCAGAATTGGGATCAACACCAACAGTATTCACTTCTACAGTTCCACTGAGCCCAAATTGCGAACTGGCGGTAATGTCGCTATTGGGTGTAAGTTGGTTTTGAAATTGCAACCCAAAAATACCTTGAGTAGTGATTTGGATGTTGCCACCACTTCCTAGTACAGCATTAGCCGAAATATCGCTATTTTCTATAGGTACAGCGACAATCGACCCAGCATTAATATTAATGTTGCCCCCTGTAGAACCACCATGAGCATCGGTAATAATATTGCTGCCGTGCCGCAATAACAATGCATCACTTGCTAAGAGGCTAATGTTACCATAATTACCACCATTAACTTCGGCTTGCAGGTTAGCTCCATTATCTAGCAAAAGATTACGGGCGTTAATATTGAGGTTACCAGCATCTCCAGTGCCAGAATTGCTGACTGTAATTTCTGCGCGATCGCGAATATTTAAACTGTCAGTTGTAATATTCACTGACCCAGCAGCAAAGTTTGTGGTTGAGGATGCCGTAATTGTACTCTTGAGATATTGCTCTCTAACTAAAGTTGGGGAGACACCTTGCACATCAATGTTTTTTACCTGTAGATTGATATTGCCCGCAGTGCCTTGACCTTGGCTAGATGAGGTGATTTGTCCACCGTTAAACACACGTAAACTGTCTGCCGTCAAGTTAATCGTTCCACCTGAACCAACAGCACCATTGCCTATAGAAGCTGTAATACCCGTAATACTTTGACTATATCCATCAATTACCGGATCGCTAACTTGTATATCCTTAGCTCGAATATTAATGCTCCCAGCTGTACCATTTGCCCCTGGTATTTGTAGTCCAAAGAATGCTTTAGAACCTGCTATCTCACTAGTAATCGCCCCACCACTAGACACAATCAAACTACCTGTATCAATCTCAATGTGCCCTCCTTGACCTGTGGTACCAGCTTCCATCGAACTGAGAACAGCACTGGATATACCTCCACCGTAAGTGCTATCATAAAAACTAACTCCTCGAATCTCCAAACTCTCCTCAGCTCGAATAGAAACTTTTCCTGCTTCACCATTCCCGCCTAAAATGCTGCTACTGATACGGCTACCATTGAGTAAGCGAATCCGTTGAGCATCAACAGTAACTTGTCCACTCTGATTGTTGCTCCCAGCGACAATTAAACTGCCAATCGTATCTACAATATATCCACTGAAATTTTCATATCCTACTAGATCTACATCAGCAGCACGAACAGTCACATCTCCGGTTCTAGAGTTATCGCCAGAAGTTGCGGATTGGAGCCAGCTACCATTGGCTAACCCCAAGCGTCTGGTTTCAATAGTGATATCGCCTGCTCGTCCTGTTGCTATTGGCCCCGGAAGCGCCAATACTCCAAATGTATTGCCTACAGAAGTTTTGATACCAGGAAATGATGGTTGACTGGGATCAGAAGTGCCTAAAAGATTGACAAAATCTGTTGTGCTAATAGTAATGCCCTTACCTTGACCAGCAAAGGTAGTAGAACTAATATTTGATCCATCCTGCACAGTCAACCCGCGTCCGCGGATATTAATTGCTCCTCCGTTAATTCCACTTGCATCGATTAAGGAAACTTGCTGGATTGTAATTGTCCCCCAGTTTGCAGTAGCCGCAGAACTCGTTATTTCCCAAGGTGTTTGGTTGTTAATTGCCACCTGAGCATTTTTTACTGCCCATAACTCAATCTGCCCATCGGAGGCAGAGATATTGGCACTATCCACATTGATCTGACTACCTACCAAGGCTAAAGTCTGATTCGCATTCAAAGACAGTGTGGGCGTTCTTAATAATGGGTCGGATGCAGCTGGCCCTTGCACAGTAATTTGGCCAGCATTAGTCCCCAACTGTAACCCTACAGGTACACTCATGGTCAACAAAGGTGGTGAAGTTGTATCGGTAGTATTAAACTTTGTACCATCAACAAAAATCACATTGTTAGCAGTGCTGGCAACAAAAGAACCTCCAATATTCAACTGAGCATTGGGGCCAAATACAATCCCTGCAGGGTTGAGCAAAAACAGGTTAGCAGCACCATTTGCACGAATCCAACCATCAATACTTGATGCACTACCTCCGGTAACTCGCGCAAAAATATTCTGGATAGTGTTGGCATTGTTGAATAGAACAGAACCTCCCGTAGGTATGGAGAATTGACTGAAGCTGTGAAATAAATTATTGCCTGTGGTTGTACCATTATCGATTATGAAGTTCAGGCCGTTTCCAGAGATAGTGGTATTGAGGCTATTATCTGAAGTCACCTGAGCATTCACACAGATGTTCTCAAGAAAGATAATCCCTAGTGGTAGCACTATCAAACTTGCTAATATGCGATAAATCCAACCTAAGTTATCAGAAAGCGATCGCATCTTCTATTTTCCGCTTATACCTACTTTAATATTCCCTAAATCCTTTCTTGCTCAACAGATTGGGTAACTTATGTAATTGAAGTGTTGCCGATACTGGTAAGTTCTGTTTTTTGGAAATTAATTCTGGGGAAGTGCAGCACAAGTTAATTGTGGTTGTATATTGGCAGGAGATGGTGCTGCGACTAGCTCAATTTTGCCGATTGCGTTAAGATGCCAAGATGTAGCTTGCACAAGAACCTTGGGAGGTTGGGAAATTTGAGCTTGTAAAGCTTGTGTTTGTCTGAATGCAGAGATATCTCGGGTATCAGACCAAGTGCGATCGCTCATCACTTCTTGCAGAGGATTTTGCGGTACACCACCCCTTCCCGTGGCGACAAAACTACTAGTACTATTACCACGACAACCTGTAGCAATTTGCTGTGATGGGTCAGTGACATTTGCAGGTAGTTTTACTAAACCAGAATTGGGATCAACACCAAAATTGTTAATATCAACTGTACCGTTAACACCAAATTGGGAACTGGCAGTGATGTCGTTTTCTATTGTTAGTTGAGGACGATATTGAAGACCGAAAATACCTTGAGTAGTGATGTTAATATTGCCACCTCGACCTTGAACTGCATTGGCAATGATGTCGCTGTTTTCTAAACCAACAATCACAGGTGAGTTAATTGACAAATTACCACCATTTCCATAGCCCACAGCAGTAGCGGAAATGGCACTATTGTGACGCATCAATAAATCATCTTGCAAGTCTAATCTGACATCTCCACCATTACCAGAAGCTGTTGATGCGCTGATACTACCTTGATTGTCTATAAAAATCGAGTTGGCATTAATTCGCACATCTCCGCCTTTGCCAGGGCCATCATTTGTGACGCTAACTACCCCTCCATCTATGAGGCGTAATGATGGTGTGTTAATTATTACAGAACCTGAATTGCCAGTAGGAATGGCTGGTAGTTCAAATGCAGCTTGAATAGCTGGACTGAGAATCTCAGCGTTGGAAAAGACACGAGAGACTGTCCCAGCAGCATTACCCTGAGTAGCACGACCCTCAACATATATAGACTCTGAAGCTTTAATTTCTACACTACCTGCTGAACCTGTTGCTAAGGTAGAAGACCCCAGAGATGCACCGCCTTGAATCACTAATTTAGATGTGTTGATGACTGTGCTATTAGCATTACCAGAACCCTGAGTAAACGTAGATAGCGAACTTTCTGAAAATGCCAGAGGATTGTAACCCGCAATTTTAATGAGATTTGCTGCATTAACTTGTATTTTGCCAGTCTCTCCAGAGTTAACAGCCACAGAACTAATTGCACCAGAATCCAGAATCCTGAGATTATCCGTGGATACCGTTATGTTCCCGGCATTGCCGCTATTTAATGAAAATGTGATAATCGCAGTATAAACGGCTGGATTAGCACTGTTAAAGCCTCTGATATCGGTTGTGCCACCCACATTCGTGATAATGTTTCCACCAGCTGTTTGAGTCCGGGTTCTAGTGACAATTCTTGCCCCATCCTGGAGGGATAGCTGGGCAGCTGAGATAGAAATATCTCCTACTTTACCTGTGCCGAAATTGTTGATTTGGAGGAAACTTCCTAATTCACCATTGGCTGTGTTCCCCATTAAGTTGAGGGAACCTGTGGCATTGACCGTAATTCCCCCAGACTCTTGTATTCCCAAGTTTTGGAGCAAAACAGCAGAACCCTCAGTTAAGCTGATGTTTTGTCCTTGGATTTTGATTGAGCCATTGTAACCAGTAGCATTGAGCAGTGATTGTTCTGCCAGATGAACATCGTCTAATTTCAATACTGTGGAGTAATCTGGCACCCAACCCGTAGAAGTAGGATTCAGTCCAACTAGCCCAGTGCTTACACTACCAATTTCTAGATGTCCGCTACTCTTGGTGGAAGCAACACCACCATAGAAGTTTATACCACCACCAATCAATGCCAGTGTATGATTTTCTCCAACTTGTAATCCGACGGGACTTTTGCTCGCGTTAGCTGTACCAAAGCCAGTACTATCTGTCAACTGGTTTTGATTTCCCTGAACTGTGATGCTACCAGGATTTTGTCCCATCTGTAAACCTACAGGTACGCTCATTGTTAACAAAGGTGGGCTAGAAGCATTCACAGCACTAAACTCTACCCCATCAGCAAACTTAATACCATTTGCTGTTGTCCCCACAAATGACCCGCCGATATTTAAAGCCGCATTTTTACCAAATACAATCCCATTGGGATTCATCAAAAATAGACTTACAGGATTATTACTATTTACTGTTTGAATTAACCCATCAATCTGAGAAACATTTCCACCCGTAACCCGACTAAATATACTTGTAATATTTGGTGTATTAGTTAAATCAAATTTTGCCGAACCACCTGTAGTCACTGAGAAATTACTAAAACTGTGAAATAAATTATTACCCTTTTCAATACCATTGAGAATAGTAAAATCATTGCCGCTTTGATTGACAATAGTGTTAGTAGTAAAATCAGATATTACTTGAGCATTCACAGGCAGTAAAACTCCGCAAGTTAGTAACCCACTTGTCACTTGATATAGAATCTGCCTCATAGCGTTAATACTTTTTTAAGCGTATAGTATGAGGATTCCCATTCTATACGTACTAGTAACATTTCTTACTCAATAACTAAATAAGTATGTCTTATCCGTTCTCTAATGTGATGTCTAAGGAAGGTATTGTCTAGGCAATATCTTTGTGACCAATTCCTAAAAGTTAGGAAATTGACTATCAGGAACCGCAGCACAGGTTAAAGATGTTTGTATATTAGCAGTTTGAGGGGCAACTATGTCGATTTTGCCATCAGCACGACGATGCCAAGAAGTTGCTTGTACAAGAGCCTTAGGAGGTTGGGAACTTTGGGCTTGTAGTGGTTTTGTGTTGTGAAATGCAGAGATATCTCGGGTATCAGACCAAGTGCGATCGCTCCTCACTTCTTGATTAGGATTTTGCGCTACACCACCTCTTCCTGTGACGACAAAACTACTACCACTGCTTTCTGCACACCCTGCGGCAATTTTTTGGGAGGGGTCGGTGAGATTTACAGGTAGTTCTACTAAGCCAGAATTAGGGTCAACACCGACGTTATTAATATTCACTGTGCCACTAACATTGAATTGGGAACTGGCTGTAATATCGTTGGTCAGGTCTTCTCTGGGGGTAAGAGTATTGCGGAATACTAAACCAAGAATACCTTGAGTAGTGATGGCAATATTGCCACCTTTTCCTTGCACAGCATTGGCAATGATATCACTGTTTTCTAATCCCATTATTATTGGTGATTTAATTGCCAAGTTACCACCATTGCCTTGACCCCTAGCCATAGCGGAAATCTGGCTATTACGGCGCATCAATAAGTAATCTTGTAAGTTTAATTTGACATCTCCACCATTGCCAGAAGTCGTTGTTGCGCTGATGCTACCTTGATTGTTGAGAAAAATTGAGTTGGTATTAATCTGCAAGTCTCCTGCACTGTTAGGCCCATCATTTTTGACAGTAACAAATGCCCCATCTGTGACACTTAATATTGGGGTATTAATGGTAAGAGAACCAGCTTTACCTGTGGGAATGGCAGGAAGTTTAAGCGCAGCTTGAGTGACTGGATCGAGGATTTCGGCACTTGAGGCAATACGAGCAGGAAGAATTGAGCCAGATGCTCTACCTCTAACCTCTACAGATTCCGAAGCATTAACTATGACATTACCTGCTGCACCTGAAGCCACCGTGCTAGAACCCAGTATGCCACTGTCTCGAATCAATAATCTAGATGTATTGATGATAGTGGTACCAGAATCTCCTGTGTTGCTAGCCGATGAAATTACTGCACTTGACAATGTTGTAAAGGGGTTATTACCAGCAATTTCCAGCAAATCTGCAATATCAAATCGTAAAATTCCAGCCTGTCCTGAGCCTGCGGATAAAGTACTAACACTACCACTATTCAAAACTCTCAAGTTACTAGCTGAGAGGTTCATATCACCTGCTTTGCCAGAGTTTAATGTAATGGAAGTGATTGAGGTTGAAACAATAGGATTTGTGGGGACAAAGCCATCAACATCAATCATACTTTTAACATTTGCTGTAATATTGCCGCCATCTATTGGTGTAAACGTCCAGTTATGGATGTTTGCTCCATCTTTCAGTACTAACTGTTCCGCAGAAAGATTAATATCCCCAGATGGTGTAATGCCTAAGTTGTCTATTTGGATAAAACTGTTTAATTTGCCATCGGATGTATTTCCGGTGAGACTAACAGCCCCAGTGGCTTTGACGGTAATTCCATAAGATGGTTGTTGGATGCCAAAGTTTTGCAGCAAAACAGCAGAACCTTCTGTCAAGCTCATATTCCGTCCTTGTAATTGGATTGAGCCACCGCTACCGCTTGCATCTAACAAAGATTGTTGCGCCAAATGAATATCGTTAAAGTTATTGACTGCTGAATAATCACCAACCAACCCTGCTGTAGTGAAGTTAAGTTTAACTAACCCATCACTAACACTCCCTACTTCCAGATGTCCTCCTCCCTTCGTGGTGACAACACCGCCAGAGAAGTTCACACCTGAGCCAATCAATGCTAAAGTATTTCCCGCCCTAACTTGTAATCCGATGGGATTTTGGCTGCGATCAGCAGGAGCAAAAAATCCGGCGGTGATGTTATGTCCACTCCCTTGCAGACCAATCGCCCCTGAATTTTGTCCCATCTGTAATCCAAGGGGAACACTCATTGTTAGCAGTGGTGGTTTAGAAGCATTTACAGCACTAAATTCCATCCCATCGGCAAATTTAATTCTATTTGCTGTCGTCCCGACAAATGAACCACTAATATTCAAGCTGGCATTTTGTCCAAATACAATCCCATTGGGATTCATCAAAAATAAACTCACTGGATTATTACTATGAAGAGTTTGAATTAACCCATCAATACGAGAAATATTTCCACCAGTTACCCGACTAAATATAGTCGTGATATCAGGTGTGTTTTTTAAATCAAAAGTTGCCGAGCCACCTGTCGGCACAGAAAAATTACTGAAGCTGTGAAATAAATTATCACCTTTATTGATACCATTAAGAATGGTAAAATTATTGTTAATTGAGTTGACAGTAGTATTAATAGTTCCATCTGATACCACCTGAGAATAGGCTGGTAATACTAAGCTGGAAGTTAAAAACCCAATGGTTAATGCTCCCCAATTGGCGATCGCGCTCATAATATATATTAATAATCTCTTGAATAGATAGTATTAGAGTTCCCAATCAAGGTATTTTTGTGACAGATGAAGAGTTTTGATTTCGTACTATAAATCCTTGGGAACAGCAGCACAAGTTAAAGATGTTTGCACCTGGGTAGAAGAATTATCCACAACTAACTCAATTTTTCCTTGAGCATTACGTCGCCATCCTGTTGCTTGGATGAGGGTTGTTGGTGATTTGGAGATGAAGGTTGTAACTAGTTTATTTTGACGGTATGCAGAGATATTGCGGATATCAGACCAAGTGCGATCGCTCCTCACTTCTTGCAGAGGATTTTGCGGTACACCACCCCTTCCTGTTGCCACGAAACTACTACTATTAGTATTAGAACAGCCGCTAGCTATTTGTTGGGATGCATCGCTTACATTCTCTGGTAATTCCACTAAAGCGGAATTCGGGTCAACACCAACATTATTAATTTGGACTGTACCACTGACACTGAATTGGGAACTAGCGCTAATGTCATTACTCAAAATTTCTCTAGGGTTGAGAAGGTTACGGTACTCCAAACCCATTATTCCCTGAGTGGTGATTTGAATATTGCCACCTTTTCCTTGTACAGCATTGGCAATGATGTCACTATTTTCTAGACCAATAACATTGGGAGAGTTAATATTAATATTCCCACCATTGCCATTACTACCTGCTTCGGCATTTATCAAGCTACCATGACGCATCAATAATACATCCCGCAGTTTTAGATTGATGTTACCGCCTTTACCTGATATTGTATTGGCTAAAATGTTTCCACCATTTTTGAGTGTCAAAGTATTGGCATTAATGAGTAGATTACCAGCTGCTCCAGAGCCAATATTTTTGACAAGAATCATCGCATCATCAGAAACGTTAACAGCGGGTGTGTTAATTGTAGTGTTACCTGCATTAGCACGGGAAATCTTTTCATACGGAGCCAGCGGAATAACCGCACTACCAATAAAACTGGAAGAATCTCCAGGTTTCCTACCACTCACATCAATCGATTCTGAAGCATTGATAGTCAGTGAACCTGCATTTCCTAAAACTAAGCTCGAAGTCGATACTCTTCCACCACCTTGAACAGACAGTTTACGGGTGTCAATATTCAAAATTCCTGCATCTCCAGTCCCGAATGAGGAAGCCGAAATTACACTATGGTACAGACCTCTTGGTGCATCTGCACCTAATACCTGAATTGTATCTGCCTTGATATTAACATTGCCGCCTTTACCTGAAGAATGAAGTCTAGTTGTTATGTTGGCTCCGGCTGAAACAGATAAATCTTGGGTAGTAATAGAAATATCTCCACCCTGTCCTGCGCTAAAAGAGCTAGCTGTTATCTGGCTAACAGATCCAAAACGAGCAAAATCGTTCGGTGCAAACTCATTGACATTGGGTGCAAACCCACTGACATCTATTGTGTCGCTATTGATGATAATGTTGCCCCCAAAAGCATTACTAAATGTGCGGTTGATAATGTAACCAGCTTGATCAATATTTAACTTCGGGGTATTAACGATGATATCTCCTGCTGCCGCAGAAGATACAGTGTCATTGACTAAACTGCTAGAACTTTTAAAATTAGGCGATTTACCGATAATATTCAATGATTCTGTAGCATTAACAACAATATTACCAGCAGCTTGGTTACTACGATTCTGAACAAATACCAAAGAACCATCACGGATGCTGACCTGCTTCCCTTGAATGTGTATCGCTCCGCTATTTCCTTGATTGACAATATTGATATCGTCTGTAGATACCAAAGCTAATTTGCTCAGGGTGATATTACCAAAACTTCCCGTATTGGGATAACTCAGGGTGAATCCTTGAGTAGTGGAATTGAGCGTCACATTGTCATTACTGATGCTACCCAGTTCTATTTGTCCTCCTGGTACAGAGACTAAACCGCCATCTAAGACAATATTTCCACCTACTAATGCTAAGGTTTTGCCAGATTGTAGCTCTAATCCCATGTTGAGTCCAGATACCTGAAAAATTGTACTAACATGGCCATTGTGTCCATCTCCTTGAACGGTAATTGTTCCTGCATTGCTGCCAAGTTGTAATCCCACAGGGACGCTCATAGTTAATAAGGCTGGCGATGTTGTGTTGGTGGTGCTAAACTTCAACCCATCCGCAAATACGATGCTATCGGCAGTTGTCCCTACAAAAGAACCACCGATGCTGAATTTAGCGTTAGCTCCAAACAAAATCCCCACAGGATTGAGTAAGAATAAATTGGCACTACCTTGGGTGCTGATTGTGCCATCTATATTTGATATGTTCCCCCCTGTGACACGGGCGAAGATGTTTTCGACACTAGTAGCATTGTTGAACAAAACAGAATCACCAGTAGGGATAGAGAATTGGCTAAAGCTATGAAATAGATTGTTGCCGACACGAGTGCCATTGGTTATGATGTAATTATTACTACCATTCACAACAGTGTTGAGAGTATGATCAGGTGTTACTTGGGCGTGAACAACATTGTTGTCAACAGCACAGATGCAGACTACACCAAAAACAGCAAAGCCAACAAATGCTAATTTCATTCACCGATTCCTAATTTTCGATTCTGTATCTATTTTTCCCAAGCGAGTATTTTTTGTAACTTTTATGATTTGTCAGCTACAGCAGCGCAGGTTAAAGGTGGTTGTACCTGCAAGGGAGATTTGTCTGCAACCAACTCAATTTTTCCCAGTGCATTACGATGCCAAGATGTAGCTTGGACAAGTGTTTCTGGTGATTGAGGTACTTGTGCTTGTACGGACTCTGACTGGTGAAATGCACTTAAATCGCGAGTGTCAGACCAAGTGCGATCGCTCATCACTTCCTTTATAGGATTTTGCGGTATTCCCCCTCTTCCCGTGGCAACAAAGCTACTGCCTTGATTTGCAGAACAGCCACTAGCAATTTGTTGCGAAGAGTCAGTAACATTTGCTGGTAATTCCACTAACCCAGAATTGGGATCAACACCGACAGTATTGACTTGAACAATACCACTCACACCAAATTGGGAACTTGCAGTAATATCATTTTCCTGAGTGAGTTGGTTCCGGTACTTCAATCCAAAGATGCTTTGAGTAGTGATTTCAATATTACCCCCCCGTCCTTTGACGGCATTAGCAATAATGTCACTATTTTCTAAACCCACAACTACAGGAGCATTGATCGTAATATTGCCACCATTGCCACTACCACCTGCTTCTGCACTCATCAAACTACCATGACGCATGAGTAATAAATCTCGGAGTTGGAGATTAATATTACCCCCTTCTCCAGCTTTTGTAGATGCCGAGATTTTTGCCGTATTGTCGAGTTTGAGAGTATTGGCATTAATTTGTAGAGTACCAGCTGTACCAGAGCCTAAGTTTTCGACAAAAACTTTTGCACCATTGCTAATGTTAAAAGTTGGGGCATTGATCGTGGTGTTACCTGCATTAGCACGGGAAATTTTACTAAACAGAGCAACAGGAAGCACGGCTGTACCGATATAGCTGGGATTTTCTGCATCTTTTACACCACTCACATCAATTGATTCAGAGGCATTGATAGTAAGGGAACCAGCGTTTCCTAAAATGATGCTAGAAGCCGATACTCTACCACCACTTTGAACTGACAGCTTGCGGGTATCGATTTTCAAATTACCTGCATCACCAGGCCCAAATGTAGCAGCAGAAATTAAACTAAAATAGGTACCTGTTGGCGCTCCCGCACCTATCACTTGAATCGTATCTGCCTTCACATTGACATCGCCACCCTTACCAACACCATAGGGTCTGGCGGCGATATTGCCTCCAGCGGAAACAGATAGGTTTTGAGTCGAAATGGAAATATTTCCACCCTTGCCATTACCAAAGGAAACGGCTGATACCAGGCTCACTGCTCGAAAAGCAGAAGGATCGCCAAATGCAAAACCATTGACCCGCATATCATCAGCATTAACTACAATGTTGCCAGCCGACCCTGCACTAAAGGTACGGGTTAAAATATACCCACCGCGATCGATATTCAATCGTGGGGTTGTGACAATAACATGTCCCGCCGCACCAGAGGATAAAGTTTCATTTACTAAACTACTGGAACTCTTAAAATCTGGAGACTTGCCAATGATGTTTAAAGACTCTGTAGCATTGATGGCAATATCACCAGCAGTTTGGTTACTGCGATTTTGTACTAATATCAAGGAACCATCTTGGATGCTTACCTGTTTTCCCTGAACTTGAATGGCTCCTCTACCTCCCCCAGTGACATCGTGTGTAGAGACTAAAGCTCGTTGGGAAAGCTCAATATTTCCAAAACTCGCAGTATTGGGATAAGTCAGCGTAAATCCTTGAGGGATAGAATTGAGAACTACGCTGGCGTTATTGATACTACCCAATGCGATTTGTCCCCCAGGTGCAGAGATTAGTCCGCCATTTACAGCAATATTGCCACCTACTAATGCTAGGGTTTTTCCAGATTGGAGTTGTAATCCGCTGGTACCGAGGTTTAGCCCAGATACCGGTAGCGATTCACTTAACTGGGCATTGTTTCCTAGTCCTTGAATGGTAATTGAACCCGGATTACTACCAAGCTGTAAGCCAACGGGAACGCTAATAGTTAATAAGGGAGATGATGAAGTATCAGTTGCACTAAATTTCGAGCCATCTGCAAATACGATACTATTAGCAGTCGTCCCCACAAACGAACCCCCAATATTCAATTGAGCATTAGGCCCAAATAGAATACCAGCAGGATTTAGCAAAAACAAATTGGCGCTACCGTTGGCTTGGATTATGCCATTAATATTCGATACACTACCACCTGTGACACGGGCGAAGATATTCTGCACATTGATCTCATGGTCAAATAGGGCAGAATTACCTGTAGGTATAGAGAATTGGCTGAAGCTATGAAATAGATTATTTCCCTGCTGGGTACCGTTGATGATGGTAAAGTTATTATTACCTTCGGAGACTGTGGTATTGAGTGTGCCATCCGGTACAACTTGGGCGTTGGTAGAACTACTCCAGACAAGTGTAGCACCCACAACTATTCCACTGTGCAATATGTTCTTTAGCCAGCCCAATTTCATAGAAGTTGTTTTCCTTTTTTAGTACGCTCTTGATAGCCCACAGTTCAAATTGACTTAATAAATTAAGTCCACATACCCAGAAATGAGCGAGCGCTATATTCAAAGGTTTTATCTCGCTTTGATCAAAATGGCGAATATTGCACTGAGAAATACAAACCATTTTCTTGGAGACTACGCTTTTCCCCTTCTACAGATGTCAAGGGAATACCCCAATCTATACGGGCTGAGAAGTTATTGTTTTGCTTCCATAGCAGCCCTACACCAGTACCTACCAAAGTACTTGGTGAGGGATCGCTACCCTTAACATTCCAACCTTTACCTACATCAATGAAGGGTGTCAGCTGTAGTACTCCCCCTATTTTTGGGGCACGCAAAATCGGTAACCGAAATTCTGCTGAGAATAGCATTCCATTATCTGTCAGCAATGTATCTTGGCGATAGCCTCGTACACTTAATTGTCCACCAAGACCAAATTGCTCTAGCGGTACGAGGGAATCTGCTGCTAGTTGTAAATCGCCCCTCGCTAAAAATAGGGTGTCTGGTGCTAACTGTCGTACCCACTGCGCTTGTCCTCGCCAAGAGAAAAAGCGGCTATCTGGTTCATCTGCATTAACATTGGCACCAAACCAATCTACACCTAAACTAAATTGCGATCGCGCGGCAAAAACTTGGCTGGTAGTACGTTGGGTATATTCCTGAAAAAAGCGGAAGGCAGAAATATTGGTTCTTCCTTGAGCATCTGCGCCGGGTGAAAGTCGAAACGGCCCAATATTATCGATACCTAACTCAGTTTGGCTTTCTTGACGCGAGAACGATAGCCCAACCGCTAATTCCTGGGAAGGTTTTTGTATTAATGGTTGTCGATAGCCAAATTCGTAAGATGTGGTATTCGATTGAATATCAAGAACGCTGAATGGTTCTTCAATTACCCGATTCCAACCTTTGTTAAAGCCGAAAGAGAGTGTCCCATTATGGGCATTAATTGGGAGGGTGTAATTCAGATTGACTGTATTACTACCATCGGTATTGGCGTATCCGATACTGAGAGTGTCGCCTAAACCGAGTAAATTGGCTTCTTGTAGATCCACACCCCGACGGAAACTACCCACACTAGGCGATCGCCCATTATCTATAGATGCTGTGAGGCTGAAGGTGTCGGCTTCTTGGACTTCGACTTGTAATATATTGCTTCCCGGAGTTACCCCCATCTGTAACTCAGCTGAGAGGTTTTGAATGCGTGGATCGAGGCGGAGTAGTTGCAACTTTTCGATTAAGCGCGGCACATTCAAGGGAGTTCCTGCACCCAGTCGAATGCGATCGCGAATATATTGACTACGCAATCGCCGATTACCACTAATCTTGATTTCCTGGAGACTACCTTCGATTACCTGAATTTTGATTACCCCAGCTTCTACTGTCTGCGGTGTAATCAATGCGCCTGTGGTGACATAACCGTTATCAGTGTACAGCTTGGTAATTGCGTCTTTGATTTGTAACAACTCGGCAAAAGTGAGTTCCTTACCCACAAAAGGAGCTGTAATCGAGGCAAACTGTTCTGGTTTGAAAACTGTACTTCCTACCACTTCAATGCGATCTACTCGAAACTTAGCATTGGGATCGTCTTGAGAGGGAGTGGACTGATCTGGTAATTGTAGCGGGGGTAGTATGGGATTGGTTTCTGGTGGCTGCGGTAGCACATCCGCAGGTAACGGTGTCACCGGAACTTCTTCTACTCTGCCAGGTGGTAAGGTTTGAGGATTAGCTGTTTGGGCATAGGTATTCTGACAGTTACCCAACACTGCTGCTATAACAATGCTGAAAGTTAGAGGTTTTAATAAAAAATTTGATGTTAATATTTGCTGGTTGAAAAAAACACATTGATTCTGCATAATATTTTGTAATAATTTTCCCTTGTGTTTGTGTACCTCCTTTAACAACGCTTAAATCGTTTGTATAAGTTAGCGATTGAAGCTTAGCAAGCCCATTTCCCAAAACTGAATCCTAAAGTAAGTAATATCTAAAGATGCTGCAAATTGTTTCTGTATCCAACTGACCGGAACACCAAATTCACGAATGGGGACTGGGGAATAGGGAAGTAAATTAAGAAGAGGAGGGCAAACAATTTAAAATTATGGCTATCCGCCATAATCTCTTGAATATTGACAAAATGTTTTCATGCACTCTGATTAAACCCAAGAGCGTACCTAAGCTTTAATGACTACTTTAATGTACCTATTGATATATGTCTGGTCATATCATACTGACGCTCAAGCGCATTAGTAAGCCGAAATTATACTGTAGTTTTGTATTTAAATAGCAAGATTATACGTAATTTCCGAAAGTTTAACTTCCCACCTCAAAAAATAAAAACCATTTTACAAAAGTGTTGTAGGCTAAACATGGGTAAACCACGTAGAAAATAAAGTTATTAATTATACTAAATAATATTTGCTCAGAAAATTATTAGTCTCAACACACATTTCCCAAAGCGCGTATTATAATTGAAGTATGAAGCACATGGGTCCGTCACGGTTTCGACAGGTTGGCGAACGCTGTTCTGTGATTCAGGTCGAGAGTGAGTCTCCTCTCGCAAATCCAAGGCTCAAAACAAAAGTAAATGCGAACAATATCGTAAAATTTGCTCGTCGGGAAGCTCTAGTAGCTGCCTAAACGCCTCTTATAGGTTCGAGCGTCTTTAGTCCGACTCCGTTAAGGGCTAGAGACCAACCCCAACGGATGCTCTAGCAAGTGTTCTCTGGTTGGCTTGCTAGCTAAGACTTAATCAGAGCATCCTACGTTCGGGATAATGAACGATTCCCGCCTTGAGGGTTAGATAGGCTAAACCTGTGAATGAGCGGAAGGTCAATACCCAATTTGGACAGCAGTTCGACTCTGCTCGGATCCACTAATAATATTGAACAAGTCCACCTGATAATTTGATATTCAGGTGGATTTTGTTTTTAGCCTCAAAATATGGTAAGGGACTTCCAGAAAATAAATTATCCCTCTTTTGTTACCTTCGGCAGAGAATAATCCCAAACCCCTACCCTATGTTTACGTCTATTTTCAACAAGGGAATTTAAATGACAAAGGAGATATGCGATCGCTCAATTCATTATTTTGTTTAGCATTCAAAGTTAGGGGTATATTTTTCTCTCCTCGTAGTAACAAAAGAGGGGTAATACCAATTCTCCAAAATTCAGCAACAGATCCAAACTCAAAAACCCTTGCTACATATGGTTTTCTTAATTTTGAATTTTGAATTTTGAATTGGTATTATCCCCTTTTCATAGTGGCAGATTCTTCCTCCTCAGCTTTCTCTAACTTGAAAATGGGCATGGGAAAGACAAATTTTCATGCTTGGTTGTGCCAAAACCCGGCGTGAATGGCTGACTTGAAAGTCCTTTTTCCCAAAAGCTATTTTGAGTTCAAAACTCTTAACCGAGTAGTATTGCTTCTCCTCTTCATTTCCCTTACCATCAACCCCAATAAAAAAACCTCAGCCACCAAGCTGAGGTAAGGGGGAGAAAACCAAATAACGATGAGAGATACTGATACCGAAGGTAAAAAATCTTAGCTAACAACCAAAGATACTAATATTAAGGCACTGACAAGCAATGTAGCGAATCCTGCTTTTAGTGCGTAGCGGCGTTGTTTCTCGGGATCTGGGTAAACAGCGTAGATTTGTGGTTCAGTAGCGTATTTATTTAATATTTTTTCTTTATTGGTGTTTGTATACATAAGATTTTTATATTTATTTACTTATGTAAACAAATCTAACTGGATTGTTACAAACCGTCAACAGTGCTTAAAATTAGAAATACTAATATTAAATATAAAAATTACTTATATAAAATTGGATCAGGCGATCGCTTCTAATAGTTTGGCGACAGGTTATGCTGTCTTGCGAAAATTTCAACTAAAAATATCCCCTTTCTCCTTTAACCTTTTCTCTGCTATATAGGTACTGCAAACATTATTTAAATTTCTATTAGCAAGAAAAGGGACACTCGAAATTGCATGATGAATGTTCTTCTAGAACATCTTTACTTTACATTCATCCCTTAAGAATAACTACATATTAAGTCAATGTAATTCTTTATCGGAAAAAGTTAGGTTTAAAACCTCGCCCCTAGTGGGCGAAAAAATCCTTGTTTCCCAAGGTAGATAGAAACCCCACCCCTTGTGGGTGGCTGTCTTTAATTTTGAATTTTGAACTTTGAATTTTGAATTGATTCATATCTTCATTTCCCATACCCTATTCTCTATTCCCTATTTCCATTAACTAATATGGTAACGACTCTTGCCAAATGCTTTTGCCTGATACATGGCCGCATCTGCCTTGCGTAATAATTGTTCAGGTAATTTATCATCTGCTGAGATGGTTGATATGCCAATACTGACTGAACATGAAAGAAGATGACCATTAACTAAAACAGGTTGTTTAAGAGCCGCAATTACTTGATTAGCAATCCGAGATGCACCACGAAAATCTTTAATATCTTCCAACAAAATTACAAATTCATCTCCACCAAGACGAGCAATAAAATCCCCCCATCGCAGTTTAGCTTTTAGCTTTTTGCTAATTTCAATTAAAAATTTATCTCCAGTATCATGACCAAAGTTATCATTAATTGCCTTAAAATCGTCCAAATCTAGAAATAATATAGAATAAAAATAGTTATCATAATATTGCTTACATGCAATTACATAATCTAATTGCTGCATAAAGTAAGCTCGATTTGGTAATCCTGTTAGCGGATCATGCATCGCAATTCGGCGTAAATTCTCTTCAATTGCTTTACGCTCTGTAATATCACGAATGATATTTAGCAAATAAGTTTTTCCTTGCCATTCTAAAAGTTTGACTGATAGTAAACCTATGCGCTTGTCACCATTTTTTAAACAAAATTCAATTTCTAAATTTTCAACAGTTTGTTGATTTATTAATTTTTTGTAGATTTTTGAGTATGTTGCTGTATTCAATCCCATGTCTAATACTGTAATCGGGTGTCCAACAACATTCTCGCGACTGTAGCCCGTTACATTGAGAAATGACTGATTAATCTCTACACAATAACCTTGACTGCGTGTGGTGATGAGTATTAAATCAGGAAAATAATCGATAAATTTAAAATAATTATCTGAGAATCTGTCAGATTTATGATGTTTTTTAGGCTTTTGATTATCTTGAATTATACCAGCTTTACAACTAGTATCGATGGATTCCATAGGTTAAATATATGCTAAAAAGCAATTCCGGATAATGTTTGAATTCCTAGCAGCAACACAGGTCTAAAGAAACATAGGAATTGGATTTAGTTGGTCTTCTGTTAATTTTGCTTTTAACCATCCTAGTTGCACGGGTACATCGTAAAGCCTACCTGGCGCAAACTGTGCCCAAAAATGGCGTAACCCAGGAACTACAACCTTCACAACAGGCATCCCAATATCTGGACTTGTTTGCTCGAGAACTAATATTTCTAATCCATGTTTAGCTGCTAAATCAACACAAGCCAACACATCTGCTCGCAAGTCCCGACTGTGGTAAACAGGATAGTCTCCGTAAACTTTAGGAATTACATTGGCATCGGGAGCAAGATAAACTTGGTTGTTTAATGTTGCTGTTTGGCACCAATTTTGCATATCCTGACGAGTAAATTTGGCAGAAGAATTTGGATTAGCCCCATTAGAAAGAAATATCATTTGATTCATTTCCGTGACAGCACGTAATAGGGCTACTTGGGGATGAAAGTGGGTACCAAAGCCAAAAAGAATATCTTCTGGCTGGTGATTAATCCGTCGAGAAATAGCAGCAAAGGTGGGAATATTTAAATCACTAGTTAGGTCTAATACCCAAAAATCGCGTCCAATCAATTGATAATAGTTTTTTAATTTATTTAGATAAGGCTCATCAAAACTATTTAAATCAACAGCTGGTCTTGGGAGACGGTTGTACCACCAAATTGCTACTGCATCTCGCTCTACCAACTCCATAAATCCTTGGAGAATAGCTTCTTCTTTACAAGTTCCCGCAGCAGTTCCATTGGTATCTGCATAACAAAAGCAAGCATCTTCAGCTAAGGGATAGCCATAATAACAATATGCTGTGGGCAGATATTTGAATTGCTGATTGCTGAGTGACCAAATGGGAGTCCATTCAATCTCTTGATTTTCATCAAAGGGAACAGGTACCCATTGAATAATCTCATGTTGCTGATTCCAAGTTTGGCGATCGCAATATTGATTTGTGCTGTAGTGCATACAGTCGTAAGGATGAATAGCTTGTGCGCCAAGATTGCTGTAAGCAGCTTTTATCCTTGGTTCTTCTCCCGTATAGGTTCCACAGTAGCGCTCAATTGCTTCCCCAACGGCACTCATTTTCGCTTGGGCGGCCGTTTTTCCTTTACCAAAGCTTTTCAGGCGCGCTGTCTGGCGTAAATCTTCTAACTGTCTACCTTCTTTAGGAAAACTATGCTCTACAACATAAGCATGAATCAAATCATTCTGGGGAAAAGGTTGAAATAAACTGCTGATAATTCCCGTAATGGGACTGATGTGATGTTCGTATTTTTGCAAAGCCTTTTCAGCCAAATAATTGCGATACCCGTCATCATGACTCAACTGCTTGGGTAGGCTATTTAACACCAATGGTTGAAGTTGGCGTTGACTTAAATCAGTCGGCTCACCACAGCAATGACATTGCGGACGGCGAACCAAAGTATGGCGTTGCAAGTTGAGATTAAGCAAATCAAAACTTAACAAAGTTCCTTCTAAAGGATGCTGTTCTGAGTTACTTAACCATTTAGCAATTTCTGTAGCTGCGAGATTTAACCCAGTGTTGACAGTTGAAGGTAAAGCCGCACGGGAAATTGGAAACGAGTTGAGAGTTTGTTGTTGCGCTTGTAAAAAAGACTCAACCTCACGATTCATCCGCAGACGTTGTGCTAAACATTCCCAACATCCAGTATGTCCAGGTTTAAAGATGGGGCCAATCCAAATTACAGCACCGACTGGCTTGACTAGCAACCAAGAACGCTTGTCATGTAAAGCTTCTCGGTTAAAACTTGCTAAACCAGGCTGGAGATAATCATCTGTGACAACAACAGCAAACTTACCAAAATCGCCAATGGGAATGTTGAGGGATTCCAAGATGTTATGCAATGGTTCAGAGGTGACACTACCAAATGTGGTAATGCTAACTTTCGATTCTTGGAAGCGTTGGCTGACAACGCGAGTATCTTGATTCAGCAGTTCCCAAAAAGCCGATTCTCTCAGTGGTAGATTATTTGCGTTAGTAATATATCCTTTACGTTCTAGCTGTTGTAGTGCATAGATAATCTCATTAGCGGTGGCTTGTCCTTGCAGCTGTTGAGTTATTTCAGCCACAGAGTAAAGCCCGTTGAGTAGTGATGCTAGTAGGCAATATAAACGCCCATTTAACACGAAATGCCCTTTCTCACTTAATAGGAATACAGTTTTAGGAGGAGATATTTCCACATGGAAGTGTGCTTTAAACTTCGGCTGACTAAGCATAATTATGGTAGTTAAATAATTTTTTAATTAAACTTGCTCTGGTGACTGTTTCTTGATTGTTCATAGACATAATATTTAAAAAAGCAGTAATTTGATTATTATCTAAAAATATGCTTTGCTAATCTCTAATAATTAGCACAAATTTTAAAAATATTTGTAGTGTTTGTCCAAAATGATTTTTTTGGACTTTATTTAAACTTAAATATTGACTAGGATATTACTGAATAAATAAAATCACTTATGTAATTATTTCAGCAATTTCAGATATGTCATTCAGCAGCAATGATGATTCAGAACAGTAAAGATACGGAATGGCTACCCTAGGAGTTATATCTTCCCCAATACTTGTCGGTTAAAGGCAAAAGGGGAAGGGGAAAAGGGGCAAGAAAAAACCTATAATCCTTACCCTTTGACCATTTCCCCAAACTAAATTCCGAGTTGAAAATCCTTAACCGAGCAGTATTGATATCTTCCCTATCTCAAATTTGAGCAAAGAAGGCCTATCTGCAGAGTAGCCGAGAAAAAACATCATAAAGATGTTCACAAACAATTTAAAATTGCTGTTGTTGCTTTAACTCAAGTAATTGTGTTTGCAATTCATTGATTTGAGACTCTTGCTGTTGCACTACATGGTAAAGTGCTTGAATCGCGGCAAAAGCTACACCATGAGCATCTACAACGTTGATAGTGCGATCGCTCTCTCCTAGGTTGAAAGTAGCTGCAAAGTCTTGAGCCATCGGGCCAATACGGCGAATTGTTTCACCTTGGTCTTTGTATTGCCAGGTACTAATCGGTAAATTAGCGATACCTTTAAGAATGGCGTAGATATCGACCTCAGCTATAGATTCTTTGAGATGGCGATCGCTTCTGTAGCGGAGAGAACCATTGGGATCATACTCCATATTTGGATTGTGTTCGAGTCCGGGAGCGTTCATGACACCATCGTTAGCAATAATTTTGCGATCGCCTGGATTAATGTAGCCGCAACCACCAACACAATTAGCTAAATCAGTATCAGTTAATTCTGCAATCAAACTCTCCTGAATCAGCGATTCTTGATTTTTGCTATCCATAATTTCTTAGCTCCCATAAATTAACTGTTTGTTAAATAAATTCAATATTCTCTATTTTTTACTAATTTATTTATCCAGATGTCAAACAAAGCTATAATTCTGTTTTTTTAAAGTATTTATTGAAATCAAAAAAATGCTGGTATATTACTGAGAAATCCGAAAAAATCAATGGAACTACTGAATAATTTGTTGCTTTAACTCAAGTAACTGTGTTTGCAGTTCATTAATTTGAGAATCTTGCTTTTGAATTACTTGATAAAGTGCTTGAATAGCTGCCAAAGCTACGCCATTAGCATCTACAACATTGATAGTGCGATCGCTCTCCCCAACCTTGAAGGTGGCTGCAAAGTCCTGAGCCATCGGGCCAATATGGCGGATTGTTTCACCTTGGTCTTTGTATTGCCAGGAGGTAATTGGTAAACTGGCAATACCCTGAAGAATACTGTGGACATCAGCCTCACCTACAGCTTCTTTCACATTGCGATCGCTTCTATAGCGTTGTGAGCCATTAGGATCGTAATAGATTCCTAAAAAAGTAATTTTGATCTTGGTTTCTCCTAATAGGGGCAGTTCATATAAGGGCACTTGTGCGACATCATTGTCACCAGTAGTAACCTGAATATCACAGCCACCAAAACAAGCCGCTAATTGTTCATCGTTTAAATCCTCAATCAAGCTCTCTGCCTCGCTCAAATTCTGAGGGTTACCATCCATATAATTAATTACCAGTGTGTAAATTAAATTTGTAGCAATAGCTAACCAGATTTACCCTTGAGAGATAAATCACAAAAGGTATTCACTAGTAGTCAAATATGTAGCTCTTAAACAACCTATTTACTAAATAAAATGGTTGCTTGTTCGGTCTACATCCTCTGACAATTAATGAATTTTACCTTTAATGATATTGTTGGCTAAAGTTGCCTCAATGTAAATTACATACTAAAAAAATACCTTTAAAAAATATATAGTAATAGTACGCAAATTAGAGTTTGGCTACTTAATATATTCTTTAAAAAGAATTACTTATTCTATTTGGTTAATCAAAGAAAAGTTGACCAAGAATAGACATTATAAGGTATATTTAGAAAATTTTAACTAGATGGGAATTTAAAAATATCCGCATTATCTAGAAAAACCTCAATTAATCTAGTTATATGGAAATAATGAAACCGTAAAAATACTGATTTATGAGATTGATAAATTTATGCAATCTCTACAAATTTCTGCTTTTATTAATTCAGAAAATCTTTGCAACACATCAATAATCTGTATCTCTCTGGATCAGAAATGGTAATCTGAGATAAATTTGCAACAGCAATTATTTTGATTTCTATCTAATTACTAGAACAGCTAGTTGCATTGAGTCCAGAACTATGAGGAGTTGTAGCTGGTGCTTGTGCTGTTAATAATATTTCTCCTTGGGGAGTAATTATCAGTCCTTGAGCTTCTACAATCTCATCGGCAGTCTGCAATGGTAAATTTATAGGAGTGACAGTCACTAAAGAGCGATCGCGCTTTGCCACAATAGGAACTGTTTGAATATCTTCTAAAACTGTATCGCTCCCCAAAGCTACCTCTGGATTTTGCGGTAAGCCACCCCGTCCAGTCACAATAAAGCGACTAGAGTCACTAGATTTATTTTGTCCACAACCTTGAGTGATTAATGATGAAGCATCATTTGGCTGTACTGGTAATACCACAATTCCTTTGCCAGGATCAACTGCCAGAGTTTTAATTTCTACAGCACCATTTAGGCCAAACTGAGAACTAGCTGTAATATCGCTTTGAGGAGTTAGTTGCGGACGAAATTCAATCCCAAAGATACCTTGAGTTGTAATTTGAACATTTCCGCCTTGACCTTGAATGGCATTAGCTGTAATGTCACTATTTTCAGCAGATGCTAATAAATTGGCACTAATAGTTATGTTGCCACCATTTCCATTACCAGCTGTAGCATCAGTAGTAATTTTACTGCCATTACGCATTAACAAAATATCTTTTATTTGTAAATTGATATTGCCACCTTCGCCCGATTTAGTTGTAGCTTGAATTCCGCCTGCATTCTGTTGAAAATTACCGAAATTATCGAGCAAGATTGAGTTAGCTTGAATATTAATGTTGCCACCTTTTCCCAATCCTTCATTATCAACGCTTACCCTAGCTCCTGCTTGAACTAAGAATTTATCTGTATTAATATCTATGTTGCCAGCATCGTTCCTATTATTACTATTTAGGACATTGGCAAATAGACTGCTAAATTGGAGCCCTAAATCGGTTGAAGGATCTAATTGCTCATTCTCAGAAGAGCTTTTACCCAATAACTGAATCAAGTTGGTGGCGTTAAGAGTCATTGTGCCGACCTTACCCAAACCCTGCGTTCCAACACTAATTTTGGCTCCATTTTGAACTATTAAATCGTTAGTATTAATTGTTAAATTTCCTGCATTTCCTTCAGCAGGATTACCTTGAGTATCAAAACCTCCAGCACTAAACACACCACCGAAATATTTAGTAATAGGTGCAACCCCTGTTAAGTTGACATAATCACTTGCATTAATAATTATGTTTCCACCATTCCCTATGCTCAGGGTACCAGAAAAAATTTGTGCTCCATCGCTGATAATAAGATGTCCAGTATTAACTATTAAATCTCCTGCTTGTCCGCTACTTTCTTCTTGAACTGCTGTATACAAACCACTTGCTACAATATCAGAAGGTGAAACACCCAATAGTTCTACAGCATTTTTGGCATTGACTGTTAAGTTTCCACCTTTTGCATCACTAAAGGTAGCTGCGGATAGTTGCGCTCCGTTTTTAACAGTTAGTTTTGTTGTATTAACAGTTAAATTTCCCCCAGATCCACTACCATAAATATCTGTTACTAAACCAGTAGTGAAAGACTTTTCGTCCCTTGCGTCAACACCACTGAGTTCAATTGCATCCGTAGCATTAATGGTTATATCTCCTCCTTTTCCTAAGGAGTTAGATGAAGTGACTGTAGATATTCTAGCTTCGCCCTCAACCTGAAGTTTATTAGTATTGATGGTGATTCCTAAGCTAGCGCCACTACCATCATTTTCCGCAAACAATCCATCGATAAATCTTTTATCAGTGCGATCGCTGGTAACGATAACAGCATCTGAAGCATTTAAAATTATATTTGCGCCTGCAATTGCGCCTAGCGTAGAAGTAGATACACGCGAGTTTTCAATAGTTAACTGCTTTCCTGTTAGTTGGATACTACCGCCTCCACTCCCAGTAGTTGTTACCAAAGCATTATTATTAATTAATACATTAGCTCTCGCCAAATCATTAGGAAAACTAAATTGCGGCTGGCTTCCTATTAATGAAAGCCCAACTATACCTGAACCTGCTACTCCACCTAATTCAATATGTCCGCTATTTGCAATTAAGTTACTTTTATTGATAGTCACATCACCACCGATTAAAGCCAGTGTTTGATTTTTGGGAACTGTAAGATTAGCTCCATTCACTTCAATAGGTGATGATTTACCATACTGTAATCCGATAGGTAAACTGACAGTTAGTAAAGGCTGATTTGTATCAGTAGTAGTATTAAATTCTTTACCATCAGCAAATTTTATACTGTTGGCTGTTGTGGCAAAAAATGAACCACCAATATCTAATTTTGATTTAGAGCCAAAGATAATTCCATTAGGATTAATTAAGAAGAGATTGGCCTTGCCAAGAGTACGAATTCTGCCATCAATCAAGGAAGGTTCAATACCAGTAACACGACTAATAATATTTTTAATCAAGAAATTATGATTAAAATTGGCAGAACCACCAGTTGGTACAGAAAATTGGTTAAAACTATGAAATAGATTATCTCCAACTTGGCTACCGCCACTAATCGTGAAATTCAGATGATCGCTAGAATTAACTATTGTAGGTAAAGTACCATCTGCTGCAATCTGAGCATCACAGGTGCGTGCAAATGTGAGATTGCAAATACCCAATATTCCCACAATACTGATAGCACAATACCAATTCATAAAAGTAAAATTTCTTAAAGTCTTGATTTGCCTCTCCTTCAGTATTCCCGGAATCCCTGAAACTATTGCTAATTCAGGTTGCGAATCTTGCAAGCCACAGAGGTAAAGTTAAAAGACTCTTTTAGGGATTTTATGCCTAATTTTCGTTGAAATCCTGATTATTACGTTATAGCAAAAGCCTATACTATAAAAATTGCCCTCAATTATGCTAAAGGCACAACATTGTTGTACCTTTAGCTATGTATTTCATATACCTAAAAACGATGTATGAGCAAGTTGAAGAGCTAAAATTTGCCTAACCAACCGCCAAACACTGCCAAGCCATAGTATTTCCAAGGTACTGCGACTGTTAAAAACCCTGCTTGCGTTAGCATTTGCACATGAGTATCCACAGAAGCTAACTGGTCTTGGCTGGAGTAGCCTTGTGTAGTACTTTTGCCCACCTTAGCACGAACCTCTGCCAAGTTTTTTCCCTGTTGGGCAGCCCATTCCTCTCGCGCAGCTTGGTAAACTTCTACTAATACAGGTGATTCTGGCAGGATAGGGTCAGCATTCCAAAAACAACCATTAGGATTCAAGCTAACAGCAATTTGCTGAAATAACTTGAATTTCATTTCATCATGGAGATGATGAATAGCCAGAGATGAGACACAGGCATCAAATTCTGTACCTATATCAAATTTTTCTGGATTATTTGCCCAATCACCAAAATCCGCTTCAACACCTTGCCATCGATTTTGATATCCATCTGCAGCAATTTTACTTTGGGCAAATTGCAACATTCGCGGCGAGTAATCTAAGGCAATGACTTGAGCATCTGGATAGCATTGGAGTATTTTCAGGCTCAGTTCACCTGTGCCACAGCCTAATTCTAAAATGCGAAGACTTGTAGAAGGCAGACAACGGGTAATTACCTCCAGCATTTCGTCATAGCGCGGTAGTAGCTGACGAATACCTGTATCGAAATCAGCAGTGTTGGCAAATACTTCACCGGGAAATAGTTGTTGCATATCGCTGGTGTCAGGTGTTGCATTTATGCATCAATCTTAAAGCATGATGAACTGTTAAAGAAAATTACTCCTAGCTTTACTAATTCAGAACAAGGTACAATTTTGAGTGAAATGTTATGAAAGGTTACTAAACTTTTATAGAAAAGGATAGTTTTGTGGACTTAGGGTTTGAATGGGATGAAGAAAAAGCTAAAGAAAATCTTAGAAAGCATGGAATTAGCTTTGAAGAAGCAAAAACTGTATTCAACGATCCTTTCGCAATTACTATTAATGACCCTAAACACTCAATTGATGAAGAAAGATATATTAATATTGGCCTTTCTGCGCGAGGTAAATTGCTTATTGTAGTGTATACCGAACGCCAACTCAATATTCGTATCATCAGTTGTCGCCAAGCTACTAAATCAGAACAAAAAGTTTATGAACAACGTTAATTCTGAGCCATCTGATATGACAGATAACACAGATAAAGATGAGATGCTTCCAGAATACGATTTTACAACTGGTGTACGTGGAAAGCACTACCAAGCTTATCGGCGTGGGCATACTGTTACCATTCATCAAGCTGATGGTCAAACTACTGTACAGCACTTCACTGTCGAAGATGGAACAGTAATGCTCGATCCTGATGTGCGAGAGTATTTTCCTGATGGGGAGGCTGTGAACCAAGCTTTACGTACATTGATTAGCTTGTTCCCCAAAAATCGCGAATCCTCGACACCACAATGATAATATTTGCGATCGCATTTCTTTAAAGTACTGTATAAGTACTTTTACCACTGCTTCGTCTGCGCCTATGCGGTGCAATTGAAATTGGCTTATTTGTCGCATTACCAATAAATAAACAAGGTGCGTTACACTGCGTTAACGCACCCTACTAGCGTGGCAAGCCTTAAATGTTGCAATATAAATTAGTTTTATCCGGTTTAATATGGGATGAATTTTTTCCAATCTAATGCACTATTTTAGCCTTGCCACGCTACTACAACTATGGAAAAATTTATTTTGAGTCTTCTCTAAATAATTCCAAATACTGAGCCAACAGTAGACTTAATTGAATCTCTGGCATCCTTCAAAGTCTGAGCAATAGGATGTTTAGTTTGCAAGAATACCCTCGCACAATTACGTCCTGGCATACCAGAAATTGAACCACCTGGATGTGTGCCAGCACCAGTTAAAAAGAGATTATCAATTGGTGTTTTGTAGTTGGCTATTTCTGGTAAGGGGCGGAAAAATACCATTTGATCTAATGTCATATCAATGTGGTAATAATTCCCTTTGTAAGCGCCTAGCCTTTCTCCTAGCTCCGCAGGACTTTCTACACGACGGGCGATAGTTGCTGTTTTGACATTTGGAGCATAGGTTGCTAACTTATCAACTACCCTATCTGCTACTTTATTTTTTAATTCGTCTGTCCAACCTGTACCCCTCAAACCTGTACCTTCTGCACCAGCAATTTGATAGGGAGCAAAAAATTCAATCCATACTGTATGTTTACCTGGTGGTGCTAATGTGGGATCTAAAGCGCTAGGCATGACTACATACATTGATGGGTCAGAATCTGGGATTTCTCCTAAAGTACATTTGCTATGTGCTTGTTCAACATGAGCTACAGAATCGGCAATTAAGATAGAACCAATAAGATATTCATCTTTGTGTTCATGATAAGGAAAACGTAGTGGTTCATCTAAGGCTAAATCTATTTTGAGAATAGTTTCATTGTTGTTAACAATGCGGCGTTCTAATCTTTCCCACAAATCTGGATCGACTGCATCAATATCAGTTTTATCAGTCATTTGCAAGAATAAACGCTTGGCATCAATATTAGAAATTACTCCATATTTAGCGCGATATTCTTTGCCTCCAGCAACACGCACACCCACTGCTTTTTTATCATCAATTAAGACTTTTTCTACGTGCTGGTCTGTGAGAATTACGCCACCTTTAGTTGTAACTAAATTCACCAAGGCTTTGACAAGTGCGCCAGTACCACCGCGAGGTCTAGCCATACCTGGATTGTGACGCATTGCCATCATAATTGCACCAATAGCAATGGTTTTTTGCGATGGTGGCGCACCCAGTTCTGCTGCTAACCTAGCTAGGGGTGCTTTGAGAAACTCTTCATCAAACCATTCGTTAAGTAAATCTTCAGCACTGGTCATCATGTTGCGAATAAAGTCCAGCGTTTTGTTAGGAGAACCAATGACAGAAAATAAATCTTTCAGTTTTGTAATGTCGTAATTGCCAGCAATATCAATAATTGACTTTGGTGGAGCATTAAACATGGGAATCATTGCACCTAATGCTCGTTGCCAATAGTCAGTAAATTCGGCGTATTTTCTCGCATCCCGTTCATTGTAACGCGCAATTTCTGCACAGGTTTTTTCGAGGGATTTGTGCGCTAAAAAATATTTTCCATCTGGATGAGGACAGAAAACTACTGGATCGCATTCCAGATATTCCAGCCCATATTTTTCTAATTCTAATTCTTCAACAACTGGCCCCAAATGTATAAACTCGTGATCAATTGCACACAAATTAAATTTAAATCCAGGTGCTTCCTGTGGTAAACATTCTTCAGTGGTAGCTGCACCACCAGGAACAGAACGCTTTTCTAGTAGCAGGACACTATAGCCAGCTTTTAGTAAATATGCAGCACATACTAAACCGTTATGTCCTGCACCAATAATCACAACATCGTACTCTTGCATATTTGTAATTTAGAAATGGTGTAGCTTGAAGAAATTTACAACAATAATACTAAGAAAAACCTGGGTTACTAGTTTTCTTATGATTGAGGAGAAAGCATAGAATCTGTGGATGGTATTTGCTTAACATGCGCTTTGACCAACATGATTATATTGTCGGTGTGTACTTTCATATCTTTAATGCTTAATAGCATATTTTGCCATTCAAAATATGGTAATTGCAGCATTTCTTTTACCTTTTGCATTAATGCTGCCATGAGATTGACTGACAAACCATCTCCCTGAGTACAGTTGAAACTCTCGAATAGCAATGGTTGCGAATGGGTAAATGGCTTAAGTCTCGCTGTAAAACCTAACAAGCGGCTGTTTCCCATCTCATTGAGCAGCACTGTTCCCCCGAATTCTATTTTACCGCTACCCGGTAGGGATACTTGAATTTCTTGCAGATTAAAATTGACAATTTTGCCATCTACATTTAAATCCCATTTTTGTGACTGATTGTGAATTAAGTCTGAAGACAAAGCATGATTAATATCTGCTAATGTCATCACAATCCGAGCGATCGCATTTACTGGCTCATTCAGTTCAATTTGTCCAAAAATTGCATTTAAAGGATTGACAGCAACGCTATCTGTTTTAACTTTTATTTCCTGTACACGGATGTCTTTTTGGAACACCAAACCTTGACCAGTTAGGGAAACTTCATCTACTTGTCCTTGAACAATTTTAAGTAGATTGGTTCGCACATCTACGTTTATTTGTTCTACTTCGTCCAGTTGGTCGGATAGTGTGTTTTCTGCTGCTTGTGATAATAAATGCTCCTCCAACCTTTCCTGATCTGGCATGGGTTCCTATACTCCTAGTATCCTCTTACCTACTCAATTTAATCGTTGCAGAGTCAGGAGGGTATCTATAGTATGGTATATGCAAGTAGGAAGATAGAAAATAATATATAGTAATTTATTGAATTTGTTAGATTACTCCCATAGGCAGGGAAGCGAAAAGAATCTGTTGGAAACTGTACCTGTACTGGCAAAAATTAAATATTATTTTTAGATCCTTAATTAAATTGTCAGCCTATTTTTAATAATAAAATATCTCGTGAGAAGTAAGATGAGTGTTTGAATCTATCTATCAAATTGTAGATATATAATTTAAGAAAATATTTCGAGATGAAAATTTTAGTGCGATCGCACTACTCTTTGCCTTGATGTAAGCGATCGCAACATGAACTACAGACTAATACCTTAACTACGGCTACGAAAACCCTGTTGTCCATTCACAGGATCGAGTAGGACATCGTATTTATCAAAAAATGCCATCCCACTATTCACCAATACAGGATTTTCCGCCTTTGCAGAGACATTGACGTTCCATGCATTAATTCCGTCACGGTTTCCTGGTGTGAGGCTGTAGTCTAAAACCCCGGGAATTCCTAGTTTCAGCGCATTTTCTGGGCGTAACCTACCAGGTTTGAGTTTACCCATGAGAGCAGCAGATTTAACTTCGGTAAAACCAGTGTTTGTTCCACTATCAACAACCATTTTCCCATTACAGGTATTTTTCATGGCAGTACCAGAAATAGTTACACAAACGCCGTTAATCTGAGAGTCCCACCTGTTACCGGGTATACCATTAATCGCGGGTTGTGGACTTAAGGAAACCATCTTAAAACCATTTTGATTATTAGCTGTTAAACCCAGAATTAGGCTGGCTTTGTTTTTGCTACCGCTATTACCAGAAATGATTAAGCCGTTACTGAGGTTTCCTGGTAGCTTTCGCAAGGGATTATAGGGAAGTGACTTTTCTGAATAGTTGACACCGATAATACCGGAAAATGGTGTACCACTTTTTGCAGAGCAGTTAGGCTTTTGGGGGAGACATTGGCGACCGGTAACAATCTGCACGGGAACAGGTTCGTCTGTGGAGATAAGACCAAGTTGCATATTGGTGTAAACTAACTCTCCTTCCAGAACAGTACCATCACTTAAGACTTCTTTGATAATTTGACCTGTTCTGTTGATGGGAGCATTGCCTAGAAATTCTTTAGGAACTCTCAGCCCAGCAGAGCCTGTATCCAATAAAACCCGTTTTGGCTGACCGCCTGCGATCGCTAACTCCATAAAATAGCCACGCGATCGCTGACCGACTGAACCTTTAGCATATAAAGGAACTGATATAGTATTAAAACTGGGCTTACGGGCTATAAATTGAGAGCGATCGCGCACAGCCGGATTAGCAAACACTTCTTGAAATCCAGCTTGGCGCTGTGCTACTGGTTCTTGTCCATAGTCCCAAAGGCTTTCGTAATAGAAGAAGGTGACTCCTAAACCCTGTTGTTGAGCCGCCCGGACTTGAGATTGAATTTGTTGTATGGAAACTGGGCGATTTCGCAACCCAGCCATGATCCCAACACCAGTAGGTATTAATTGTTTGGTTTCTATAAGTTCTGGGCTGGTGAGTTTACTGTTAAAACTGTCCAAATCATTACGGTAAAGCTGGACAATCAACTCGTCTACAGCACCCAAGCGTACCCAGGTGAGCCAGTCTTGCAATTGATATTTATAAGCAAAATCGTAGTAATTGGGAGATACAGAGAAAATTGCATTGGGTTTTCTGGCTTTCACAGCTCGGTTTAGCTGAAACATAAAGGCTGTGATTTTATCTGTGCGCCATTGCTTCCATGCTTGGGCGTGAGGATTGGGTGGTGGAGGGCTGCCAGTTTCTTGAGTATACAGGTTAATTGTGTACTTGTCGTAGCCAAAATCAACCGGTAAACTCATGTGATCGTCAAATTGAATGCCATCAGCGTCATATTGAGTGATGACTTCTAAGACAAGGTCAGTAATAAACTTTTGCACTTCTGGGTGAAAGGGATTCAGCCAAGCCACTTCACCCGCAGCGCTAATGGAAGTTTGGGTTCCATCCTGTTTTTGCGTGAGCCAATCGGGATGGTTAGATGCGAGTTCGGAAGTTAGGGGAGCCATAAAGCCAAACTCAAACCAAGGGATGGCGAGTACCCCCTGACGACGGGCTTGAGCAACGATGTCTGCAATGATATCTTGTCCTTCTCTACCTTTAAAGAAAAACGGAATACCTGCACGTTGCGCTACGGCGCTGGGATATTTGGTATAGCCATCATTCCAAACTACAGGATAAATGGTGTTAAAGTTCAAGCGGTGGAGTTGACCAATAGTGTCTTGCAGTTTAGCGCGATCGCTTAAAATGTCAAAGTCATTATTAGTCAGCCAAACTCCACGAATTTCTGTAGCAGGTACTTCTGATACCTGAGCTTTTACAGAAGTGAAATTATTGATGAGTAAAACTGTAGCAAATGATATTGCAAATAGTAAGGAGAAAAGGCGCTTAATTGAGCGCAAACCCTTGTTAAATACAGAAAATCGTCTAACTATAGTTTTAAAATTAGTGAGCATAATTATAATTTTTAGACTATTGGGCAGAAATTGATGTGCTGAAAATTGAGGTTAATTTATAACATTTCATAGAATATAAACATAAAATTACTGCATCAGGAAAACTGATGCAGGTTGATCTAAGTGAGATAATAGACGCAAATAGGGGCCGATTAGTGCCAAAATCTGATGTCTTTTCAAAATGCATTTCAGCCTGCGGACTTTTTTAGGCCTCTATGCGTAAAGATAAGAGATACTGCTGGGATAAGGGATTTACAACTGAAAAAATATACAATCGCTTTGGTGAACAGGGGAGGAAGAATTCCATAGGTACACGAAGAAAAGCTTTAAACAGTTCTGGGAGGAATTTTCAGACAGAAAGAGTACCCATATGGGTAATGCTGAAATTACTTTCCTTTGTTCATACTTAGTGATGTAAGTAGGATAGACACCAAATAGTGCTACCAAATCCTGCACAATTCACTCTAAAAAAGTTTGAAGGGTAGTATCTCTGACGTGAAATCAATGATTTCGCGAAAATAAAAGTATTTTCTAGCAATTTAGCCCGAAATGATATTCGTTATCATTGTATCCGTGATTAATCTCTTCCACTTTTCCACACTAAGGACAAGATTATGCCGTTTGTGCTGATTCGAGGGACTTTTGACCCGACCAGTGGATTTCCCGATGGAGATTCCGTTCGGTTTCAGGCAGAGGATGATACTTTGTTTGATAAGTTAGAGGGTCGAATTCAATTCAAGAGCGGTGGACAAGTTCAGCTCCGTTACGAAGGTATCGATGCTCTTGAAAAAGCAGCTATTCAACCCTTCTCCTCAGATGCAACCAAACAGAATATCGAATTACTCGGAGGTAAGAAAGCTGGGTTACCTGGATATATTTTATCTAACCATAGTGACGGCAATGGTCGTCCTGTTTGCTTTGTGTTTACTGGCGATCCACCAGATTGGGATAACACCGCTAGAGGGGACGAACTTCAAGTTGACTTGCTGCGTCAAAGCGTTAACTACAAGTTGCTCCAACAGGGTCATGTCTATCCAATGTTTTATGACAGCCTTTATAAAGAGTTACGCGATGAAATGGTCGCTGTAACTAAAGAAGCACGAACAGCAAATCGAGGAATTTGGTCTGGCGATCGCTCCACGGAGGGATTTTTAATAGATATTCCTCCTGAACTCTCAGAGTTACCACCTATCTTTCCTAAACTTTGGCGACGGTTACAATCGTTTTATCAACGTCGATCTAATCGCGATAAAGGAATTAAAACTTTCGTCAGAGAGTTATCAAAAGGAAAGGATCGGCTTTTTACCATTCCCGATCAACGTTCGATAAAGTTTTCCAGCGCGCTGAAGGTTGATGGTAACAAGATAAGAATGCTGTACCAACCTGAGGATATGGTGTTTGAGTCAGATGTTCGTATAGAGCGTCTGCTTGCTAGTCTCAATACTTCCTCTATTTTTGCATAAGCATTTTTCCCAGCACCCCTAGCAGAATGCTAGGGGTTAATTTTTTGATGCCAAGCTATTACTTATATCAATTCTTTACTTGGCATATAACCACTTACTAAACAAACGGCTGACTCTAGGCATGACAACGTAGGTTAATAGTAGAACCATAGTTACGGTGATAACCAGCGAAATAATCAAAGATGGTAAGCCCCGAATTAGGGGGACTAAGAAAGTATTCAACAAATTAATCAACACAAATACAGATGCCCAAGTCAGCAACGCCATTTTATAGCGAGGTGGAGTTTTTAAAGGTTGACCAGGTAGAGAAAACCAGGCTTCTAAGCCACAAATTTCTTGAACATGAGGTTCAGATTGCACCAAATGTTTGCCTTGATTTAACCAATATTCGCGATCGCGTGATGTCATCCAGGCTTTTAAGTTTTCATAGTTGTTAAACCGCAGGATAATCACATATTCTGGCCGTCCACCTGGTTGGGGACGAATCACGTTTGTACCCAAGTGACCAAAATAGGTTTTTGCAGCACCAATAATTTCTTTCATCCAAGCTTCGTAATCTTTTTCGCATCCTGGTTTAACCAGTTGTGAAATGACTACGGTCACAAATTGCTCTTCTTGTTGTGTTTGCATTTTTAACCCAAGGGATAACCCACTTTTCCTACTTCCAAGCGCACAACATTTGCCGATACAACCCCTGTGGGTAAAGGTAAAAACATTCCACCGTTCATCACCACATAGATGGCGGTGCTGTCGTTTTCTTGTTGACCAAAAGCGACAGCCGTACTACCAATTACACCCTGTTCAGCTTGAGCAATGATAGTTGTACTCCTATCTGGTGAAATTCGCACGATGCTGTTGTATATGTGCGTTGCTCCGTAAAGGTTACCTTCTACGTCAAAGGCAAAATCATCAAGATTGGTCTGTTGCACAAAGATTTCTAGTTCACCTGGTTGATTTGCAGCAGTAATTGGAATCCGCAACAGTAACATTCTTTCTGTGTTGGAAACATAGAGGTCATTGCCAAAACGCTTCAAACCATTGGCAGCCGGAGTAATATTTTCTGGATTGCTGCGAGCAAGCATTGGATGTTCTAGCCAAATTGAGCTACTACGTTGGGCAATATCTACTAACCAAATTGCACCTCGGTAGGAATCGGCAGTTAAATACTGAGTGCCAGAAAGTGGAGTGAGACCGTTGAGAAATATTGCCTCTGGCATATTTAGCAAGGTTTCTACTTTACCATCTACGGTCACTAATGAGACTACTGGTATAGAATCTGCATTCCATCCAGTTGTGACTAAATCTGCATTTGGAGTAAAAGCTAGACCACTGACTTTACCTTCAAGGCTGGCATGGATCTGCTGATTGCCATCTGGTGTAATGCGAACAATGGTACCAATTTCATGATTACTTACAAATATTGTGCCATCAGGTGCGATCGCTATATTTTCAAGAAAAGTATTAACAGGAAACGAGGTAATGACTTTGGCTGGCGCTAATTCTATCGGCGTATCCGCGTAAATAAGGGGTAAACCTGCTGAATTTTCCATATTGACCTAAAGATAGGTGGAATTATCGTAGCCATAGAAATTTTACTTTACAATGGCCTATTTACTCCCACTCCCAATACTGCTCGATTAAGGATTTTCAACTCAGAATTTGGTTTGGGGAAAAGGCTTCCCTGCGGGACGCTGTTCGCGAACGCCGTGAGCGTCAGCCGAACGGTGAAAGGGTAAGGGTTAAAGGTTTTTTCTTGCCCCTTTCCCCTTTTGCCCTTAACTGACAAGTATGAACAGCAAAAATCGGGGCTGAGAATTGACATCTCAGTCCCGATAAAAAAGCGGGCTAACCGCTAAGAACCTGGTTAACCCGTGCAGCTTTGGGAACGCGCAGAGAAATTGTTATTGCAATACCAACTTCACATTGGCGTTTTGTAGACCGCGCTGTTTTACTTCAGCCAAGGTCTTGTTAACAGCATACTTTTGGTTAATGGAGTTGATTAACTCAGTTTGGTTGTGCTTTTTAGCAACACCCCACAAGTCAGCGATGAGGTCAAAGGAACCATCACTGTTGCGAGACCAACCTAGGTCATATTCGCCTTCCAGCACAGCAACGATGTCGGAACGGACGCGCTGACCGTTATAACCACGAACATCAGCTTCAGTCTTTACGCTGATACCCAGGTCGCGCAAGGATGCTTTGAGGATTTCTGCATCGGTGATCTTGGTGCGAAGAGTGCTAAAGTGAGACATTTGGGTTTCCTCCAATAGAGAAGATTGAGAACAACGACAACGGTTTGTTTTTGGGGAAGCCGCACTTAAATGATACGCGGCTTTTTTCTATCAACTGCTAGCATTTACTGCTAGCCTTTCCCCCTGGGTTAGCAGGAGAAAGCTTTTAAAACTCCATTCGCTGGTATTCAGCAACGGAGGATGCTGCGGGTCTGGCGCGCTGTCTGGCCCAGTCTCTCAAAGCTGTGACCTGTTCTTGCATCGTACGAGACAGCGGCAGGGTTGCCTTCAGTGCAGCAATAATATCTAGTTGGGTGAACTCGCGTTCTTGGGCAAAAGCTTCGTACATCGCCGCAACAATCGCTTGTTCAATTTCTGCCCCAGAAAAGCCGTCGGACATCTTAGCTAGTTGTCCTAGATCAAATCTAGTGATGTCTTCACGACGCTTTGTTAGGTGAATTTTATATATGTCTTCCCGTTCTTCGGGTGTGGGCAGATCCACAAAGAAAATTTCATCAAAACGACCTTTTCTTAAGAACTCCCCAGGCAATCTTTCCACTCTATTAGCGGTTGCCATCACGAACACAGGAGATTTCTTTTCTTGCATCCAGGTCAAGAATGAGCCGAAGATCCGACTAGAAGTACCACCGTCTGAATCACCAGAACCAGCACTACCAGCAAAGGATTTATCTAACTCGTCAATAAACAGAATCGTGGGAGAAATTGATTCTGCTGTTTTGAGGGCATTACGCAGGTTGGCTTCACTTCGACCCACCATTGAGCCGTCGTAAACTCTACCCATATCTAAGCGTAATATTGGTAACCCCCAAAGTCTGGAAGTAGTTTTAGCAATCAATGACTTACCACAACCAGGAACACCTAGAATTAACATCCCTTTAGGTTGAGGTAGACCATACTCTCTAGCTTTTTCTGTGAAAGCATTAGAGCGTTGCTTTAGCCACTTTTTCAACTCTTCTAAGCCACCTACAGCTTCAATGGTTTCATCTTCTTCAATGTATTCTAATATACCATTGCGCCGAATTAGTTGCTTCTTCTCCGATAAAACTATATCTACTTCATCTTCCGTCAAACGCCCTGTAGTTACCTGTGCCTTCCGATAGACTTTTTCGGCTTCATCTTTGGTTAAACCCAAGGCGGCTCTAAGAAGCTTTTCTCTCGCCTCTGTTGTTAGTCTGCGCCCACGATTTTGATCTAAATGGTGAGTTAAAACTTTGTTCAGCTCGGCCATGTCTGGCAATTGGAAGTCTAGAACTACAACTTCTTTTTCCAGTTCGATAGGCACTTGCTGGACTGGCGACATTAAAATAATGTTTTTCGGTATATTATGCGCGCCTTTAAAACTTGCGATCGCATCTCTTAACGATCTAGTTGTTGCTGGCGCATCTATAAAAGGATGTAAATCTTTAAGAATAAAAATACCAGGTTCTTTATGCCGGATAATCCACTCAATTGCTGCTTCAGGAGAAACAGTATTATGTTGGGTGACATTCCGGGGTTGACCATACTCCACGATGCCGTGAGTTACTGTCCAAACAAATACTCGGCGTTGAGGCTTTAACAACTGGGCGATGGTGGAGATTGATTGCTCAGCCCGCTCTTCCTCGGAGGTCACAAGGTAGATTAAAGGGTATTGAGCTTGAATTAGAATATTGAGCTCTTCTTTCATACATCGACCTACTTGAGACCTAAGTACAGTACAGACATCGTTTTTTTGGTGACGACAACCGAAGGAATTATGAATTTAGCTACTCATAATTCGTATCTAACAGGGGACTAACTCTTCCTCATCCTGGGGATGGGTTTTAGCTTTTTCCATTTCATCAATGGAGATAGGTTCTTGACCGATTACTCCGGGTTGATTACCTAAAGTAATCAGTTCTCCATCACGTAGCACCAGGGAACTTTCACAGTTGGGACAAGAATATACTCTATGAGTTCTTCCATAAACAGAAGCTTCTACTTCTTCAACTAATTCAGAATTAGATAAGTAGAAAAATAAAGCACGTTCGGCAAGTTCTGACATTGGTTCAGAATCTACTGCTGATCGAATCTTCAATTTCCTGTGCAGTTCTGGTGACAAATATAAAGTAACCTTTTGCTTAGTTTGCATAACTCTTTGGCGGCCTTACCCGGGTATGTATATAACGTTATCGGTTCTCTTGTTGGATGTCAAGACGGCAAAACGTTTTGACGGCAATATTGTTACATTGCTTAACAATGAGCATGGGGAATGGGGAATTGGGCATTGGGGAAAAGGGGGAAACTGTTGATATTTAAGGGAAATCCCACCCTTGGTAAAGAGTGGGATGAAATGAGAAAAGAGGAATTTTGTGTAAAGCGGGGCTAAAACCTTTAACCCTTTCCCTTTACCCTTTCCCCCTTTACCCTTATGCCTCTTGCAATACGGCTGACTTTTGGCTGTTGGCTAGTTGCTGTTGCAAGTCTTGCCAGCTGACTCTTTCCAGACTGGGTAAAACTACATTAGCTATGCCCAATCGCTCAATTGGCCCTAGTCCTACAGACCACATACCAGCAGATCTAGCTGCTTCAATGCCAGCTGTGGCATCTTCTACAACTAAACATTTTGCTGGTGCAACACCAATTTGTTCGGCAGCAAACAAAAAGAGGTCTGGTGCGGGTTTGGGTTGGGAGACGCTATAGCCATCGGCTATGGCATCAAATTTATTGCCAATACCCAAGCGTTGAATGACTGTTTGAGCATTTTTGCTGGATGAACCTAAAGCAACTTTAATCCCGGCTGCGCGTAATTCCTTTAAGAGGTTTTCGACTCCAGGAAGCAAATCAGCTGCGGTGATTTCCTCAATTAATTGCAAAAAGTAGTTGTTTTTGCGCTCCATCATTTCCTGAATTTTGGCTTCAGTCACGGGGCGATCGCCTAAAATTTGCATGAGGGTTTCTCTTCTGGGTAATCCCCTGATTGCGTCGTTGGCTTCGCGGTCAAAGGGAATGCCTTCTTCATCGGCTACTCGCTTCCAGCCTAAATAATGTAATTCTGACGTATCAGTTAACACACCATCTAAGTCAAAGATTACGCCTTGAATTTCTGGCTGGGAACTTGGCAAATTTTCATCTGCTGGTTGGTTAGCAATTTCCATGTCTGTTTCTTGTCGCAGGTCGAAGTCGTACCACTGATTGCGCCATTGCAGCCTAAATTTTAAGCGTTGCCAAGTGGGAGGTAAATGTGGGGAAGCAACTGGGCCAAATTCCGTCATTTTAATGCCGGCAAACCCAAATACCACTGCTTGCCAAACTCCTCCAGCACTGGCGGCGTGAATTCCTTCGGCTGCATTCCGCCTGACATCTTCCAAGTCTACCAATGCTGAACGGAGAAAATGTGTATAGGCGTGGGTTGGTTGATTGAGGTCACAAGCTAAGATGGCATGAATTGCTGGGCCAAGGGAGGAACCATAGGTATGGTCGGTGCGCTTGGTGTAGTAATCCCAATTGGTTGCTAAGGTTTTGTAGTCATACTGTTCCCTTAACAAATAAATCAGCATCAAAACATCTGGCTGTTTGAGAATTTGCTTTTGGCTGGTGGCTTCAATTCCCAGTAAACCTTGTAAAGATGTAGTGCGGGGTTCGTAATCGGCAAAATTGATTTCTTCGAGTTGGTAAAATCCTTCAAATTGCTCAATTAAACCAGTTGACTGCTCCTGATTCACAAAGATACGCTCTTGGATATCAGCCCACTTATGCAAACGCTCTGTGGTTAAGTTGAGTTGTTGCGCCAGTTGTGCAGATTTTTCGGGATAAGCTTGCTTCATCCAATCCCAAAGCGCTAAAGCTGATTGTAAATGCCAGCGCACCATTAAATTGGTGAAGGCGTTATTATTTACGCGATCGTGATTTTCATCAGGGCCAATCACATCTAAAATATCGTAGGATTGACGCTCGGTATTCCAATTAACTCGGCTTTCCCAGAATACGGCTGTATCTAAAATAATTTCTGCACCGTAATCATGCATCCAATCATCATCGGCTGTGGTTTGCCAATAATGCCAAACTGCATAAGCGACATCAGTGTTGATATGTACTTCGATATCACCACACCAAATCCTAACTAATTCACCGTTACCACTGGCATGAGGTACCCAGCGAGGTGTAACTTCATCACCAGTATCGGCACTTTCCCAAGCATACATAGCACCTTGATAGCCGGCTTCTTGGGCTTTGCGTCGCGCACCTGGTAAAGTGTGGTAGCGGTAGGTCAGCAAGTTACGGGCTAAGGCTGGTTGGGTTAAAGTCAACAAGGGAAGAATAAAAATTTCTGTATCCCAAAATATATGTCCACGATAGGCAAAACCGGAGAGGGTTTTGGGTGGAATACTTACACGGTCATCGTGGCGAGGTGCGACAGCTAAGATTTGAAAGAGATTGTAGCGGACAACTGACTGAGCATAGCGATCGCCTTCAATAATAATGTCACTGTCTTGCCATACTTGATCCCATGCGGTGATATGTGCTGCTAACAGAGTTGCGTAACGGGGTTCATCTGCTAAGCGTTGTAGCGCTGCGGCGATGGGAATTTCTGTTTCTCGTGAGGTAAAGACGGTAACAATCTTTTCTACAGTAGCAGCTTTACCAGGTGTGGCTTGGAAGGTTGTGGTTAAAGTTGGAGAAGTATTCGCATTCTCTAAGCATACAGGTGGTGCATTTTCGCCTTCTACCACCAACTTAGTAGCCATTCCCAATTGAATTTCTGAGTGGCGAGTTTGGTTATACAACCAAATAATTTGCTCAACACCACCTTGATTCAAAACTTTCCAGTGTGGGACACCTTGGGTCTGGGGTTCAGAGTCTAAACCAACGCTAAAGGAAATTTCACCTGTAAAATCGATTGATGTAACCTGAGCACGAATCGCTAAAACATGTTGATCTGCTAAACTAGCGAAGCGCTCAAAGTGGAAATCTAATGTGTGTCCTTTGGGTGAACGCCAGCGCACATCGCGGCTAAGTATCCCCAAACGCAAATCTAGGCGGCGTTCGTAATTGAGAATTTCACCACTGTCCATACTAAAGCGATCGCCTGCCACTTTCACCTCTAAGGGCAGCCAGCTGGGACAATTAACTAATTCTGTATGGGAAATTACAACCTTATCGTATAGGCCATTAATTAATGTAGCCGTGGAATCGCCGGGATAGCCTTCCTCAAAAGTACCCCTCGTTCCTAAATAACCATTACTAATAGTAAAAACAGTTTCTTTATGATGCAGTTGAGCGGGGTCAAAGACTGTTTCAAGAACGTTCCAGTCTGTAGCTTCAGTCAGTGTCTGATTTTGTTGGGAATCGCGAACGGATAAGTTGACCATGAGTAATCATACCTAAGTTTTTTAGAGGTTAGGTTGGGGCAGGATGAAATGCAATTTTCAAGAGTTCAATGAGCAATTGCGCTCTAGCTTTATTGCCTAGACTTGGTTGTAGTCTTAACGGGCGGATTGACGTTGTTGCTAATAGCAACGTTCCCAATTTCATCTGTCTATAGTTAGGTGTTTTTAATAACTCATGTTATGAGTCATTAATAATACAAATTTCACGAATCTATAGATTTGGTTGAATAGCGTAACACAACAATATAAATATGCAACTTTAACTCAAGAAAATGCTCACTGAGTAATAATACTAAAAAGCTCACTTAGTAGCCTGGACATCAAAAAAGGTAATAATTATTAAATTTTAGATATCATAGCGAACTGGTGAGTTTTTTAAATTGCTGTTCATCTCAGCAATTTTTATCTAAAACCCTATGAATAAACGGTTTCAAGCCGCTATTGACTGACCACAAAAATTATATATTTGTTTATTTTATATAAAATGAACTAACTAAAATATATTTAAAAGTCCATTGTGGGCGGCTAGGAGTAAAAATAGCTGAAAACTGTATCTAAGCTGTGTATTATAAGTTCGTCTTTCGCTTTTGGGTTAGTGGTCTTGTGACAGTTCGGGAGATGGCTCCTTGCTATAAAATTCTCCTTTGTAACTTTAGGGTTATATAGATATTCATAATTAATGTACCTTCTAGATAATTTTAGTTTTTAATTTATATTTTTCACCTATAAAATGTGATACAGGCATCCTCTATAATTTATCAATAATTTATCAGAATCTGGCTAAATGTTAGGTCGGTACCAAAGGCAATACAACAGTAATATTGACTAGGTAACAAAAAATATTTTTGACCCATAATATTTAATCATACAGATTAACGGAAATACAGATTCTCTTAGCAGTTCCAAACAGCAAAATAGCTACAATCCAGTAGTTTTAGTATTTTGCTTTTGAATGGCGCTTAGGAGTAAAATCTATACTCATTAAAGCAGTTTCAAACCGCTGAAATGAGTATAGAATAGCCATTCTCTACCTTTCAATTGCAGATGATTCTGATGTTGTGGGCAATGCCCACACTACTACTACTAATTGCGATCGCTCAATTACGGATTACTTCAAAAGTCTTAAACCGCTTAAAGTTACTAATACCGTAGAGCCTTCATGCCCAATTACGCCGATGGGTAAGTTAATATTGCCGAGAAAGTTACCGACGAGTAGCAACAGAATAAAACCTAAGGCGACAACGATATTTTGTTTAACTATACTTTGCGATCGCCTACCTAAATGCATGGCTACAGCAATTTTTTCTAGTTTATCGGCCATGAGGACAACATCGGCTGTTTCTAGCGCCACATCACTACCAGCCACACCCATAGCAATACCCACAGAAGCCTGGGCGAGGGCTGGTGCATCATTGATCCCATCGCCTACCATTGCCACTGTTTGATATTTTTGCTGTAAATCACTAATCACAGATAGCTTGTCTTCTGGTAACAGTTCAGCATACACGCGATCAATACCCACGGCTTGCGCGACACTATGGGCAGTTCGCTGATTATCGCCGGTAATCATCACAATCTCAGCAACGCCCAAATTTCTTAAGCGCCTAATCGTTTCGGCTGCTTCAGCACGTACCATATCTGCAATAGCAAGGGCACCCACAATCTCATAACCATCTTCTCTTCTGGTTTGGGCTACCCAAACAACTGTTTTGCCTTCTTGTTCCCAAAATTGAGTTAAATTCTGCAAATCCTGGGGTAATTCTGGTACATACTCCCCAATAAAGGCAGCATTTCCCACCATTACTTGCTGGTCTTGAATAATACCGCTAATTCCCTTTCCAGGGATAGCTTGCACTTCCAGCGCGCCCACCCAATCTATGTTAGCGGCTGCCTGCACAATAGCTTTACCAATGGGATGTTCTGAGTATGATTCTAGAGATGCGGCGGCTGTTAGTACATCAGCTTGCGAGTATTTACCATAAGCTATTACTTCACAGACCTGCAACTCCCCTGTTGTCAAAGTACCAGTTTTATCGAATGCGATCGCTCTAACTTGACCAATCTTTTCCAACTGGGCACCATTTTTAAACAAAATCCCCTGTCTGGCACCATTGGCAATCGCTGACAGCAGTGTAGGCATAATAGCAGCCATCAAAGCGCAGGGAGAGGCTACCACCAAAAATGTCAGCGCCCGGTAAATTGTAGTTTCCCAATCCCAACCCCAAATAAATGGCGGCAGAATTGCTAGTAATACGCCCAAGGTGACAATTATTAGCGCATATTTCCGTTCAAATCGCTCAATAAATTCTTGGGAAGGTGGCGCTTCTGTTTGTGCTTGTTCGACTAACCGAATCACCCGTTGAATCAAACTGCTGGTGGCTGGCTTATGCAACTTTAGCTTTAGCGCCCCATAGCCGTTAATTGTCCCCGCAAAAACTTCATCGTTGACTGTCTTCTCCACAGGTAAAGACTCGCCTGTAATCGCAGCCTGATTGAGGGTACTGTAACCAGAGACAATTAAAGCATCAGTGGGAATTAACTCTCCTGGCTTGACAATAATTTCATCCCCGACCTGTAACTGGTGAATGGGAACTAACTCTTCTTTTCCTTGACGTGAAATCCTAGCTGTATCTGGAGTCAGACTCATCAAACTACGAATACTGCGTTCAGTTCGCCGCATTGCGTAGCCTTCTAATGCGCCACTAATCGCAAAAATCAAAATTAAAATAGCCCCATCAATAATTAAATGGTATTCCCTGCGCCATAAGCCCAAGCTAGCAGCACCAAGCGCTGCCACAATCATCAGCAAATCTACATCCAGTTGTTTTTCCTTGACGAGGGTAGTTAACCCCTCACGGGCGCTTTCATAACCACCAATCACGTAAGCTGCGGTTAATAACAACATTGCCCATCCCAGCCAGCCAAGATGCAAGGTGAACCAACCCAGAAATAGCAGCACTCCACAAACTAAGGCTGCTAAGGTATCTCCATGTTCTTTGGTGAATTTGGTTAAATGCTGTGGGTAGAGCATGAAATTGAGAAACTAAGCGGACTATCTCACACTAAACGTTGACATTAATGTTAATGTCAACGGTGTGGGAGTTGACTATGGCGAGTCTCATATTTTGCGTCTAGCCCTAGTGATGAGAAATTACGGGATTTGTACAAACAAATTACACATAGGTTTTGTCTGTGTAAGCATTCCCTAACTTATAACAAGTGACGCATGACTTGCAGTCGCCCAGAAAGTTTATTGTTGTTGTTGCATTGGGATGAAAACGATTTATGTTAAAGCGAATCTATATTGATAACTTTCGAGGCTTAGTAAATTTTGAGCTTAATTTTGACTCAATTAATCTGTTTCTTGGTGGTAATGGAACAGGTAAATCAACAGTTTTTGATGTCTTGCGTAAAATTCAAACTTTTGTGAGTGGTGATAGCAAAGTTGAAGGTGTTTTTAAGCCTTCTGATTGTACACGTTGGCAAAGTATGTCTCTGCAACGTTTTGATATTGATATTAGTGGTAATGGTGGTATTTATAAATATGAACTTGCTATTGAACATAATCAGGGTAAAAGCTATGTTTGGTACGAACGTTTGTGGTTTGATAACCTACCTCTATTAAAGTTTGATATGGGTGAAGTCCAAATATTTGATGATAATTATTTAGCTGGTGCAAAATATCCTTTTGATTGGTCGCAGTCAATTCTCCCTCTGCTCGTACCCAGAAGTGATAACAAAAAGTTGACTTGGTTCAAAAATAGGATAGGAAAATTTATTATTGTCCAAATTATTCCTAGTTTAATTTCTGGAAATAGTGAAAAAGAAGAAACACAATTAACAGAAAAAATGGAGAATTTTATCTCATGGTATCGCTACATTTCACAGGATCAGGGTAAAGTTGCTGAACTGATTCATGTCTTGAAAAGTGTGATAAATGGCTTTAATAGCATAAAATTTGAACAATTTAGCCAAAAAGATGTAAGTTTAAAATTACGATTTAAAGATGAGGAAGACCAAACGAGAATAATTGATTACTACTTAACAGAACTATCTGATGGACAAAAAGCATTAATAGCTCTTTACACACTTTTATATTGCACTCAATCAGAAGAATATACACTGTGTATAGATGAACCAGAAAATTTTTTAGCACTTTCAGAAATCCAACCTTGGTTAACTCAACTTTATGAGTTTTGTAGCGAGCAAAAATTACAGTCTTTGTTGATTTCTCATCATCCACAACTAATTGATTATCTTTTAGCATCACCGATAGGTTATTGGTTTGAGCGTCAAAGTAATGCACCAGTACGAGTGAAAAAAATTAGTAATGAAATGGCAGATAATACTGGATTACCCATTTCTGAACTAATTGCACGGGGATGGCTGTATGAATCAGCGTAGAGTACAGATTGTTATTCTATGTGAAGATAGGCAACAAGAAGTTTTTGCTCGCCATTTTCTAAAAAAACGCGGTTTTACTGGCAACATCAGAACTAAATTTTGTCTCAAAGGTGCAGGAGAACAGTTTGTCAGAGAGAGTTATGCCGCAGAGGTGAAAGCCTACCGAAGCAAGAACTATCTTTCAGTCATATTAGTAGTATTGATTGATGCTGATAAAGAAATGATAGAGAAAAGGCTAAAGCAATTAGATGATGCATTAATAGCAGATTCCCAGCAAATTCGTCAGCCTCATGAAGCTATAGCAATCTTTATACCTAAAAGAAATATTGAAACTTGGATACATTATTTACAAGGAGAAGCTGTTGACGAAGAAACAGAATATTCAAAATTCACCAAAAATGAGTCAGCTTGTAAGCCGTATGTTGAAAGCTTAGTAAATCAGTGTTACCAAGGCTTGGATGCAAATGCACCGCCATCGCTTCAGGCGGCTTGTGGAGAACTAAAAAGAATTTTGCCGTTGTTGGAATAAATCATGAATACTGGTTGCTTAACCATTAAAGAACTTACTGATGCTGTGGGTGGGGGGATTACTCCGCGCATGGTGCGCCATTACCATCAATTAGGATTACTACCGCAACCAGTGCGATCGCCTAGCAATTATCGCCTTTATACTGAGAAGGATGTGATTAGGCTGCAACGGATTGTGGCTTTGAAGCAGCAAGGGTTTCAACTCAACCACATCCAGCAAATTCTGGAAGTAGAACCAGAAGCAGACACCACAAAAACCCTGATGGCGCAATTGCAAAAGCAGTATCGCGCAGTTATGCAGCAAATTTCCCAACTGCGACAAACAGCATCCGCATTGGAAGGATTATTAGGGCGGGATCAGCATTGTCAAAATACCCAAGCGGAAGTTTTAGCACAGCTGAAGTTACTGGAAGTCGAAACCCAAACGGGATTAGGCGGATTAGAACAACTGTGGAGTGGCTTAGATGCGGAAATTCATACTCACCCAGAAGCTTTTGCGGAATCTTTGCAGCGGTTGTTACCTGACTTATCTAAACGTTCCGAGATTGAACAACACCTAATTTCCCAACTAGTATTAGCTTGTGGTGATGTGAGTTTGGTATCATTTGTCAAGCTCAGTCGAGATGCGATCGCAGCTAGTCGTCAAGCTCTCTCTGCAAATTGTCAAATTGTTGTCGATATCCCCACAGTAGCGGCTGCTCTTGATAATACGAGATTAGTCCATTTAGGTTGTCCAGTAGAAACATTGATTAATAATCCCCACATTACCACTGCCACAGAAGCAGAACTGGCTTTTTGGGAACAGCAGCAATGGCGAGAGAAATTACAGCAACTCACCACAGGTTGTATTTTAGTAATTGGTTATGCGCCTTCAGTGCTGGTGGAAGTTTGCGAAGCTATAAATAAGCAACAAATTCAGCCTGCATTAGTGATTGGAATGCCTATTGGCTTTAGTCATGCTCCCGCAGCCAAGCGGCTTTTGCTGCAACAATCGATACCTTTTATTACAGTAGAAGGGACTGTAGGCGGAGGTTTATTAGCGGCTACAGCCCTTAATGCTCTGGTAGAATCGCTAATTGAGAAGCCAGATTGTCATTGTTATCTTAGTCACTAAGAACAGAAAAGCTGGCGTTGCATCTTGATATTCAAAATTAAACGGCAAATAGTGCGATGAGTAAGGTTATAGGTGCAGCAATTAACAACCACATAGTAGTTTGTAAACCATAATATTGAGCAACTAAACCCAACACCAACGGTATTAAACCACCAACTAAACCAAACAAATTATTGAGCGTCATTACTGTACCACTTTGCCCTGGCATAGCTGTGTATAATTGCCCTTGCAGAATTGAGTACCAACCAGCATTACAGAAACCCAACAAACCGAGAATTACTAATTTGATATTTGTATTTGGTACCAGCAAAAAAGCTGGGTAAAGACACAAAACAATTGTGGCGCTGAGTTTTAAATAATTTAATCCCCGAACTCTTTCTAGTAAGGGGATGAGTAAAAAATCTCCCAGCAAGCCAAAGCCTAACCAAACAGTGACAGCAAAACTTGCTTGCGTATTATTTGCACCGACTATATCAACAAAGTACAGTGCTAAAAAGCTACGCAAAATATCTAGCATTAAATCTGAAAATTGCAATAAAGTTAACCACAGCAGAACTTTACGCCGTTTTAATGCTGTTAACGCATTGGTGATTCCATCCTTGAAACTATGCAGTGGTTCATCTATGTGGGAAGTTGCAGTTTTTATGGGAAATTGCCATAACATTCCCACAAGTAACAGCGTCAACAGCGCTAATGCCAAAAACGCACTTCGCCAACTTTGATTTAATGCCACCGCGCCAGCTAAAATTAAGGGGCCAATTACATTTCCCACAGAACCAGCTAACGCCCAACGTGCCATATTTTGTTCGTGGCGCGTCGGTTGAATATCCATCAGGGTGGCTTGAGAAAGACTAACAAAGCAACCAGATGCGGGATAAAACAGCACAAAGGCTGCTAATAATAATAAAAAATTATAGCTCTGGCTTAAAAGGAGGAGTGCGATCGCAAAGCTTACTCCTCCACCCAATATTAATTGTCGCCGCTTCCCAATATCCCCCCAGATTCCTACAATCGGCTCAATTAAGCTACTGATAGTATTGGGTATTGTCAGTAACATTCCTAATTGCACGTAGTCAAGATTTAGGTCATGGCGAATTAACGGCCAAGCCGCACCACACAAACCATCAATCACCTCGTCTAAGAATTCAATAGCGAGAAAGATGATGGTTAATAAAATTACACTCTTTGCAGTTTTGTTTTTACCATGCAATGGCATTATCTAATTCTCCCGTCTTCAACATTTGATTACCAACGCAAAGTCTTCACAGCGCTGGCTGTTGGCGGGGGAATCCACGAACAAAACTGTACGAGTTGTAAAAGGAATCGCTGGTGCGATAACTTTCTAGCGGCTTACCAAGGTGGGAACTTCATAAATACCCAAAAAATACTACATACATAGACATTAGCTCATTTCATTCCGTTGCGACTAGTTGAGTTTTTAATATCACCGTGATATATGTACCTGATTGCAAAGTGAAGATAGTTCTGATAACAGGGTTATCACTCTACTAAATCAACACTGCTGCTTTTGGCTATCCGCAGTCAAAAACATATTGCTAAATATTTTCTTTAACCACAGACATGAAAAAAGTTTATATTCTATTTTGTAGTTTCCTAGCCTCATTTTTATTTTTAATCTATTGCAATATTTCTTCTGCCCAAATTACAAATCCCCTACCAGCAAAAATTGAAAAATCAAATTTAGCTATAGGCCTGAAAGAAGTAGTACAAGTTCCTCAGAGTGGGATTGGCAGAGATAGAATAGCAAGATTAAACTTTATAACTCATGCAGGTGATGGTAGCGGCAGGTTATTTGTCAACGATATGCGGGGCAAGCTTTATGTAATCAATAATGGCAAACTATCCCTATACATGAATCTCAAAAATTTAGTATGTTCGGGATTTGGTGATGAGACTTCACAACAGGGGTTTGCCTATTTCGCGTTTCACCCAGAATTTGCTAAAAATGGAATTTTTTATACAGTAAATAGCGAAGACAAAAATAATCGGATTCCTGACTTTCCAGTGAGAAAAACCATTCGTGATAACGAAGGAAATATTATAGAAAGCTCACATCATGATGTCATTCGGGAGTGGAAAGCAGATAACCCAGCTGCTAATACCTTTACAGGTAAAGTTCGGGAAATCATGCGTATTGAGGAGCCATACCCAGATCACAATGTTGGACAACTAGGCTTTCATCCTCATGTTAAACCTGGAGATGCCGATTATGGTCTTCTATATATTGCTGTGGCTGATGGTGGGAGTGATGGCTTTCCTGTCAGTCACACCGACCCCTTAGATAATGGGCAAGATTTAAACACACCCCTCGGTAAAATTCTCCGTATAGATCCTTTTGGTAAGAATAGCGCTAATGGTAAGTATGGTATCCCTGAAGATAATCCTTTTGCGAAAGATGGAAAATCTCAGACATTAGGGGAAATTTGGGCTTATGGGTTGAGAAATCCCCATCGTTTTAGTTGGGATACCCCAGGAACAAACAAAATGTTGATTGTCGATATTGGACAGGCTTTTATTGAAGAAATTAATCTTGGTATCAAAGGTGCTAATTACGGTTGGGGAAACCGAGAAGGAACTTGGGTAGTAGACGAAAAAAATGAGAACGTTCTATTTCCATTACCCAAAAATGATGCCCAGAATGGTTATACCTATCCTGTAGCGCAATATGCTCATCACAGGCCAGAAAAATGGTCAGGTTTTTATGGAGTTGCGATCGCAGGCGGTTATGTTTATAGAGGTAAAGCCATTCCCGAATTAGTCGGTCAATATGTTTTTGCTGACTTTGGTAATGATGGACGCTTTTTTCATGTACCTGTAGATGAGCTAGTTAATGGTAAGCAAGCCAAAATTAAAGAACTAAGAATCTTTGACGGTGACAAAGAAAGTTCTTTTCTCCAAATCATTGGTAGCAAACGTTCAGATGTCCGCTTGGGAGTAGACGAAGCTGGTGAAATTTATGTGACATCTAAGAGCGATGGTAAAGTCAGAAAAGTGGTTCCATCTGCAAAATCAACAGCAGCGCTTTTGAATTAGCTAACAAGGCTGATTTCGGGGAGTGTGGACAAGTAATCGCTTCTTTTTTTAAGGGAAAAGGGGAAGGGTTAAAAGTTAAGGGTTGTTTCCGTTTACTTGTTGCGATACTTCACTTCCCCGGAAGCTGTTTGATTTTCAATAAAAAAAAAGGTTTGGCTCATCACCAACCTCTATATAAATCCAGTGCATAACAACATCCCGAATTAATGTACTCTTTCTGTTTTTAATCGGCCATCTTCCTATAGGATGTGTTCAAATTCACTAAAAGCTGATAGTACAAAAAACAATATTTATACTTAACTAAAAAGCATAATAAAAGACGGGTATTATCCCGTCCAGATAGCTTGAAAGCGGTAATACACCTTGTACTCTGGAAAAATACACAAATAAGTTTAATAGGTCGTCAGGATTATTAAAGGGCAAACAACAATAAAGTTAATTTGCTCCTATTGATGATGTTGCAACCTGGGTCAATCCTCAATGTATTTAAAAATAACATAGCTAAAATTCCAAAAGTTGCCAAAATGCCGAATTTTTGGCAATAAAAAAACAGGTCGCCACCTGTCTTTAGAATAATATGTGAAAACATCTTGGTAATATATGCAATATATCCAGTTATTTTTGTAAGTAGTTGCCAAAGTGCCACATTGGGGATTGGGTAATAGGTAATGTTAGAAAGGAAGAAGTAACTTTTGACTCAATAAGCTATTCGGCTTTTAAGTTGCACAATCCATTGTGAGGGCTGTCAACAGTCAACAGTCAACAGTCAACAGTCAACAGTCAACAGTCAACAGTTCTTATGAGTAGTTATGCAATTTAGACGCGTATTAGCTTACTCAGCACTTTCAACTGAAATACCCAGAGAATGCAAACCTAGATATATAGGAATGCAGAGATATATGGGATCTGAACCCAGAGGATACATCCCCGCAGCATCATAGTTGCACATCCAGTAGGTTTTACTTTGTTGCTGTTCATCTTTAGCGGCGCGCAGATTGAGCGTAGAAGCACGTTCCCCTAAGCCATAAATACGTTCTTCTGTTCGCAGTTGCGCTTGATGAATCCAGCCTTCACTTTTGCATTGGGGTGGTAGTTCTGCGCGGATAATTTTCCTAGAGCGATCGCAATTTCTAACCAACAGCAACCCTTGATTTTCAACCCTGAAAAATTCATCATCTCTTTAGCTCAGCCAACTCTTCAATGATTTGCTAATTTCCGACAAAAAGTTAATTGATCCTGGGGGGTATTTATATTTGATAATTAATTTAAAAAAGCAACCATAAAATTCTGTATCTCTCTTAGGGCAAGGAGAAAAACTCGAGATTAAAGTTGAAAATAGCAAAATATTTCGTCAACGCTATGCCTCAGCGTCGCTATACTATAGGGTCTTCTAAGGAAGAGAAATAATTTAAAAGTTAGATTAAGCAAATATGCCAAACATTTTACATTAATTTAGTTACTTAAGGCTTATTTTCCAGCTTAATTAGATATTTAGCCGAAATTAGCTGGAAAATAGTTCAGTATGTAGTAAAAAATTGTAGCTTTCACAAAAGCATCTATTTCCCAGAGACTCAGTAGATAAATTTGATAATTGCTATTTTATTACTACAATAATAAAAGTTGCACTTTCAGCTTTTTTGCTATCTTATGGAACTTCTAGAGAATTTTTATGTCATAAGTAATGTGTGATTTAAAACTAGTATTTTACTGAGTGAATGCCAACTTTTTAAGTATAAATACGAAACAATGGTAATATTTTTGTCTGAATATATACTTTAAATAGCATCTGTTATTAAAGGCTTGAGTAAGAAAATTTAAAGTTTATATGAAAAATAGAAAATCTTTACCAAATCTATTTATCAAATGCTACCAGTAACATGTTACGTATTACTGTAATCACTTTTGGCTGGATATTTATTTAGTCAAATTTTACCTAAGTTAAAAACTATACTTTCTACTCAATATGTTGGGAGAAGATGAACAACATCTCACGCACCTCCTGCGTAAGCGGCTTGCTTATTACTTGGAGAGGCTGTCAATTAGTCGCCGCAGTCACGCTTTACAGGAAGAACTAACTTGCTTAAGCCAGCTAGCAGCTATTTACGAAAAACTATTTAATTTTGCACAAGCTTTAGAGTATCATAAGCTGCTTCTTGCCTTATCTCAGCGGATGGGTGCTAAAGATTGGCAAGAAATAGCTTTATACAATATAGGTAATTGTTATTTTCAATTGAGACAAAACTATGATGCGGTTAAGTATTTTACAAAATTAGTCAAAATTACTTGTGAGACTGGGAACAGAGTCTTACACATTGCAGGAATCTCAGCTTTAGGCACTAGTTACCAAAATTTGGGACAGTTCCAAATAGCAATTGAGCATTTCAAAAATCAGTTGGCTATTAGTTGCGAAATAAATCAACGCACTTGCCAGAAAAGCGCTTTGGCATCTTTAGCCAAAGTTTATCAGTGTCTAGGCAATTACCAAGAATCCTTGAGATATGAACAGAAAGCTTTGTTAATTGCTCAAGAAATGGAGGATATCAAAGCTATAGGTGATGCTCTAGGAAATATTGCTAGTATTTATCTCCAATTACAACAGTGGCAGCAAGCAATTAATTATTGTAATAAATCACTCTTGCTAGCGAAAGCTATTGATAATCAAAGCCTGGTGATGATTAGTTTTAACATTCTGGGACAGGCATATAAAGGACTACATGATTATCATCAAGCAATAGATTGTTTGACAACTTCTCTAAATATTTCTGATGAACTAGGCGAGTCCAGAGTCCGCAGTGTAATTTTGCACGGCTTAAGTGATTTGTGCATTCAAATGAATTTATCTGAGCAAGCAAGAGAATACAAGCTTGAATCTTTAAGTATTAATCGGCAACCTGTAGAAGCAATTGGTGTTACACATCATAATTTAGTGAAACAGGATTGTGTTTTAGCACCTTATCAGCAATCTGTAAATCTTTTGCAAGATATAGGAAATCAGCAAAATCAGCAACAGCTATTATTTAATCTTGGTTATATATATTATTCATCAGCACGATTCTCTCAAGCAATGGGATTTTTACAGTCTGCTTTGATCATCGCTCAAGCCCAGAAAAATAATCGAGAAGCAGCCAAAATATCTCTGACTCTAGGAAATACCCTCCAGAGGTTACATCATTCTGAAGAAGCTATTTATTATTACCGTTATGCATATAAAATTTATCAGATGTTAGGAGATAAACACCAAATCCAAAAGATGTTAAAGTTTATGGATAAATTAGGATTGAAGTTATAAATATAGACGATGCGTTACGCCGAAGGCTAACGCATTCTACAAATCTGACGAAAGATACTTTTCAATATAGATATTTTATGAGAGATTGCAAAGCATCACATTAAACTAAATGGTATAAAAGTGCGTAATCCTAAATTGCAGCGCGTTGCATTTACCATCTTTTCTCTGAGCGTTCTGCTTCATAGCCAAGTTGTATCAGCTGCCTTTACTATACCCCTACGCAGTAAACAGGGGATGGTGGTATCAGCCCATCCCTTAGCCAGTGATGCAGGGATTTCCATGTTACGCAAAGGTGGGAATGCAGTTGATGCAGCAGTCGCCACAACCTTGGCAATTTCTGTGGTTGAACCTTTTTCTGCGGGAATTGGTGGGGGTGGATTTTTACTGATGCATTCCCAAAAAACTGGTGAAATGAAAGCGCTGGATTTTCGGGAACGCGCACCCATCAAGGCTACAAAAAATCTTTACTTAGATGCACAAGGTAACGTGCGTCCGAATGCAAGTGTCAACGGTTATTTGGCAGTAGCGACACCAGGAACGGTGGCAGGAATGTATGAAGTGCATCGCCGTTATGGTAAGCTGCCTTGGCGAGAGGTGGTAAAACCTGCGATCGCACTCGCCAAAGATGGCTTTATCCTGAGTCCTTTGCTAACTTACCGTTCTTTGCCAGCTCTGGCAAATCGCAAGCAAGTAATTCTTAGCAACCCAGCGGCGCGGGAAATTTTTACTCGCAATGGTGAATATTACCAGCCAGGGGAAAGATTAGTGCAGCGTGACTTAGCCAAAACTCTAGAAGCGATCGCCCAAAATCCCCAAAGTTTTTACACAGGTAATATTGCCCAAGCGATCGCCGCAGATATGGCTAAAAATGGTGGGTTAATTACTTTGGCAGACTTAAAAGCCTACAAACCCATTTGGCGCACTCCTATTTGTGGCAATTTTCGTCAAGCTAAAATCTGCTCAATGCCACCACCTTCTTCGGGAGGAGTTCACCTATTACAAATTTTAAACATCATTGGGGACAGCAGTTTAAAATCTTGGGGCTGGCATCACCCCGATGCTTTACATTTGCTGACAGAGGCAATGAAAATAGCTTACGCAGATCGTTCCCAATATCTAGGCGATCCTGATTTTGTTAAAGTTCCCATACAGCAACTCATTAGCACCGCCTATGCTAAAAAACGCCGTCAAGAAATTAACATGGAAGTTGCTAAACCTGCGACAGAGGTAAAACCAGTAGACCAAAAAACACTACAACAGTTTAGCCAGGCTCTACCATTAGGTTTAATGCAACTAAGTAATCCAAAATTTAAAATCCGAAATCCCAAATTGTCTGAATCGCCGGAAACTAGTCATTTAACAGTTGTAGATGCACAGCACAATGCCGTTAGTTTGACATTTACAATTAACCTTGGGTTTGGCGCAGGTGTAGTGACACCTGGAACAGGAATTGTGCTGAACAATGAGATGGATGATTTTGCTGCTGCACCTGGTGTACCTAATGCTTTTGGCTTGGTTGGTAACGAAGCAAATGCGATCGCACCTCGGAAAACGCCGCTATCTAGCATGACACCTACAATTGTCACCGAAAATGGTCAGTTACGAATGGCTGTAGGTGCGCCTGGTGGTAGCACGATTATCACCCAAGTCTTGCAAGTTATCCTCAACGTTTTGGAATATGGTATGGATGCTGGTGCAGCGGTTTCTGCTCCACGCATACATCACCAGTGGCTTCCCGATGAGTTGCGAATAGAACCTTGGGGTTTGGATGCTGTCACGTTACAGGAATTGCGCCGACGTGGACACAACATCAAGGAAAGGACTCCTTGGGGTAATGCTAATGCGATCGTTGTAACGGCAGATAAGGCTTTAGAGGGCGCAGCCGATCCTCGCGGAGAAGGTTCCGCTATGGGTTTTTGATGTTTAATAAATTAAATCCACAGTCTTCAGGATGAACTGTGGACTATTGATTTTGGATTATTGAATCTGAATAATTGTTGACAAATTCGTTAGCACGAGCACTTGGTACAAGAGTCCAGCCAGCCTTCAGCAATTTTTGATAAGTTGCCCAACCTTTAGAACCACCTGGTATTTTATAATCGGGAACAGCATATTCCCTACAAGCGTTGTATGGCCGCCAAGGCTGATTAGGTGAAGCTTGCAAATGCAAAATTTTCTCCCCATCAGCACCTAAACTAGATAACCAGCACATTTGTCCTTGCATGGTAAACTCCTTTGCTTTAAGCATATATTGCATATTTGCAGATTTTTGTCAATACCAACATCACCCTTTGGGATAATTTTTCTGCTTATTTGAAATAACTGCGAATTTCCTATTGGTTGAGAACAGATAATTACCCACAAGCCGCTACCCTAACGGACTTCTTCCGTAGGCTAAAAATAACAGAGCCAACCAAGTTCTATACTCTTCCTTGATACAGGGTGAAGTTTTTTTAATATTACTTGCGGTTTTTGCTAGTGTATGTAACAAGAGCTACTATTTGAAGTCACAAGTGATGGTTCACATATTTGTTTTTCTAGTTACACAAGTCGGAATTACTTATATTTGCTAATGTTAAAGCTGTGCAAACTCAAAGTTATGAGATAACTTTACTTGGCTGTATCCTTGCCACATCTGCAATTCAGCCTTGAGGAATAGAGGAGTGAGCAGCTAGGATACTTGCCAGAAGTGCAATTAAAAATCGGCAGATCACAAAGATGGGACATACAATTTATCGCCCACAATCGTGCGAATTTCCCCTACTAACTGCTGATAGCGAGATTCAGGCAAAACTGGTTCTGCTGCTTGGATATTAATAGGTTGTGCTAAATCAATCCAAGACTTGCAGCCACCGTATTTAGTTAGATAAGGAATTTCCTGTACTTGTGCGAGTTTATAAACCCGGAGCAAGAGAATATACAAAGGCTGACGGGCTTTCCATTTTAAGCGATCGCTAATAAAATGCTCGTTCCAAATATGGAAAGGAAGCAACTTGTTAACAGTTGACTCATCCCTCACAGGCAAAATATCGGTAATTTCCGCCCAACTACTGATGTGAACCGTTTCCGGATGCCAGCCAGATGTGACTGGGCAGACAAGATTAGCATACTCAGATTTGAGCATAAAAGTTTGTTGATGCTCAAATGTAGGGTAGAGTAAAACCTGGTGATGAGCAACTTGAAAACGTCCATTCTGTTCATGGATACCGCCTTTGCGAAGCAACATAATAGTGTTGCCATTTTCTAAGGCATCAATAGCAACTGCCCATTCTTTGAGTGCATGAAAAGTTGTGGTCAAATTCATGGATATCTACTTTAACTCTGATTTAATTTCACGCTAATACCGTTACAGTCTGAAACTATCCAGGGATATGAATTAGGAACTATGGAAAAGCGAACTCTCGGAACATCAGATGTCAAAATCACACCTATCTTAATGGGGACTTGGCAAGCTGGTAAAAGAATGTGGGTGGGTATTGAAGATGATGACTCTATTAAAACAATTCGAGCCGCATTTGAAGCAGGAATTACCACAATTGATACGGCTGAGGTCTATGGTGATGGACACTCTGAACGCATTGTAGCTGAAGCTTTATCAGATGTGCGATCGCAAGTAGAGTACGCCACAAAAGTTTTTGCGAATCATCTTAAGTATGACCAAGTAATCGCCGCTTGCGAACGGTCTTTAGAAAATTTAAAAACTGACTACATAGACCTATACCAAATTCATTGGCCATCTGGTGCTTTTAATACTGAAATAGTCCCGATTGAGGAGACTATGAATGCTCTTAATTTCCTGAAAAAGCAAGGTAAAATTCGTGCCATTGGAGTTTCTAATTTTTCTCGCGAGCAATTAGCCCAAGCCGCCCAATATGGCAGAATTGATAGTTTACAACCTCCCTATTCTCTATTTTGGCGACCAGTAGAAAAAGAGTTAATGCCTTATTGTGTCGAACATCAGATTTCTATTCTGGCTTATTCACCTTTAGCCCAGGGATTATTAACCGGTAAATTTTCTCCCGGACATCAATTTGACCCTGCAGATAATCGTGCTAAAAATAGGCTATTTCAAGGTGAAAACTTTGAACGCGCCCAACAAGCTTTAGACAAACTACGCCCTATAGCAGAAAGACACAATGCTACCTTGGCTCAGTTAGCCCTAGCTTGGTTAATTGCTCAACCGCAAACAAATGCGATCGCAGGTGCGCGTTATCCCCAACAAGCAAAAGATAACGCCGTAGCTGGAGAGATAAAACTTTCAGATGCAGAAATATCGGAAATCGATACTATTGGGCGCATTGTTACCGATCATCTCGATGAAAGTAAACTTATGTGGGAATGGTAAACCCTTCCTAATATAAGGGTAAGCACATTGAGACTGCAGGGAGCAGGGAGCAGGGAGCAAGGGAGAGGGTTTGCGGCTTTTACCAGCAGAAACAATGATTAGCTTATGATTGCGATCGCCCCAAGCATGACTGTCTTAGCCATATTCAGCTTGCAGAAGTTGGAAACAAGAGAAGGGGAAATTTTCCCTTTCCCTTTCCCCTTTCACCTTTTCCCTTTGCCCACCTGCTGTTTCTAATACCTCAATCAGAAAAGATTCGCTACATATCAACCATATTCGTATACAACCTTCAATCTGTATTGCAGAATTAAACAAAACATCAACTTTAGTAAACAACAGTTTTCTCCTAATGCTAGGAGTGATATCTTTATATTCATAAGACACCAGATAACAAAAAACCAAACCCAAAGGGCAAATGACTCGGTGTCTCCTGTCATACAGCCCAAGCAAGTTTCAGCATATTTATAGTTAAGTGGCGTAAAGTCTTTGAACAAAAGGCAAAGCCAAATCCCAAAGCGGAAAAACGAAAGGTGCTGAAGTTGTTAGTTGTTAAGTCCACCCTAGTTGTTGATTTCTCCACCTACTTATTAAAGTTAACGATTTGAAAACAGTGAATTCGAGCGAACCTGGTCACCAATGACCAGGTTTTTGAGTTTTAAATATAATTAAAAAATATATATATTATAAGTAGATTTATTCTACATAAATATAGCGATCAGATTTTATCAGGACTTACGCAAACAAAATTTGTCATTGCGACCGGAACATAGTGTAGGGAAGCAATCCCATAATTTTAGGCGATTACGTCGCTATGTTTGTAATGACGTAACTCCGTGACTTTGGCGTAAGTCCTAGAAAGAGACAAAGAAAAAAGAATAACAGTTTATTTATCCTGAGAATAATCCAATCATAATCTTATAAATTCTTCTTTCAGAAGACACTTAAATTAATAAATAAAGCCTGTATTTGGGTACTTAGGGCTTACAATTTTCATCCAATTATGAATAATTTCCAGCTAGGAATACAATAGACAACAAAACATCTAGCTTGGAGATTTAAATGAGTATTAATTGCTTTCAAAAGAAAATTACTACAGCAATATTTATAACTTTACTTGCGGCATCATGTGTGCCCACTTCTAATAGAAGAATAGAGCAGACACAAGCCAATGCAACTCAAGAAAAAAAGGCACAACAAAATATTACCTATGGCGATTTAATTATTAAAGAGCAATCAGATTATCTGATGATTCCTGTAACTCTCCCCGGAGAATATTTAGAGAAAGACAGCGATTATAGTATTTCGCGTTCTTCAGGTAGAGAAAACCAATTATATAATTTTATTTTTTATCAAAAACAAGATGGAGAAAGCCACCTGTTATTGAATAAAAAAGCGCTGATTAATAGCTACGAGTTTTTGGAAACCAAAATACCAGGTAAAACACCTACGCGATTTTGGTTATATAGAATCGTAGAGCAAGATACCAACGCTGATAAAAAACTTAACAGTGCAGATGCGATCGCTGGTTATCTATCGGATTTATCAGGACGAAATTTGCTCCAAATCACCCCGAATAATACTCAAATTCTGAATTGGGTAATTGTTCCCAGTCAAAATGCTTTATTTATTAAAGTTATTAAAGACTCTGATAATGATAAAAAATTTACAGCAAATGATAAAACAAATTTTATGAGAGTCAATCTTGACAAACCAGCTATGGGCACGGAGATTATTAGCGATGCCATAGAGCAAGAAATAAAATCGCAGATTTTTAAGTAAGCTCAGCAATACCTATTAGGGTTCATATTTGATTGCTGAAATACGTATAGGGTGGAATAAGACTTACTGAAGCAAAAGCAGATGTCCAGTGTCCAGATACCCGACTTTTTGGAAAAGTCGGGTATCTAAATCTTGCGAAAGTGGGTGCGTTACGTCGTGCATCTATATATAAACTGAAAACTTCTCTCCTCTGTTCCCCTAGTTCTTCTGCTTTCTTCTGGTACACTTCACCATTCGCCTTGACTTGTGAATCAAAAACTATGGAGAGAAGAATCGGCTAGCTTCATAATAAAGCGAGTACACACTCCTTAGTAATTAATACTTATCAAGTTCTTTATTTGGCTACTGTTACAAGGTTCACTCCATATATAACAGCCAAATATCTCACCTTCGACATAATCATATATCTAACCAAAAAGGTGGCACAGCCGCCTTTTTTATGGAATTTTCACATTCTCTATAAATATTTAAATCAAATAAATAGAAAGATTCACCCCACATTGACGTTGCAAAACTTTACAATTAGAATGGTGAACGGCAAAACAGATGAGTATTTATCTCTATCAAAATCTAAAGATTTGCTAGTATAGGGATAAATTACGTTTACAAAAGTACAAATTGGTTCATATACTGCAATTAAAAGCAAAAACGCAAAACGATTGTCATAAGTGATGAGTCCTATTCAAGTTCCTTGGCTAACCGCCATAATTCTCTTGCCCCTGATGGCATCAATAGCCATCCCCTTTATCCCCGATAAAGAAGGTAAAACAGTCCGCTGGTATGGTTTAGGAGTAGCGCTAGCAGACTTTGCACTAATGATTTATGCCTTTTGGCATAACTATGACTTTCAAAGTTCAAGTTTCCAACTAGTAGAAAAATATTCTTGGGTACCACAGTTAGGTTTGAATTGGTCTGTAGCAGTTGATGGCTTATCAATGCCTTTAGTGTTACTTACCGGTTTAATTAACACCCTCGCAATTTTCGCGGCTTGGAAAGTTACCAACAAGCCGCGTTTATTTTATGGATTAATGCTGGTAATGTACAGCGCCCAGCTTGGCGTGTTTGTTGCCCAAGATTTATTATTGTTCTTTTTAATGTGGGAAATCGAGCTAGTACCTGTGTACCTGCTGATTTCAATTTGGGGTGGACAAAACCGCCGCTACGCTGCTACTAAGTTTATTCTCTACACTGCTGCCGCATCAATATTTATCTTGGTAGCTGGTTTTGCAATGGCATTTTCTGGAGACACCGTCACCTTTGATATGGCGGCTCTGGGAATGAAGAATTATTCTCAAGCTTTGGAATTATTAGTTTACGCGGGTTTCTTAATTGCCTTTGGCGTGAAACTGCCAATTTTTCCTCTACATACTTGGCTACCTGATGCACATGGTGAAGCATCTGCACCTGGTTCCATGATTTTGGCTGGTGTGTTGCTGAAGATGGGTGGTTATGCACTAATCCGCTTCAACATTGAAATGTTACCTAATGCCCATGTTACCTTTGCGCCAGTGTTGGCAATCTTGGGTGTAGTAAATATTGTTTACGGTGCTTGTTGCGCCTTTGCTCAAACAAACCTCAAACGTCGGTTGGCTTACTCTTCAATTGCCCACATGGGGTTTGTGTTAATTGGGATTGCTTCCTATACAGAAATTGGGATCAGCGGCGCTGTTCTCCAGATGGTTTCTCACGGTTTAATTGCTGCTAGCTTGTTCTTCTTGTCTGGTGTGACTTACGAACGTACCCACACCTTGATGATGGATAAAATGGGCGGTATGGGTAAAGTAATGCCCCGCACCTTCGCTTTATTTACAGCCGGTTCAATGGCTTCTTTAGCTTTACCTGGAATGAGTGGCTTTGTCGGTGAATTGATGGTGTTCTTGGGTATTGCTAGCAGCGATGTTTACAGTTCTAGCTTTAAGGTTGTAGTTGTACTGCTATCAGCAGTAGGTGTAATTTTAACTCCGATTTACTTACTGTCGATGTTGCGTCAAGTGTTCTATGGTAAGCAAAGCGAAGAGTTACATTTAGATAACTTCATTCCTGATGTTAAACCTCGCGAACTGTTTATTACTGCTTGTCTTTTAGTTCCCATCATCGGAATTGGTTTGTATCCCAAATTAATCACTCAAACTTATGATGTGAAGACAGTAGAATTAGCTGCTCATGCACGCCAAGTTCTACCAGTTGTGGCTCACCAAGAACCATCTAGCCTCTATTCACGTCTGTTTCAAGCTCCAACATTAGCTGCTTCTCAAGTAGATAATTTGGTTAATATTACTGAGTAATTATATTTTTCTCTAAGGGTGCTGCAAGTAAATTCTAAATATGAGGGGATTAGAGGGGTGGTTGTAAAACTACCCCTCTAATTTTGATCGCAAGGAGATAGAGATTAGCGATCGCATTTAATGTGAGTTCGATGGAGATAATATTTTTAATTAAAATATCGCTGATTTTCATGCCTAATTTTTTTATTTTAAATGTGCCAGACTAAATGTAGATTTATCACCTAAAATATAATATTGAATTCTCCTCTTAATTATGCCTGGAAGCCTGAAAATAAGATGAATAAAGAAATATGGATTGGATGTTATTTGCCTGAAAAAATTTAAATATTGCCTTTTTTTAAGAGTCGTAACAACACGATAATAATCTAAATGTTTTTGGCTAATTTTAAGTTTTTTAGATAAAGCTTGAGCTAAATTAGGATGGCAATTGATTATATCTTTCAGTTTCATAAAATCTTGAATTTTCTGGCAAGTTAGTTCAAGATTTACAAGGTTTTTATTCACTCCTGCAGACACTGAAGACGCTAACGAACCTGAACGAGAGCGATAAAAATAATATTGTTCTGGTAGCAATATAAATTTGGCTCTATATACTAAACATTGCAAAGCTAGCCAAAAATCTTCATTTATGGTTAGTCTTTCATCGTATTCAATATTATTACTAATTAAAAAATCTCGTTTAAATATAGGTTTTGACAGACCAAGGTGTAAACCCTGTTGACCATACATATCTGTTTCTACAAAAAGTGCTGGTTCGATTAATTTTACTTGGTTAATAGACTCACCACTTTGACTAATTAATGTACTCCAGGGGTAGTCTTGTCCATCTTCTATAAAATATAAATCATCTGCAACCATGTCAGCGTCTTCTGAGTATGCCACCTGTAAAAGTCTTTCTAATCGCTCCGGTGCATACCAATCATCAGAGTCAAGAACAGCAACCCATTGACCTTTAGCTACTTTTAAAGCGCGATTACGCGTACCTGCTACACCAATATTTTTTTGGTTGACTAATATCTTTAATCGCTGATCATTAAAATTTTTTAATACATTTAATGTACCATCAGTAGAGGCATCATCAACCACAATTATTTCAATATTTTTTAGAGTTTGGTTTAAGGCTGAATCTATAGCCTGATAAATATAATTTTCAGTATTATATGAGGGAATAATTACAGAGACTTCAGGTTTCATTGCAAATATGTTTAATGACTAAACAGACTTATTCAGTTTCTTTTTATTCAAGGTTAATTTACTTCTTGCTAAAGACAGATTTTGTTTTGTTTAAAATGTTGTTAAATCTTCCAAAAATTCCATGTATAAAATGCACATTTTCATGAGGTGATAATCTATCTTCCTTCAGCAGAAACTTACACAATGGTGATTGAAGTAAAGTATTTGCTTCTCAAGTATTGCAACCCAACATATTTTAAAGGCACAGCATTGCTGTGCCAGTGCGATCGCCTATGTTAAAGTTGAGAAAAGATGAAAAATGAAGTAAAAATTATTACCATCTACGTTGAATAGGATAATTTCAGACTTCAAATGCTACTTGATTCTAAAGTCCGAGATGGTAGCTGATGCTGTTTTTTTGCTATTAATTGAATGCTGCGATTTGGCCCTGTAACTAAACCACGACGCTTTGGAAGAATCTCAAGATTCTGATCAACTAATGCCAAATCCCAACTTGAGAGAATTTTTGCTAGTATTACTTTCATTTCAAATTGGGCAAATGCCATGCCTATACAGCGTCTTGCACCACCGCCAAAAGGCAAAAATTCGTAAGGTGAAAATTGACGTTCTAAAAATCTTTCTGGTTGAAATTCTTGATGTTGTGGGTATAAATCTTCGCGTTGATGGGTGAGATAAATGGAACCAAGTACGATTGTGCCGGGTTCTAAGTCATGACCACATAAAGACACGGGTGTTTTAACTACACGTGGAAAAGTCAGCATTCCCACTGGATAAATCCGCAAGGCTTCGCAGCAGACAGCGTTGAGATATGGGGATTTAAAAACGCTACTGGGGTCTGATTTCTCACCCAAACTATCGATTTCTTGTACTAGTTTTTGCTGAACTGATGGTAATTTATGAATCCAGTACAATGCCCAAGTCAGGGCTGTGGCTGTGGTTTCATGTCCTGCAGTTAACAGCGTCATTAATTCATCGCGTATTTCTTCGTCAGTCATGGCTTCCCCTGCTTCATCACGCGCCGCCATAAGTAAGCTGAGGATATCTGTGCGCGATGGGTCGGGATTTTCACGCCGTTCCTGAATTTCTTCATTAAGGAGTTGATGTACTCGCTTTCTGCGGCGGAGGAATCTTCCCCAAGAACTGCGAGGGCCAAAATCTAGGCGGAGAGCCGGAAAATAAAGTTCAACTACCCTTAAGGGGGAGTTTTCGTTGAGCATTGTTGCTAAAACTTGCTCTAACTCTTGGGCGCGTGGCCCTTCGTATAATCCAAATACAGCTTGCATAATCACCCGCATGGTAATGATTTGCATAGCTGACCTAGCACAGAAGGTTTTGCCTATTTCCCATTGGCTAATTACTTGCGCTGTGACATCGTTAATCACTTGGCCGTAAGTACGCATTCTATCACCGTGAAACGGCGGCATTAATAACTGGCGTTGACGGCGATGTACTTCCCCACTGACTGTAATTACAGAATTTTTCCCTAGCATGGGTTCAAAAACTTTGTTCCAATCGCTGGGGGCTTCAAATTCCTTGGTATCGCTAGTTAAAATTTGCTGTAGCGCCTCAGGGTTGCTCACAAACACCACAGGCGGATTTAATTGCATAGTGAAAATATCGCCATAGCGTTCGGCACAAGCCTCCATAAACGGCATGGGTTGGAAAATCCACTGAAGCATCTGGACAAACGCTGGAGATTTCGGGCCGTTGGGTAGTTTCATAGGCTTGGTCTTGTGGTTTATTTCTGTTTTGCCAATGAAGCACAAAGAAAAACATTAAATTTTTTGGAATGACTCATAGAAGCTGCTTATCTTTGTGTTGCGAAAGTGCAATAAACTGTTACAACCTGGAAGTTGTAAAATTTTTGTTAATTTGGACGAGCATCTCCAGTTTCTCCTCATCCTTTTAAGGTATTCAGCATGACAGCAACCACGCCTAAAGCATCTTCAGCGCTTCCTAATTTTTGCGAAGGAATTCAATATTTTGGCGAAGCGTTACCAGGTTTTGAAACCTATGGTGCAAACCCTGCTATAGAATCAGGCAAAGTAGCGATCGCAGATCCGAATGATCCAGTAGCCGTATATCAAACTTTACTGGCTGCCGATGCTCTACGTTACCTGACGCTACAAATCACAGGTAGTAAAGCTTCTGGTCACCCTGGTGGATTTGCTAGCCAAGCGGAAGCTTACGCGGCTCTGGTCATGTTAGGGTACAAAAACATTATTACGGAAGTCGGTCACCACGCCCCTGGATTTTATAGTGCCATGTTCCTCGATCGCTCTTTAGAGGATATGGGTATTTTGACTGTCCAACAATTGCGCGATCGCTTCCGCGAAAAGCATGGACTGTTAGGGCATCTTTCCGGTTACATACCCGGTATTCTCGCACCTGCAGGGCCTTTAGGACAAGGGCAACACTTCGCCATGTCCGCCGCACTGCTGCATAAAGATAAATTATTCCCCTTCACCCTGGGGGATGGTGGGTTAGGTGAACCTTATATCATGAGTTCAATGGCTCACTTTAACACTGCTTATCCCAGCGTTACTAACTTCTTACCAGTGCTGGTGTGGAACGGTTACAGCCAAGAACATCACAGTATGGTTTCTCTGAAAACCAACGAACAGATGACAGCATACTGGCAAGGTAATGGTTTTGCCGAAGTTGTGTTAGTCGATGCTAAGGAATTTGACGACCAAAACCAAACTGGCGATTATGTTGATAGTAGCGCCTTCTCCTTTGAGCAGCGTCTAGCCTTCACCAAAGCTGTACTTTTGGGAGTCGATAAAGCAGCACGTTCTGCTTTGAGTGGTAAGCTGACAGTCTTCATCATTAAACAACTCAAAGGTGCGGGAGTTCACGCCAGAGGTGCAAAATCTCACAACCTTTATCCTAAAGATACGTTAGATGCTCCCCATATTGTCAGCGCTTTAAAAGAACGTGCTTTAACTGCGGAAGCTTGGCAAATTGTGCGGACAAACGCCGAACGTGCTGGTGGTGGCCCTGCTGCGAAAACCGTGGTAACAGAATTTGAATTACCATTACCAGACTTAGGCGAATTACCTTTAGAAGAATATGCAGTAGGTGGCGAACCAAAAGTTTCGACAACTGCAATGGGAAGATTAGTAGGAATTGTCGGGAAAAAAGACCCGAATTTCTTAGTAACTAACGCCGATGGTAACGAAGCATCTGGAATTGCCAATATTAACCAAGCATTAAAGATTATTCACCCCACAACTGACGACTTATATAATCAAGCACCCAACGGACAAGTTTATGAACCTTTGAGTGAAGATGCTTGTGCTGGTTTAGCTGCTGGTTTATCGTTAATGGGTGCTAGAACATTGTGGTGTTCCTACGAATCTTTTGCCATCAACGGATTACCAATTTGGCAAACTGTCACTCAAGCAATGGCAGAATTGCGCCGTCAAACTCCCTCAACAATTACATTATTTACTGCCGGTGCATTAGAGCAAGGACGTAATGGTTGGACTCACCAACGTCCTGAAATCGAAGCTTATTTTGCTTCCTTAATGCGAACTGGCAATGTGTTCCCATTATTCCCCCCCGATGCTAACAGTATTCAAGCTTGTTATGACTGGGCATTGCAAACAAAAAATAAGGGAATTGTGATTACAGCAAGTAAATCACCTTTACCAATTCGCACTACTTTAGAACAAACTCGTCAAGGTTTACGCGACGGTGCAGTAGTATTGCATGAAGTTCCAGGCGATAAACAAGTTGTGTTTGCTGTCATTGGTGATATGACATTAATGCCAGTATTTGAAGCAGCAGCATTTTTAGAAACTGAAGGTATTGGTGCGAAGATAGTTTCTGTTATTAATCCCCGCCGTTTATATCGTCCTGATGATACTGCATGGGATACTTGTTCTGAAGCAGATGGTGGTTTCTTAGATGATGCCAAATTTGCTGAATTATTTGATGGCGATGCGTTAATTGGTGTTACTGGTGGTGCGCCGGCGATGCTGGAACCAATTATGTTGCGGAGTAATTCTAAGCGCGATACTTTTGCATGGAAGCGTGGGGAAACTACCGCGAGTGCTGGTGAGTTGATGGCGTTTAATGGGTTGACTGCGGAGGCGTTGACGAAAAGAGCGATTGAGTTAGTGCATTAAGATTATAGTTGGAATAATTAACCGCAGATGCACGCAGATGAACGCAGATAAAAGGCGTTTTGATGGGTGTATCTGCGGTCATGAGGAACGTAAACAAGCAGCGGTGAGGGGGTCGCAGGCTTGGCGGTTTCCGTCGTAGGCGGAACGCCTTACCGTAGAGTATGTGAACCCCCAAACCCGCAGAGTAAACCAAAATTTTCAGTTAGTTGTTGGGTTTGACTACGTTCAACCCAAGCTACAATTATCCTTCACTGAACCGTGTTGCACCATATTACTGAATAATCTCAGTTAAGCGATCGCTAAATTATTCAAACTACCTGCAAAACCAGTAATCTCAATAATCGCATCTGTATCGGACGAAAAACCAGCAACAGCATTATTCAGTGCTACAAATGTTTGTTGACTTGCACCATTACTTAAAGTAAAAGTAGCTGCGCCTTTAGCAACAAAAGCATTATTAGTTAATACAACTTTAATATCATCAGCATTCAGACTCTTGACTGTACCTCCGTGAAATACACTCCGCTTACTAACTGCATTAATGCCATCAATGCGATCGGTGTTAATATTAAAATCTGTAATTTTATCGTAATTACTTAACAAAGAATCACCCAAAGCCACATAGCGGAATGTATCAGGCCCGTTACCACCTGTGAGGACATCTGCACCTGCACCACCCACTAGCAAATCACTTCCGTTACCACCATCAAGAGTATCATTACCCCCTAAACCATAAAGTTCATCATTGCCATTGTTACCGGAAATATTATCAAGACCATCATTCCCCGATAATCTATCTTTGTAATTACTACCAACGATGAATTGAGTTCTGATCACTGCATTAGTGGTGGAATTTGTCAGATTACCATCAGCATCATAGCTGTAGTTAGTTACTAAATCAGCTAAACCATCTCCATTATTATCAGTGTTTTCAGTGGCTGCTTTACCGTTGCTATTGTAAGTGTAAGAGATGGTCTGTTCAATTGAACCATTATTACCTTTGTCGTAGGTTTTGCTAATCAAAGTACCATTAGCATCATAGTTATATTGATAAACATCATCTGCGATCCCATCTAGATTATTATCAATACTCTCTTTTATAACTTGATTCTGAGCATAACTGTAAGTTATTTTGCTGTCAGTCGTGCCATCATTATTACTATCAATGTTTTTGGCGATTAATTGTCTAGTAGATAAATCGTATTGATAGCTGATGACTTGATCAATAATGCCATCATTATTGGTGTCATAGTTAGCGGCAAATACTTTGTATGTATATGTATATATTTCTTCAGACTCAATACTACCATCCGCACCGTAATCATAACTGCTATGACTGAGGTTACCAAAAACATCGTAAGTGTTGCTGATGATCAAATTTATTTCACCATCACCATTATCAGCAAATTTTTGTACAATTACCCTACCATTGCTATCGTAAATGTAAATGACATCTAAAATACCATCCGCACGATCATCAAAATTTTCTGAAATCAAAAGACCATTAGGGTCGTAAGTGTAGCTTCTAAGATAATCTAAAATACCATCCGCACGATTATCAAAAGTTTCTGAAATTAGACGACTATTGTCATCGTAAGTATATAACTTTTTGGAAAGAGCTTTACCAGTAGCAGGATTATAACTATATTCTGAAGTTTTTTGTCCCCTAGTGTTATAGGTATAATCAGTGATTAAATCTATCTTATTATCAGCATTTGAGTCTAATTTAACGGAAATTAAATAGCCATTACTATCATAAGTATAGGTACTGATATAGTCTGGATTTCCATCAATAAAATAGTCTCTAATGACAGAAATTAAACGACCGTTAGCATCGTACACATTAGTGTAAATTCCTTCTTCCCTTACTTGAGTTCCCGATGCAGAAAAGAGTGTACCCTCCAAATAACTTGTCAGATTACCATAACGATCGTAAGTGTTGATGGAAATATAATATTCTGTAAGTCCGTCTCCATCACTATCTCCATCATTTCCTTCAAAATATGCAACAGACAAATCATCTCTAAATTCAGATTTTTTTCCATCAGGATAGAAGTTAGTACTGAATATATCATCAATTATCCCATCCCCATCGTAATCTATTTGTGTGTATATAGATTTGTTTTTGTAATAGATACTTTGAGACACAATTCCATCGCTATTCGTATCAACAGTAGCACTGGATAAGAATCCATTAGTGTATTTGTAATTAGTAGAACTTACAAATTTAGTTGTGGTTGTGGTGTAAGTGGTGATGTTTTTACACTGTGTATTTTTGTCAGTCATAGCTATATATCCAGTTTTTGAGATGATGTTAATTTTGGTGAGTCATGCAAAAGCTAGGCTGTGTAATTAGCAGCCTAAAAACCTTGTGATTTCTACGGTTGATCCAGGCGCAAAATTACTTGATTTACTACTGTAATCAGTAATTTCAATAATTCATGACTTATTTAAGATCTAGCCAAAAAGCTAATCTTATGCAGCAGTAATTCATGAATTAACATTAATTACACTAAGGTTTATGTGAATTTTGGAATTGTATCTGTAGAATATACAAATACTTCAGTAAGTATAAGCAGATAGATGAAGAATGTCTGCGGATAATACTTGTCTAAACATTATCTTTATATAATATTTAATATCATCTTTATATGAAATCGCTTAAGAAAAAAAATATACAGCTTGATAACGCACAATAATTTAGTTCTCTTTTTACTAAAGCTATTTACTAAGGTAATTCCCTGTATGCCTAGCCTTTTAAATCTCAAATTTTAGCAATCAAAAATAGAGGAAAAAGTAGTAAACATGACAAAAGCTGCTATGTAATACTTATCAGCATTACTATGAGATGGTTACAAAAATAAATTTGATATTTAGCATCAAAACCAGTAAGAAATTTTGTTTTTTATGTGTCAATTTAACCTTAAATTTTTTGGGAAGACATTTGCTCACGTAGCCATAATAGTTTCAGGCTGCAAAATTCAGTGAGGTTTAAAAAGTACAGCTTCAAATGTGTATTCAGTTGACCCAACATCTCATTTTTTACGATAAGGGTGAAAAAAATTTTCTGAAACCCTCTCTAGATAAACTTTTCAGTCTTTGTGTGTACGCTCACAGCGGATTCACTAATTTTGCCCCTACTTGTTTTTAGTTTTACACTTAGAGAAAATAATAATTTAGTTACTAACAATACTCGTCATTACAATTACATCACTGGGCTACAACTCGAAAACTGGATTTTGCCTTAAAGACATCGGAACAGGGGATAAACGAAGCGATCGCACTTTCGCAACAGGCGATCGCTTTATAGTATAGATATACAATACTAATTCTTAACTCGCCCGTTAGTTGACTCTGGTAAAATTGCAGTCGGGACGGGTTGAGTAGCGGGAACCTCTACCACTGGAGGAACTGGCGAAGTTAATTTTTGACTACCACGCTTGCGATTAGAACCGCCAGCTTTGGAATATTCCATGCTGTTTTTACCATAGACTGCTGCAATTCCACCCAGCATCCTTTGAGACATTTCTGCGAGTTCTTTGTCCATCTGGGTTATTGTCTTACGCGATTCTTCCAGATTAGATAAAAGCGTATTATGTGCTTCCACACTAGCACGGGTATTCTCAATTAAGCGACTATAGGCTTCGATTGTTAATCCATGTCCTAAATCTAGATTCTCATTAATAGATTTCAGCAAAGCAAGACGACGTTGGGCTTTTTCCACAGCACCAGAACCGCGAGTTGTCACAGTCATGGGAGATACTCCTCAATTCCTTCTCTTTCAAGATAGTGGAGTGTCTTGATAACTGAGATGAGTAGTTTTGTTGATTTAATTACTCTCATAATTGGGAGTATATCTGTGTTTTTACTCGTCTGTCTTTGTCTATCAATGGTTTCCAGATAAACGTAGTTAGCAATTGTAGTCTCAAAAATAGCAATTGTAGTCTCAGAAGTAGCAATTGTAGTATCGAAAATAGCAATTGTAGTCTCAAAAGCAGCAATTGTAGTATCGAAAATAGCAATTGTAGTCTCCGAAATAGCAATTGTAGTATCAAAAACAGCAATTGTAGTCTCCGAAATAGCAATTGTAGTATCAAAAACAGCAATTGTAGTCTCCGAAATAGCAATTGTAGTATCAAAAACAGCAATTATGGATTGGGATAATACATGCAATCAAGCTTACGGAGAGTAGTAGTAAGATTTTCCGTAATTAGCAACCCAAGTATGTTAATCATTAAATTCGCTTACAGTAGCCGCCACTTCATTTGCTTAACATTCAATTCCGGTAAAATCTAAGCAGCAAGGCTATGCAAGAAAATCTTTTAACAACACATGGCGACAAAAAAATTAGAAGCTTTGATCACCAAAACTGTCAAAAAAGTGATTAAAAAAGAATTAGGGAAGCTGAAAAAAGATAATTTGGTAATTGCATCAAATCAAACTTCTAATACATTGGCAGAAATAGAGAAGGTTAAAAATGATAATTTAGCGCTTGCATCAAATCAAGCGCATAATACATTAGATAGGTTTGTCGCCAAGGTTGATAATTGGCAAGAAAAAGATTCTAGTGAAGAAATTATTGATGAGATATATACAAATGGTTATCTTAGTTTGCCTTCTAAAGAAGATACTGAACTTGAGCGCAAGTTGCGAGAACTAAAGTTTAAACAAGAACTGAGAAAAGATTGGATATTATTTCTTTTAAAGGATGTAATAGTATATTCTGCCACTATAATTTTTATATTTGCTGTGTCTGGATTTTACTTATTTACTCTGATTCTGCATCAGAGATATTGAGTCAATTGCTATTGCATAATATTAATAAATAATGGATATCATGCATTTTTCCCAAGCAGCAGATGTAGGGTGTGTTACGGCTGTGCAAGGATTTCAGAACTTAAGAGAGTTATAATTAGCCGTAACACATCATCTTTCTCATACCAATTTAATGTGAAGTTGCACATATTTAGATCCCCCTAAATCCCCCTTAAACAGGGGGAATTTGATTCTTTTCCCCCCCTTTTTCAAGGGGTTAGGGGGGATCGAATTTTATGCAGCTACATAAAGAATTTGCATCAGTACGTTATGCGATCGCTAACGCACCCTAAAATTTATGGTTTACTTTATAAACCATCTTTAAGGGCCAACTCTGGTCACTTTCATACAGCCGTGACCATCGTTGTAAACTTGCAAAATTGGATACTGATCTGAGCGAACGAACAAAGCTACATATTGCGCTGCACTTACTCCACTATCGCAGATAGTTGTTGGCTCACCAGACCTAAAAGCTCGATCCGACCAGGTACACTGACCAGGAGATAAACCCTGAGGTGCTGCTCCTGGGCCTGCTTGGAAATTGATTTTTACACCATTGCTACCATTGTTTTGTATACTCAGCGTACCACCACCACGACAGGTCAAGGGATAGCTCTGCTGTGCATGAGCAGTATCTATAGTAATAATTGGGGTTACGATAGCAACTAAAGCTGCTATCTGGGAAACATGAGAAAATACTTTCATTTTCTGACTCCAAAAAATTAAAAATTTAGTATTAGGCTGCGTTCAATAAGTATTAGGTTTGATGAAAAGGTTTTATGCAATTAGGTAGATGGACTGATCCTAATTAAAATTTTCGCTCTACCCTGAAGCATCAGCTTAGTTTAGGGATAATATTTAATATTCTTTGTCAATCTCTATATAATGATGACGATAAAATGGTATTAATTAACGCACCATCCATACGACGGTGCGTTAGGCGCTAGTATAGTTCTTTCGTGACAAATCATATTGGAAATAAGCGCCTAACACACCCTACAAAACTTTTTCAAAAAGTCGGAAATCTGGGCAGAACTTTGATTAGACAAATAGCAAAAGTTTCGGACATGGTATAAATCCTTGTCTGAAACTTTTGTTAATTACAAATTATGTAGACGCGTAGCGGCTACTCTAACGAGAACGCCTAAAGGCGAACCCGCAGGGTATTACAAACTATTGGGCGTTGTTGTGGGTGAGGGGGTTGGTTTTAAATTCTTGGCTTTGTAGAAGGTTTCTAAACTATCGCGATCGCCTACGAAACGCCAGTGCCAAGGTTCATAACTGACACCTTGAGGGTTATCTTTAGGAAAGGACATTTCAAAACCAAAACGGGCAGCGTTTGCTGCGAGCCACTGATAAGCTTTGGTATTGTCAAAGTTAGCTTGTAGATTAGTGGCTGGAACTGCTCCATCACCAATATCTACAGCATAGCCTGTGTGATGTTCGCTATGACCAGGGGGCGCACTCAGTGCAGCTCTTTCGGCTGGTGTTTGATTGCGTTGCGCGCCCACAGCAAAAAATAACTGCTCTTGTTCTTTAACAGAACGGAAGCCAGAAATTGGCACTAAAATTACACCTGCGCTGCGTGCTGCTTGTTTCATCTCTTGAAACTTTTCCGCAGCAGGTTTTCGCATTCTAATACGCCCATCGCGAGAAACAGATGCTAGCTCTGATTCTGGAGCTTCTGCATATTTTAAATGCCCCAAGATAGTATCAGTATTAGTACTCTGAGAGCTAGCAGAACTATCAGATGTTGGTGTCGGTAAACTAGTTGGTGAAGGTTGAGAATTGGCTGTTCTTTTTGGTGAAAGAATGAAAAACACAAAGCCACTACCCACAGCAAGCAGGACAAAAGCTAATACTCCACCAACGAGCAAAACCATCGGTTTTAAGCCTACCTGAGGTTTAGCATCGGGAGTATCGCGTAAAGCTGCTGGAATATCATCACCAGAAGCAGCCGAAGAGTGTTGAGGTTCTCCAGAAAACCCAGCTTTATTCAAGAGTTCACTCCTGCTTTTTTTGAATAGCCATAACAGATTGTAGACTGGAAAAAAATAAACGCAAGCGTTAGCATTTTACGTCAGCGTTTTTAGGTGCAACCTTGATAAATCTTTTAGTACTATATGTCAAGTTAGTGGGGCTAGTCCTGATTGGATTCGTCCTCGGACGTAAATTACCTAGCACAGTTCCTTCAGGTGTAGCTCACTTCCTTTTTTGGGTAGGAGTACCTATAAGCATTGTATTTTTTCTATACAAAACAGACTTATCAGGGCAGATTTGGATTGCACCTGCGATCGCATACCTTGCCATTTTCCTAGGGGCTTTTTTGGCTTGGCTAGCAATTAAAGGACAAGCCTATCTCACAAATACCATGCCGCAGCCACCAACTCAAGGAAGTTTCCTATTAGCAGCAATGGTAGGGAATACAGGTTACCTAGGTTTTCCCATTACCCTAGCAATGGTAGGAGAAAAATACTTCGCTTGGGCATTGTTCTACGATTTACTAGGCACACTCTTTGGTTCTTATGGCTTAGGAGTAGTACTAGGAGCAAGTTTCGGCAATGGTAAGCATAGTTATAGAGAGATAGCCAAAGCAATCATGATTAATCCGGCTTTATGGAGTTTCGGCTTTGGTTTACTGTTGCGACAGGTAAAAATCCCCTTGGTGGTGGTATTTTGTTTAGATAAATTGGCTTGGACATCTTTGGCATTATCCCTAGTATTAATTGGGATGCGACTATCAAAATTAAAGTCCTGGAGCAATATCCCACAGGTAGGAATGAGCTTGGGAATTAAAATGTTGATAGTTCCCCTTGTTCTAGGTTGCACCTTACCGTTTTTTGGGGTTACTGGTTCAGCCGCTAAAGTAATTGTCCTACAAATGGCTATGCCACCAGCGTTTGCTACTTTAGTAATTGCGGAAACCTTCAATCTCGATCGCGATTTAGCTGTGACAGCCTTAGCCGTAGGAGCAATAGTATTATTAATTACATTACCAGTTTGGTTATGGCTGTTTTGAGGAATGGGGACTGGGGACTGGGGACTGGGGATTGGGGATTGGGGATTGGGGATTGGGGATTGGGGATTGGGGACAAGGGGAGAGATTACCAATTACCAATTACCAATTACCCAATGACAAATAACCAATTACAAATAACCAATTACAAATGACAAATATCACGTTATGCCATGTCAACTAACATTACTGAAAGCCAGAGTATCCCAGCGCCCCCTGACTCAGACTGGGAACCTACGCCACCACCAACAGATTTAATATTTGATGACGGAGAACCTTTAGAAAGTAACCGCCACCGTATTGGAATGAACGTTTTAATCCGGTCATTGCAACAAGCATGGTCAGACCGCAATGATTATTTTGTTGGCGGTAATATGTTTGTTTACTATAGCCGGATACAGGCGCGAAATCGGGATTTCAAAGGGCCGGATTTTTTTGTGGTTCTCAACGTCGAAGAGACTAGTTCTCGCCAAGGTTGGGTTGTCTGGGATGAAAACGGACGCTACCCAGATGTGATTGTAGAATTAATGTCACCCTCAACCAAAAATGTAGATTTAGGCGATAAAAAGCATCTTTATGAAGGAGTTTTTAGAACTAGAGATTATTTTGTTTTTGATCCCTTTGACTCTAACTCCTTGCAAGGATGGCGTTTAGATGCTAATTTTCGCTATCAGCCATTAGTTGCTAATGAAAGTGGCTGGTTATGGTGCGAAACCTTAGGATTTTGGTTAGGAACCTGGGAAGGAACAATAGACAGAGAAACTGCGCCTTGGTTACGATTTTATGACCGCGAGTCAAATTTAGTTTTCTTACCAGAAGAAGTAGCATTCCAACGCGCAGACGCAGAACGCCAACGCGCGGAAGCCGAATCTAGACGCGCAGACGCAGAACGTCAAAGGGCGGAAGCAGAACGCCAACGAGCAGAACGTTTAGCTGCACGCTTGCGAGAATTAGGAGAAAATCCAGAGGATTTTTAGCATACTGCAAACCCCTATAGTTACTCAACAAAAAACAGCACAATAATTTTGGAGGGGGTTTGGGGGACGCAACCGTCACCCAATCGGGGGTTTGGGGGAGAATCCCCCAATTCTACTGGCTTATTCCACAACTGAAAAATCAATCTCTAATGATTTTAAACCAAGCGTATTGTGCTGTAACCTTCTGTCGTAATGACGAATTGGTATAGTTTTAACCTTTATACTTCAGCCTTTATTTGATTCATTCTCGCTGCTAAATCCGCAGGATTCATATATTCATAGGGTTCAAAAGGTTGGTGAATCCAGGGATTGTCTGATAGATAATCAACATAGTAATCAGGCTGTATAACCGAACAAGATTTATACCAAATTACAGCCGTGCGAATTTCTGCGATCGCACTTTCACTATATTGCTGTAGCCAAGGGATAGTTTGCTCAAGTGTAACCCCAGAATCTACCAAATCATCGACCAACAAAATCCGCGAACCTAAAGTTTCCGTAGTCATAGTGATATGGCGAGAAAAGTTTAATGCACCTCTTTCTTGCTTGCCTGGGCCACTGTATGATGATGTTGCTAAAATTGCCAACGGTTGGTCATATATACGGGAAAGAATATCTCCAACTCGCAGTCCGCCTCTGGCAAGACAAACAATCTGGTTGAATTGCCAACCCGATTGATAAATCTTAGCAGCCAGTAGTTCGATTTTTTGGTGATAATCTGACCAAGAAACGTAAAGGTCTGCCATAAAGGATGTAGTTTTTGGCTAATACTGAAAGCACACGCAAATTCTCTATTTTAATATGAGTGCAAGATATTATGAATGATTCTGCCGCTGATGGTTCTGCTTACAGTGAAAAACTGCCATTTAAAACCAAACTAGCCTATGGTGCAGGTGATTTAGGCCCCGCAATTACTGCCAATATTGCCATATTTTTTCTCTTGGTTTTCTTTACCAATGTCGCTGGTATTCCGGCGGGTTTAGCTGGCAGTATTTTGATGGTGGGCAAAATTTGGGATGCTGTCAACGATCCATTTGTAGGGTTTCTGACCGATAAAACAAAATCTCGTCGCTGGGGTCGTCGTCTGCCTTGGTTATTATATGGGGCAATTCCCTTTGGAGTATTCTTTTTCTTACAGTGGATTGTACCACCATTTAGTGTTTGGGGTTTGTTCTGGTATTACGTAGTAATTGGGTTGATATCCCAGGTGTTTTACACCGTGGTCAATTTGCCTTATACAGCAATGACACCAGAACTCACCCAAGATTATGACGAACGTACCAGCCTTAACAGTTTTCGCTTCACCTTTTCCATCGGTGGCAGCATTTTATCTTTAATATTGTCAAAAATTGTTTTTTCGGTAATAAGCGATCGCGCACAACAATATTTAGTATTAGCAGCAGTTTGTACTATCATCTCGGTATTGGGCTTATATTGGTGCGTTTATGGCACACGCGATCGCGTGTTAGCATTTGAAGCTAAACGCATTCAACTAGAAGAACCCCCATCTATTCCCTTCATTGAACAAATAAAAATCGCCTTCACCAACAAACCTTTTCTCTTCGTCATTGGTATATATCTCTGTTCTTGGTTAGGCGTACAGATTACAGCTAGTATTATTCCTTATTTTGTCGTTTACTGTATGCGTCTGCAAGAAGCGGATGTCCCCACAGTGATGATTGCTGTACAAGGAACAGCGCTAGTAATGCTATTTTTCTGGAGTAATTTAAGTAAAAAAGTGGGCAAAAAAATCGTCTATTTTCTCGGCATGATTTTATGGATTATCGCCGCCGCCGGACTTTATTTCTTGCAACCTGGTCAACTTACTTTAATGTACATCATGGCAATCATGGCAGGGTTTGGTGTCTCTACAGCTTATCTTGTTCCCTGGTCAATGATTCCCGATGTGATTGAATTAGATGAACTCCAAACCGGACAACGTCGCGAAGGAGTATTTTATGGTTTTATGGTGTTACTACAAAAATTTGGTTTAGCCTTCGGCTTATTTTTAGTCGGAAACGCCTTGCAAGTATACGGTTTTAAAGAAGCAGTAGCCGGACAAACATCACTACCCACACAACCGGAATCAGCATTACTCGCTATCCGCCTAGCAGTCGGCCCCTTACCTACCGTTTGTTTAATTGCGGGTTTAGTCTTAACCTACTTTTACCCCATTACACGAGAAATGCACGCCGAAATCATGATGAAACTCCAACAAAGGCGGGAAAAAGCCGAGTGAAAGGTAATGGGTAATACGGTAATGGGGAAAAGGAAGTTAGGATTTTTATACCTATTCTCTAAAATTCAGCAAAACATTCAAACTGCCAAATCCAACTCAATCTGACTTTCTTAATTACGAATTACGAATTTGGTACTACTGAAATTTCTTCACCATCGAATACCAAATACCTGCTTGTAAGTGTCAACATCTATCCTGGTGGTGTCGCGGGGACACTTTATGCTATTGTCTGACTCAATATTTTTATAGGAAATTCCATATAAAATGGACGAAGATGAGGATATTATAGAAATTCCTTTACGACCTCTGGTTTGGATGGGAGACTCTCTCAAAAATATCCGTTCATTTCCCGAAGAAGTCCGTGCATCAGTAGGCTATGCACTGCAATTGGTGCAAGCAGGGGAAACACCAATGGATGCCAAGCCTTTTAAAGGAGTTGGAAGTGGGGTATATGAAATTGTCAAACGTTACGATACTGATACTTACAGAGCAGTCTATGCAGTTAAGATTGCAGAAAGAATTTATGTCCTGCACGCTTTTCAAAAGAAATCAAAGCAGGGAATTAAAACCCCACAGGCTGATGTTGACTTGATTAAACAACGCTATAAAGATGCGGTAGCAAGGGAGAAATAACAATGACTCAGGAACCCGTTTTTGAAGAAAGTAGTGGTAATGTATTTGCTGATCTCGGTTTAGAGAATGCAGATGAACTTTTTACGCGGGGTAAAATAGGCATTCAGGTACTCCGCCTTCTAAAACAACGCAATCTCAAACAGCGCGAAATTAGCGAACTTCTTGGTATTCCCCAGCCAGAAGTATCTCATTTAATGAAAGGAGAGTTTCAACGGTTTAGCGAGGGAAAACTCCTTATTTTCCTCAAGCGACTTGATACGGAAATCACTTTACATCTTCGCTCCCGTCACGCGCAGGGACAATCTGCTGAAACCGTGATATCGCTATAAGCCAGGATAAAAACCTGAATGAAGATACAAGGTTGGGTTGTGGCTTGCTTCCTTAGAGGGGTAAGTAGTGAAACCCAACAAACTCCCGAAAATATTGGGTTATACAGTCCCTCATCCCCCTCATCTCCCCAACTTCTCTCCCCGAATCGAATAATCTAACAACTCCATCGGGTGAATTACAGATATATTCTTACCTTGCAAGTGCAAATGCTTGGTAATCTGCAAAGTACAACCAGGATTAGCAGAAGCGATTAACTCTGCACCAGTATTCAGCAAATTCTGCACCTTTTGCTGACCCAATTCTTCCGCAACTTCCGGTTGCAACATATTATAAACACCTGCACTGCCACAACATAAAGCTGCATCCAAAGGTTCACTTAACTTCACCCCTGGAATTTGGCGTAACAACTGACGCGGTTGCACACTAATCTTTTGCCCATGCAGTAAATGACAAGCGTCCTGATAAACTAAATTCACAGGTTTATCAGTAATCGGCAGCAATTTCGCTGTTAAACCTACCGTCGCTAAAAACTCTTGGGCATCTTTCACCTTAGCAGCAAATGCTTGCGCCTTTTCCCGATATTCTGGGTCATCTGCCAGAATATGACCGTATTCCTTCAATGTATGCCCACAACCAGCAGCATTGATAATCACAAAATCTACATCAGTATTGGCAAAACTATCAATCATCTGTCTCGCCAAAGCCTTTGCTTGTTCTGTTTGTCCTTGGTGTTCGGGAAGCGCCGCACAACATCCTTGGGATGGGGGAATTACAACCTCACAACCATTCGCCGTCAACACTCGCACAGTTGCTTCATTCACAGGAGAAAAGAATAGCCTTTGCACACATCCTAAAATCATCCCCACACGATAACGTTTCTCACCTTTTGCACGGATAACAGTTGGTAAATTACTTTGAAATGTTTTTAAAGTAATTTCTGGCAGAATCGATTCCATTGCTGCTAGGCGGGGAGATATATTTTTCAATAAACCCGTAGCGCGAATGAATTTAGAAACCCCCAACTTTTGATAAGCCATCAAAGGTATAAGTAAAATTCTCAAAAGGTCGGGGTTAGGAAATAAAGTAAATATTAATTGCCGAACCAGCTGATCGGGTAAACTGCGAGAATAATTGCGTTCAACTTGATGGCGAGTAGCAGAAATTAACTTGTCATACTGCACACCAGAAGGACAAGTTGTGACACAAGCCAAACACCCCAAACAAGAATCAAAATGTTCTACCGTTGCTGTATTCAGTGCAATTTCACCCTCATTAATCGCATCCATTAAATAGATACGTCCCCTGGGAGAATCCATCTCTTTCCCTAACACCCGATAACTGGGACAAGTAGAAAGACAAAATCCACAATGTACACAACTATCAATTAACTTTGGATCGGGTGGATGACTCGCATCAAACCCCTGCAAATTTTTGATACTCGCCGTATTATCAACAGAATTTTCCGAAACTTGCATATTACTTTTTCCCCTCTTTTTTGAGTGCTGAGTGCTGAGTTGGAGAGACGCGATTAATCGCGTCTGTACAAGACTCAAGAGTAAAATTATTTGTGCCTTATCCTAATTAACTGAATTTCCCAATCCCCAATCCCCAGTCCCCAGTCCCTAGTCCCCAATCCCCTAAATCCCCCCAACAAACCGACCTGGACTTAAAATATTTTTGCTATCAAACTGTGCTTTAATGCGACGCATCAAATCTAAAGCATTACCTTTGTATCCCCACACATCAAACTTTTCTTTCACCTTAGCTGGTGCAGCCAAAATCGAAAGAAAGCCACCATAATTTTGACAAATATCGCGAGTTTGCAAAACTTGCTTTTGGCTATTTAAGCACAATACTCCCAAGCCACTACTAATATGAATTAGCCCCATTTCTACTCGACTGAGAACTTCTACAGCCGCGCTCGGTAATACTCCTATTTTGCAAGTAATCGGTAGATTTGGAACATCAGAGTGCATTTGTTCTGGCAATCTCTGCCATAGATTAGCCTCTGCCTCTACTACATAAATTTTTCCTTCTAAACCCAATGTTTGCCCGACTTCTAATAATCTATTTGCCTGTTCGTTGACACTCTCACTAATACTTTGGAACCGGGCAATTAATCCTAATCCTTTACCTAATTCTAAACTATCAACTAGTTTAGTGGATAATAAATCAGCCTGGGTTGGCGTTAAGGCCGAACCTCGCAAGGTAGCAGCAGCTTGCGATATCGCCGCCTCTTCGCCAGTTAATACTACTGTGGCTGATGTTTCTTGCTGGGGGTAAACCCTAAAGGTAACTTGGGTGATAATTCCCAATGTGCCATAAGACCCAGTAAATAACTTCATCAGGTCATATCCAGCCACATTTTTCACAACTCTTCCGCCAGCTTTGGCGATTTCTCCATCAGCACGGACAAAGGTAATACCTAATAACTGGTCACGTACACTACCATAACGTTGTCGCAGAGAACCTGTATTAGCTGTAGCAACTATACCACCAATGGTTGCCAACTCTGGTGCAGTAGGGTCAAGGGCGAGAAATTGGCGATGATTAGCCAAAATAGCTTGAATTTGGGAAAATTTCATGCCCGCTTCTACTGTCACCGTTAAATCACCAACGGCGTGTTCAATTAGGCGATTGATGCGTTCTGTACTCACAACCACATCAATATCTTGAGCTAAACCACCCCAGCTTAGTTTACTAGCACTACCACAGGGAAGAACACGCCAATTTTGACGGTATGCTTCGGCAATAATGGCTGCTAGTTGTTCCTGGGTACTGGGGTAGACAAGACAACTGGGGTGTTTTCCCGTAACCATTGTCTTGGCAATAGATTCTTTAAGTGTGGGTGCAATATTTTCCCAAAGGTAAACAGCATTTTCTTCATTGACGATAGATGCCAGACAAGAAGCGATCGCATTCATCAGTTTATTTTTTACGTCCTACTTCTAATTTACTGGCTAAGTTCACCAAAAAAGTGCCCTGTTAAAAGTGCTGCCTATGCTTACACTACAAAATTCTAGATAAATTGTTATTAATATTACATACTTATACGTAGAATATTTAAGCAATATTACTGAAGTAAAGATAATATTTATGACTTAAGCTGGCTACAGCAAATTGTCTCCTTTTATCTATAGTTACGACATATAGATAAATATGGAGATAAATTGGAGATTTGATTATCAGGGTTGCAATGTTATTAATTTTTTACAAAAAAATCACAACAAAGTTGTCTTTAATACAGCTTGTCTACCCATATAACAGCAAAATTTGAGGTAATGGAAAACTATGTATAGCATTGCCATTAGTGTTGTAGCAATAAAAATTGTTTCACCATTTTCTGCATTTTTGTAATCTTGGTCGAGCATCCTGAGAATATTTCAGTTCCAGAATAGATTTCCAAAAATAGTTCGTAAATAGATTTTACTGAAACTATTACGATTTTTTAGTTTTTTGTCCTGGCAATAGGCGCAGTTTCAATTTTATATTTTGAATTGAGAATACAGAATATAAAATTTCGATTTTCCAGAAAAGTTAGGTTGAAAACAGTAACAATTCGCTCTTCCCAAGCTCTGAATTTAAGCCGAGATAAAGGCATAGGGTAATTAGTAACCTCAAAATTGGTTGACTGGAATATATTTTTTTTGGGCAAAATAATACTACAGAATTCGTAATTTATGATTATTAATTACGAATTTTCGACATAATACAAATTCATCTTTTTGATAATTTGTATTTTCTGTAGCCAATATTTATTGAATATTTTGCTCTAGCCATAGATGTATCAATCTAGCCATCCCATACATTATGCCACTATCAGACTATGCAATTCTAGACTCTATCGTAACTTTCTCTCCTGATACTACAGTCGAAGAAATTATCAGTTATGTCAGGCAAAAAAGGGAAGATATTGGCATGGAAAAAAGTAATTTTTGGGCTAATTGTAATTTGCATACATATCCTCAAATAAGAAAATTAATTGCAGATAAATCAATCCCTACATTTCACAGACTGAATATTACCAATAACACTAAAGTCAATCATCAATTAAATTCAAATATTGATTACGTATATGTTGTAGATAATTCCTACTTACTAGGGATATTAACACTGATAGATATTTTGCAACTCATGACTTCTGGAATAAATTTATCCACCGTAAAAATTACTGAAGTTATGAAACACCCTTTAATTACTTTAAAGGAGGATTTTGATGTTAATAAAATATTGCCACTAATGCAGCAATATAGCATACGTAATTTACCTATTGTCAATGATAGAGGGCAATTATTAGGAATTGTCACACCAGAAAGTTTAGCTGCGGGTTTGCAAAAAGAACTTGTCAAAACACGAGAAGATTTACAATTAGAAATTGCCCAGCGTTGTTCTTTAGATATAGCATTAAAAAATGCTGAAGCAGAATCTGAACTGCGAGTTAATCAAGCAACTGCAGAGTTAGTTAAAGCTAATCAAAAGTTACAGCGAGAACTAAGCGATCGCATTGCTACAGAGGAGCAATTACTGCAAACAACTTCTGACTTACAAGAAATTTTTCAAGCCTTTCCTGATTTGTATTTTCGTCTTGATAGTGATGGCATAATTCTCAGTTACTATGCCAAAAATGTATCAGACTTATATGTAGTACCAGAATTTTTTTTGGGAAGAAAGATCCAAGATGTTCTTCCTCCAAATGTTGCTAGCAAATTTATTACTGCTATTTACCATTCACAGCAAAATGGTAACATGGTTACGATTGAATATTTATTATCAATAGCTGGTAAAGAAGAAATTTTTGAAGCGCGGATTTTACCTTCAACTCAGCAACAGATTATTGCTATTATTCGCAATATTACTGAACGTAAACAAGTACAAGAAGCCTTACAAAAAGCCAAAGCAGAACTAGAAATTCGTGTAGAAGAAAGAACTAAAGAATTACAAGATATTAATAAACGATTGGTGGAAGAGATTAGGGAACGCCAACGTATTGAAGAAGCTTTAAGATATCGAGTTGAATTTGAAAAACTCACTACTGCTATATCTACACATTTTATCAATCTTGCGCCTAATGAAATTGAAAACGGTATCAATCAAGCATTACAGTTGATTGGCGAAATCACAAATGTTGATCGCGCTTATGTATTTGTATTTGCAGATAGCAATACTTATGAGTGGTATGCACAATCTTTAGAAGGACAAATTCATAATTTACAGGATATTAGCAATGCGGTTTTATCTTGGGGAAGAGAAAAACTCAGCAATTTTGAAACGATTCATATACCTAATATTGAGAATTTATTAATCGCCGTAAATCACAAAACACTAGATTTACCCACCCAAACTATTCAGTCTCTAATTATCGTGCCTATAGTATGTAGTGGCTTATTAATTGGTTACCTGCAATTTGATTCCGTAAAGACTACAAAAACTTGGACAGAAGATAGCATTATCATGCTCAGAATGGTTGGTGAAATTATTGGTAATGCTTTGGAACGCCAGCGAGTAGAACAAGCATTAAGAATTAGCGAAGAGAGATATATACGAGCTATTAATGCAGGGAAAGTAGGAATATGGGAATGGAATATTAAAACCAACGAAATCTATATAGATCCCAATTTAAAAGCCATGCTTGGTTATCCGGAACAGGAAACTCCTAAATATTTTGATGATTGGCTAAAATTGGTTCATCCTGATGATGTGGAATCAGTAAAAAACGCAGTGTATACATATTTAGCAGGGTTAACTTTAAAATACGAAATTGAACACCGAATGCTAAAAAAAGATGGTATTTGTATATGGTTTCTGAGCCGAGGTACACTTTTGCGAGATCCTCAGGATAATATGTGTTTTCTAGCTGGCTCAAATACTGATATTACGGCTCGCACCCAAGCAGAAAACAAACTTAAGGTGTCTCTAAAAGAAAAAGATATTTTATTGAAAGAAATTCACCATCGAGTAAAAAATAATTTGCAAATTATTTCTAGTTTGTTGCGTTTGCAATCTAGATATATTAATGATGAGCAAGCTTGTGAGCTTTTTCAAGATAGCCATAACCGTGTCAGAGCTATGGCAATAATTCACGAAAACTTATATCAATCAAATAATTTATCGAAAATTAACTTTTCTGATTATTTAAGAAGTTTGGTTAGTAATTTACTACGTTCATATGGAATTAAACTAAACATCAAGACTCACTTAAAAATAGATAAAATTTTTCTAAAAATAGATACTGCTATTTCTTGCGGTTTAATTATTAATGAATTGGTTTCTAATTCCATAAAATATGCGTTTTCCGATGAGCGACAGGGGGATATTTATATAGAGATGCTTGAAACAACCAAAAATCAATATTTCTTAAATATTAGTGATAATGGTATAGGGCTATCCCAAGATATAGAAACTTATAAAAATCAATCTCTTGGATTACAACTAGTTTGGAGCTTAGTAGAGCAGTTACAAGGAACAATTACCTTTAATACATCGTTGGGGACTTCATTTACAATTACTTTTAGTGAACAGAGATAGGAATTTATGAAAGAAAAAATATTGGTAGTTGAAGATGAAATAATTATTGCTTTTGACATCAAAAGTTGTCTAGAAAAAGCTGGATATATTGTCCCAGAAATTGCTGCCTATGGGAGACAAGCAGTTGAAAAAGCTGGAGAAATTCGTCCAGATTTAATTTTAATGGATGTCATGCTTAAAGGTGATATGAGTGGCATAGAAGCAGCTGCCGAAATTGGTCATCTTTTTAATATTCCAGTGATTTATCTAACTGCTTATTCAGACCAAACTCATTTACAAAAAGCCAAAACCACACAACCATTTGGTTATATACTTAAACCATTTGAAGAAACTCAATTAATTACTACCATTGAAATTGCTTTAAACAAGCATCAAATAGAAGTGGTGATGCGGGAAGCATTAGAAAAAGAAAAAGAAAATAGAGCCATTAAAAATAAATTTGTTTCAATGGTTAGTCATGAGTTTCGTAATCCTTTAAATAATATTTTAACTTGTACTGAATTATTATCAAACTACAACCTGCAGTTTAATGAGGAAAAAAGAGATGAATATCTTAGCCATATTCAAAAATCTGTAAAACATTTAGATAATTTATTGACTGATGTTTTATTGATGAGCAAAGATGAAAATGAAAAATTGCAATTTAATCCAACACCATTAGATTTAGAAAAATTCTGCCAAGATTTATTACAAGATATACAACTCAGTGCTAGCGAAAATCACAAAATTATATTTACTGTCCACGGTAGTTTGGCAAATATAGAAAATAATTCCACTGTACAAAATTCCCATCTAATTAAATTAGATGGGAAAATGGTATACCATATTCTGAGTAATCTGCTGGCAAATGCTGTCAAATACTCACCTGTAGGTGGTAACGTTCGCTTTGATGTGTTTTACGTAACGGGAGAAGTTATTTTTCGCATCCAAGATGAAGGTATTGGGATTCCTGTAGCAGATCAAGAAAATTTATTTAATTCTTTTCATAGAGCTAGTAATGTAGGGAAAATTCCTGGCAATGGTTTAGGTCTAGCTATTGTGAAGTATTATGTAGATTTACATGGTGGTAATATTTCTTTTGCTAGTAAACCAGGAATTGGCACAACATTTATTGTGAATTTACCTATTAATAATTAGTCATTTTTCATCAGGACTTACGCAACTGGCACAATGCGATCGCCAATTGCTAGTACATAGGTATTAGTTAAATCTGATTCCGAAAGCCTTGTATTCGTAATAGAAGTCGGTGTATTGGAAGCAAAGCATGAAATATTCATGAGAAAATAGGTAGAGGTTGTATTAGATAAATGTTGCTTACGGTAATGAGATTTACTAAGCTAAATTACTGCCAATACTTATTAAGTAGTCAGATTAATTATACAGTTACCAATTTAGCAGAGCATTTAGAAAGTATTAGCCATGATGCAATTAACTATTATTTGAGAAGAGAAAAGTTAACACCTCGTTTATTATGGGATAACGTGAAAGAGGTAGTTGAGCCTGATGCTAATGGTTACATAATATTTGATGATAGCGTTTTAGATAAAAGGTATTCTGAAGAAATAGAAATAGTCAGAAAACAATATAGTGGTAATGAGCATGGTGTCCTCA
>NZ_JACJQJ010000079.1 GCF_014696615.1 Nostoc linckia FACHB-104 | reverse complement strand
TCCCCCAAACCCCCTCCAAAATTATTGTTCTGTTTTTTGTTGAGTAACTAGTTTTTTGGTTTTGTTGTCAATTAATTTTCTTAACTGAACTTTATTGCCTTAGACACTACCAATAAAAAAATATCTAAATTTTAGGGGCACAGTCCAGAAAGACTTTCGGTGAAACTGAACCGATAAATCTAGACTGTGCCCTTACTGTGTATGCTATTGAACTAATAACTGCTATATTTTATTCGGTAATTACTGAAATAATCAGTGAATCATAGCGTTTTTATTAAAAACTCATAATAAGATAGCAATTTATTAAGTTATTTCTGGTAGGTTAATTAATTCCTGTCAGGACTTCAGTTCTGCAATTTTTAATCACTAAAGTGTTGTACCAAAATCTCTGGAATTTTTCTCTTTTTTCATCGGCTCTTTTTGAAATTTTTACGGGGTATTTTGTATTTATACAGTGTCAAATATCATGATTTAGCAAAGATATAGTAATTCTACTAGCGCTCAGTTGGCTTTATCTGTAAATTAAAGGCTAGCAGAGAGTATTAGTTCTTGAGAAATGAATAAAATTTCCCCACAAATCAAGTATTTCCACGAGTCTATATTGCAGCAAACTCGCCTGAGTCAGATGTGCGGAACTCAAGAACTATTTTGCGATCGCTATGAAATTGTCAGAATTTTAGGTAGAGGTGGTTTTGGGATCACCTATTTAGCAAAAAATGCTATATTACCAGGTCAACCTTGGTGCGTAATTAAGCAACTTTCCCCTAAAGTCACTAACACTAGTATTTGGGAAAAAGCTTATCAGCGATTTGAAAAAGAAGCTCAAACTTTGGCTAAACTGGGTAGTCATCCACAGATACCTATGCTGTTAGACTACTTTGAAGTTAATGGCACATTTTATTTAGTGCAAGAGTATATACATGGCTATAATCTGGCCTACGATGTGAAACGTAATGGTCTAAAAAATGAAGCTGAGGTGAAACAGTTTCTTAAGGAAATATTGCCAGTATTAGAGTATTTACATGAAAATCAGATCATGCATCGTGATATCAAGCCTCAAAACTTATTACGTTGCAAATATGACCAGCGGTTTGTGCTAATTGATTTCGGTGCAGTCAAAGAAGAATTGGCTGATGTGTGCAAAAATTCTCTTGATAGTGATGCCACTTGTACTTTTGTGGGGACGATAGGATTTGCACCGCCAGAACAGTTTTCTCTACGTTCCGTTTATGCTAGTGACATTTATGCACTAGGTATGACCTGTCTTTATTTATTAACTGGTAAAGGGCCTTTAGAATTTGCCTATGATCACAATACTGATGAAGTTTGCTGGCAAAAAGAAGTGAAAGTTAGCAACAGTTTTGCCAAAATTTTGGGTAAAATGCTCAAGATTTCGTTAAAAGACCGTTTCCAAACAATTGACGAAGTCAAAAGAGCTTTAGATTTGGAAGAGTATGTGCCATCTTTAACTCAATGTTTAACTATCCAATCGCCTAAAATTAACAACAAAACTAAAGTAAAAGAACCTACTTCCCAGAGATATGTGCCATATATCCAAAGAACTGCGATCGCTATTCGTGAATGGAAAGAAAAGCGCCAGGCAAAAGAAGCATACAATAATTTGCAACAATACTTACATTAAGTTGAGTAATTCGATATGGTTACTTAATTTACTTGTGTAATCAGTAAACAGGGGAGGATGGAAAAGATGTATAAGATTTTTTCATCCAAAATTAAAGGATATCTGACAGGTATTAAATATTTCTTCTGTCTGTTCTTTGTAGTATATAGAACAGATTTGGAGGAGCAACAAGTCTTCAATAATACAGCAAATATTTTTCAGCTATCCTCTAATACATTTTAGACATAAAATTATTATTTACTCAAGTAAAAACCGTTGTAACTTGTTTTTCCAAAAAAAAATAAAATTCTTAAGTAATCAAATATCGACAAGTAAACATTCTCTGACTTGCTTTTTTACAATATTGCAAAATTAGATTATTATATAATCGATAAATAATTCTGTTGGCTCTTGTAGTTTTCCCCAAATTGAGGAAAATTTACTATAATCTACAAACGCTGACTATATTAAGTAATTCCCCATTCCCAACACAGGGATTTTCTACCACAATTTCAAAAGAGCCAATCTACCAACTAGGGAAATAGCGGGTCAAACTTAGCATAAATTGTCATGCAGTAGCGCCTGTCACATCATGATCTGCTGCTTAAATCCCGATTGTTCAAATCCTTTAAATCCTGATGAAAATAAGTTTTGCCAAGCTTGTAATACTCCACTCATAAGCCTTTTAAGAAATCGCTTCCGTGTTATTCGAGTGCTTTCCGATGAGGGGGGATTTGGTAGAACTTACCTATCACAAGATGTAGATAAACTACATGAACGTTGTGTGATCAAGCAATTAGCTCCGAAGTTCCAAGGAACTTGGTCACAAAAAAAAGCGATGGAGTTATTTGCAGAAGAAGCTAAGCGATTGCAACAACTCGGAGAACATCCGCAAATTCCTACACTTTTAGCTTATTTTGAGCAAGATCACTGCCTATATTTAGTGCAGCAGTTTATCAATGGGCATAATTTGTTAACGGAGTTGCACAAACGCAAAACCTATAAAGATAAAGAAATTGTCGCAATTTTAACTGATTTACTCCCGATTCTTAAATTCATTCACGATCGCGGAGTCATTCATCGCGATCTCAAGCCAGAAAATATTATTCGTCGTCATCATGATGGACGCTTGTGTTTAATAGATTTTGGCTCCTCAAAGCAGTTAACAGCAAGAGTACAAAACAAAACTGGTACCTCTATTGGTTCTCATGGTTACTCACCAATTGAACAAATTAGAGATGGTCAAGCTTACCCAGCCAGTGATTTATTTGGCTTGGGAACTACTTGCTTTCATCTACTAACAGGAATTTCTCCCTTTCAATTGTGGACAGAACATGGATATTCTTGGGTGACAAATTGGCGACAATATTTGCGTAATCCCCTGAGTCCAGAATTGGATCGCTTGCTAGATAAGCTGTTACAAAAAGACATTCGCTCTCGCTATCAATCAGTTGATGAAGTCATCAAAGATTTGTCTTTTAAACAACCACTGCGATTGCTACCTTCAGTTAAATTAACTGGTAAGACCCCCAAAACTCAAACACAATACCTTCCTAAAAAATATAACTTCCTGCGAATTCTTGTCTTAGCATCTGCTGCCACTCTACTGTTTGGATTTGGCGAATCTTGGTATAAACAATTGTACAAACTGCAAACCAATTTATCTTCGCGCCTGACTCAATCTCAGAATCATCGCGATCAGAGCGATGTAGTTTTAGAGCAGCCAAAGATGACTTTGGGTAACATTACTTTAGCTAATACCTTGGAAGCCAGTGACAATGGAATTTCATCTGTTGCGATTAGCCCCAATGGTCGATTGCTAGCAAGTAATAGAGATCGCACGATTCAAGTATGGAATATAGTCACTGGAAAAGAAGTTTCCCACCTGAAAGGCCACTCCCAAAGGGTAAATGTGGTGGCTATTAGTCCTAATGGCAAAATTCTGGTGAGTGGTAGTGAAGACAGCACTATTAAAGTTTGGAATTTGTCCACAGGTAAATTAATTCGTACCTTGGAAGGACATACAGATTCAGTTCATGCTTTAACGATTAGTTCAGATGGTAAAACCCTTGCCAGTGGTAGTGATGATAACACCATCAAACTGTGGAATCTGGAAACAGGCAGACACATCCGTACATTAGTAGGACATGAATTTTGGGTACGGTCAATTGCTATGAGCCCAGATGGTCAAATTTTGGTTAGCGGTAGTTTTGATAAAACTATCAAAGTGTGGAATGTCGCTAAAGGATACGCAATTCGTACCCTTTTAGGAGACGGAAAAACGATTACATCACTTGCCATTAGTCCTGATGGAAAAATTTTAGCTAGTGCCAACCGCGATCGCACAATTAAACTCTGGAATTTATCTAGGGGAGAAGTAATTCGCACCTTAGTTGGTCATGTCAATACAGTTACATCCCTAGCTATGAGTCCAGATGGTAAAACCTTGGCTAGTGGGAGTCGCGATCGCACAATTAAACTGTGGAATTTATTTAATGGAGAGAATATTTTAACACTAAGTGGGCATCACAATACCGTAAACTCTATTACTTTTAGCCCCAATGGTCAAAATATAATTAGTGGTAGTGAGGATAATACTATTAAGATTTGGTATATACGTAAGTAAAAAATCCGAGCTTACAATATAATACTATTTTATACAGTCAGTAATTCTATCGAAATGCTTGCTATATTGTGCAGCATAAGGATAATGCCACTGGGAGATCTGCGATGTCTGTAAATAAAACTAACTCCGCACTGCGAGTCTTAACAGCCACAGTCTTCCTGCTTTCGGGAGTTGGGGGAGTGTTATATTCGGAAGTCCCCTCATCCGCAACCGGCGAGACATCTTCTCCCAAGTTACCAGCATCAGATGTCTTAACTCTCAAAGGAAATTCTGGATCGGTAAAGGGCGTTGCTGTCAGCCCCGATGGAAAAATCTTGGCTAGTGTAAGCACAGATAATGATATCAAACTGTGGAATTTAGCTACTGGCAAAGAAATCCGTACCCTAGAAGGTCATAGTAACTGGGTAAATTCCGTAGTATTTAGCCCAGATGGTAAAACTCTTGCTAGTGGTAGTTTGGATAAGACGATTAAGTTATGGGATGTAGCTAGTGGCAGAGAAATTCGCACTCTCAAAGGACATATCTTATCTATTGAATCTGTATCCTTCAGCCAAGATGGCACTAAGTTGGCAAGTGGTAGTTGGGATCAAACCCTCAAGGTTTGGGATGTAGCAACTGGAGAAGTTATACGTACACTCAAAGGACAGTGCGACATATTTAATTCTGTAGCTTTTAGCCCAGATGGGAACACGATTGCTAGTAGTAATCATTTTGATAAGAATATCAAACTGTGGAATCTCTCAAATGGAGAAGTTATACATACCCTCAGCGGGCATACTGATGTAGTTAATTCAGTAGCTATGAGTCCAGATGGTAAAACCGTGGCTAGTGGTAGCTGGGATGGCACAATCAAACTGTGGAATGCCTCAACAGGCAGAGAAATTACTACCCTCAGGGGTGACAACAAAAGAGTTTGGTCTGTAGCCTTCAGTGCCGATAGTAAACACCTAGTGAGTGGTGGTTGGGATGGTACTGTTAGAGTATGGAATGTGCCAGAAAAGCAAGAAATACAGACTTTAACAGGGCATAAGAGCAAAATTTGGGCTGTAGCCTTTAACCCAGATGGAAAGACTGTTGTTAGTGCTAGTAAAGACACCACTATTAAAGTTTGGCCAGTAATACAGTAGAAAGTTATTTTGGTTGGGTTTGGGTGTTGGGTGTTTGATATTTTTGCCCAATCCCCAATCCCCAGTCCCTTAATACATCGTCAAGCGATATCTACCACGTTGTTGGGGATTAGCAGAAACTACTACAACATAGTAAGTATCATCTCCAGGTAGCCTTGCTCGGTCAATCAGGGCGCTATACTTACCATCTTTGGCATTATCCGCAGCAACAATTTTTCCTTGAGAATTTAATAAGACTAGATAAGGAGAAAATTCTTCAAAGACGCTATCTACACGAATACTAACTAGCTGATCTTTTTTCCCCTCAAACTTAGAAATATTGTAGGGGCTTTTATTTTGCTTAAGGGTAAGGCTTTGAGCTGTTAGTTCGCCAGATTCGTCTAAATTATAGCTAGCTCTGTCATTTCTAAGTGCTAAGCTATAGCGGCCTGTATCTCCTGGGTTGCTACTAGTAACAGCTATTGTATATGTACCTTGAACAGGTAGCCTAACAAATACAAATGCATCTTTAATCCCACCTGTTACCTGAGCGCTACTGCGTTTGACAATAACATTATTATCAGGGTCAAGCAGAAACATATAAGGAGTAAGACTCAAGTTATTGGAACGGCGTGTATCAGTACTACCACCTAGGCGAATTTGGATCAGTTGGTTTTCTCTCCCTTCAAATTGGTAGAAGTGAAAGTATCTACCTTGAGACTGAAAATCACCTTTACCTAAAATACCAAAGGCGAAATCTACAAAGTTAATTGGCTTGTAATTCAGGTTTTTGGGTAGAGAAACTGGTGCTGGCTGACGATTTGGCCTGTTACCTGTCGATGGTTGAGTCCTGGGTTGATAACCGCTTGGGCTAGGACGGGTAGAACCATTATTAGAGGGTTGAGGGGTTGTCCCTGAATTCGTAGGTCTAGAAGGATTGGGAGTAGGTGCTGGTGTAGTATCTACTGGTTGAGATGGACTAGGCTTAGAAGTAGGTGCTGGTGCGGTATCTACTGGTTGAGATGGGCTAGGCTTAGAAGTAGGCGCTGGTACAGAATTTGTGGTGGAAGGCGGTACACGTGGAGGTATGGGTGAATCAATAGGTTGCTTAGGTTGTGAAGAAGATGCAGGTGGTGGAGTAGTAGGAATCTGTTCAATTCCTTGTTCTACAGCTTCTGGTTGCCTTTCGTCTGGTGTTTTAGCAATGGTAAATCTTACTGTAGATTCGGGAATTGTTAAAGCACCCAAGGGAAGAGAATAACTGGTTAGTAACAAGCTACTACTCAGGGAAAAAATTACACCTAAGTGCGATCGCAAAAGATATTTTTTATGATTTTTTTCTAGCATCTTTTCACTCCTCATTTATTGTCTCAATAAGCTTAGGGTAGGCACTACACATGATCTAAAAATCATTGCCCAACCGAAAAAATCTGAACGGTATAATCCATTCAAAATGCAAAATTGGTTCACCCTGAAATATTGAGAGTATATATGCTCATCCACAACCAGCTATAATTCAGCATTGAGGATGCTGCTGGTAGTACTCTAAAAAGAATTTATTTTTTAATTCTAAATTGCTAAGTTACTTATAGATTACTTTCTGATTGCAAAAAAATAATTTTGGCAACTTAATAGCAAAATTAGATGTCATGAATTAATATATACACAAACTGCAGATGGGTTTCCAGTATGATCTGCTGTCTGAATCCCGATTGCCCCAATCCTCAAAATCCAGATCGGCAAGAAGTTTGCCTGAGTTGTAATCATCCATTGATATCACTTTTAAGGGGCCGTTATCGTGTAATTAAAGTACTATCTGATGAAGGAGGATTTGGTAGAACCTATCTAGCGGAAGATGCGGATAAGCTAAACGAATGGTGCGTAGTTAAACAATTTGCACCTAAAATACAGGATACTTCTACATTAAAGAAAGCAGTTGAGCTATTTAAAGATGAAGCCAAACAACTGCAGAAATTAGGGGAACATCCGCAAATTCCTACACTTTTAGCATACTTTGAACAAGATAATTATCTATTTTTAGTACAGCAGTATATCAATGGACAGAATTTACTACAGGAATTACGAACAGGGGTAACTTATAACAAAAGTAAAATTGTTGAACTTTTACTAGATTTACTTCCCATTCTCAAGTTTATTCATGAGCGCGGCGTAATTCATCGAGACATCAAACCACAAAATATTATTCGTCGTCAAAGTGATGGGCGATTAGTTTTGATTGATTTTGGTTCCTCAAAGCAATTAACAGCAACAGTACATACTCAAATTGGCACAACCATTGGCTCACATGGTTATACTCCTATTGAACAAATGCAGGATGGTAAAGCTTATCCGTCCAGTGATTTATTCAGTTTGGGTGTAACTTGCTTTCATTTACTCAGTGGGATTCGTCCCTCTCAACTGTGGATGCAAAAGGGGTACAGTTGGGTTAATTCTTGGCACGAGTATTTAGCAAATCAGGATAGGGATGGAGTAGCTTCAAATGTAAATGTGGATCTTGTTCTAGATAAACTGCTAAAAACAGAAATTCACCAGCGTTATCATTCTGCTGATGAAGTGATCCAAGACTTAACACATAAGCCTTCCCTAGTACCACCACCAACTATCATTGAACCTTCTTCCCCTACCCAAAGCTTCTATCTTAAACATCGGTTATTAATTAATACTGCTATTTTGCTGCTGGGATTAGGAGGAATTTGGTATTTACAATCTCGTTCCCAAGAAGTAACTAGATTCGCTAACCCTAGTCAACCGGCAAACATTACAGAAAATTCTGACCAACCTACAACTCTCAAAGGTCATGCTAGCGATGTTAATGCTGTAGCCTTTGCTAGTGATGGTATGACTTTAGCTAGTGGTAGTGATGACAATACAATTAAAGTTTGGAATCTGAAAACAAATCAGAAAATTAGTACTCTCAAAGGACACAAAAAATGGATTTGGGCTGTTGCTTTTAGTCCAGATGGTAAAACCTTAGCTAGTGGTAGTGCAGATAAGACTATTAAACTTTGGAATCTTGCTAATGGAGAGGAAATTAACACCTTTAAAGGGCATACTGAAGGAATTTCATCTGTGGCTTTTAGTCCGGATGGCAAAACTCTAGCCAGTAGCAGTATAGACAAGACAATTAACCTGTGGAATCTCTCCAATGGTCAACTAATTCGCACTTTGAAAGGACATACACAAGCAGTTTCATCTGTAGCTTTTAGTCCCGATGGCAGTACCCTGGCTAGTGGTAGTTGGGACAAAAAAATTAAACTCTGGAACGTGGCGACTGGAAAAGAAATTCGGACTTTTGTAGGACATTCAGAATTAATTATTTCTGTAGCCTTTAGCCCCGATGGTATGACTTTAGCTAGTGGTAGTAAAGATAAGTCAATTAAATTATGGAATTTGGTAACAGGAGAGGCAATTCGCACTTTAAAAGGTCATAAAGATAAGGTAAATTCTGTAGTTTATATACCTAAAGTAGAAGATAGCAAAACAGCAAATAATTTTACTGTTGTCAGTGGTAGTAGCGATAACACTATCAAATTATGGAATACAACAACAGGGAAAGAAATTCGGACTTTGAAGCGAGATTCTGGTTATATTTATTCTGTGGCAATCAGCCCTGATGGTAAAACTATTGCTAGCGGTGGTAGCGCTGATAATATTATTAAGATTTGGCATTTATCTCAAAATAAAGAAACAGCCAATTAAAGCTTATCAACGAAGCTTTCAGGGTTTTCTGCTATTAAAGCAACCGCTGTGGAATGAAATAAATTGCTACTCAATACTACTAGGTTAAGCATTTTGAACCCAAAATTGGGTTTGGGGAAAAGGTTAAAGGTTTTTTCTTTTCCTTTTCCCATTACCCTTTTTTCCCTTAACCGACAAGTATTGAATTGGTACTAAGGCACAAAATTGCTGTGTTAGTCAGCTTTTGGTGTGTTGCGCTACGCGACAACACACGCTATTTCAGATAACTAAAAGACAATTTTCTTTAGTGGGCATATAATTTGTGTGAAATGTAGACAATAAATTATACTCAGTAGCACATCAATGCTGGAATTATTGCAAAGCTTTTTTGGTGATGGCTTATTTATCCCACATGGTCATTGCTATCTTTGGCAACCGAAATTAGTGTGGTTGCACATTATATCTGATTCTTTAATTGCCATAGCTTATTATTCTATCCCTATTACTCTTGTTTACTTTGCACAGAAACGAGAGGATTTCCCATTCAAATGGATACTTTTATTATTTGGAACATTTATTGTTTCTTGCGGTACAACTCATGTGATGGAAGTGTGGACGCTATGGCATCCAACTTATTGGTTATCTGGCGCTATCAAATTTTTTACAGCTGCAGTTTCGGTTTACACTGCTATTATTTTGGTACCAATTGTTCCCCAAGCATTAGCTTTACCAAGCCCAGCCCAATTAGAAGCAGCTAACTCTCAACTTAAAATGGAAATTATTGAAAGAAAAGCGGTAGAAGAAGCCCTTTTAAAAGCCAAACAAGAGTTAGAAATTAGAGTAGAAGAACGGACATCTGAATTAAAAGCAGCTATGACACAATCTCAAGAAAATGCTGCTGTAGCTCAAGAGCAAGCTGCAAAGTTGCAAATTGCACTTCAGAAACTAGCTAATACTCAAGCACAATTAGTGCAAACTGAAAAAATGTCTTCTCTGGGACAATTAGTTGCAGGTGTTGCCCACGAAATCAATAATCCAGTGAATTTTATTTATGGCAATACTATTATTGCTAATGAATATGCTGAAAGCTTGATAAATTTGATTTCACTTTACCAAGAAAAGTATTCTCAACCTACAACAGAAATTCAAGATTATACTGATGAGATTGACTTAGATTTTATTCAAAAAGACCTACCCAGAGTCTTGTATTCTATGACTAATGGTGCAAACCGTATTAGTGAAATAGTTCAATCTTTAAGAACTTTTTCGCGATTAGATGAAGCAGAAATCAAACAAGTTAATGTTCATGATGGAATTGATAGTACACTACTACTTTTAAAAAGTCACTTCAAAGGTAAAGCTGGCAAACCAGATATCCAAGTGATCAAGCAATATGGTGATTTGCCAAAAATCGAATGCTATCCTGGGCAACTGAATCAGGTATTTATGTATATTTTAAATAATGCTATTTATGCCATAAATGCAGTAATGAAAACAACAATTAATGGTTTAGATGCATATCAGGGAAAAATTACTGTTGTTACAGAAGCTTTAAATAGCGATGAGATAATAATTAGGATTATTGATAATGGTTGTGGGATGACTGAAGAGGTCAGACAAAAAGTATTTGATCCATTTTTTACTACTAAACCTGTAGGTTCGGGAACGGGTCTGGGAATGTCAGTAAGTTACCAAATTATTCAGATGCATAATGGTCATTTTCGCTGCGTTTCAGTACCAGATGAAGGTACAGAATTCCAAATTCAGATTCCGATTTTGATGAGGTCTCCGATTGAACAGTTGTAAGGTATTTGGTAATGGGTAATTGGTAATGAGAATTTGTTCGCTGATCTCTCTGCTCCCTTGTCCCTTTATGACCAAGCTCTATTTTCTGGTACGCCAAGACCGTAATATTACGGAAAGTGGAGAGAATTTTATAAATGCCATGTTAACTTTTAGAGAAATTTGGGCAATATAAAGTACCAAAAAATTTATTTGGTATAAATTGATGTTAACAATTGAGTTATCAACATCTGCTACAGCCTTAAAGCGTCGTCATGCTGGAGCGATCGCAGCTTTAATATTACTCAGCTTACTGTGTTCCTTGAGTGGATTGCCGATTCATCAGTCAATTTCTAATTGCTGGGAAGGCTTGCTTTGGGGAATCGCAGATCCGGTAGTTAGTTTAAATAGTCTGGCTAGCCTTTTAGCCATTGGCTTATTCTGTGCTGGGATGAATCGTGGTGCGTTGATTGCTGCATCTTTTTTGTCAGCTTCAGTGTTGGGGACAGTGATTCATCTGTTCTATGTAAATTTAGTAGGTGCAGAAATCGGAATTGCAGCTTCCACTATCGCTATTGGCGCTATGTTAATCATGTCAATTCAACCGAATTGGCTGTTACTTTCAGTGCTGGGTGCGATCGCAGGCTTATTTCACGGTTATGCTGGTGCTGAATCTATCATTAATACAGAAATACTGCCCTTAATTATTTACGTACTGGGCATTACTGTAACTCAATGTGCAGTAATAATGAGTGCCAGAGAAATTTACCCTATGTTACTAAATAAAATTGGTTTCGTAGGATTAGCTGTTTGTGCCATCAGTATGGCATTTTTGAGCAATACATTTCACTCTGTAATTTTTTCATTCCTAGGCTAAAGCGAGTAGCACCTAAAAAATATGTTCATGTTTTAGGTGCTACTGAAGGACTGAGAACTTTTACATACTAGCTGAAAATTAGCAGGCTCCGACTCTATGGAAAATGACATAAAATGTTTTTCCAATCAAGAATAAGTCGTAGAATAGATGCCAATTTTCTTGGTAACGCAGATCTAAATCAACAATTTGTTCAAAATCTGTGACTTGAGAACGACCGTTCACTTGCCATTCACCAGTCAAACCTGGTTTGACATTTAAGCGTTGCCAATGGCGTGGTGTGTAGTTAACTACTTCATCATAAGTTGGTGGACGTGTACCAACTAAACTCATTTCACCGATGAGAACATTCCAAAATTGAGGCAATTCATCTAAGCTAGTACGTCTCAAAAAGCGTCCTACCTGAGTGACTCGAAAATCATTTTGATTTTTAAATATGAGTCCTTTTGCTTCATTTTTCACTAGGGACTTTAAATGTTCTGCATTAGTAACCATTGAGCGAAATTTGCGGATTATAAATGGTTTACCTCGCAGCCCATAGCGTTTTTGTGCGAAGAAAATTGGCCCAGGACTATCGAGTTTGATAGCAATTGCTATTGGTATAAATACAATTGCTAAAATCAATAGCCCAACTAAGCTACCTAAAATGTCTAGACAACGTTTAAATTTAGATTTTAAAGATGGGTGAGGAATAAATTGTAATTCCCAAGCTTTTAAATTGGCACTGTGAACAATGCTATGTGAGGGTGTGGGGTGCATGATCCCGCCTAATACCTAGGTAAATAAAAGTAGAATTACTTAACCTTTATTTGAATATATACTTAAGTATGTTGAAAATTTGTATTTTCCCGTAAATTTACTTAATCTTTAATCAGCTCGCTGATATTCTGATTTTTTATATTTTTGGGATAAAGTTGATTAAATCTCTCTAGTGAAATTTGAATAAATAATTATTACAATCCGGAATCAAGTTAATTCTCCATGAATTAACAACCGAGTAAATACGTAAAGATTATCAATTATCTTTGAGAACGTGGCTGATAGCTGGTGTTAATGCGTATATTAAATTATTCAATATCCGTAAAGATATGACGGTATTGGTTGATCAAAATTGGGGTGGTAAAGAAAATGGTTTCAACAAGTGTGGAAGTTAAAATAACTCGCTTAGAATCGATTGTTGAACAAATCGGTGAAGCAGTACTTTCTACAACCGAGACAATTGAGAGTCTCGCGCAAAGACTAGAGACTCTCAGTGTACAAGTAGAAGAACAAGGAAAGCAGCTACAGCAACAAGGCTATCAAATTTTTGCATTGTGTGATGCTGTACAAACCTTGGCGGAATCTCAGGATGATTCCTTACAAAAACTCAGCCAACTGACACAAACTCTGGATAAACTCATGATTCTGTTACAAGGTTCAGATGATGAGTGATTGGGGACTGGGAGATAAGGGAGATGAGGGAAATGAGGGAGATGAGGGGGATAAAACAATTCAAAATTCAAAAGAATAACCTGTTCTCTCTCAAACACCAATTACCAATTCCCAATTACCCATTACCAAACACCAAACTTACACCCTTAGCTTGGTAACAGCAATGTTCCCACGAAAACAGACATCGACATCGCTACCAGGGGTGCGATCGCGTTTGCCATATTCGCCGACATAATAAAAATCGTCGCCTTCAGCTCGATAGTTAATTGGTAAAGCTTTGGTGCAGGGTTGGCAAAAAACTACTTCTGGTTCTGGTTCTCCTGGTTGTAGATGTGGAAGATTGACGTTCCAAAAAGTTCCAGGTTCCAGGGGACGCTGGAGTAAATCAGCCAAAACTTCAGATGTTAACTTGGCTGCAAATTCCCAGTCAAAATTTTGCTTGGCTTTGCGATAGTGAGAAATTGCAATTCCAGGGATACCATTCATCGCGGCTTCTCGCACAGCCGCCACAGTACCAGAAATATAGGCATCTACGCCTAAGTTTCCCCCAGCATTAATTCCCGACAACACAAATTTAATATCTTCACTAATTTGTGATATGGCAATTCTCACACAATCAGCGGGAGTACCTGCGATCGCATATTCAGTTTCCGAACGTCGCTGGAGGGTGATGGGGCGAGTTGTGGTAACTTGATGTCCACAGCCAGATTGATGATCTCTTGGCGCAGCAATAATTACATTTTTGTCTTTGACAGCTTTGTGCAGCGCTTTAATTCCAGGAGCATCGATACCGTCGTCGTTAGTGAGGATGATAGTCATAAAATTTATCTGATGAGCCAAGCATCAATTGCTATGGAATTTTATCGCCAACCGCCGCTAGAGTCTAATCATCTCCTGCAACCGATTCCATTGCCTTACTTGTAAGCTATTCTGCTTTTAAGTTGCACAATCCATCGTGAGGGCTGTTGACGGTTGAGCGTTAACAGTCAACCGTCAACAGTTAACAACCTTGATTAGTATTTATGCAATTTAGGCGCGCATTAGCTTATCAGTTTCTTCATTTCAGACTTTAGACTTGATACTTTAGCCTTTTTTATTAGCTAAACTTGCAACTCAAACCCAGGTAATATATCTTCTCCAGAAAGAATTGCTGGCATTTGTAAAATTTCTACAGCTTGATTGAGGCGATAAATTTCTACTCTTGCGTCTTGAGGATTAATCAGCCAACCTAAATGCAAACCATTTTCTATGTATTCCTGCATTTTGTCTTGCAGAGTTTTTAGCCTATCTGTTTCAGAACGCAGTTCAATGGCAAAATCAGGTACAAGTGGCGGAAATTTTTTTCGCTGTTCTGGTGTTAAAGCTTCCCAGCGTTCCAACTTTACCCAAGCTGCATCAGGGGAACGTTTAGCACCATTTGGCAGAATAAAAATAGTTGAAGAACTAAAAACCTTACCTAATTTAGCTTGACGGTTCCAGATTTCTAAATCGGTGATTAGTTCGGCTTCTTGATTTCCGCTTTCTCCTCCTACTGGTGGCACAATGATTAATTCTCCTGCTGCATTCATTTCTAAGCTTAAATCTTGATTAGCAATACATAATTGATAAAATTGCTCATCAGTTAAATGAGCAATCGGTTCGAGATTGAGGACAACAGTATTCATTAAACTTTTCCTCTTGCTTTTTTGCTAACGCTTAGTTGCCTTTAGCTACAAGTTTAGCAGTGTAAATTAATCTCTTTTTCTTCATTCACAGCTTTGCTAGAGTGAGGATGATTCGGCAACTTTGAGGATTGGCAAATGGTTAGAGAGTACTCACCCGAAATACAATCCAATTCGCCACAACGAAATCTACCACCGCTTCAAAGTGGCGATCGCCTGTCTCGCCCAGAATTTGAACGGCGTTAAAAGAAGTAAAAGAGCGATCGCTTCTATGTTGCTCCTCAAGTTTTGTTTCAATGCTGTAGCACAATTTTTATGATTTATGTTTTCTCAAAAACATAGCAAAAAAGCACAAATCCTCACTCTCAGCAAAATGCAGATATTACCTTGGTGAGGATTAAGCAGGCTAAAAGCCGCAAATATTAAATAAACTTAGCTATTTGACAATAAATGCCAATTACGTGATATTATGCCGTCATGGTTTGCAAATTCCGCCCAATTTTAGATAAATCCCTAAATTGGGCGGTGTTTCTTGTTGGTAGTTAGCCCGTAACTAAGCCACAAAAATTTCCTTAATAAAATCTATCTTTGGGGTGTAGGAGAAACTTCCCTATGTAAAAACCTATCAACCAGGTGATTTTGACATTGGTTGTGTAGTATTTTTGGTGCAAGTCTGTCTTAAGGTTTATCCAATGAAACAGCTCCTCAACCAAGTCTTTATCATCCAAAAATACCTCATTAGGCTAATTCTGCCCTTAATAGCGATCGCTCTTGTTTCTTTTTTAGTTGTACCATCGGCGTTAGCTACTGGTGCATATCAAATACCTGACCTAGCTGCTGATAATAGCACCTGGGTAGTAGATGAAGCAGATGCGATTAGCCGGATCAATGAAGGTAAGATTAGCAGCACTTTATCGGATTTAGCAAAACAAACTGGATACGAAACCAGAATAGTCACCATCCGCCGACTTGACTATGGGGAAACACCAGAAAGTTTCGCCAAAGCGTTGTTTGAAAAGTGGTTTCCCAGCAAAGAAGCACAAGCCAATCAAACTTTATTAGTAATTGACACGGTGACAAATGGTACAGCTATTATTACAGGCGATAAAGTCAAGTCTTTACTGACAGACTCTATTGCTGAGAGTGTAGCTTCTGAAACCCTAATGGCACCATTACGCGATGGTAACAAATACAACCAAGCATTTTTAGATGCGAGCGATCGCCTAGTCGCCGTTCTCTCTGGAGAAACCGATCCCGGCCCGCCAAAAATAGTTGAGAATGTGCAGGTAGAAGGCACATTCAAGACAGCAGAAGAAACTAACAAGGATAAAGGTAATGCTACTGCTTGGGTGGTAGGGCTATTAATTGCCGCTACTGTGATCCCAATGGCAACTTACTATCTTTACCAAGTTAATCAACCATCGAATAATGGTTAATAGTTGACTGTTGACTGTTAACCGTCAATTGTTAACGGTCAACAATTAGCATTTTAGTTTAATCTTGAATGTACTCTTGCCCTGTCACTAAAGCGACCTCAGCCCGTACAAATTCTCTACCTAAATAGGCTGCATGGTCTAAAAAACTGACCGGACAGGGCTGAGTTTCTTCAAATATTTTGACGGAAAGTTCTTTGGCTGTTCTCCCACTAAATACAGTTGTATGAGTTCTTTGGACTTTGCCTTTAGCCGGAATTACCTTCCCGGTTTCGGGATCTACAGCTAAACCACGCTCATCAATTACATTTGTAAAATGCTTGGCATAAATTAACTTTGCTTCTCGATCCAAGTAGATAATGAAATATCCGCTAGGGTCAAGGTCAATATGACGCTGAGAAAGCTGATCGTCAATTACAGCCAAGTCTTCTACCATCAAATCCATAGTCATTTTTTAAATCAGATTTCTGCAAATTTTTTTCTACTTCATTTCCAGTGTAATTCTTCCGTTCATCACTTCCTGTAGATTCTGCGTAATTTTGCCATTTCTGATGGCTAATCATTTTGGTTACTAAAAGGTAACTCAGCATTCATCGCTTCAATTTCTTGCTGTTCGAGTTGATTAACTTCCCGAATATAAGGCAGTAAAATTTGCTCTAAACGGGCGTTGTAAAAGCGGTGCAAACTGTGATTTGGCTTGGCGGGAAAGCCGCGCCGTTTTTTGTGTCTTCCACCAGCGCCAGGATCAAACATTTGGATATCATGAGCGATCGCCCACTCAATCGGCGAGTAATAGCAAGCATCAAAATGTAGGCAATCTATTTCTTGAAAACTGCCCCAATAGCGACCATATAATCTATCACCTTTATATAAACAAAAAGACATTCCTATGGGGTGACGATGATCTTGCTGGCTATAAGCAGGGAAAAACACGACTCGATGACGATAATTGCTATGTAATTGCTCAAAAAAGCGTTTTGTCAGGTATTTACTACCCCACCAACCGAACTTATCACAGGTATCGGCATAGAACTGGTACATCAGGGGAAACAAAGAATGGGGAATTTCATCACCCGTCAGTGGTTGCAGTGTTAAACCAGCTTTTTCAACTGCTTTGCGTTCCCGCTTAATATTGCGGCGTTGATTGGCGTTGAATACAGCTAGGTAATCATCAAAATTCTTAAATCCACCATTTTCCCAAATGTAACTGTGATGCAACCAACTGCTAAAACCTTGCCGTTCTAGCACAGCACGCCATTCGGGATCGACATAAAGAAAATGACACCCAGAGATGTGATTTTGGGAACAGAAAGAATCAATCTCATGCACCATCATGGCTGTAATTTCATCTTCATCTTCGCCAGGTGCAATTAAAAAGCGATAGCCTTCAGCTGGAGTAAATGGTGTCATACCCAACAATTTCGGGTAATAGTCTACCCCAATGCGTTCAGCTAAACTTGCCCATTGGTGATCGAAGACAAATTCTCCCGCACTATGTCCTTTTAAATAAAGTGGAGCCGCCGCAATCAGTGTTCTGTCGCGCCATAAGGTTAAGTGATTTGGTAACCAACCAGTTTTCCTGGTAGCACTGTGAGATGTTTCTAGATTATTGAGCCACTCCCACTCTAAAAACGGAGTTTTAAGTGGTAATGCTAAAGCATCCCAAGCTTCTTGAGGTATCTCAGCAATTTTGCTGATCCAAGCAATAGAATAGCGAGGTTTCAGTTTTTCTACCATCGTCTTAGGGAATGGGGACTGGGGGGTGGGGATTGGGGATCGGATACTGGGGATGAAGAAGATGAGGAAGATGAGGGAGATGAGGGAGATGGGAAAATTACTATTAGCAATTACCAATGCCCTATGGCCCATGCCCTATGCCCCATGCCCAATTTCCAATACCCAATCTTTTTTAGGGTAATCTAAGATGCTGGTCGTTGCAGGCGATAGTGTAAAAACACTTCCTGATCGACCTGGTTAACCTCTAAAAGTTCGAGGCGGGGTGCTAAATTAGCAGGAAATCCGTTACTTTCCGCAGGTGTGGGTGCGGTAGCACCAGCCAAAATCAGTGGACATACGGTTAACCATAATTCATCTATTAAATCTAATTCCAACATTGAAGCTACTAATTCGCCGCCCCCCAGTATCACTAAGCGTGTTATATGTAGAAGTGCCAGGTGTTGCAACGCGGCCAGAAGGTCTATCTTGCCTTGTGGTGTTTCAAAAACTAAAATCTGCTCAAACTCTGAGCGTCCTCGCCAAAAACTTGCCCCGGCTGTAGTCGTGAGCAACCAACGTGGAACAGGTTGTTGAAAAAAGTGAATTTCCGGATTCAGGTTACTTGATTGTGTAATGACTATATGAACTGGCTGGGTAGATTTGCCCGCTTGTGTTCGATTTTGCAGCAATGTTGGATGTGATACGGTTAATGTAGTACCGTATGCACGGAGAGTCCCGGCACCGAAGAGAGTGGCATCAGAGGCAGCGATTTGTTTTTCCAGGTGTGCTTTATCAGCCTTTGAGCCGAAGCGAGCAGGCGATCGCCTGAAATCTGCTATCTTGCCATCTGCACTCATTGCCAAAACCACTGTGGTATGAGGACGATGTTGCACCATTTAGTTGCTTTGAGATTTAAAATTTTTTCTTGCCTGTATGTTATTTACCAAAAATTCATATATGCAAGCTGCTGTTTAGTGATTTCCCTATTGTAGAGATATGCAACACAAGTCTTGTTTACATCTAACCTCCGGGGGTTTTGGTATACCAGGTTTCATTTTGCAGATGCGGACTTTGTTATTTTTAGAATTTGTCAATAAAGTAGTTATAACTTAATACAATGTCTCATCTAGCTGGTTTAATTGCATATCTTGGGCTGTTGTGGTTTGCAGATGCGAAGTGAGACGTTAGATGGCTAAGTTCCGTCAATCATCCTTTCGGCGTATATTATTAACAAGAATTTTGCTGGTGTTTGTGCCAGTGTTATTGATAGGTGAAATCGTCGCCTTAAATAAGGCGCGTAATAGCCTATTAAAAACTGCTAAACAGAATTTAACAGAAAGCGCTGTGATGAAAGGGGAGAAGATTGCAGATGCGATCGCTACCCTGAAGACTAGTTTGCTGATTATTAGCAAAACACAAGTTATACAGTCTGCTTTACCAGCTGAAACAGAAGAATTTTTAACTAAAATATCACAACAACTACCAGCTAAAATTGATTGTATTCAATTAAAAAATTTACAAACCAACAAAATTGTTGCTAGTAGTTGTGATGGCAAACCTATAGGAGAAGAAAATTCATTTGTCCCTAGCCAAGGAGTTGATATTAAGGTAGTTTTACCGCCTAAGCTAGGAACAACTGGTACAAGAGATGCTAAAAATCAATTGCAATTATTACTGACCGCCCCAGTGTACGATCAAGGGGGTAAATTACTTTATAGCTTAAGTCTTCAGTCGGCATTGTACCAACAAACTGCTCATCAGCCGGGATCGCTGACAGGCTCGATGGTAGTCATTGCTGAAGATGGCACAATTTTAGCGCACCCATCACCCGAAAGAGTGGGCAGTAATATTCAAGAAGATGGTCATGCTACCCAACTCCAAAACACAATTAAAAATACTGCGCTCGGGGAAACTGGCTCTACAAATTTGTCTTTTAAAGAAGGAAAAGAACTATTAGCTGGTTATAAAATAATTAGCAATCCTCTTCAAGAACAATCGCCGCAAAAATGGCTTGTTTTAGCTGTTACTACTACAGATAGCGCTCTGTTTGGTTTAGAAGAAATCAAACTGATCCTCATTGTTTTAACAGTTGGCTTAATAGGTGCCAGCTTATTAGCATCTTTGTATTTAGCGCCTTATCTCGCCAACCCTGTAGAAGAATTACGCGATTATGCACTCAATATTTATAGCCACCATACTGCCCAACCAGTTCCCCATAACTTTAAAATTCGGGAGTTTAATCAACTAGCACAAGCCCTAGACCAAATGGTTGAGAGGCTGAAAGCTTGGGCAGAAGAATTAGAAATTGCATGGAAAGAAGCAAAAACTGCTAATCAAGTTAAAAGCCAATTTTTAGCGACAACTTCCCATGAATTGCGAAATCCACTAAATATTATTATTAATTGTGTACGCCTGGTTCATGATGGTTTGTGTGACAACCGGGAAGAGGAAATGGAATTTCTCAAGCGTGCCGATGAAACAGCGATTCATTTATTAGGAATTATTAATGATTTGCTCGACATTTCTAAAATTGAAGCAGGTAAACTTTCTGTAGTTACAGAACCGCTTGACCTACGAAAATTATTGCTAGAAGTGATCAATATTCAATCAGTAAATGTGCAACAAAGAGGCTTGCAATTAAAAACTGATTTGGGTAGCGAACTGATTCCTGTGAAAGCAGACGCAGCCAAACTGAAGCAAGTATTAATTAATGTTATTGGTAATGCAACTAAATTCACCGAACAAGGAAGCATTACGATCGCTTGTGAAATGCAATCAAATAATGATCAATCTCAGGTGTTAATTCATGTCACAGATACAGGCATGGGGATTGATCCCGCCCAACAGCACAAGCTATTTCGCCCCTTTGTGATGGTAGATGGTGCCAGTACACGCAAAATAGAAGGTACAGGATTAGGGTTGGCGATTTCACGCAACTTAATCGAACTCATGAAAGGTACGATTACTCTCACAAGTGCGGGAATTAATCAAGGTACAACAGTCACGATCGCGTTGCCTTTAATTGATATTGCTCTATTATCTCCTCCAGAAGAAAAAGAAAATTTAGAGGATATTGAAATCCCCACTGCAGATGAGGTAAAAAGCGAAGTTAATGGCTATGTTAATCTCCAAGCAGAACCGCTACTAGAAGCTACAGAAATTGAAGAATCTCCCACAACAGAGATAGACGAAACTAAAGACAAACTGCCGCTTTTAGAAAATACTTGCCAATTGACTTTGTTAACGCCACAAAGTATTTTTTCTGGCCGAACTGCGGGAGAAACTTGTGCTAATGGCACTGTTGTGGAACGGTAAGAAAGGTGATTAGGTAATTTTTTCCTTGTCCTCTAACCTGCAATCCTCAGTCTCTAATACCCAGTTCCCACTCTTGAGTATCGAGTCTTCAACTTCTAATCCCTTGTTCTTAGGTTTGAGAAACATAGGTTGTCCACCTTGTTGAAGAGAGGCTGTCAGCGCGGCGAGAATTTCTACTAACTCTGCGCCAACCCAGCCAGATGACACAATGGGGGGAGTATTGTGGAAGATACAAGTAATAAAGCGATCGCAAACTCGCTGTAAGGGTTCGCCTTTTTCTACTTGCAATGTCTCGTGACTTTGATTAAGAGGCAGAAATTGATTGTTTTGATATTCTAATTCCCCATTTAATAACGTTAAAGGCGATTGGCTAGACATTTCATCGAAAATCAAGCTACCACGATTACCCACAACCGCTAACCGTCTTTGTTTATCGGTATTTAGCCAGCAGAGATGAATATAGGCTTGAAAGCCATCTGCGTATGTCAGCATCACCCAGACTAAGTCAGCAAGTCCTGGGTGGAGGGATGAGGGAGATGAGGGGGATGAGGGAGAATGGCTGTGGTTGGGTTTGTCATTTTGTAGCCAAACTGTACCAGTTGCTTGCACTTTTACTGGTAATTGACCTAGCCAATTGTTAAAAATAGCAATATCGTGAATTGCTAAATCCCATAGTGCATCAACATCTTGGCGGACTGGCCCTAAATGAGTGCGGGTGGCGTAGCCGTAGCGTAAATCACCTAATTTACCAGCCTGAACTACAGCTTGTCCTTGTTCGACGGCTGGGTGAAATAAATATGTGTGATCTACCATCAATATTAAATGCCGTTGCTGTGCTAACTCGCAAAGTTCCTGACATTCTGCAGGATCTAGAGTTAAAGGCTTTTCTGCTAAAACATGGTATCCCTGATTCAAGGCATCTTTAATCAAGTGATAATGAGTAGTAGCTGGAGTTGCGATCGCCACTGCCTTTAAATCTGGTACTTGCTTGATATCCTGCCAATCGGTTGTTAATAATACATTTTCATCTAATTTATATTGCCGTTGTACGGCTGCTAATCTTTCCGGGTTGGGGTCTACAACCGCACCAATCCGTACTTGGGGATGTTCTAAAAAATTCCGTAGCAAATGCACTCCCCAACGCCCAACACCGAGGATAGCAATTGTAATTTGGTTAATCATTAGTTATTTGCCAAGAGTCAAAATTTTGACACTGGAGTTTAGACTCTTGAGTCATAACTGAATTATCAACTCTGATATTCTCTATTGAGTTCAGGGTTGTTCCGGATTACTAATGGATAAAAATGCTACCTTCGCTGCTGCTTGTTCCGCAGCTTTAATTGAGCGTCCCTTACCTTGACCTAACTGTTTACCATGCAACCACACTTCAGCAAGGAAACGTTCTTGGTTGCGGTGGGGTTGAGTCACTTCTACAACCCGATATTCTGGCAAAACCTTAAATTGTGCCTGAGTCCATTCTTGCAGAGCAGCTTTGTAATTTAGCCTAGCTGGATCGAGACGAATTTCTGCGGCTAGTTGTTTGAAGTGAGGGTCAAGCCAAAGACGAATTAGACTGAGATTGTTGGTACTTAGGTACAATGCACCGAGAACAGCTTCAAAAGCATCTGCTAATCGAGATTCTTGACCAACTTTATCAGCAGTCGCACTACCAGCAACCAATAAATAAAGTTCCAATCCATATTCTCTGGCTAACTGAGCCAAAATGCGATCGCTCACCAGTACCGAACGAATTGCGGCAAAATCTCCCACCGGACAATCTGGATAATGTTCCCACAAGACAATAGCTGCGACTAGCCGCACCACAGCATCACCAACAAATTCCAACTGTTCATAATTTGCTGACTCTGAGACAGTGGGATGAGTTAGCGCCAAGTCTAAAAGGTGCCATTGTATAGGTGCTTCTTTTGGCAGACCTAATTTTTTAACTAAATTTTCCAGCTGACGCTGACGGCGTGGATAAGCGAGGGACATTAAATCAGAAAGGGGGAGAAACAATTCAAAATTCGTCTTGGAAAGTTTGCAAGGGCGGGGGGAACCCCCGCACGCAACTTTCCGCAAAATTCAAAATTCAAAATTAAGAAATCTAGTTGAGCTAAAAATTTTAGCGCCAAACGCCTAAAGACAAACACCAAATGCCAAAAAGAGGAAAGAGTTGGTAGTAAGCCGGGTTCTGTTCTCGAATGTAGAAATGTTACAAGTAACTTCTCTACATGAGGGCGGTTATCTATCTGGGACGTTTGTTACCAAACGCCTCTAGCGGCTCTGTTTTGGCGGAACTGGTAAAAGACCAACCATAGTTCCTTTCGCCTTGCTCCCAACCGGGGTTTACCGAGCCAACGCCTCTCGACGTTGCTGGTGCGCTCTTACCGCACCTTTGCACCCTTACCAAAACAGTTCTGAGTGCTGAGTTCTGAGTTCTGAGTTTTTTTTTCTCAGCACTCAGCACTCATTACTCAGTACTGACTTTGGCGGTATCTTTCTGTGGCACTATCCTCACGATCGCTCGCACTGGACGTTATCCAGCAAGTTTGGTCTTTCGGGAGCCCGGACTTTCCTCAAACCAGTTTTTGTGACTGATCTGCAACCGCCTACGCCTACTCTCTCCTTAGATCCAGTGTAATCTTGGATGGAGCTGTGTGTCTGAATTTAAGTTACTTCCTTTTATTCCAAGGTAGAGCGTATGTCCAGGGCAGTTTTCTAATTGTGAAAGGACAATTAATAATGCACATTGGCGGGACGTTTTGACCGGGAGCAATCCCTAAGCGCAGTTCAGATATCCGCAGCACTAGTTGTATGGAAAATTCTAATTGTTTTGTTCTGTTAACAAAGTCGTTGTATAGCTTCCTTTGCGCCTTCACAGGACTTTTTTGCAAACCACTGATATTGACTATGGGTTTTTTGGCTGAGTAAGTTCCAGTATCTTTATCACGCTCAAAAACATCTTCTGCTGTCACTAATTCAGTCATAGTTTTTTTAGGAGCAACAAGACTGGGGCTTTGTGGTACAGCTAAGTCACGGGTTAAGTCTGGTGATTTACGAATTACTCGACGCGATTGCTTACTATGCTCGACTACCAAAGAACTGTTATCCCAGTCAATGTAAATAGCATGATCGGCAGATTTATTTTCAATGCTAACCGATAATTCTTTCAATTCGTCAAAAGAGTGTGAAGGGCTAAGTTTAAAAGAAATTCCCACCTTATCGTCTAAATTGTTTTCTTTTAGTTGATCGTCAACGACTTTTTTTTGATATTCAAATTTAATTTTGTCGTCAATCGATTCAATCATCAGGTTAAAGATGTAAGAGACACCGATGATATAAAGCGTCAATACAAGTAAATTTTGGTCACCGCTTCTCATAATTTAGAATATAGACTCCCTGTATTAATTTCGTATATCCGATCCATACTGATGTACCATATTTAATCTTGCTTAATCGTTAGAGACTTTTCTAGCCAGCCTCGCCGCCAGAAAAAGAAAAGTAATCCGCCTGCGATCGCAGCCATCACAGCCAAGCACAGTGGATAACCGAAATACCAATTCAGTTCAGGCATATTATATGGTGATTTTTCGGTATTGAAGTTCATCCCGTAAATTCCTGCTACAAAAGTTAAGGGAATAAAAATCGAGGAAACCACTGTCAATATTTTCATGATTTCATTCATTTTGTTACTAACTGCTGACAGGTAAACATCCATTAATCCTGAAGTCAGTTCCCGGTAGGTTTCTACCATGTCAATTACTTGCACTGCGTGGTCATAACAATCTCTGAGATAAATTCGCACCTCATCACTGATATTTTCTCCGCTATCACGCATCAGAGAACTAATTACATCTCTTTGGGGCCAGATGGCGCGACGTAGTTGTAGTAATTCTCGTTTAATTTTGTAAATCTTCTGTAGTGTTTTCTGAGTTGGTTTAGTAATTACTTCGTTTTCTAAATCTTCTATTTGCTCGCCATAACGCTCTAATACAGGGAAAAAGCCATCAATAATGGCATCTAATAGGGCATAAGTTAAATAATCTGCTCCTGATTTGCGGATAATTCCCTTCGATTTTTCAATGCGCGATCGCACTGCGTCAAAGCAATCATGTTCTGGTTCTTCTTGGACTGTGAGTAAATAGGTTTTTCCTAATACTAAACTCACTTGTTCGCTGTAAAATCCAAATGCATTTACCTTCGGTACTACCATGCGGGCAATTATTAATAATTGGTCTTCATAGTCTTCTGTTTTGGGACGCTCTGCCATATTCACTACATCTTCTAAAACTAGAGGATGTAAATCAAAGACTTGACCAACTCTTTGTAAAATATCGATATTACCTAAACCTCTAACATCAACCCAAGATACAGATTGTGCATCCAAAAATGGTATACATTCTTCAGGTGATGCTATTTCTTGTTTTGTATAATTATCGGAATTGTAATCAATTAAAATGATTTCAGGATAATAAGCATTATCATCAATAACTAGGGTTCCAGGTATATTGCCTGGTTCGTGAAAAAAATCACGCATAAATGACTCTTTGTTAACGTGATGACTCCGACGGATTTTGTTGAGCATGAACTTTTTCCTCAATGAGTATTGTTAATTTACAAGCGGTAAAACAATAATTTTTAATTTAGATAAAATCAAAAAATTCTGTAATATAGAAAGTAAATCATTACCCTAATACCTATAGGCTAAGAAAAAAAGGATGGCGAAGAAATAACTATCCTTTTCCTATAGTAAATATTGATTTTCCCATACTTACCCAATAAGCTGGAAAGCTAGAAAAGTTTTTAACGTAATTCCTAAAACTATCACAATCTTTTTTTTGTATCCACTATGTTCTAGGTATGTGAAAAATCACATGGTCATTCAAGCCGATATGATATCACTACTTCACGTCTAGCTCTTGAATACTGAAAGAACTGTGAAAACTCTGTTACTCTTGTTTTCCAGAACCTTAGTGTTGCCACTACTGGAAAGATAATCATCAGGCTGGAAAATAGCCTCTGGTAAAGCCCACCCCAATACTTGTCGGTTAAGGGGAAAAGGGGAAGGGTAAAAGGGCAAGAAAAAACCTTTAACCCTTCCCCTTTCACCTTTTCCCCAAACCAAATTAAGAGTTTAAAATTCTTAACCGAGCAGTATTGAAGCCCACCCTACAAAAATACGGAATGGGCAAACGACTGTAACGGGAGTACTCCCACTCCATTAAGATAGATTTATTAAAGTCTTGTGGAGAAAGATTAATGCTTGGAGTCGTATCTTATATTGGTTTCTTGGCTGTGTTCACTGGGATTGCTGTTGGGCTGTTGTTCGGCCTGCGTTCAGCCAAGATAATATAGTAATCCTCTTTCAGTTGTGAAAAATATCGGTTTTGGCTGTTGATTGTTGACTGTTGACAGTCAACGGTAAGATTTCACAAATCCTTCACGGATTGCTATATAAGGGAGAATTCTCTTGAAAGCTTGCTTTGTCAGGCTTTGTATGCAGATAGAGTAAAACGGTAGGGGTACAAAATTTTGTACCCCTACGATTATTTGTGCCTCATCTGTTGTATAGCCCCAGACTAATAATCTGAGGACTTTTCATCGAGAAAATGAAAAACTCTACCCACCTTGGTGATGGAGTTTTTAGGCATGGAGAAGAAGTTTCCAATGCCCAATACCCAATGCCCCAAGCGGCGGCACGGCTATTCCTCTGCATCCACAAGGGGATGAAGTTTACCGCCGCTTTCAATCAATTATCCGACAGTCGCAGGAGTTGACACCTTAACTTCTCTGGTGGCGGGAGGACGCATTTCTAAGCCCAGCAGGTTGAGCATTTCGCGATCGCTATCGTAATCTGGACAGGGTGTGGTAACTGTCAGCATTTTGTTGTCATCGCTAGAAAAGATAGAATTAGCTCCAGCCATAAAGCAGAAAGCTTGTTCTACTTCGGAAAGTCTTGCCCTCCCAGCGCTGAGACGCACGTCTGAGGCTGGCATAACAATACGTGCTGTCGCAATCATCCGCACTATCTCCCAGATAGGAACATCAGGCTGATTTTCTAAGGGTGTGCCTGGTACTTGGGAGAGAATATTAATTGGTACAGATTCGGGATGAGGGCTGAGGTTTGCCAAGGTATGTAACATGGCGATGCGATCGCTTGCAGTTTCACCCAAGCCAAGTATGCCACCGGAACATACGGTAACATTAGTCTGGCGGACATTTTCAATCGTATTTAGGCGATCGTCGTAAGTCCTGGTGGTGATGATGGTGCTGTAATGTTCCCGGGAAGTATCTAAATTATGGTTATAAGCATAAAGTCCAGCTGCTTCTAATCGCTTGGCTTGATCCGTTGTTAGCATCCCCAAGGTACAACAGACTTCTAAACCCATAGCGGTGACTTCTTGCACCATTTCTAGCACTGTTTCAAATTGGGAATTATCCTTCACCTCACGCCAAGCTGCACCCATGCAAACCCGGCTGACACCAGTGTCTTTAGCTTTTTGAGCAATACTGACTACAGTTTCTTTTTCTAAAAGTGCTTCTGCTTTTACCTCAGTTTTGTAGCGGGAAGATTGGGCGCAATAGTTGCAATCTTCTGGACAACCCCCAGTTTTAATAGAGATTAGCTTACAGACTTGAATTTGTTTGGGATTATGATATTGGCGATGTACACTAGCAGCTTGATAAATAAGCTCTAGCAATGGCGTATTATATATCGCCTGAATTTCTGCTTCCTGCCAATCGTAGCGTATTCTTCCCACCGACATCACTTATCCTTAGTTAATAGACTGGATTTACCAAGAGCTGTCTTTTTGTTGAATATCCTAAGATACAGCATTTAGGCGAAGCGATCGCACAAATTTACGTTGCGTATTGTGCTGAAGTTGCGATCGCTTTTTCACCATGCTGTTGTAGATATTAAAAATCAGCTTATCAATTATTCTGCTTGTCCAGTAGATTCACAGTCAAAAAAGGATAAAGTGCGTAGGGTGGGTTAGCGGCAATAGTACAGCACCTCTGGTAACTTAATAAATCCATCGATTTACACTGTTTCAGCACAAAAGGGTAAGACAGCAAGGCTGACTGCTGGTAAATTGAATTGTGTGCAATCTTTCACAGATTTCTGTAACCTAGATTACATTTATCTGTGCAATTTTAATCAAGTAGGTATCAAGCAGCTGACAACATCAATATGTTTCAGTTAATGGAGAAAGGAAAAATGGTAAATTTAAACCTTTCCCTAGTTTCCCTTGTACTTTTCCCTAGCCACAAGGGATATGAAAACTTCTGTATCTGCAAAATTTACTGACAAGACTCACGTTAGTTATCTAGTTTATGAAATCAGAACTACCATTGATAACGAGCGATCGCCTGTTATTAAGAATCGGTATTCAAGAGGATATACCGCAAATCCTCAAATATTTTACTACGAACAAAGATTATCTTACCCCATATTACCCCAAATGGGCTAACGATTTTTTTACTGTCAAATACTGGCAATATCAGGTTGAAGGTAATTTACTAGAATTTATTAATGGTCACTCGTTAAAATTATTTATTTATCCCAAAAAAAGCTTAACAGAAATTATTGGCACGATTAATTTTACGAATTTTGTTAGAGGTGCTGCCCATTTTTGCTATGTCGGTTATAGCCTGGCAGAAGATGAACAGGGTAGAGGCTATATGGCAGAAGGATTAAAGGCAGCTACTAACTATGTCTTTCAAGAATTAAATATGCACCGGATCATGGCAAATTATATGCCACATAACCAACGTAGTGGCAATGTTCTTAAAAAGCTGGGTTTTGTTGTTGAAGGGTATGCTAGGGACTATTTATTAATTAATGGGCAATGGCAAGATCATATTATGACAAGTCTGACAAATCCTCACTGGGAAATGCCCAAATCTTAGTAACTTGGCAGAATTATGAGTTATGAATTATCAATTGGGTGCGTAAATCCTTCAGTGTGATTGCTGTTAGGCAAATTGAGCCAAAAAATTTCATAGTAAATCCATATCAGATACACAGTAGCTCCATAACAGACTGTAATAGTTATTAGTGTTCATACCAAGTTGCTTCAGCAACACCAGGTGAAGGGGGAAGAAGATAACCTGTATCTAATTCCCCACTTTTTTCTTCAGTAGTGTTTGGTTAAAGTAAATACTCTTAAATAAGAGTTATTTCTGAATAACTTATAGGCATCTTTAGAGGATATTTATCAAGCGACACATGAAAATATTCTAGAGGGCAAGGCAACGCAGTGGCTCCCCTACTTAAGATTTACTGGAAGTTCCTTAATCATAAAATCTAAGAATCCGGTTTGATTATTGCAAAAATTACATAATCTTTAATCTTCGTTGTAGAGTCGGCAATACCTACCATATATAGGTTTTAGCGCTTGATGCTGACTCTACTGATATTTTTTTTACTGCTATATCTTTAATAGAGCTTTAAAATTATTTGGCAAAATGCCTTTTTACCTACTTAAAAAGCCTTATTGCCTACTCATTTTCTCTAAAGGCTTACTCAAAATGCCTTACTGCCTTCTCATTTTGGTGTTTTCCGCAAGTAAAATGGCATAATGCTTACTCAAAAAGCTGTAATGAGTTCTCATTTTAGTAAATCACGCACTCATTTTAGTGTTTTCCGCAGGTGAAATGACATAATGCTTACTCAAAAAGCTGTAATGAGTTCTCATTTGGGTAAATCACGCACTCATTTTGGTGTTTTCCGCAAGTAAAATAGCATACTGCTTACTCAAAAAGCTGTCATAAGTTCTGATTAGGAAACTGTTTTTTCCCCTTCCTAACGCCTCTGACTTGAAAGTGCTGAGTGCTGAGTGCTGAGGAGCCACTGTGTTGGACGGGTTTCCCGGCTTAAAGCAAGTGGCGTTGCTGAGTAAAAATCCCCCCTCGACTTTCATTCTTGGTGGTGAAACTTGTTTCATTGGGACTGCTTGCAGAACTGACGCTGAGGCTATTGCCAGAGTTAGTATTAAGAGAAGAATTAACGAAGCTTTACTTCTAATGACTCTGGCTGAAACTCCCAACCAAACAAATTCTAGTAATCCTTTTCTTCACCTTAAATACGAACCCGCCTTTGAATCTCTAGGGAATGACTACTACGACGAAGTAGCAGCAGCAGAATTTCCGCAACATATCCTGCGCTGGCGTAATGACGCAGTTTTACCTAATTTGGGGTTAAATCCCCAAGCTGTCACCGATGAAGATTTTATCAACGCCTTTGGTAAGTTTCAAGAACGTCAACCATTGTTGGCGTTGCGTTATCACGGCTATCAATTTGGTGAATATAATCCTGCTTTGGGTGATGGTAGAGGCTTTCTCTACGGACAAGTGCGGGGTGTAGATGGCGAACTGTACGATTTTGGCACTAAAGGTTCTGGGAGAACTCCCTACTCGCGTGGCGGTGATGGGATGTTGACACTCAAAGGCGGAGTGCGGGAAGTTTTGGCTGCGGAGGCTTTGCATTCTTTGGGTGTACGCACCTCACGCTGTTTAACCATGATTGAAACTGGTTTATCTTTGTGGCGGGGTGATGAACCTTCACCGACTCGTTCATCTGTGATGGTGAGAATTAACCGTTCTCATATTCGGTTTGGCACTTTTGAGCGATCGCACTATCTGCGTCGTCCAGATTTAACTCAAAAATTATTAGACCATGTAATTGAGCAATATTATCGCCACTTAGCTGCAGAACCAGATAAATATGCTTTGTTTTATGCAGAATTAGTTAAAAGAGTTGCGGAACTTGTAGCGCAATGGATGGCGGCGGGTTTTTGCCATGCAGTCTTAAATACTGACAATATGTCAATTACCGGGGAAAGCTTCGACTATGGCCCCTATGCCTTTATTCCTACTTACGATCCCTATTTTACTGCTGCTTATTTTGATTACTATCGACGCTATTGTTATGGACATCAGCCGAGTATTTGTAGATTAAATCTAGAAATGCTCCAGGAACCATTAAAAGCAATAATCGATAAAGGTGATTTAGATTCAGGGTTAGCAAAATTTGAAGAATATTATTATGCTAAATATCGCTCTTTAATGTTGAAAAAGTTAGGTTTTGAGCATTTGCAAGTTCCAGAAGTTGATGATTTGTTAGAACTGACAATTGAATTTTTGCAAGCTAGCCAAGTCGGATATCATCAATTTTTCTATGAAATTGCTCGGACTTTTTCGATAAAATGGCGTAACGATCCTGCTTTTGTTTTACATGATTCCGATATAGCCCCAGCTACCGGAGCATCGCCAATTTTTGATAACTGGTGTCTTTTGTACCATAAAATTTTAAATAATTTTGCTCCTGAACAAATAGATGAAATTGCAGCAACTCTCGCTGTTGCTAATCCGAAAACTGCCTTGTTAAGACCAGTAATTGAATCTATTTGGGAACCAATTGCACAGGAAGATAATTGGCAACCATTTTATGAATTAGTTCAAAAGCTGCAATCCAGAAGTTGAATTTGTAACGCATTAAATCATTGAAATGGTGCGTTACGCTAAGGCTAACGCACCCTACTTCTTTATTCTTAGGCTGGGAAATTTTTCACTAAATCATCACCAGGAATTACAGTTGTCCAATAGACATATTTAGGGTCTAATTTATAGCGACGGTCTTGCTTAATTAATTGCATGAAATCTTTATGCTCTTCGCGAGACTTGCCTACTAAGCAACCAGCGCTAGCTGTACCTACTAAGCTCTTATCGTAACCCCAATGTTGATTGATAAAGAAGTTAGCACCTACATCTATGGGATCGCCAGTACGGAATCCATCTTTGTTGCGATCGCGGTGTACTTTAATTGTCCCACATTGCTCTAGGGCTTCGTGTGTCTCTACTCCTGTAGTGCCATAATGATAGCCAACTCGCCAAGCATTATATTGTCCAAAGGCAATGCGCGCAACACCTTTAGGGTTGGGAGGATTTTTTGTATAGTAATCACCTGGTTCGGTTGTTGCTAGCCAGTTCCCTACAATTTGTGGTGTTCCTGAAGCTATTTCAATGACAATACGTCTGTCATTCCATTGATTAAAGCTATCACTGTTGCGCTGACCGTTAGCGTTTAATCCTTCGATATAAACAATATTATATTGTTGCTTCCCTACGGCAATAAAGTATTTTTGCTTTTGCATATACTTAATGATACGGCTAGCAAAATCATTGCCTAATTTTAAAGGAATAGCTTCTTTTGTCTCAATCAATTCCTTAGCTGTTTGTGTTCCTATTCCTGTTTCGGAAATTTTTAACAGAGATTGGAAATCTGTAAGCGCTTTAGTGGAAAATCTGCCAAATTTGCCGTCAGCAGGTGGGTCAAGTAATCCTAAGCGAATTAAATGGATTTGGATTTCTTTACTTAGTTCCGAATCTTGTGCAATATTCTCAAGGGGAATTGTTTTGCCTAAAGATAAAATTTCAGCTAGTTGCATATTTATAATTACAATGGCAGTAGTGTTTATGTGGATAATTGAAAATTAATCGTTAATTCTGATTTCGTAATTTTCTACCTACGGAAAGACTACATAATATTGATGATTGTAGTCTTGAGTTTAGTTAAACTTTCAAAGCTAACTAATTCAATTACGAATTACTTTAATTAACATCTTTGTAGTTGTCTTTGTTTATCTCCACATCCACTAATGTACTTTTCGCAAAGCTGGAAAATTTTTTCTGTGCTACTTCGTTGAAGAACGGGGAAAAGGTACAGGGAAAAAGGGGGAAAGGATTGAATTAACCATATTTCATCCATAGCGGCAGTTTTGCCGTCTGTAAGCCAATTTAACTTACTCAGCTATGGCTGTAGATATTGCCAAAACTGCGATCGCTATTAATTTCAATCACCAAATCAACCCATTGCGGAGAGTTAACCAAAGGTGTGATGAATAATTCCGGGTGCAGCGATCGCCAAAAATAATGTACAAATTCTTCTATCTGTTGTTCGCTCATTCCTGATTTACCAGATGCAATCATCTTTTGTTCTGCTTGTTTGCGCCATACTAGGGATGAGCGATAATCAGTAGGGTATAAAACGATTAAACTATCCAATCGCTGCCAAAGTGGGAGATAATTTTCTAACTGACGGTTCATATGCCTGGCAAACGTCCGATCTGCATCTGTAAAAATAGGCGCTGGCGCATCATCAAAGCCTTGGGGATCAATTGGTCTTACACCCACAAACCACCCTTCAAATAGCAGAATATCGACATTTGCAGCGATTTCTGGAGTAGTGCGATCGCCTGCACCACCGTAAGCAGATTTATCAAACCGGGGAATCACAACTGGACTTTGTGACTGGTGAATCTGGTCGAGTAAATTTAAGCCAATATCAATATCGTGAGTTCCAGGTGGGCCTCGCCAAATTAAACGGGGGTCTTGTTGTGATAAAACTAAGCGATCGCTATAGGTTTTGTATAAGTCATCCAAAGATACAGTGACAGTGTGATATCCCAACTCTTGAAGAATCAAAGTCAACGCTTGGGACATAGTAGTTTTACCAGTTCCTTGTACGCCCAAAATTCCTTGAATTAAGGGATGTCCCAACTTTTGACGCTGGGATGCAATTTTAATCGCCAAAGGTAACCATAACTCCCACAGGGTATGCAACATCGCCTGGGGTTCCACTTGCAAAGTCGTTTGGCAAAACTGGTTAAAAGCTGGTTCGATAGATTTGAGTAAATGCGATCGCCTTTGAATCACTTCATCCACATTTTCTGCTGTAATTCCAAAAGCCTGCGCCCTAGAACCATCTGCTAAAGCCGCTTCCGTGAGATTATCATTTGTCATTTGTCATTCGTCATTTGTCATTTGGTAATGGGTAATTGGTAATGGCAATTTCTCCCCTTGTCCCCTTGTCCCCTTGTCCCCTTGTCCCCCTCATCCCCAGTCCCCAGTCCCCAATCCCCAATCCCATCACGACCCCAGCTTGAACGCCTCCAGAAACAGGCTGTAGGTAAAACCAACCTTGAGAAAATTTAGTGCTTCCACCCATAGCGATCGCTGCGAGAAAAAGTTACGACTGTAGAAGATTCTGCTACTCACTTCTGTAAGTAAGACTAAAATCGCTGCTACCCAAATATCCAATTCTGCTCTTTGTCCAGCACTGGTAGAAATTGCCGATCCCAGAAAGAAACCAAACAAAAAACAAATTATCAGTAGCGACAACCTACGCCAAGGGTTCACAAACCATAGTCCTAATTGTCTGGCAGTAGCATCAACTAAATTATTTATACGAGTATTTTGCATGATCGGGACTACACTCAAAAAGTCAAGAAATCATGAAATATTCCTCTTTTAGAGGATATCGGTTTTAGCATAAGCTTGTTTGAGCAGTGATTTAAATATCTAGTGGATTTTCAGTGGTGAGCAAATTTTATACAGGGTGTCATCTGCAAGTAAGCAAAGCTTTAAAAAAAATTGTTGAATGGGGGCTTCCACCCCTTAACAATCAGAGTTATCTTAAAATATGTAGTGTGAAATATTAAGAAACATGAAGTACATTCCACAGATTTATCTGTGGGTTTGTCACCATAATCTTTGTTGCTGTCACTACTTGTAAAACAAAAATTACTGTTTGCGCTTCTCCGAAGAAATCTGCTAGTAATGTATTATATTTTTTGTGCTATTCCACATTCTCAACAAAAGATAGCCTTGATTAATCAGGCTTACACCTGATTTTTCGTTAGAGAATCAAGGTGATTATTTTTGTCAGTATGTTTCTTGAAAATGCTACTTATGATACATTGCATAACTTGCTTTCAGGAGACTCTATAGTAGGCAACTACAGTAATTGCCCTTGCGGAGAATAGGCTAGGATTTGGACAAGCCTAAACAAATACTTATTTCTAATAACTATCAATATGAAAACGTCAGTGTATCGTAACGCTGCTGTTCTAGCTTGTTCTTTAGGACTGTTAGGGTTACTGGTGGGGTGCTTTGGCATGAGTGTTTCTTTTGAAACTACAGATCCAAACTCAGCTTCGTCACAACCAAATGAAACGCCTCAGCTACCAATTGATTCTTCGCCATCTTTTGCTCATGAAACAGTTAGTTCAACCAATGTTTCTACTTCAGTAACTCTACCTACTGACACCGTAGAAAATAGTACTGCTAAACATACTGCTTTGTTGGCAGATAGTCAACACTCTTCTAAGAGTATTCAAGGAGGAGAAGGCAAGTTGCGGATGAGTAATCAAACCAATCAGCCTGTGCGCCTCGCTTTACTAGCAAGAAAGTCAGCAGCTAAAAGTGCGTCCAAAACTCAGCCAGACATTCCCGCCCATTGGGATTTTGAACCCCAAGAAGGCAGTGAAAAAGGCCTGCTCCTCTCTCTGCCTAACGGTAATTTAAAACTAGAGAAGGGAGATATTCTCGTAGCCTTTGCCCAAGATGGTTCACGGCGCTACTGGGGGCCTTATGTAGTCGGGGAAACATCTTCACCCACATGGGATTCTCAAAGCAAAGAATGGCGGCTAGTACTTAGTAAGTAGGGATTGGGGGTAAGGAGGCAGGGGAGCAGGTAGCAGGGAGCAGGGGAGAAGATATTACCTAATTCCCCAATGCCCCATTCCCAAGAACAAAATCTACCAAGTCAACGACTATTAACAAAGTGCTGTTTGACTGTAGACTCTTGAGCATTGACTGATAACAAATGAACATGAAATTGAGCCTTCCCCACACTGTTGGCCAGTGGTGCAAAAATATACTCACGCGTCCAGCGCTGGCTGTGACTGTATCGGTTCTGTGGTTAATTGTGATTGGTTGGATAGCTTATGGTTGGAATTTAGGCAACATTGGCTTAGTTGATGAAACCGAACCACTGTTTGCTGAAGCTTCCCGTCAAATGTTCGTTACAGGAGATTGGATTACCCCATACTTTAATGCCCAGACACGCTTTGATAAACCAGCGTTAATTTATTGGTGTCAAGCGATCGCCTATGGCATTTTGGGTGTGAATGAATGGGCGGCGCGAATCCCATCAGCACTGGCGGCTATGGGGACAGTTGCTTTAGCTTTTTACACAGTACATTGGTCACTAGCTAGAAAAGACGAGTTAGAACAAGTTTCCCGTCCTGTTCGCCGTTACTTAACGGCTGGTTTGGCTGCAACTGTCATGGCGCTAACTCCAGAAATGATCGCTTGGGGACGTATCGGTGTCTCCGATATGCTGCTGACTGGGTGTATCGCATCAGCCTTGTTATGCTTCTTTTTGGGTTACGCACAAAATTCCAAATTCCCAAGTAAATGGTATTTGGCTTGTTATGTGCTAGTTGCTGGGGCAATTTTAACTAAAGGCCCGGTAGGAATTGTATTACCAGCATTAATTATCGGTGCATTTGTTCTCTACCAAGGCAACTTAGTAGAAGTATGGCGGCAAATGCGTCCCCTGGTGGGGTTGCTAATTATTTTAGGATTATCAGTTCCCTGGTATGCGCTGGTAATTTGGCGTAATGGCTGGAATTATATTAATTCCTTCTTTGGTTATCACAACCTAGAACGCTTCACAGAAGTAGTTAATGGACATTCAGCACCCTGGTATTTTTACTTTTTAGTAGTGCTATTAGGCTTTGCTCCATACTCAGTCTACTTACCAGCGGCGATGATTCGACTGAAGTTTTGGCAGCGATCGCACTGGCGTTCTCAAGAACGTTCTCAGCAATTAAGTTTATTTGCTTGCATTTGGTTTCTGGCGATTTTTGGCTTTTTCACGATAGCCGTTACCAAACTTCCTAGCTATGTATTACCGTTAATGCCAGCAGCCGCTATTATGGTGGCGCTGTTATGGAGTGACTTGATCCCAGAACCCGAAGCCGACAATAACAAATCTGTCATCGCCTCCAAATCTTTTGTTTGGAGTAGCTGGGTAAATGTCATCTTTTTATCTGCGATCGCCGCAGCATTATTTCACGTCGCCCAGTTAGTAGGTAATGATCCCGCTGCACCTGAGTTGTATCAATCGATTCAACAGATGGGTTTACCAGCGATGGGCGGTATGATTTGGCTATTGGTGGCGATAATCATTGCAGCGTTTACCATAACTCGCCGTTGGCAATGGATTATCAGTGCTAACTTGTTAGGGTTTGTGATATTTTTTATCGTTGTTTTGATGCCTGCTTTGTTTATCATGGATCAGCAGCGTCAGCAACCTTTACGAGAATTATCCGTGATCGCGGCCCAGGTAGAACAACCCAAAGAAGAATTAATCATGCTGGGTTTCAAAAAACCTAGTGTGGTATTTTACAGCCATAAAACAGTCAATTACATCTCATCTGCACCAGAAGTTGTAGACTATATTCACAAACAAAATACTCAACCAGTCAAGCTCAATTCTTTGCTACTGCTAGCTGAAAAAGACAGATTTTTAGCAATGGACTTGCAGCCTGAAGAATACAAGCATGTAGCTAGTAAAGGTGCTTATTATTTGGTGAGAGTTCCTGTCAAGAAAATTAAAAAACTAAAACTTGATATTTCCTATTCTGTTCCTAAATAACACCATTCAAAATTAAAAGTTTAGTCAATCAATCTTTCTTGGAAAGTTGGTTAAGGGCCAATACAGTTCAGATAAGTTCATTAGTGATGATTTGTCAGTTGTGTAAAAAGCTAGCTCAATTGGGGGATTCTCCCCCAAACCCC
>NZ_JACJQJ010000078.1 GCF_014696615.1 Nostoc linckia FACHB-104 | reverse complement strand
ATCCCTGCGGGACGCTACGCGAACGCTGTGTATGCAGAAGAAGCTGAGGAGGAATAATCTGCCACTATGAGAAGGGGATAATTTATTTTCTGGAAGTCCCTAAAGTAATTTCTACAAATTTGCAGTCAAGATTGCAGATATGAAAAACTTAACTTTTATAAGAGTCAGATTCGATTTTTGTAAATATGCACTATACCCAGATTTCTTCTCAATACTTGTCGGTTAAGGGCAAAAGGGGCAAGAAAAAACCTTTAACCCTTACCCTTTCTCCTGCGGAGACGCTACGCGTAGCTTGCTTCCCCGCAGGGGTACACCTTTTCCCCAAACCAAATTCCGAGTTGAAAATCCTTAACCGAGCAGTATTGGATTTCTTCTTTGTTACCTTCCTAAGCAGATATCGTCAGGAATAGGAAATAAATTTGCGATCGCAGGGCGATTAGCGTTACTACTAACAAAAAAACCTTTATCAAGCCGTTTCCCAAATTTGAGGTTCCTATTACCTCTATCTGGACTTAGTCGGTATTAGAGTTAGTTTTTTAAAACTTTATTTAATTTTGCAATATTTACATATATCTTTTACCATTCTTTCACAATTTATCTCTTAAAAAATAGATAAAATTTATACTCTTCCAACTTACTTACTTCTTTACTTCTACTTAGAAACAAATAGTACTATCTTCATCACTACTTAAATTAAATATGCTGATTTATATCATTGTAGTAACACTCTAAGTGATTGATATTTGAAGAGTAGATTCCAACTATTGCTTGCCTAAAATTATGAATAAAAGATGGGCTGTTAAACGCATCACAATTAATCTCACATCCAACGAAGCCGAGAAACTTGAAAAATATTGCGCTGTCACGGGTAGACCGGCTACTGATGTGATTCGGGAATTAATTCGCTCTTTAAAAACTGAAGCACCGGAGAAAGATAATTGAGTAATTTAGCAACTACTGACTAGGCTGTGATGATACTTGTTTAAATAAGAATCAGGTTTGATGCGAAAATTTAGCATTTTAAAAAAACAACGCGACAGATGGGTAGGGGCACGGCATCCATAATCTTTTGATATATCAAATTATCTTATTGGTGCCGTGCCCCGACAAGAAATTTATCTTGCGTAGCAAGAGAATAGGGAACAGGTAATAAGGAATCACATCATGTTTGGGGAAAGACAGATCGTGAAGGCCGCAGTCCCAAGAAAACAAATGTTACAGCCAAGCATGAAAGAGAAATGGGATTTTTATCTTACGAAGAAACTGGACATAAGGCAGTAATCATGGAAGAGTTGGATACATCACCCGGTACCCCTGCTATAAGTGCAATTTGACCATCCGCAGTTCTGATCCATCCTTGCGCTTCGATCATAGTCTGTGAACTGGAATCAATATCTAAACTTGTGATTTCTTCTTCTATTCGTGCGTTTGGGGAACTTTTGCCATCCAATGTTGCTAGTTCAACTAAGTTGAAAGTACCTGTCATTGGCTCGAAAGTACTAGGGGGTAAACTACCGCGTCCAGTAATGATAAATTTTCCTAGGGGTTTGGCATTTGGGCCTTGAGGACAAACTTGAGCAAATTTAGTACTAGCATCAATGATAGTAGAGGGCAGTTCGATTATTCCCTGGGTGCGTTGCAGTTCTGGTTGATTGATGTCAATTTGTCCTTGCACTCCTAATTCCGAACTGGCAGTAATTTCACTTTGGTCGGTTGGTAAGGAAGCTGGGAGGATACCAAATAATCCTTCGGTGTTGATGGTGACGTTACCACCATTACCTGTAAAAGCATTTGCGCGGATATCACTGTTTTCTTTGGCAACAGCTGCGATCGCAGTAGTATTAATCGTAATGTTACCGCCGTTTCCCGCACCTTGGTTAATGCCTGCGGTGGCGGAAACGTTAGCACCACGCCGCAGCAGCAGTAAATCAGTGTTAAGTGTAATGTTCCCACCATCAACGGCAAAAGATTCGGCATTGATTGTGCCTTGGTCTTTAACGCTGATGCGTGATGAGTTCACAGTCAGATTTCCCGCCTTTCCTTGACCGCGACTGCGAACGGACAGAGAACTGGGAAACTCATTTATGGTAGAAATTCCTGTTACTTGTACCGCATCTTGAACATTAATGACCAAATTACCGCCGCTACCGGTACTTGTTTGTGATGTATCTGCTGCCACAGAACCACCACCAAGAACATTTAAGCGTCTGGCATTCAAGGTTAAATTGCCAGCATCACCAGAACTATTTGTAGATGTACCGATAAAACTAATAAACGCATCATTTGTCGAGCTACCGATAACTTCTACCAGATTTGAGGCATTAATAGTTAAAGAACCACCCTTACCTGGACTAAATGTACCAGTAAATATTTGTGCCCCATCTTTAACTAGTAAGGAATCAGTTTTTAATGTCAAGTCTCCTGCATCCTCTGTTGACTCTGTGGAAGCGAACAAACCGCTAACTCGACCATCAGCGCTGGTACCAATAAGTTGCACATTTTGAGCTTCAATAGCTAAAGAACCTCCCTTACCTTCATCAAAGGTAGCAGCATTCACTACTGCTCCATCTTTGACTAGTAAGGAGTTAGTTTTCAATGTCAAATTTCCAGCATTTCCTTGAGAGGATGAAGAAGTAAACAAGCCGCCGCCAATCTGACCATCAGGCCTTGTACCAATGAGTTGCACGTCTTGAGCCTCAATGTTTAACGAACCCCCATTGCCGTCGCCAAAGGTAGAACCACTCACTACTGCCCCATCTTTAACTAGCAAGAAATTAGTTTTCAATGTCAAACTTCCCGCATCCCCTGTGGAGGTTTCTGTTGTGGCAGCTAACAAGCCACTGGGAACCCTATTATCAGCACTGGTACCAATGAGTTGTACATCTTGAGCTTCAACACTCAACAAACCTCCCTTACCTGCACCAAATGTACTAATTAATACTTGTGACCCATCTTTGACTAATAAGGAATCAGTTTTTATGGTTATATTTCCCGTGTCCCCTGTGGAGTTTGGGATTGAGGAAGCAAGAATGCCACTGCCTAAGCGGGTATTAGCACCTGTACCAATAAGTTGCACGTCTTGAGCTTCAATAGCTACAGAACCCCCTTTACCTGCACCAAATGTACCAGCAAATATTTGTGCTCCATCTTTGATCAGCAAGGAATTGGTTTTCAGTATCACATTTCCTGCATCCCCTGTTGAGTTGCGCTGTGAGCCAGTAATCAAGCCACTGGGAGCTTGATCGTCAGCGGTTCTACCAATGAGTTGCACATCTTTAGCATCAACAGTCAACAAACCTCCCTTGCCTACGCCCAATGTAGTACTAGCTACTTGTGCCCCATCTTTGACGAGCAAGGAATTAGTTTTGATTGTCAAATTTCCTGCATCCCCTGTTGACCGCGTGTAAGATAACAAGGTGTTATATTCACCAATCAGTTGTATATCTTCAGCATCAACAGTTAAAGAACCTGCTTTACCTTCACCGAATGTCACAACGACTATTCCCGATCCACCTTGAAGTAATAACTTGCTAGTTCTAAGATTGATATTGCCGCCCTGTCCTTTTGCTTGTTGTTGTAAATAATTCACAATCCCACTTTCATTGTTAAGATTGATGGCAACGCTGGCATTGATATCAATATTTCCTGCCTGACTGCTATCAGAACTTATCCCATTCGCTATGCCTGCATACAGCGTACTTCCATTTGTCATGTCTAAATTCCGAGCATTTATCGCAATAGTTCCGCGATCGCCTGCGAGGACATTGACTAAAGCAGCATTGCTGAGGAAAATATCACTTCTTTCTACACCCTCGGGAAAACTTAAATTTAGATTCTTTCCATCTGCATTTAATCCCACTGTTCCCACAGCAGCCAAACCGCCTAACTCGACTCGTCCACCAAAAGCGTATAAATTTCCGCCATCCATTTGGATGTCGCCACCTACTAACAGCAAACTATTACCATCGGGTACGCGCAAACCCTGAGCAAGATAACTAGAAGATGGATCTAACCCAGAAGGCGCAACGGAGTTATTAGCGATCGCACCCCTGGTAATTTGGTTAAATAACAATGCATCAGGCTTGATAGTTAACAAGGGTGGGGCTTCGGGATTAGTAGCGCTGAAGTTCCCTATTGTGCCAAAGCGAACTGCATTTGCTGTTGTGGCGACAAACGAACCACCAACATCCAACCTTGCATTAGCACCAAACACAATGCCATTGGGGTTGATTAAGAAGAGATTGGCACTACCTTGGGTTCCTAAAATGCCGAAAATATTGGAAGCTTGTCCACCAGTCACCCTTGTTAAAATATTCTCAACTCCATTGGGGTTGGCGAAGTAAACTCTTTGCCCATCATTAATATTGAATTGACTGAAGCTGTGAAAAAGATTGCTTCCTCGCCTAGCACCACCTTCAATGAGATCGCCATTTGCGCCATTAATCAAAATATCAGGTCTAACAAGAGAACTTTCTGCTTCTAAGGTATTGTCTGGAGTAATCTGAGCGCGAACAGATGTGCTTGTTAGTACTAGGGCACTACAGAACAGTAACAACTGAAGCCAGTTGTGTCTTTTTAAATTGGAATAATTGCGATCTATTAAAAGGTTGCTTTCAAGATGCATGGCTGTAGCTATGACTGAGATGACATATTGAAAGATATTTCTCCCTGGGCGTAACTTATGCAAAATTTGGGGAAATTAGCGAATAAGCTGTCAAAGCCATCATACAATGGCTATACTTCTGTAGTTAATTCAGCAATGAGATAATTTATACATTGACAAAAACACAGATATGTGTTTATTACTGATGGGCGAAATTTCAAGTGCGATCGCTCAAGCAGTTTTATATGCTCTATGTCAGGCGGAAAATATTGATGTCAATGAAGTGATTGTCCACCCCACAGCAAATGCATTCTTAAAATTAATTTCAAGAAAAGGTACAAGGAAAAATTTCTAACTAAATTTTTCCTTGTCTTCCTAGGCCTTCGTATATCTTCGACCCTTACCAGAACTTACTTGAAAAGTTACTTCCAGCGCATTCTTAATATAATAGTTTAAACTTTTATTGATTTATTACGTATCTACACTGCGATAGAAGCGCAAATCTGCTTTTGTGGAGATTTATTCGCTACAAATTGCAAGTAACCTCATTAAATAAATTCATCGTATTTTTTATTGATGATTACAGGAATAAAATTTTATTCATCAGATGGTTATGCTAAGTGCAAACATAGTATTAACAAGTTATATTTGGAATTCGCAGCTTCTCACTAATTATCAAATATTTTTATTAAATAACAGGAAAATTTAACTAAACATTAATCATCTATTGATTTTCCATTAAGAATGATAAGCTGTTATGCATTTAAATTGTATATTTCGCACTGAGGTTGTCAAAAGGAGCCAGTGCGTTGGGCGGCTTTGCCGACTTGAAGCAACTGGCGTTCAAGAGTCCAAAGTCTAAGCTAGCCTTTGACCCTGGACGATTGACCCTTGACAGTCCTAACGCCAGAATATTTGATTTAGGTGCGTATCAGCTTATGCTGGACTTTTTATAATACTAAATATTCCAAATAAAACATAAATAAGGAAATATAAAATGTGCAGTCCCCATGCCACAATATTTTGGAAAATTACCCACAACTAACCAACCTTGGATAACTATTGGTAGTGTACAAGTTGTAAATTGGAGCGATCGCGCAGAGCGCAGCGCCAAAGGCGATCGCACTATTGATTTTGACTGTGGTAATTCCCGTCTGAAAATCAGTATACTTGCACCCAATTTGCTGCGAGTTCGGCTTGCACCTAATGGCGAATTTATACCTCGTCGTTCTTGGGCGGTGGCGTTGGATGATTCGCAATGGCCGACATTTCCTTTTGAGGTGCAAGATACGGAAGCAGCAGTAGAAATTACTACTTAACAAATTCGTGTTTGCGTACAAAAACAAGAGAGTCGCATCGTCTGTTTTGACAAAGCTAATCGTCTCTTTGCTCAAGATAATTTGGACATGGGGATGGGTTGGCGGCTGGGTGCTGTTGCGGCTTGGAAGCAAATAGCTGCTGATGAGCATTTCTATGGGTTTGGAGAACGCACAGGTTTGCTCGATAAACTCAGCGAAGTTAAAACTAATTGGACGACGGATGCTTTAGATTACGATGCGCTGACTGATGAAATGTACCAAGCCATTCCGTTTTTTATGGCTTTGCGCCCAGATGTGGGTTATGGCATATTTTTTAACACAACTTTTTGGAGTCAGTTTGATATCGGCGCGGAAAAACCCGGTGTTTTGAAAATGGAAACGCGCGGGGGTGAGCTTGATTACTATATTATTTATGGCCCGGAACCTGCGGATATTTTGCGTACATACACGCAGCTAACGGGGAGAATGCCATTACCGCCAAAATGGGCGCTGGGTTATCATCAATGTCGCTGGAGTTACGAATCAGAAACTGTAGTGCGCGAACTGGCGCGAGAATTTCGCCAGCGTCAAATTCCTTGCGATGTCATCCATTTAGATATTGACTATATGCGGGGTTATCGTGTCTTTACCTGGAGTCCCCAACGTTTCCCCGATCCAGCAAAGTTAGTTAGCGATTTGGCTAAAGACGGTTTTAAAACTGTGACAATTATCGATCCGGGTGTGAAGTATGAACCGGAAGCGAATTATCACGTTTTCGATCAAGGGATAAATCACGATTATTTTGTGCGTAAAGCCGATGGTAGGTTGTTTCATGGCTATGTTTGGCCGGAAAAATCTGTTTTTCCCGATTTTTTACGTTCTGATGTGCGTCAGTGGTGGGGCGATTTACACAAAAGCTTGACTGATATCGGGATAGCAGGAATTTGGAATGATATGAATGAACCTGCTATCGATAATCGCCCCTTTGGCGATGGGGGGGAGAAGGTTTGGTTTCCTTTGGATGCGCCGCAGGGGGATGAGCAAGAGCAGGGGAGCAGGGAGCAGGGAGCAGGGGGGAATTTTCAATCCAAAATCCAAAATCTAAAATCTAAAATTGGTGTGACTCATTTAGAGGTGCATAATTTGTATGGGTTGATGATGGCGAGGGCTTGTGCTGAGGGGTTGCAGCGTCATCGGGCTAAAGAGCGTTCGTTTGTGTTGACACGTTCGGGTTATGCGGGTGTACAGCGTTGGTCTTCGGTGTGGATGGGGGATAACCATTCATTGTGGGAGCATTTGGAAATGTCGCTACCGATGCTCTGTAATATGGGGCTTTCGGGTGTGGGGTTTGTGGGTTGCGATATTGGGGGGTTTGCGGGGAATGCGACGGCGGAGTTATTCGCGCGGTGGATGCAGGTGGGGATGTTGTACCCACTGATGCGGGGACATTCGGCGATGTCTACGGCGCGTCATGAGCCTTGGGTATTTGGCGATCGCACAGAAAATATCTGTCGAGAATATATTAATCTGCGTTATCAGCTATTGCCTTATATCTACAATCTTTTCTGGGAAGCGGCACAAACAGGCGCTCCGATTTTAAGACCCCTACTTTATCATTTTCCGAGCGATCGCACAACCTACACGCTCTACGATCAGGTTTTGCTGGGAGCTTCGCTGATGGCGGCACCAATTTATCGCCCTGGGGTGGAATATCGTGCTGTTTATTTACCTGCTGGCACTTGGTATGACTGGTGGAGTAATGAGCGTTATCAAGGCCCTACCCATATTCTCACCCATGCACCATTAGAAAAAATGCCGCTTTTTGTTCGGGGTGGTGCAATTATCCCCATGCAACCTGTGACGCAATATGTAGATGAACAGCCAATGAACGAATTACATTTACGAATTTGGCCAGGGAATAACGAATATATTTTGTTTGAAGATGATGGTAAAAACGATGCGGAAAATCAGAATTATTCCTTAAGAAAAATCACTGTATCTACCCAAGCAAATCAAACATTTGTGGAAATTAATCAACGTGAAGGAAATTGGACACAACCACAAAGAGAAGTGATTGTGGAACTAGTAGGTGTGGGCGAGAAAGGTTTTACTGATGATGGGGGAAGTTATCGCTGGGAATTCTCGGGAATTGTTGCTTAGAGAAGATTTATAAAGTAAACCTAAAATTGTAGGGTGCGTTAGCAGAGAGTACGGCACCAAGAAAGATGATGCGATGCGTTACGGCTAATTCTCACTCTCATGAGTTCCGAAGTCCTTGCACAGCCGTAACACATCCTACTTAATATTTACTTTCAAGTCAGTCAATCAAGCCAGATTCTAGCACAACCAAGCATAAAAATCTGTCTTTACCATGCCCAATGCCCAATGCCCAATGCCCATTTTCAAATTATTTCCTAAAATCTATCTCAGTGTAGATTTCATAAAATTTAAAATTCTTTTGTCTGACTTCTGAAATAATAAAATATGCATATAGGTAGATGAAAATCAGCGTCAACTACCTGTAGCATATATTACTAGTAATTTTAACCCCAAAACAACATGGAAAATTCGTAATTGCATTTCACACCAGGATAGAGTAAAAACTCTAAATAGTTTCTTAATTACGAATTACAAATTACGAATTATGTTGAACTTTAACCAGCTAGTTTAGATGGGGTTATAAAGACCTCAATGTTAAAAGTAAACCGCTTGCGTTTGCAGGTTCTCGCTCCAACTGCCATTAACTCTTTAATAGTACAAGTAAGCAGTGCGATCGCCATCTTAGTTGGTATTTTTGTACTCATTGGCTGGAGTTTTGACATTGAATTTCTTAAATGTGGCTGCAATGGCAACATGGTAACCATGAAGGCGAATACAGCAGTAGGTTTAATCCTAGCTGGTGTGTCACTGTGGTTAGCCCAAAAATTCAATCTCAATCAAGGTGTTAAGCATCACAACCTCTACCTCTGGTGTTCTCGACTGTGTGCCATAGCGGTGACATTAATTGGTTTCTTAACAGTCGTGCAATATGTTTTTGGGGGAAATTTAGGAATTGACGAGTTTTTCTTTCGTGATTCACCCAATGCTGTATTGACATTGCATCCAGGGAGAATGGGGTTTAACACTGCACTCAACTTTATGCTTGTAGGTAGAGCATTAGAGTTGTTAGTGCATCAAAAAACCCACCGTAGCTATTGGTATTCCCAAATTCTCGCCCTCATAGCTGGTTTAATTTCCTTACAGGCGGTGATTGGCTATACCTATCAAGTCAACATTTTGTACGGAACCCGTTATACAACTTCAATGGCTATACACACAGCAATCACGTTTTTCGTGCTGTGTATAGGAATTATGTGGACACATCCAAACCAGGGATTAATGCGAGTTATTACAAGCAATACCGACAGCGGTTTCTTGTCTCGTCGGTTATTATTTGCTGCGATCGCTGTACCTTTTTTACTGGGGTGGTTAATTGTTCTAGGCCAAAAAGCTGGCGGCTATGATACAGCCTTTGCCATATCGATGTTTGCCATGATTATTATGGTGATTTTTGCTATTCTAATCTGGCAAAGTGCAGCTGTTATCGAACGTCTCAGTCGTCAACGCGATCGCGTTCAAGGTGAACTCAAATTTTACGAGGAAAAACTGAGAAGCTTTTTTGATGCTAACGTAATTGGCATTTTGTTTGGCGATATTTACGGTGGTATCCAACAGGCGAACGACGAATTTTTGGCGATGATTGGCTACACCCGCGAAGATTTATTAGCAGGGAAAATTAGCTGGAATAATATCACGCCGCCAGAATATTTGCATTTAGATGAGCAACGGATCGCCGAAGCCCAAGCCAATCCAAACGGTGCTTGTACGCCCTATGAAAAAGAATATATTCGCAAAGATGGTACTCGCATTCCGGTTTTTATTGGTTATGTACTGCTAGGTGAAAACCGAGAAGAGTCGGTAGCATTTATTGTGAACTTGAGCGAACGCCAAGCAGCCAGGGAACAAATATTACAGCTAAATAAGAATCTCCAACGCCGCGTTACGGAGTTGCAAACATTACTTGATGTTATCCCCATTGGTATTGGCATTGCTGAAGATCCTCAATGCCGAAATATCACAGTCAACCCTGCTTTCGCCAAAAAATTGGGAATTTCCCCAGAGAATAACGCCTCCTTAATTGCCCCAATAGGCGAAAAACCTGGTTTTAAAGTTTACCGTGAAGGGAAAGAAGTTCCCATTAATGAACTTCCCATGCAGTACTGCACAATTCATGGTGTAGAAGTACTGGATTATGAATTTGATATTGTGCAGGAAGATGGCACAAGTTTGACATTAGTGGAGTATGTTGCGCCTCTATTTGACGAAGAAGGTAATACTAGAGGCTGTATTGGGGCATTTTTGGATATTACAGAACGCAAGCAAAGCGCCCAAGTGCTGCGAAATCACCAAAGATGGCTGGAAGATGTGCTTAATCTCATGCCTAGGCCTTTGCTATTTATTGAACCAGGAACAGCACGAGTTACCTTTGCCAATCGTGCAGCTGATGAATTAGCTGGAGGCGAATTTCCCAAGGGTATCCCAGCATCAGAATATGACAAATATTACCATTTCACCGATGCCAATGGCATGAGCATTCCCAATGAGCAAATGCCAGGGGTGCGCGTTGCTCGGGGGGAACGGTTGGATAGTTTGGAGGTAGACTGGCATACCAACCACGGTATCCTTTCCTTACTGATATTTGCTGACACTATCCCAGCATTGCATGGTTATCCCGCCACCTGTATATTAGTGTTCCAAGATATTACCAATATCAAGAATGCGGAAAAAGCCTTATCCATTAATAATCAAAGGCTGCAGCTACTATTTCACACCGCCAATGAATTATTATCCAGCCAAAATCCTGTAGCGTTGGTTGATAGTTTATTCCGCAAAATTGCTGAACAAATTAATTTAGATTTATACCTAAATTATTTAATTGCAGACAACTCTGGGGTAATGCATCTCGCCTCATCTACAGGTATTACCCCAGAACTGGCAAAGGAAATTGAATACCTGAAAGTGGGAGCAGCTGTATGTGGCACTACCGCCCAAACAAGATGTCAGACAGCATTAGAGAATGTCCAAGAATCAACCGATCCCAAAACAGAACTAATTCGCTCTATCGGTATTAAAGCTTACTTTAGTTATCCCTTGATGGCCCAAGGGCAGCTTTTAGGAACCCTATCCTTTGGTTCCCGCACCCGCACCCGCTTCACAGAAAATCAAAAAGGGATGATGCAAGCAGTGTGCGATCAAATTGCGATCGCAATGGAACGCGCCAGGTTAATTAGTTCCTTGCAACAACAAACTGAGCAATTGCAAGAAGCCAACCGCATGAAGGATGAATTCTTGGCGATATTATCCCACGAATTGCGATCGCCCCTTAATGCTATCCTTGGCTGGGCGCAATTGCTGCGTTCCCGGAACCTCAACCCCACGCAAACAGCTAAAGCCTTAGAAACAATTGAACGCAACGCCAGGGCGCAAACCCAGCTAATTGAAGACTTGCTAGATATTTCACGCATGATTAGGGGTAAATTGCGCCTCACGGTTGCTAGTTGCAATTTAATTACCATTATAAAATCAGGCTTAGAGACTGTTAGCCTGGCAGCCCAAGCCAAAGACATCGATTTGCACTTTACCATCCCAGAAAATTTAGAGTTAGCCAGAAATAGCAAAACCTATAGCCTTAGCGATTTGAGCCAAGTGCAAAAGCTGGATTCAGAATTTTTAGTCTCCGGCGATGCGGAACGCTTACAACAAATTATCTGGAATTTGCTGTCCAACGCCATCAAATTTACAGCCCCAGGCGGTAAAGTAGACATCAAACTTGCCAAAATTGAGGAAAAATTTCAAGGTAATTTAACTAGCTACGCTCAAATTCAGGTAATCGACACAGGAATTGGTATTAGCGCCGAATTTCTCCCTTACGTATTTGATCGCTTCCGCCAAGCTGATAGTTCCAGTACCAGAATGCATGGGGGATTGGGGTTAGGATTAGCCATCGTCCGTCATTTAGTCGAACTGCATGGTGGTACAGTCCAAGTTGATAGCCCAGGCGAACAGCAAGGCGCAACTTTTACTGTTAAATTGCCACTTTTGTCAACAGCTAAAGGAGATATTTGTTTACCTCAAAGTAGTGAAGCCGATTCCAGCTTACTCCTCAAAGCCTCCCTAGCTGGTATACGCGTGCTGATTGTAGACGATGAAGCCGATAGCCGAGAATTTATTAGCACCGTACTCCAACAAGTGCAAGCCGAAGTGCAAGCCGCCGCATCCGCCCAAGAAGCATTGCAGTTAATTGCCCAGTGGCAACCTGATGTTATTGTTAGTGATATTGGGATGCCACAGGAAGACGGCTACTCATTAATTCGCAAAGTGCGATCGCTTCCCCCAGAACAAGGCGGAAATATCCCCGCCGCCGCCCTCACCGCCTATGCAAGGGCTGAAGACAGAATGCGCGCCATTCAAGAAGGTTATCAACTCCATTTACCCAAACCCATTGAGCCAGCAGAATTAGCCACAGTCGTTGCTAGCCTGGTGGGGCGGGGGTGAACCCCTGCGGGGAATTCAAAATTCGTCTTGGAAAGTTTGCTCAACGGGGGGAACCCCCGCACGCAACTTTCCGCAAAATTCAAAATTCAAAATGAATAAGTAGTTAAACAAAATTAATTACATTGTGTAATTAATTCTGTCAGAATCACAATATAAATCAATACGGTTCAGTTAGCCTCAAAAGCCTTATTTGGTGTAGGTTGGGTTGAACGGAATGAAACCCAACAAGGTCGTGAAAATGTTGGGTTTCGTCCCTCAACCCAACCTACAATGATTCTTAAATGAACCGTATTGCAATATAAATTTGGGTAATACCACCCGCAAAAATAAGATTTGGGGTGATTAGGTTAGAAAAATGGCATTAGAGATACACTAAATATCATCAATATTTCAGCTTATAAGTAATACCAATTTGAAAAAAGAATGCGACAGATTGTAGGGGCACGGCGTGCCGTGCCCTCTAGAATATATTGATGTATCGCAAACATTATTTGAATTGGTATAATTCGTTAATTTTGAATTTTTAATTTTTAATTTTGAATTCGGAGCGAAGCGACGTGACTCAAAGCCAAGATAATCAACCCGCTTGGTGGGAATCTGTACAAAAGATTTTAGATAACAAATTAGTCGGGTGGGGTGTACCAGGGATTTTTGTGGCTATTGCGGCTGATCATGCCAAAAATGCCCGCTGGAAAGAGTTTGCTATCTTTCTAGGAATCACCTTTGTTATTGCACTCATCATTAGAATTGGCAGCAAGCTGCTTCCCTATTTCGATAAATTTTTGGATTGGTTACTTGCTACTCAAATTCCCAAATGGTGGACAACAGCCACAGACAGGTTTGGGGCAGATTATCTTGCGAGATTAACGGCTGAATGTAAAGAATACCAGGGACGCGGATTTAGTGGCGAAGGACTGGATTTGGAAAATGTGTTTGTGCCCTTGGGCTTTAATTCCGAAACGCCAGTGTATAACCCTCAAGATTTGACTACTGGTGATGAAACTGAGCCAGAGCAAAATGAGGAAACAGCAGCTTCTAGAAGCATTGCAATTCAGCAAGAAAGTGAAATTGGTAGTTTGCTGAAAAAGATTACGAAACAAAAATCGGCGTGGCGAAGACTGGTAATTTTAGGGGCACCTGGTTCAGGAAAAACCACACTTTTAAGGCATATAACACTGCTGTTTGCTCTGCGAAAACAATCAAAATTGTATCGGGGTTTGCCTCAACTTATTCCTGTTTTGTTGAGGTTGAGAGATGTTACTTCCGCCATTGTTGTAGATGATAAACCCTCGCTAGCGCAAGTAATTGCCAAGGCAATGGGAGATGAATCAGAAAAAATTCAGCAGTGGTTTAACAAGCAGCTGAAAAACGGCAAGTGTTTGGTGATGTTAGATGGACTCGATGAAATTGCCGATGATGAGCAGCGCCAGCAGGTAAGCGCTTGGGTTTCTCAGCAACTCCAACATTATCAGCATAGATTACCGTTCATTCTGACATCACGCCCACAAGCTTACAATCAAGCTCCTCTACCAGATACCCCAGCTTATTTTGTGCGTTCATTCACCACAGAACAGCGCAATACTTTTCTTTTCAACTGGTATTTTAATCTAGAAAAACGTAAAAATTCTGGAGGACAATCACAAAAGCAACTGAAGAAAATTGCTGAGTCTAAAAGAAATGAGTTAGTGCGGCAAATTGATGCAGTTCCTTCCCTGCGCTTGATGGCAACAAATCCCCTGTTGCTGGCATTAATTATTAACACTTATAAGCAGAAAACAAGCCTTTCGCCAACCAGAACAGGACTTTATAAGCAAGTATGTGATGTCCTTCTTCAAGGACGACAATCTGCTTCTGGAAGTACCCGATACCCACTCAAGCCAGAGCAAAAGCAAGAAGCGTTACAAGCACTCGCACTAGAGATGACGAAACGCCAAGTACTTCAGTTTACGCTAGATCAGAGAAATCAGGACAGTAATATTTTTCTAGCAAAAGACTTTCTTCAAGCAGAACTAGCTCAGATGGTTGAGGCGGGAAGAGAGTTTAAACCACAAGATTTTATCGAAAGAGATGATATTGGTGTGCGAGAACTGTTGAGCGATCGCAAACAAGAAAAACTCTATGAATTTACCCATCGCACCTTTCAGGAGTATTTAACGGCGGTTGAACTGACAAAGGCAGAAAATGAGCCTGATGTATTAGCAGTTTTTACCAAAGATGAAAAACATCTGGATTGGTGGAGACAAACCATTTTGTTCTACGCAGGTCAGGTGAAAGTAGATAAACTGATTGATGCGGCATTGAAAAAACCAACAGTAGCTACCCTCACCCTTGCTTACGAATGTTTGCAGAACAAACTCAGAGTTAGCCCAGATAAAGAGCAGGAACTACTAAACAAGGTAGAACAGGGGTTAAAGTCCGATGATGTGGAAGTTTTTAAGCTAGCAGCATCAGTGCAATTAGAAAAACGGCTATACCACCTCAACGAAGATTGTTTTGTCGGGAGTTCAGACAAAGAAGACCAACCTGCAATCGCCATAACAGAAGCAGGTGATAAAATTTGGGCAGGACAAGTGGTGGATGATGCTGAGATTACTGAGGCTGAATATCGATTGTTTCTCTTGGAGACAACCAAGCCAAGCAACAGCGATCTAATGTTGGAAATCAACCCTGGTGAAATTGACTTTGCACAAGGAAATGAATTTTGTGCCTGGTTGAGTCAGAGAACGAGAGAACGATTTGGTGAAGCAGGAATCTGTTATAAACGGGAAACCTCAACAGACACATTCCGCCTAGTTCGGTTTCGCATACCCGAAAAATATCATCAGCTTGCTTACTGCCTAGCAGCAGGTATGTGGAAAAAAGCTGATGAGGAAACACTAAAAGTGATGCGAGAAGTAGCAGGACGGGAAAAACAAGGCTATTTGGGACTAGAAGACATTCCAAAATTTCCCTGTGAAGACTTGAGAATTATTGATAAATTATGGGTCGATTACAGCAATGGACGCTTTGGGTTTAGCGTGCAGAAAGAAATTTATCTCGAAGAGGGTGGAATCTTAGAAGGAAGTCGAACAAGTTCACCTTTATGGAAAGTTCTTGCCCCCTTCAAATCGATATATGCTCGTTTTGGTGGTAGAGTGAGGGATGAAGATGACGAATTATACGAAGCTTGCGAACGCTTCGGCGATCGCGTGGAGTGGAGAGTGGAAGGAAACTGGATTAGATATAGCGAAGTAAAATATAATACATTTGCCACTAGGGGACACTTACCCTGGGTAGTCCAGTTTTATCTGAAATTTAGGCCCTATGACCTTATTTATTCGATGACGAACACTCGCTGATCTCTTCTCTCGCGTCGAGACTTGTAAAATGTAACATATAAAGCTTTCAGAAGTTTGTAAATATTTATCACAGCCTCCTTTTCCACGCAATAATCAACATTTCATAAATCCGATACCTGGCACTGTTGGCTGATAGCGATTTGCGTGAATAAATTTTTCTGCTACCTCATGCACCTCAGTAGATTCCGTCACTCTCTGCTTATCCCAAGGTAGACTCATTTGCCCAGGTGAAGACTTTTTAGCCTTTCCACCCTTCATCATCGAAGGAAAAAAGCGACTTCCCCAAAAATTTCTCCGCAACTTGACAGGTCTAATGTCATTGCGAATGGAGCGCAGCGGAATGAAGCAATCCTAGCCATTGCGATTGCTTCGCTTCATTTCATTACGCTCGCAATGACGGTAAATAGAGCGATCGCAGCGCATTTAGCCTCAACTTTACATTTGGGCAATTAGTGAAGGCGATTCTTCAATTAAAAAATACATAAAGCTGATTTTAGTAGGCAAAAAGCCATTTCACCTACTCAAAAAGCCTTAACGAGTTCTTAAAAAGCCTTAACGCCTTCTCATTTTAGTGTTTTACGCAAGCGAAAAGCCTTAACGAGTTCTCAAAAAGCCTTAACGCCTGCTTGTTTTAGTAAATCGCGCACTCGTTTTAGTGTTTTCCGCAGCTAAAAAGCCTTAACGAGTTCTCAAAAAGCCTTAACGCCTGCTCATTTCGGTAAATCGCGCACTCATTTTGGTGTTTTCCGCAAGTTATCGGCAAATTACATTCTTAATTTACTTATTTGCCATTTTATCTTAGGAATTCACCTACTTATTACAGAAATATTCTTGTAGCAAAATTCATTGCAGATTTGCCGAAATCTTCTCAGGCTAATTGATACAGAAGTTTTTTAAGGTAAAGGTTAGTAACCATACTGAAAAACAAGGTGTAGAATATGGCTCGCCAAAAAAGAAGCTCGAAAATATTAGAAAGAGCCGTGCGTCGTGCTGCTAGCATGAACTCCATCGATCCAAATTTAGATGTCGGCAATGGACTGACTTTACCTGGCTTTCGCAGTCTCATTGAGAGAATGCAAACTCAAGAATATGCATACAACACAGCCCTTTCTAACTTGGATGGGTTATACCGGGAAATGCTACAAACCGAGCAAGAATTAGGAGACATGACAGAGCTGATACTGTTGGGAGTTGCCACAAAATTTGGCAAAAGCAGTGTCGAGTATGGCAAAGCAGGAGGAGTACCGAAAAACCAGCGCCGCCGGCTCACAAAAAGTCAGACACCTGCTAATTCTCAGCCAACGTCATTGATTGCGAGTGTGAATGACAACGGTAATGGTAAGACACCAGCAGCGAAAAATTAGGCAGAGGGGCAGGGGGCAGGGAGCAGGGGGAGCAAGAGTCTAATACCAATTTAAAAAAAGAATGCGACAGATGGTAGGGGCACGGCAATGCCCATTGGTGTCAACTTAAGCTAAAAGCTATATAGGGCGAGTGTTGTACAAATACCCTCGCCCTCATCCCCTAACCCCTTCTCCCCCAGGAGAAGGGGAATTAAATCTCTTGCTCCCCTCTCCCGGTGGGCTACTGTGTATACACAAGTTGGATGTAAAGTAGGTGCAGAGGATTTTTGAAAAGCAAAAACAATGGATAATCCCATCTTAATTCACGCTGCGACGATACCAGGAACGGCATTTGGAGACCCCAGGTTGATAAAAAGGGGGCAGCATTGTATGAGGCGATTCGTCAGCATCAATCGATAAATATCCGGCAAATAAGTCGAAATTGGGCAGAACAGATGGGCTATTATCGGTTTTTGGAGAATGAAAACGTCACACTATCAGAGCTAGTACGTAGCCTTTCGGATGATTGCCAGGCGCGGGTAGCGGAACGGCACGTATTGGCAATCAGCGATAGTAGCGAAATTAACTTACAGTCTCATGCAGGTAGGCTGTCATTGTCAGGATTAGGAGTAGTAGGGAATAATACAGATGTAGGGTTTTATATCCATCCAACACTGGTATTAGATGGTGAGAGTGGGTTTCCACTAGGATTAAGCACGGTAAAACTGTGGAGCCGAGAGATAAATCATGCAGATAAACATGAGCGAGACTATAAAAATTTAGCAATAGAGGAGAAAGAATCTTACAAATGGTTAGCATCGGCACAAAGTAGTCAGCGATGCTTTGAAGTGGGTGGAGCAAAAATGGTAACTCATATTGGCGATCGCGAATCGGATTTATTTGAGGAATTTGCAACCGTACCCAACAAAAACAATCATTTGCTAATCCGAGCTTGTCAAGACCGTCGATTGTTAGGAAGGTCTCAATCACTATTTGACTACTTGAGTCAGCAGCCTATTGAAGGTACTTATATAATTAACGTACCCGCAGACCCACGACGAAAGCGAATGCCAAGAGAAGCAATGCTTATTGTTCGTTGTGGAAGAGTTGAGATTCAACGACCCGATAAATTAAGCGTTTTTGGCTATCCTCCTAGCGTTACCCTTTTTGCTGTTGAAGCACTGGAAGTTCAACCACCTGCGGGACAAGAACCGATTCATTGGCGGTTGCTGACCACACACGAAGTTGTTTGCTTGGAACAAGCACTGCGAATGATTCAGTGGTATGGATGGCGATGGAAGATTGAACAGCTTTTCGCCACTCTCAAAAAAGCGGGATTGAATTTAGAAGCGACTCAACTAGAGTCTGCGATCGCTATTCAACGCCTGACAATCCTGGCTTTGTCCGTAGCCGTGCGAACCTTACAAATGGTTGAAGGACGCGATAATACTCAACTTTCTGCCGAGCTGACCTTTTGTGAACAGCAGCAGCATTGTTTATCTCAAATTCAAACTTCTGTGGAAGGCGATACCAAAAAACTGCAAAATCCTTATCCAAGGGGTTGTTTGCCTTGGGCTACTTGGATAATTGCTCGACTTGGTGGTTGGTCTGGTTATACCTGTAAAAGACCTCCTGGAATGCCTACCCTTGTTCATGGTTTAAGACAATTTGAATCCATCTTTCTTGGCTGGAAACTCGCTCTGGGTGGACTTATGTATACACGGTAGCCCGGTGGGAGAGGGGTTGGGGGTGAGGGCGAAACCTTGCAACCAAGCGGGTTTCACGTTCAGTTTACAAGTATGGGCACTGCCGTGCCCTCTAGATTATATTGATGTGTCACAAACATTATATAAACCCAAGGCTGAACCGACTCATCCGAATGACGATTAGCTGATTCATCTCGAGTTGTTGACTGTTGACGGTTCACAGTTAACAGTCAACGGTCAACGGTCAACGGTCAACAATGAACAATAGCAATAGAATTTTTTTTACTTGGAATTCATTTTTTGGGTTGAAAAGGCGTATATCTACCCCCTAATGCTTCTACAATTGTGCGCGTATTCGCTGCCATCATTTTGATATAGGTATCGCCATCACTTCCCTTAGCGCCGATAGAGTCAGAGAAAAGTTGACGTGGGGCTAGTTTAACTCCAGCTTCTTGGGCTACAGTCTTGATTAAGGCAGGGTTAATGGTTGTTTCCGCAAAAATTGCATTAACGCCGATTTTCTTGATTGACTCAACCAATCGTTGTACTGTTTGGGCGCTTGGTTGTTCTTCGGTGCTGATGCCAATTAGTGTACCCGCGATCGCAATTTTATAAGCTTGTCCATAATATTGAAAGGCATCATGGGTGGTGACGAGTTTGCGCTTATCTGGGGGAATGGTTTGAATTTGCTGATTAATCCAACTATGCAACTGCTTTAATTCATTGGTAAGTTGCGTTGCATTCTCAGTAAATTCCTTTTGATCTTCAGGCGATAACTTAATTAAAACATCCCGAATGGCATTGACCATTGCGATCGCATTTTCTGCACTACCCCAAACATGAGGATCGGGCACGATTTCGCCTTTACCTTTATCTAACTCTAAAGGTTTGACAACTTCTCCCACCGCTAAACGCTTCACCTGTCCACCCGCAGCATTCATTAACTTAATCAGCCCAGGTTCTAGGTTGTAGCCGTTATACAAAATCAAATTTGCTTTTTCCATCACTCGGCTATCTGCTGGTACTGGTTCATAAACATGAGGATCTGTACCAGGTTTGAGAATTCCTACTACCTGAATTTCATCACCGCCAATCTCTTCAGTTAAATCCGCAATAATTGTGCTAGTTGCTACAACTTGCGGTTTGCCATTACTTTGAGAACTATTACCTTCATTCCCTTGGCTACAACCAAATAAAGCCAAAGGCAGAAGTATTGCCAAGCATATCTGCGAAACAATGTGTTTGGGGTGGGGGATGGGGATTGGGGACTGGGGAATGGGGAATGGGGAATGGGGAATGGGTAATGGGTAATTGGGTATTTGGTGTTTCTCCCTCATCCCCCTCATCCCCCTCATCTCCTTCACCTCCCTCATCCCCCCAATGCCCCATACCCAATGCCCCATTACCATCTCTCTCTTAAGTATTAGCTTCATTTATTTACAACATTACTTCTATCTATAGATTTTTTCATATTTCTCTCATTTTTATAGTAAGCTCAAGGAATAAAATATGAAAGCACAGTTATGAAAAGTGTCTCTTTTTACAAAAAAAATAGCTTATCACCTAGAGAAGCTTGGGTAAGATCTGCACAAGTTATACAAACTCATGAAATGAAATCTACAGAAGGCATTTGTATCTCCCATCTAGGGGTACACTACCGCACACAAGAAGCTTTGCGAGACGTTAATTGCATCATTCAACCAGGTAAACTCACAGGTATTTTTGGCCCTAATGGTGCTGGCAAAAGTACTTTAATGAAGGCTATTTTGGGTTTAGTGTCAAAAAGTAGCGGTAATGCTTTATACCAAAGCAAGCCGTTAATGCAGCAACTAGAGAAAGTTGCTTATGTACCCCAGCGTAGCCAGATTGATTGGACTTACCCGGCTACAGTTTGGGATGTAGTCATGATGGGACGGGTAAAAAAAACTGGATGGTTGCGTAGTTTTTCTGCAGTTAGCCGCCAGGTAGCAAATAATGCCTTAGAAAGAGTGGGGATGACAAATTTTTGCGATCGCCCCATTGGAGAATTGTCTGGAGGACAGCAGCAGCGAGTATTTTTAGCCCGTGCTTTAGCCCAGCAAGCAGAAATTTTCTGCTTTGATGAACCATTAGTAGGTATCGATCAGAAGACTCAGACAGTAATTTTTGAAGTCTTCCATGAACTCGCAAACGCAGGCAAAATCGTCTTAGTAGTCAACCACGACTTAGGCGAATCTATCACCCACTTTGATGATTTAATATTATTAAACCAAGAATTAATTGCCACAGGTTCAAGGCAGCAAGTACTCAACGAAGAAAACTTAAACCGCGCCTATGGTGGGAAAGTTATGTACTTTTCTGATGCAGCGTAAATTGTCATTGGTCATTGGTCATTGGTCATTGGTCATTGGTCATTGAACAAACAACAAATGACAAACGACAAATGACAAATGACAAACAACAAACGACAAACGACAAATGACAAATGACAAACGACAAATGACAAATAACAAACTATGTTCCAAGCATTAATTGAGCCATTGCAATATGGCTTTATGCAGCGATCGCTGGTGATTGCAATATTAGTCGGATTGTTGTGTGCAGTCGTTGGTAGCTATTTGATGGTACAACGATTGGCTTTATTGGGGGATGCGATTAGTCACTCCGTTTTGCCAGGACTAGCGATCGCCTTTATGGTGGGAGGTAATATTTTTGTTGGGGCTTTTATTGCCGGCGTTGTGAGTACAATGGCGATCGCACTGATTAGAACGCGATCGCCAATTAAAGAAGATGCTGCAATGGGCATAGTTTTCTCTGCATTCTTTGCCCTTGGTATCACATTAATTACTGTTATTCAAAAAGACAACAAAATCGACCTCAATCACTTTTTATTCGGCAATATTCTAGGTGTAACTATTGATGAAGTGCGAGACACCGCTATCATTGCGGCGATTGTTCTATTAGTGGTAGTTTTACTCTACAAAGAACTGTTATTTTACACCTTCGACCCTTTAGGCGCACAAGCTGCAGGTTTACCAGTCAATCGGCTGAACTTTGGATTGATGTTGCTGATTGCTTTAACAATTGTTGCTAGCATGAAAGCTGTAGGTGTAATTCTCGTACTCTCACTCTTAATTACCCCTGGTGCTACCGCCTATTTATTAGTTAAACGTCTTAACCAAGTAATGATTTTGGGCGCAGTTATTGGCGTAATTTCTAGTATTAGCGGAATGTACCTCAGTTACTTTTATAACTTACCCTCAGGCCCAGCAATTGTATTAGTAGTCTCGGGATTATTTGTATTAGCATTATTATTTAGTCCTCGACACGGAATATTTGTACCGCAGCAGAAGAAAGAAATTGTCGAGAAGTAAATTTAACAGTTCGGTGTGTTGTGCATTACCCTAATTCACCTTTGAAGAATTCAGTAATACATTAATTTAAAATTCTTGTATTCAAAATCACTAACTTGCTCCTATGGCAGGCAAAAAAGACATTAAACTCAGTTCAAGAAGAGGTGTAGACTATAGCAAACTACGCGATTTGCTAGCAGTAGGGAACTGGAAAGATGCTGATTATGAAACTTATCTGGTAATGCTTCAAGCAGTAGGGCTTAAAGAACATGGTTACATACACGAAAGCCAACTGTTAAATTTTCCCTGTACTGACTTCCGCACCATTGACCGCCTATGGCTAAAATATAGCAATGGAATCTTTGGCTTCAGTGTTCAAAAAGAAATTTACCTAAACGTTGGTGGTCAGCCTGACGGTAAGTATTACGAAGAAGCCTGGAATAAATTTGGCGATCGCGTGGGATGGCGAGTAGAAAACAGCTGGATTAATTACGAGCAAGTTACTTTTAATACCTCTGCTCCTAGAGGACACCTCCCGATAGGTGAGTGTTTCAGCAGGGGTGTAGGAATAGAAGTAATAATTTTTTCTCGCCTCGAGACTTGTAAAATATAATATTTTATGCGATATGTTCAGATCCCCGACTTTTCCAAAAAGTCGGGGATCTATTTGTTCGTGAGGCGATCGCATTAATGGAATTATTGATTATACAAACCAAAAGATGACTTGACTTGCCATACATCTTCTGTTCTTTCTAGATAAACTATACTGCCATACTGAGGTGGCCCGGCTGGACAATGGGCGTATATTTGAATCAATGCTTGGGAAAAATCTGCAGAAAACCCTGGTCGAGTCAACCAATAAAAAACAGACCACCGATAATCATAATTATTACAAAGCTGCTGACACTGTTGTTCAGAAATGAAAGTGAGTTGATCGTTAATCAGTAACGGAGTCAATAAGCTAGGTTGATGATTGCTCACTAGCCAATCATCATAAGTCTCTTTTTTGACATTGTATGCATTCTCGAAAAATGAGCTACAGGGTGAAATTTGCAAAAACTTAAGATTGTCCCAGAGGATAACTTCCCCCTTAGCAGTTGGAGAAAAAATCGCCGCAGAGTTTGCAATCAGGTATTCTCCAGCCATACTGTAATCTTGAATTACAGCAGAAAAAACCTGTGGTTCATGTTGCGATCGCATCTTCTCTCTCATCTACTAACCAAAATATTTATAAGTATATTTTTTAGGTTTAACTGATTATTTGTGTTGATTATATAACTTATATTTTTGATGTAAACAATTAGTGCGATCGCCTACTCAGGCAGTGTGAAGGTCAGCAATATAATGTATAATCCCGGACAGTTGAACTCCTCTCACGGGAATGAGTATGGATAGAGCGCTCATAGATCAGCTGATAGAGACTGTTCATCAAGAGTTAATTCCCAAATTACAGGTTGAGAGCATAGCTCCCCACGATCCAGTAAAAATCAGCTATCTTCCCTATCCTTGGCAAAAACTGGGAGTAGGAAATTATGCTGCGGTAGTTTATCACCCAGATTATCCCAACTGGGTTGTCAAGATTTATGCACCCGGAAGGCCTGGTTTTGAAGAAGAGGTAGAAGTTTACCGCCGTTTAGGTTCGCACCCAGCTTACTCGGAATGCCTATATGCTAAAGAAGGTCTTTTAATCTTGAAGCGGTTATATGGAGTCACACTTTATGACTCTATCCAGCGTGGACTGCGTATCCCCAAGCAAGTTATCCAAGATATCGATGAGGCCCTAGAATATGCACGGAAGCGGGGATTATATCCCCATGATGTACATGGGCGGAATGTCATGATGTATGAAGGAAGGGGATTAGTGGTAGATATTTCCGACTTTCTCCATGAAGACAAATGTGCCAAATGGGACAACCTCAAAAGAGCATACTATTGGTTATATCGCCCCATCCTAGCCCCATTGCGGCTGAAAATTCCTTACTTTTTGCTAGACGTTGTTCGCAAAACTTATCGCTTCTTCTCCAAGTTAAAAAAATCTTGCGAACACATCTTCTACAAAATTTCTAGAAGACACAAGAACAAGACACCTTGATCAATCAATCCCCCAATCCCCAAGAGTTATTTAATTTTGAATTTTGAATTTTGAATTGATTTGTCCCCAGTCCCCAATCCCCAGTCCCCAATCCCCAATCTAGTGATACGGTGGAACAAGCGGAGAACTGAGATTTTTCTATGCCAATTTACGTTTACTGGGGTGAAGATGATTTTGCCATAGAAAAGGCCGTGGATTTGTTATGCGATCGCGTCCTCGATCCCCTATGGACAAGTTTTAACTACACTTCCTTGCTTCCAGATCAAGCTGATGCAGTAATTCAGGGATTAAATGAAGTCATGACACCCAGCTTTGGCGCTGGTGGACGGTTAGTCTGGCTAGTGAATACTACTTTATCTCAGCATTGTCCAGATAATGTGTTAGCAGAACTGACGCGCACCTTACCTGTGATTCCCGACAACTCATTTTTACTCCTCACCAGTCGCAACAAACCCGACGAACGCTTGAAAGCGACGAAACTTTTAAAACAATACGCTACTGAATTTCGGGAATTTCCGCTGATTCCCCCTTGGAAAACAGAGTTACTTGTACAAGCAGTTCATCAAGCTGCTCACAGCGTAGGCGTAAAATTAACAGCTAAGGCAATGGAAGTAATTGCCGAATCGGTAGGCAACGATACCCGCCTCCTCTACAATGAAATGGAGAAATTGCGGCTCTATGGTGCTGGTAGCAATCAGCCTCTAGATGTAGATACCGTTACCAAGCTAGTTAGAAATACTACGCAAAATAGTTTACAATTAGCAGCAGCCATCAGAAATGGGGATACAGCCAAAGCCTTAGCCACCTTAAGCGATTTGATCAATGCTGCCGAGCCTGGTTTACGCATAGTGGCTACATTGATTGGTCAATTTCGCACCTGGTTATGGGTAAAAATTATGATGGAAAGTGGTGAGCGCAATCCTCAAGAGATTGCTAAAGCTGCTGAAATTGGTAACCCCAAACGTATTTACTTTTTACAACAGGAAGTCAAATCCCTTTCTGTACAGCAACTTACCTCTATTTTACCTCTGCTATTAGACTTAGAAGTTAGTCTCAAGCAAGGATATTCAGATATAACAACACTGCAGACGAAGGTGATAGAACTTTGTCAAGTGTCTCAAGGAAACTGAGTATAAATATAAAAATTTGATGGAGTAAGAACTTTCTGGAACTTCTTACTTCTAAAATAATTCACAGTCATTATCATATTGCTACCCTAGTTCTGTGTCATATATCATATGAAAAACATTGCTGATTTCTTTTTTCCACGAAGCTGGCAAAAAATACTTTCTCAAAGTCTGTCTTACAGTGCGATCGCTACTGCTGGTTTAGTAGCCAGCGTTTTAATGGTAAGTGGCAAAGTTAATGCTCAAACACCACAACCAGTAAATACTGATGAAGTCAATAACTATGCTCAAGCTGTATTAGCAATGGAGCCAGCACGTCAACAAGCTTTTGACGAAATTAAAAAAATTATTGGTGGAAGTGAAATTCCCAAAATAATTTGTAATGATGCCAAAACTATCAGTGGGCTGCCAAAAAAAGCTCAAGATGTGGCGGTAAATTACTGTACGCGCTCTCAAAAAATAGTCGAAGATAATGGGTTAACCATTATACGCTTCAACCAAATTACTCTCAATATCCAAAGTGACGAAAACTTAAAACGGCAGATTTACAATCGATTATTAACTATTCAAAATTCTGCCAAACCTCGCTAAACACAAATTCATTAAATAGTTAAAAAATACGCAATGAAAAGTTAGTAAATATTTAGAAATAGCAGGATTAATTTTATGTTAAATCTCCAGCTATATTGATATTTTGAATTGCCGAACAATTATTAATTAATAGTTCAATATCCCGATTTATTCGCGGGATAAATCCAAAATTATCACTTCCAAATTCTTGAGCAAGTGGATTGATCCCTGGGGTCAATCCAAAAGTATGAAATTTTATAACTACTGCTGCGTTTCCATAAATGCTTGTCGTTTAGCATGGATATTTTTCATGTGTTTCTTGACAGTATTAACAGTAATATACAACTTAGCAGCAATATCTTTATAACTATATTTACCTCGATAAAGAGACCAAATTTCTGCTTCTCTTGCTGTCAAATCATATTTTTTCACTTCAGCGTTCGCAATATTTTTGAGCGATTGATATTGATTTTCAATTGTGACTAGAAAATAAGGCATCTGCACAGTATTTAAATTTAGCCACCTCACCCGAATCCGAAAAATAGTTGTTTGATTAAATATAATTTCGTCTGAGAGAATCAGTTGTTGATTATCTGTAAAAGTCCGGCTGTCAATTAAAGATTGGCAAAGCTGCTGAATAATTGGATGTACAAATTTTTTGTAGCAATTTTCTTGATTTAACTGCGAACAAATCTGTTCGGCAGATGCATTAGCGTGTAACAGTTCACCAACTTCATTTAAAATTAAGATGCCATCTTCTAAGTTCTCAATTACTGCTTGGAAAAAATAAACTTGCATTAAGTCAGGATAATTAAGAATATCTGCCTTTTGCCGTTTAATTGCTTGTGTAGCCGAAGTTTGAGTGAGAGTAATCATAGACTAATTAATCATTAAAAAAATGTGTTATTTAGTAGATTCCCAGAAATTTCTGCATATTGCTCAAAAGCCTTATGCATCTATAAACAAATGTTGACTTTTATTGATCACAGCAACACTTACACTGCTACTAACTAAAAAGTGCTGAGTTCTGAGTACGAATACTAGAGCGCCAGTGATTAGTTAGCAACACACTTATCTGCAACATTATTTACATACAACTGTGGAATTATGTATTTCGGATGAAGTTGATATTGTGTTTGGCGTTTGTGATTTATCATTAATTATTTTTCCCTCATCTCCCCTAGTTCCTCATCTATCTTCCCAAGTCTCTATAGAAAACATAGACGCGACTCTATCTAGTCTTGAACGCAAAATCATACCAATAGAATCACCCTAGGGGTGATTCAGAGCAATAGACAATACTACTAGACTGACAAAGCAAAACTCATTTTTGATACACATTATCTATGGTAGACACTTATATTATTGACCTATTGGTCATTGGTCTACTCTTGTTGATAGTTACATTAGGCTCGGGGTGGATTTCGCGTCTACCTCTTTCCTTTGCTCTCATCTATCTAGTGGTTGGTATTTTCTTAGGCCCTTATGGCTTCGGACTGATTCAATTGCGGCGAGATGATGTATTTAATGCTGAATTTCTCGAACGCATCGCAGAACTTGTAGTAATTATTTCTGTATTTAGTTGTGGTTTAAAAATAGTCCGACCGCTGAAATTTGGAGTTTGGGATATTACAGCGCGCCTCATTGGATTTTTGATGCCAATTTCAATTTTTGCATTGGCTGCTGTGGGCAAATTTTTTTTAGGGATGAATTGGGGAGAAGCGATTTTATTAGGAGCAATTCTCGCACCAACTGACCCAGTATTAGCCTCAGAAGTCCAACTAACCGATACTAATGACCAAGATGAGTTGCGCTTTGGTTTAACTTCCGAAGGTGGCTTAAATGATGCTTTAGCCTTTCCCTTCGTTTATTTTGGAATTTATGCCCTCAAAGACCCTAATTGGGATAACTGGTTAAAGAATTGGTTATTAGTCGATGTAATTTGGGCGATCGCAGCTGGTATTGTCATGGGAATTATTGTTGCCAAAGCAATAGTTTGGCTGGATAAAAAAGTCCAAAAGCGCCGCCGCGCCGATGAGTTGATGGAAGACTTCATCGCTATTAGTATAATTTTTCTGACTTATTCATTAACAGAAATTGTTAATGGTTATGGATTTTTAGCAGTATTTGTTGCTGGTTTAGTTGCTCAACGCAGTTACCAAGATCCAGAAAAACCTCTAGCACAATTGGGGTTTGTAGAAAAATTAGAAAAGCTCTTAGAAGTAGGCACAATTTTACTATTAGGAACGATATTGCTAGTACAACCAATGCTCAATTATGCGTTCCAATCTTTAATAGTAATAGTGTTATTATTTTTTGTAATCCGACCCGTAGGAGTATGGATTAGCACCATAGGTAAACGTCCTTTAGATTCACCTCGCCGTACTTTACATTCCGGAACTCGCTGGTTATTAGGTTGGTTTGGTATTCGTGGTGTTGGTTCTTTATATTATCTTGCCTATGCATTTGGTAATGGTTTAAAAGGTGAATCTGCCGAAAAAATCTCTTGGATAACTTACACCACAATTGTCGTCTCTGTAATTGTGCATGGAATTACCTCAACTCCCTTAATGAGGTGGTATGAAAGAAATATTGGTAGTCGGCAAAAACCTCATATCCCTGCAACAATTGATGAATTTGAATAATTGTCATTTGTTATTTGTTGTTTGTCTGATAACCAATTACCCATTCCCCATTACCCATTTATCGAAATAACCTCATGTAAGGTATTCAGTAATACCTGAGCTGTAAAGGGTTTAGCTAAGAATTCTCGGATACCAAGGCTTTGTTTTTGCTCATGGGGTTCATAGGCCATCAGTCCACTCATGGCAATAATTTGGACATCTGGATTCATGCGCTGCAACATCTGTATAGTTTGAGAACCATCCATGACAGGCATCATCATATCTATTAACACCACACTGATGTCATCTATATACTGAGCATAAAGTGCTAAAGCTCCAATGCCATCACTAGCAGTTAAAACTCTGTAATTATGAGTTTCTAAGGTAGTTTTAGCAATCTCGCAAATCGAAACTTCGTCATCTACTACCAAAATTAATTCGTTATTTCCACTTGGGAGATTTGTATTAGTGATTGTATTGGTTTCTGTGGCTTCTCTACTAGGTAAGTAGACTTTAAAACTGCTTCCTTGTCCTACCTCACTGTGTACACTGACAAAACCATTGTGGCTTTTAATAATGCTCATGACAGTAGAAAGCCCTAAACCTGTGCCTTTTCCTACTTCTTTAGTAGTAAAAAACGGCTCAAAGATGTGGTCAATAATTTCTGGGGGAATACCTGTTCCTGTATCAGCAATAGTGATGACAACATAAAAACCTGCTTCAGAATTGCCATACATTTGAGCATAGTTTTCATCAATCCAGAGGTTTTCGGCAGTAATACTGAGAATACCACCATCAGGCATGGCATCACGGGCATTTACACAGAGATTCATCAGTACTTGATGCAGTTGCGTTGCATCGGCAAAAACTGTCCAAAGATTAGGATTGATATCAGTTTTGGTTTCAATAGATTTGGGAAAGGTTCTGTGAGCAACCTGGGCGATATCTGAGAGCAAATGTCTGACTTGCACTAGTGTTCGGCTTCCTTCAACTCCGCGAGTAAAGGAGAGAATTTGCTGTACTAAATCAGCACCTCGCTTTGCACTGCTTTCTAATATCTCTAGTAGTTGCTGACTGTTTTCATCCAGGTTAGGAAATTTCGCTGGTAGTAGTTGCGCTGTCGCTAAGATGGGCGTGAGAATGTTGTTGAAGTCATGAGCAATTCCGCTAGCGAGGCTACCCAAACTTTCCAATCTTTGAGTCCGGAGAAATTGCGCTTCTAGTTGCTTTTTCTGGGTGATATCGGTACTGACTTTGAGAATAGATTTGGGGTTACCCGCTTCATCACGCATCAGCGTCCAGCGACTTTCCACGATGAGATCTTTACCATCTTTGGTGACTTGCTGTAACTCACCTTGCCATTTACCTTCTTTGGCTAAGATTGCCTGAATTTCGGAGAATGATGGCGAAGTTTCGGCATTTTTCCCTAAAAGGAAAGTAGCATTTCTGCCGACGATTTCTGCTGTCGTCCATCCGTAAAGCTTTTCTGCACCTTTATTCCAGAAGAGGATATGATTTTTCAGGTTACAAACTGCGATCGCATCTATGGAAATATCCAATAAAGCTGCTTGTTCGTAGATTTTTTGTGCTGCTTGTTTGCGATCGCTAATATCTTCAAATGTACCGACATGGCCTAAGAATCGTCTTTCTGTGGAATACATCGGGCTAGCTAACGCCCGCACCCAGCGAATTTCTTCTTGGGGGGTAAGTAGCCGATACTCGTCAACCCAAGTGCTTTGCTCTGAAACTGTTCTTTGCCAGTCCTGAAAAACTTCAGCTCTATCTTCTGGGTGAATGGCTTGAATCCAACCATAGCCTACACTCTGCTGTTCGCTGAAGCCGGAAATGTCGTACCATAAAGGATTGCTATATATCAGCTGCCCTTCGGCATCCGTCTGAAATATAGCCACAGGAGCCGAAGAACAGAGGGTACGGAAGCGGTCTTCGCTTTCTCGAAAAGCCTGTTCTGCACTATGCCTTTTATGCCGTTCCTGTGCCTCTCGCAACTCTCGCTCTACCGCAGGCACTAGCCGGGCCATATTACCTTTGATTATATAGTCGTGTGCCCCAGCTTTCATGGCTGCAACCGCAATATCCTCGCCAATTGTGCCGGAAACAATAATAAATGGTAAATCCAGCTTTTGACTTTGCACAAGTTCTAAAGCTACTAAACCACTAAAGGCAGGTAGGCTGTAATCTGCAATGATGATGTCCCATAACTGTTGATTGAGCGCGGACTGCATGGAGGCTGCGGTATCAACACGCACATATTCAACATGGTATCCACCCCGACGCAACTCTCTTAAAACTAGGAGAGTATCATCTTCAGAATCCTCAACAATTAGAACACGCAGGTGGGGTTTCATTTTAACTGACTTCCTAAACAGGCGGTGTCTCGTTCATTAGGAGCCAGTACATTCCAAGTTGCCGGACTGCTTCTGTAAACTGGAGAAAATCCACAGGTTTGCGGATATAACTGTTGCATCCCAAACTATAACTATTCAGTAAATCTTGTTCTTCGCTGGAGGTTGTAAGAATTACAACAGGTAACAAGCTAGTGCGTTTGTCTTCTCGCAAGCGACGCAATACTTCCATACCATCGATGCGGGGTAACTTGAGGTCTAACAAAATCACAGTGGGTTTAATGCTAATATCTCGACCAGCATGAATTCCAGTCCCAAATAGATAATCTAGTGCTTCCACACCATCACGCGCTACTACTATCTCATTGCTGATGTGATTGCGCCTGAGTGCCCGAATAGCTAAAGCTTCGTCATCAGGATTATCTTCCACCAACAGAATCATTTTATTGCTCAAGCTCATCCACCTACCTCTTCTGCTACTAATGTAAAGTAAAAAGTAGCTCCCTGTTCGACAATTCCTTCTGCCCAAACCCTGCCACCATGCCGATGCACAATGCGTTGCACTATGGCTAACCCAATGCCTGTACCAGGAAATTCATCTATTCTGTGCAGCCGTTGAAAGGGGCTAAATAACTTGTTGGCGTAGGCCATATCAAAGCCAGCACCATCATCTCGAATAAAGTAAATGGGGATATCACTTGCTTGAGTGATAGCGCCAAACTCAATTCTGGCTTGGGTATGCTTGCTGGTGAATTTCCAACTATTATCTAGTAAGTTTGTCAATAACATTTGCAAGAGTCGGCTATCACCTTGAGCAATCAGTCCCGGTTGAATGATGTACTCAATCTGTTGCCCTGGATGAATTTCTTGCATTTCTATGCAGATTTGCCTAGCCAATGCACTTAAATCCACAGATTCCAGCTGCATCTCGCTACGCATCAACCGGGATAAGTTCAGCAAATCATCAATTAATTGTCCCATGCGCTGAGTAGCTGACCGAATGCGCCGGAGGTAGTCTTGGGCTGTGTCATCCAATTCTCCTTCGTAGTCTTCCAGCAAGGCTTGACTGAAGCCATCAATACTACGTAATGGGGCACGAAGGTCATGGGAGACTGAGTAGCTAAAAGCCTCTAATTCCCGATTTACTGCTTGTAGTTCAATAATTGCTCGTTGCAATCCTTGGTTGAGGGTGCGAACTGCTTGTTCAGCTTGCTGGCGTTCTTCTACTTCTGCTTGGACATCGGCTAATAGTTCGGCGTGCTGTAAAGCCACAGCTAGATGATTGGCAATTTGGGTAGCGAACTCAATTTCTGTATTGTGCCATGTTCGGGAAGTACGACATTGATGTATACACAGCAATCCCCAGAGGTTATTACCTTGTAATAGAGGTACTACTAAGTTAGCTTTGATGTGAAATTGAGCTAGTACCTCAATATGGCAATCACTCAGTCCACAATTGTAAATATCCGCAACTGCTTGCACTCGTCCCTGCTGATATTGAACTGCAAACTGCTCGCCAAAGCAATGATCGTGGATTCTTTGCGCCATAGCTGATGGAAAAGCTGGGTCTACATCCTCAGAAACAAATTCCCCATCATCCCAACCAGAATCGGGGTAGAAACGAAACATCCCCACTCTATCTGCTAACAAAAGTTGGCGCACTTCTGTAGCTGTAGCTTGAAAAATTGTTTCTAATTCAATTGGTTCCCGCAATCGGGTAATTACACGAAATAATGCTTTTTGCCGCTCAATGAGAAAATTGGCTTGATTAATTTCTTGGCGTAAAGATTGGACTTCTTCTGTGAAAATCTGCTGGATATTTTGGAATACAGCTTCATCTCGGCATAAATCCCGCAGTCTTGCCAATCTCTCTGAGTTCATTATTTTTAGTTGGGTGCTGGTAATTGTTTGCGGAGAAAGGGAACAGGGAATAAGAAGAAAATCTCAGTAATCTTAATACTGCTGAGAGTATTGTAGGCGATCGCGTAGCCCTGAGTGCTGAGTGCTGAGTGCTGAGTGTTGAGTGCTGAGTTCTGAGTTCTGAGTGCTGAGTAAAAATACTAGTCCCCAATCCCCAATCCCCAGTTCCCAGTCCCCAATCCCCAATCCCCAATCCCCAGTCCCTAAGCTCTACTTTGATGCGGAATTAGCCGCTTGAGATGCTTTGGCATTCGCAGGCGCGCCACCCATGCGAATTTCCGATGAGAAGGAAGCCATACTAAAGCCGTCTTTGCCTTTGACGACACTTACCCGCATCCGTAAGTTAGGGCTAGCAAACCATAGGCGTTCTTCAGACCACAAGGTTTCAGACTCAGTAGTTAAAGTTAGGGCTTCATCACTGCCTAGCTTATAACGTCCGGTGACTAAGGATTTGTCCCCATTACTCATTTTGTGGAGTAACTTACCTTCATGAGATTTATCTTCATCTGGTACTAAAACAAACACCGAAGAGCCACTATATTTTTCTCCCTTAAGTTCCTTAGTACCGTTCCAAGTAACTTTAGCACCACAGGAAGCTTTACTAGAGTTAACTTCGTGCTGTTCGCACAGTTTGATTACCTCTGGATGGTCTGCTGCTAAAAACTCAAAGATAATATCTGATTTATTACCTTCGGATTTTTGTGTAGCTACAAGGTGACTAGTACGATGAGAAAACCATTTACCAGCACTCAACTCCAAAAACTCTTCTATATTCATCATTAAAACTGCCCTGCATCAAAATGCCGAAAATCCCACTTATTAAAAGGTAGCAGGAGGCGTTACTAAACAAGTCTGAAGTCTATCAATTTTAGATTTTGGGTTTTTATTTGAAAATACTTCAGCCTTCTCCTGCAAAGACGCTACACGTAGCTTGCTTCCCCGCAGGGGTAAACCCTTCACCCTTTATCCTTCATTTGCTTCAAGTCTTTTTAGGGAATAACTTGCAGCCGCAGCAACATTGGGATTGCTATCTTTTTCTAGGTATTTCAAGGCAGAAATACTTTTAGGAGTAGGAAGATTGCCTAAAGCTTCTGCGAGACGTTGCCGCACTAACCAATCATCTGACTGAGCAAAGCGTAAGATGAGATCTACAGATTCAATGTCTTTAATTTCTCCTAGTGCCGCGATCGCCGCTTGATGTAATATCACTTCTTCACTTTCTAAGGCTTTAACTAAGACCTCATGGGCACGGGGGTCTTTAATATTACCCAAGGCGACTGCTACGCTAAAGCGTACTAACCAATCTGTATCCTCATAAAATGTCCGTGACAGCACTTCAAAGGCTCTTACATCACCTAAATAGCCTAAAGCTCCCGCAGCATCAGCACGAATACCATAATCTGGGTCATTTTCCAGGATTTTTACCAAAATTGGGTAAGATTCTGGAGTTTGCTTAATTCCTAAAGCAAATATTGCCATTGAACGGAGTTGCAGCGATTCATCATCCAATACCTTTTTAATTAAAGGTAAAGCATCCTCTGCTGGAACATCGCGCAGATTAGCCAAGGCTACCATGCGATCGCGCAGGTTGGGGCTTTCTAACTGGTCAGAAATTTCCTTTAAGCTGAGAGCAACCATTTAGATTAAAAGAATTTGTTTACTTATCTTTACTTTACAAAATAAATTCTCATAAAGCCCATTATCCCATTGGTGGTTATCCAAAGAGGTAAGGGATGAGAGGAATAATTTTTAACTCCTGACTCTTGTACAGACGCGATTCATCGTGTCTCTGCAACTCTCATACAGACGCGATTCATCGCGTCTCTGCAACTTAGAACTTCACTCAATGACTGGTTTTCTGGCTAATTTAATTAGTTTTCGCTTAGTTTTACTTTCCAGGCGTTTTTTTTGAGAACTGCGAGTTGGTTTAGTTGGTCGGCGTTTTCTCTTGATGACAACGACGCTGTTAATGAGTTCTTGAAGTCGATTCAAAGCCTCTTCCCGGTTCTGCTCTTGACTGCGGTGTTCTTGAGCCTTGATGACAACAACTCCCTCTTGGTTAATGCGTTTGTCGTTTAGCTTGAGTAGTTGCTCTTTATAGTAAGTTGGTAATGATGAAGCCTCAATATCAAAGCGTAAATGAATAGCCGTAGAAACCTTGTTAACGTTTTGACCACCTGCTCCTTGTGAGCGAATCGCGCTAATTTCGATTTCGCTATCGGGGATGATGATATTGTGAGAAATTTGTAGCATAACTTAATATATAGCATCCAAATGGCGTAGGGTTAGCCCGTTGTAGACATTACCCTACACTGATTCATTGAAAGCGGCGGGAAACTCTATCCGCTTGGGGCATAGGGCATTGGTAGTTTCTTCCCACCATGCCCTATGCCTGATTTAAATATTTAAATCGCGCAAAGCCAGCCGAATTTGCTCTACACGTCTGCGGTTGACACCCAAATCTGAATCGCCCAAGCGGGATGCTGAACGCACATGGATTACTGGCTCATTGGGAGGTAGATAAAACTCTACATCATCAACAAATTTAAAAATGCGGCTTTTAGAAAGAGCATGAATGTAATTATCTGTTTGTTCGACAATTTCTGTGCGGGGAACAACACCAATAACCTTGATTAAGACTTCTCGCGCTTTGTCCCTGTCTAAATGATAAGGAATTGGGTCAATGGCGTGTTTGGCATCAGCATCTTGGCTGACAACACAGTTAGGGGAAGCCGGACAAGAACTCAGATGACTATTATTCACTCCTAAACCGGAAACAGCCGCCCAAGTAGCGGTAGGAAGGATAAAACTCATCATCAAAGTTAGAAATATTGCCAAAGTAGTACTCCGCAAGCGCTGCGGCGTGAAAGCTGTTAGGAGACGATGCATGATGAATTTATTCCTCAAGGATTGAATAGCACTAAATTATTGTCCGTCATTTGGTGCGATCGCTTTTAAAATTGGATAATTTCAGTTTTGAAATACCCTACTTATCGTCTAACTTATTCTGGTTTACCGAACCTATAAATTCGAGTATACCGTACTTATTTAAGCTATTTTATTGAGTGCGGTAATCATCAAATATTGAGTGATAAAAACCGAATTTACACTTTAAGACACTATTCATAATATGAATATGTAAGCGAAAAGCGAAACGCAAAATAAACAAATAAAGACAAAGTTTCAAGAGGAAAAGTTATGACATTAGTTCGTTGGAATCCTTGGAGAGAAATTGACACCCTACAACGTCAACTCAATGACCTTTTTGAAGATACCAGAGTTCCATCTGCTTTGTTTGAAAGAGGCGGAGTCAGAGTTCCCGCCGCTGAGTTACAAGAAACTGAAACTGCTATTCTGCTGAAGCTAGAAATTCCAGGTATGGAAGCTAAAGACCTTGATGTACAAGTGACAGAGAAGGCTGTTTACGTTAGTGCTGAACGCAAGCAAGAAACAAAAACTGAAGAAAAAGGTACTACTAAGAGTGAATTTTACTACGGTAAATTTCAACGTGTAATTCCTCTACCTGCAAGAGTTGAAAATACTAGCGTCACCGCAGATTACAAAGATGGCATTTTGAATTTGACACTACCCAAAGTAGAAGCAGAAAAAAATAAAGTCGTCAAAATTAATTTGGATCAAGCATCTGCGTAAATCTATTTCCAACGAATGCACAGTTTTAATGTCTTTGCGCGTTTAGTGATGTAATTTAAATCCCAGCTCAGTTGTATTTAGACAACTGAGCTTTTTTATAGGCGATGTTTGGGGTTTGTCATTTGTCATTTGTCATTTGTCATTTGTCATTTGTTATTTGTTGTTTGTCTGATACCCATTACCAATCCCCAATCCCCGAATGTCTAACTTGTTGCCGATGACAAGCAGGGCTGAAAATTGTTGCAATAAGTCAGTCGGTGGAAAGAAACGAAATTATGTTACGAAACATAAATAGGCTTAAAATCCTTACAAATGACAATTTACTAAGGACAAATGACAGCCAAAGCCAGTTATCTATAACTTACGCCGACTACTAAAAGCTAGTTTTGCCAAGCAGTAATCATGACAAACCGCGTTTTAATTTTGGGAGGAAGGGGGAGGATTGGTAGCAGTGTTGCTCAAGATATCGCCACCCACACCCAAGCAAAAATTACAGTTACCGGACGTTCTCCAGGAAATGAAGGGGATGTTGACGCGAGGTGGCTAACTACCAAGCTGGACTGGAATCTGGGAACAGATGTAGAGTTTTTGGTGTTGGACTTAGCGGAAGTTGATAGACTGCAAGAAGCGATCGCTAATTCCAATTTGGTTATCCACTGTGCTGGCCCCTTTCACTACCGAGATACTCAAGTTCTAGAAATCTGTATTGAAAACGGTGTCAACTATTTAGATGTCAGCGACCATCGGTCTTATACTAGTAAAGCTTTGAAGTTAAACGAACGGGCTGCTGCTGCTAATGTCACGGCAATTATTAATACGGGGATTTTTCCTGGTATTTCTAACAGCATGGTGCGTCAATGTGTCGAGCAATTTGATAAACCAGAAAAAATTCACTTAAGTTATTTAGTATCCGGTTCTGGCGGTGCTGGTATCACTGTAATGCGAACAACTTTTTTGGGGTTACAGTATCCGTTTGAAGCTTGGATTGATGGCAATTGGCAATTAGTTAAACCATACAGTGAAAGAGAAATTGTTAATTTTGCATCCCCCTATGGAAGTACTGGGGTTTACTGGTTTGATATGCCAGAAACTTTTACGATGCCGCATTCTTTCCCTTCAGTGAATACTGTAATTACAAAATTTGGTTCAGTCCCCGATTTCTATAATCACATGACTTGGATAGCGGCGCATATTTTCCCGAAATGGTTGATGCAGCGTCGAGCCATGATTGAATTCCTCTCTCATGTTAGTCATTTTATGACAGATGTAACTAATCCTTTCACAGGGATTGGGGTAGCGGTGCGCGCTGAAGTTACAGGGCAAAAGCAGGGGAAAACAGCTGTGTATTGTGCAGATTTAGTACATGAAAATACTGCCTTAGCTTCTGGTTGTGGTACAGGTAGTATCGCTCAATTGTTACTAGAAGGTAAATTGAAAAAACCAGGAGTTTTACCTGTAGAAGAAGCATTACCAACAGATTTATTTGTGGAAACTATGAAAAGTCGGGGGATTGAAATTTATCGTAATTGGTAGGGATTGGGGAATGGGGACAAATCAATTCAAAATTCAAAATTAAAGAACTCCTGGGGACTGGGGACAAGGGGAAAATAAATCTTGATTTTTGACTTTTGACTCTTGACAAACAACAAATGCTAAATGCCAAATGACAAACACCAAAATATCTTCAGGACTTACGCAACTGGCACAAAGAGCGGGTAGGGCTGCGCCTTACCCCGTGACAATTCAAATCAAACCAAGCACATAAGAATACTTGGGCGTTTTAGTT
>NZ_JACJQJ010000077.1 GCF_014696615.1 Nostoc linckia FACHB-104 | reverse complement strand
ACCACACTGACCCCATCCCGAACTCAGAGGTGAAACGCTGCTGCGGCCACGATAGTCTAGGGGTTGCCCTACGCCACAATAGCTCGATGCCAGGTCTATTTTTCATCCAAAAGCCTCTCCAATAAATATTTGGAGAGGCTTTTGGTTTTTATTCTTTCTGTTGCTTTTCACAAACCTCCATCTTTTGTATGGTGTGAAATTTATTTAACAAAGATTAATATTATGTCCGGGGAATAACTTACGATTAAGCAGCAGTTTGAAGCCACCAATGAAAACCCGTTAAGCCACGGATTAAATCTGGCTGTTGGAGTAAAGATTGACACCGATGAAATAAAATGTTTGCGTAACTAATTCGATAGCTGTTTCACCATCTTCAGCCTCAGCGACAATCTCTAATCCTGGTTCTTGTTGCAATCGCACGCGCAAACCCAAGCGAAAGAGTTCATCGTCCTCGACAAGCAGAATTTTGATTGGGGTAGAGGACATTTCACACAGTTACAGCAGATTGAAAGGGGTAAACAGGCAGTTTGAAAGCAAATATCGCACCAGTGGGTACTCTGTTCTCTGCCCAAATTATACCTCCGTGAGCTTCAATAATTTGCCGAGATAGGTAAAGCCCCAATCCTGAACCTTTGGCTTGGCGATCGCTATGTCCTTGATAAAATCGTTCAAATAAATGAGAAAACTCTTCTGGCGCAATACCTGCACCTGTATCCAAAATTTTTACTACTTGGTAAGAGGCTTGGGGTTCTAAGAATACTTCCACCCTTGCACCCCGCCGGGAATGATTAATTGCATTCACTAAAAGATTATTCAAAACTCTTTGTAATTGCAGTGCATCACCTTGAACCCATAATGCACTTCGCCAATCAGAATCACCATAACTCACCGAAAGATGAACGCGACGATTGGCAGCTAATTCAATTAAACTAGCAGCCACTTCTTCTGCTAAGTTGGTTAAATCTACAGGTGCTAAGTCCAGCTTTAAGCCTTCAGTATCGTTGCGATAGATATCTAATAAAGTTTCTAAAAGTTGTAGGGAAGTTTTGTGGCTGCGCGCCATTGTTGCTAAGACTTGTTGCTGGGTTGGTAATACTGGGCCAAATTTTTCTTGTTGAAAGGCTTTGATAGTTTCAATTGCACCTAGCAATGGTGTTTTTAAATCATGGGTAAGCGTTGAGGCGAAATCTTCTCGGAGTTTGACTAATTCCTCTTGCGATTCTAGCTTGGCATGGGTGAGGGCGATCGCATCTTGGGAACGACGCAGGCGATCGCTTAAAATACCAGTCACAACCAAAGCCATTGAAGCGATCGCACGACTGGCAATTGTGGATACTTTCACAACTTCACCCCCTGGCAAGAAAAGATTTAAAATCGTTAAGCACACAGCAATCAATGTTGCCTGAAAGGTTGCAATCCTCCCAAACCATGAGTTTGTCAATAATATTGGGCCTGTATAAAGATATCCAAACACATATTCAGTGGGTGTTTCAAACTCCATCAGCATGACAACAGCAAACAGACTTGATATAACTGTCAATCTGCTCAAGTTTAAATTCTTAGTGAGTAATTTAGCTGGAAATAAAATCATTTAGTATATATTTCTGGTCATCCAAGCTGTTAACTATATAACGAATATTAAATTCTTACCTTCATGTTAGTGAAATTTACTTGATTTGCACGACTCGAGATTGCGTTTATCTCAAAAATATATATTTAGTTTAGAGACTACTATAAGCAAGTATCTTTTAGATGAATACTTGACGTAAAACAATTGATTTGACTGATAAAACATGCAATTAATCTTTATAAACACATATAAACTTCTTACGTTCCAAGTCAGCGTTTAGAAGACACATAAACGCACTAAACGTTAGATATATATCTGCAAATAAACGCTAGATATAGAAAAAATAAACGCTATACACATCAAAAATAGTCCTAATTTTATATCTTCTATCTCTTGTTTTTCTGACAAAATAAATTGATGATGTAAGTAAATTAACATTTAGCAATTTGTAATTAAATTGATGGAAAACACACGAGCCTAAAAATAGGCTCATTAGGAATACTATGCTGTTAGTCGGGAAAGTTCAAAAGTTTAATTGAAACTGTTATTTGGCTATCTGTTCCGAGATACAGATAATTATAAGGACACGGCAGTGCCTTGCCCCGAACCCTGTACCTCATTTACCTGCTTTAGGTCTAGTGTTCAACATTTTTAAATTATGAATTACCAATTGGTATAACTCATGCTACAAGGATGGATTCAAATAGCATTAACGCTACTAATTGTGGTAGCAATTACTCCATTTTTTGGTCGATATATAGCGCGTGTCTATCAAGAACAGCGCACTTTTCTCGACTCAATTTTAAACCCAATTGAACGAATACTTTATTCTTTGGTTGGTGTTGCAACTAAAGAAGATATGACAGGATGGCAGTATACAAGAGCTATTCTGTACAGCAATGTGGTGATGGGGTCGCTGATATTCTTCATTATTATGAGTCAAGGATGGTTGCCCTTCAATCCTACTAAGATAGGTGCGCCAACTTGGGATACAGCATTACACACAACCATATCCTTTATTACCAATACCAACCAGCAGCATTATTCTGGTGAAACTTATCTTAGCTATGCCAGTCAAATGTGGGGGCTGGGATATCATATGTTCACCTCAGCCGCCACAGGGTTGGCGGTAGGAATTGCCTTTATTCGGGGGTTGACTGGTAGACCTTTGGGCAATTTCTATGTAGATTTAATTCGCTCAATTACGCGGATTTTACTACCTATTTGTATTGTCGGCGGTATTGCTTTGATGGCGGCGGGTGTTCCCGAAACCTTAGCAGGGGCAGTTGTATTACCCACCTTAGAAGACCCTAACATTAGTCAGGCGATCGCACGCGGCCCGGTGGCTCATTTTGAAATCATCAAACAATTAGGAGAAAACGGCGGCGGCTTTTTTGCTATTAACTCAGCACATCCCTTTGAAAATCCCAACGGGTTTTCTAACCTAATTGAGATTGTGGCGATGATTTCTATACCCACATCTCTGATTTATACCTATGGCTTGTTTGCTAACAACACCAAACAAGCTCAGTTAGTCTACGGGATGGTGGCTGTAATCTTCATAGCATTTGTAATTATTAATGCTATTGGAGAATACAACGGTAATCCCGCAGTAAATGCACTGCTGGGAAGTACGCAACCGAATCTAGAAGGTAAAGAAGTGCGGTTTGGTTGGGCACAGTCGGCGCTGTTTGCCACAGTGACAACAGGGACAATGACTGGTGCTGTTAACAGTATGCATGACTCCTTTATGCCCAACGGTGGTTTTGTCACCCTGTCAAATATGTTTCTGCAAATCATTTGGGGTGGACAAGGTACAGGCACAGCTTACTTATTTGCTTATTTAATTTTGGCAGTATTTGCTACAGGTTTAATGGTAGGACGCACACCAGAATTTCTGGGACGCAAAATCGAAAAGCGTGAGGTGGTACTGGCGAGTTTTCTCATTCTCTTAGTTCACCCGATCGCCATTATGATACCAGCCGGCATTGCTTTAGCATTTCCTGACCAACTAGCAGGAATCAGCAACCCCGGTTTTCATGGTTTTGCCCAAGTCATTTACGAATACGCCTCCGCAGCGGCTAATAATGGTTCGGGATTTGAAGGCTTAGGAGATTCTCAACCCTCACCGTTGGCTATTGCAGCTGGTGCAAAAACTACCGCAACTGCTTTGTGGTGGAACCTGAGTACTTGCTTCAGTCTCCTTGCTGGACGCTACATCCCCATTATCGGTTTGCTGTTGCTAGCAGATAGTATGTCCCGCAAAAAGCAAGTTCCTTTCAACGTCGGCACATTACGAACTGACACCGGACTATTTACAGGCGTAACCGCAGGCGTAATTTTAATCCTCGGCGCACTGACATTCTTCCCAGTTCTAGCATTCGGCCCCATCGGTGAAGCTTTTTATTTGGGGCATGGGGGATAGGGCATTGGGCATTGGTTTTAAAGGTGTAACTTTCAGGCTCAAAGGTGCAACTTCCGACATCAAAGCCGCAATGTTCAAGCTCAAAGGTGCAACTTTCAGGCTCAAAGGTGCAACTTTCAGGCTCAAAGGTGCAACTTTCAGGTTTCAAGGCTCAATGTTCAGGCTCAAAGGCTCAATGTTCAGGTTCTAAGGCTCAACTGTCAGCCTCAAAGGCTCAACGTTCAGGTTCTAAGGCTCAATGTTCAGGCTCAAAGGCTCAACTGTCAGCCTCAAAGGCTCGACGTTCAGGTTCTAAGGCTCAACTGTCAACCTCAAGGCAGCAAAAGACCTCATAAATTTATCACACAGTTTGTTTTACCAGTTTCTTTTCTACTCCTGTTGTCTTCCTTATCTCCTCAGTTCCCATAATTTATGACAACTAATATCGACTCATCCCCTTCACCGCGCCCGCCTCGTGTTCCCCAGGGAACACGTGACTCGCGCAGACACACGCCTAAAGCAGATATGCGGGGGCTTTATCAAAGAGCAATTAAAGAATCATTTGTCAAGCTGCACCCCCGAATTGCTGTCAAGAACCCAGTGATGTTTGTGGTGTGGGTGGGGACAATTGTTACTTTCTTAGTGACTCTGAATCCCAGTTTATTCGGTACTTTACAGGTAGATGTCAATCAGCAACGCTTGTTAAACGGGTTAATTACCTTAATTCTGTTTTTTACAGTGGTGTTTGCTAACTTTGCGGAAGCTGTTGCGGAAGGAAGAGGTAAAGCCCAAGCAGATTCTTTAAGGTCAACACGTTCTGATACGATCGCTCGGAAAGTTCTTCCCGATGGTACGATTCAACAAGTTAATTCTACAGAATTACGCCGCAATGATTTAGTGAAAGTCATTGCTAATGACATGATTCCTGCCGATGGCGAAGTCCTTCAAGGCATCGGTTCGGTGGATGAGTCGGCAATTACGGGGGAATCTGCGCCCGTACTCAAGCAACCGGGTACAGATATTGCTAGTTCCGTAACTGGAGGTACACGTTTACTTTCAGATGAATTAACAATTCGCATCACCGCCGATCCCGGTCAGGGCTTTATTGACCGGATGATTTCTCTCGTGGAAGGGGCAGAAAGGACAAAAACTCCGAACGAAATTGCTCTGACAGTATTATTAGCCGTACTTACTCAAGTCTTCTTAATTGTCGTGGCAACCATGCCGCCTTTTGTTAACTACATTGCTAACTTTATTAGTACTGTGTTTGGGGCGGAAGCCAGCAACAGTTTACGTGCAGGTGCTAGCGTTGCTATCTTAATTTCGCTGTTGGTAGCTTTAATACCCACAACCATCGGTGGTTTACTGAGTGCGATCGGGATTGCTGGGATGGATAGAGTTGCCCAATTTAATGTAATTGCCACCTCTGGGCGCGCAGTAGAAGCTTGCGGTGACATTAACACCTTAGTGCTAGATAAAACTGGGACAATTACCTTGGGTAACCGCATGGCTGATGAGTTTATCCCTGTAAATAGTTACACTCTTGAAGATGTAGCCAGAGTTGCTTTAGCTGCTAGTGTATTTGATGAAACACCCGAAGGTAGATCAATTATTAAATTAGCCGACAGTTTGGGAGTCAAGGTTGATTTCGACTCTAAACAAGCCGAAGGTGTAGAATTTTCTGCCAAAACCCGGATGAGTGGTACTAATTTACCCAACGGGAAGGAAGTCCGTAAAGGTGCAGTCGATGCAATTAAAGGCTTTGTCCGTTCTCGTGGTGGTCGCATTCCTGATGATGTCGATGCAGCCTACGAGCGAGTTTCTCGCTTAGGTGGTACACCCTTAGCAGTCTGCCAAGATGACCAAATTTTTGGCGTAATCTATCTCAAAGATATCGTCAAACCTGGCTTACGGGAAAGATTTGACCAACTGCGGCGTATGGGTGTGAAAACTATCATGCTGACTGGTGATAACCGCATTACTGCTAGTGTAATTGCTCAAGAAGCCGGAGTAGATGACTTCATCGCTGAAGCTACACCAGAAGACAAGATTAGCGTGATTCGCTCTGAACAGTCTCAAGGTAAGCTGGTGGCAATGACAGGAGATGGTACTAACGATGCGCCTGCATTAGCGCAAGCTAACGTCGGGTTAGCCATGAACTCTGGAACTCAAGCCGCCAAAGAAGCTGCAAACATGGTGGACTTAGATTCTGACCCCACCAAGTTAATTGATTTGGTGACTATTGGTAAACAGTTGCTGATTACCCGTGGGGCGTTAACTACTTTCTCTATCGCCAACGATATTGCTAAATACTTCGCCATTATCCCCACTATCTTTGCGGCGGCTGGGATTGGCGCATTGAATATTATGGCGTTAAAAAGTGCTCAATCGGCAATTATCTCAGCGTTGATTTATAACGCTTTAATTATCCCTGTACTCATTCCCCTAGCACTCAAAGGCGTGAAGTTTCGCCCTCTCACAGCCGATCAACTATTGAAACGCAACATTTTCATATATGGTGTGGGGGGAATTATTGCACCTTTCATCGCCATTAAGCTCATCGATGTAATTTTACCTTTGTCTTAATTACAAATTACCAATTGCCATGAAATCCCTCCAAAACTCTACCCAAATAATTGCAGACATTACCGAAATATTCTCAGACTGGCGCAAACAAAAACTGCCTTTATACATATTTCTGGGAATGTGCTTCAACCTTGTGGTTGCGCCTGTTGTGTATGCAGCCACAGGTGAGGAATTTTCTCGCACACAAGCCTGGGCTTTAGGATTGTTAGGACTAGTAACCCTAAGTCTTTCCATCTATTTATTTTTTGTGATGTTTGTACCGGAGAAATTCTAATGAGTTTTACCAGAGAAGCCAGCAGAGCAATTCGTTCTACCTTTGTACTTTGGATTATTGGCGCAATTATCTATCCATTTATGATGATTGCTGTGGGACAGATTGTATTTCCCTATCAAGCCAATGGTAGTTTAATCAAAGATAACCAAGGTCAAGTTGTCGGTTCTGCCTTAATTGGACAACCCTTTAGTAGCGATCGCTATTTTAACTCTCGCCCCAGCACCACCAGCTACAGCACCGCCAACCCCAAAAAAGATGATGCTAAAGTCTTACAAACAGGAGTTTCTGGTGCTAGTAACCTCGCTCCCAGCAATTCCGCCTTACTAGAACGCATCAAAGGTAAAGACGATCCCGATCCCAGCAAACGGGTTGAAGGTGATTTAAACCGTTTGAAAAAAGCGAATGTCCAACCTACCGCAGATTTAGTTTACACCTCTGGTTCCAGCCTTGACCCCCACATTACCCCAGAAGCCGCTAAAGCACAAATTGCCCGTGTCGCTAAAGCGCGAGGAATATCATCCCAAGAGTTAGAAACTTTAATTAATCAAAATACTGATGGTCGGTTTCTGGGAATCTTTGGTGAGCCTGGGGTCAATGTCTTGCAATTAAATCTCGCTTTAGATGCTTTAAAATCTGCCAGTTAAATCCTATCAATTGTGATGGTTACGCCCGAAAAAATCTTTTGAAACTCCTTTTTTTGATTGCGTCTAGCAGCGGCGGCGGCTACACCTCCTGTGCGATCGCCAAAATCGACATTCCCATTTCTAGACTTAATATGAATCTTACTGCCCCCAGCCCCTGTTCCTCTCCTTCTCCTCTATGCTGTTAAGAATTTATAACCTAGGGTGGATGAAAATTTTACTTAAAACTTCGTGTGTTTTCTGAGAAAAAATGATAATCTACAAACCTCATTTTCAGTCAAATTGAGGTAAATATATGGAAGCTCTTGCACTTCCTTTATTTCTGATATTGATGGCACTAACTATCCATCTTCCCCAAAGAGGGCCAGCAAAAATTGACAGATCGGGGTATGGAGGAATAATGGTTAATGTCACATTCAATCAAAATCAGACGTTTCCAATGATTTTGGATACAGGAGCAGATATAACAATCATTACCCAAAAAATGGCCAATACTTTGAAAGTAAAGGCAATGGGTGCAATACCGATTACGGTAGCAAATAACCAAGTAGTGGTTTGGCCTGTGAGTATGGTAAATTCGGTGGAAGTTGGTGGCGCTCAAGTTGAAAATGTTAACGTAGCGATCGCACCAGAAATTCCCATTGGTCTTTTAGGACAAAGCTTTTTGGCAAAATGTGATTACACAATCCAAGGCGATGTCTTGAAATGCACTCGTAAATGGACACCAGAAGGTTAATATTCACAGATATGCAAATATGTTTGCGATCGCTCTTGTTACTGTCGATGATTAAATAATCAAAGCACAATGCAGGGTTTAGCAGTGCTAAACCCCTACGAAAAATGTGTTATTCCATCAATGGAAATCAGACACCATGCTGTTTAAACCAAGCTTGGAGCTGCTTCCAGCCTTCTTTTGCTTCCTTTTCGCGGTAGGAGGGGCGGTAATCGGCATAAAAGGCATGGGGTGCGTCGGGATAAACGATGATTTTCGATTTGCTGGTGTTAGACTTAAGGCGATCGCGCATTTTTTCAACTGTATCTAAAGGAATGCCTGTATCTTTACCCCCATACAATCCTAGTACGGGAACTGTTAGGGTTGAGGCAATATCTACAGGATACTTGGGTTGAAGTTCTGTTCCTTCACCAACTAATCTGCCATACCACGCTACACCTGCCTTAACTGTGGGATTATGTGCTGCATATAACCAAGTAATGCGACCACCCCAGCAAAAACCCGTAATTCCCAGTCTATTAGCATTTCCCTTTGCAGATTTTACAGCCCAAGCTACAGTAGCATCAAGGTCAGATAGTACCTGAGCATCGGGAACTTTTGCTACTATGGGGCGTATTTCATCAATATTGCTTAATTTTGAAACATCACCCTGACGAATAAATAATTCGGGTGCGATCGCTAAATATCCCAATTTGGCAAAACGACGGGTAACATCTTGAATATGCTCATGTACACCAAAAATTTCTTGAATTACGAGCACAATCGGAAAATTGCTACCTTTTGCTGGCTGTGCTCTATAAGCCGGAATTTCACCATCTTGTACAGGGATTTTTACTGCACCTGCAACTAATCCTTGAGTATCGGTGGTAATTACTTTTGCAGTCACAGGCTGTACTGCTAAAGCAAAGCCTGTAGCAAGGGTAGCAGTTGCGATAAAGTTGCGGCGTGTTATCTCTTTCATTATCTTTATACCTGGGATTAGGGGCTACAAAAGGTTAATTTTCATGCTCTTGTTGTAGGATGGTGTTTTGGCGTTCTACTTGCTGAAGTTGATACAAACCAAATTTTATTTAGCAAAACTAATCATTAGTTTTACATAAATTCATACAAGATAGATATTTTTTAGTTCAGATGACATGAGGTGCAGCTGTACCATATCCGTGGAGTAGGGAAATAGAAGAGATTACTAAGCTAATACACCTTTAAATTGCATAACTACTTGTTTGTGGTGATTGTTGACTGTTAACTGTTGACTGTCAACGGTCAATAGCCTAATCGAGTCAACGTGCAAGTTAAATGTAGAACAGCTGAAAACCTATGAAGCGTTAAAATTAACAGAGCAAATTTTCCCAAGAGTCAAGATTTAATTCTTTCCCATTACCAACACTAAACCCAATATGAACAAAATACGTGCCGTTGTTGTTGACCCCAATGTATCAGGACGTTTAGTACTGCGTGATGTTGATGCACCCATCCCAGCTGCTAATGAAGCAGTAATTCGGGTAGCAGCAATTTCTCTTAACCGAGGAGAAATCAGACGTTCCATGACCGCAGCGGCTGGTTGGCGGCCTGGTTGGGATTTGGCTGGTGTCGTAGAAACTTCTGCGGCTGATGGTTCAGGGCCAGCAGCAGGAACAAGGGTTGTCGGCTTACTTCGTTCTGGTGCTTGGGGGGAATTAGTCTCAGTACCAACTCACTCACTAGCAGAATTACCTGCGTCAGTATCCTTTGAACAAGCTGCCACTTTACCAGTAGCAGGTCTAACTGCCTATCATGCTCTACTTAAAGGCGGTTCACTTTTAGGACGCTCAGTGTTAATTACAGGTGCATCAGGTGGTGTGGGCTACTTCGCCATTCAACTAGCACATCTCAGTGGCGCACAAGTAGTAGCACACATTCGCCGTCCAGAATACGAATCTTTTGTCAAAAGCGCTGGTGCCCATGCTGTAATTATTGGGGAAAAGCTGCCATCAGAGAGTGAATATGGTTCCTATCACTTAATTGTTGAGTCAGTTGGTAGCGATATTTTGGGAACATCTCTTGGTTGGTTAGCACCAAACGGTACTGTTGTGCTATTTGGTACATCTGGCGGTACAGAGGTCACATTTAATGCCCAGCGTTTTTATGGCACAGGTGGCGCAAGTTTATACGGTTTAATATTATTTCATGAATTACAATGGGAGTCTGCAGCAGTTGGATTGCAAAGATTATTGCGTTTAGTAGAAGCAGGCCAATTGCGTCCTCACATTAATATTGCAGCTGATTGGACACAAATTGCTGATGTGGCACAAAAGCTGCTTGATAGACAGTATCTAGGTAAAGCTGTATTAAGCATTTCAAGCCCTTAGTACGGCAAGGCGTAAATAAACTGTACTTCTGCTTAATCGCACAGTTTTGTGCGTTTAAAGCTAATTCAATACCGAATTTTCCCATTGTCTTTGAATGCGTAACATTTGAATGTTATACAGACAATCATCAATTAGCCTTTCATCATCCAAATTGTCCTCAATTCTCTTTAAAAAATACTCAATTTCTAATGCATATGAGTAATTAGCTACATATCTGAGTCTTTTACGCATTAAATCTATCCATATTGTTGTTTCTTGCTGTTCTGGAGTCATAAAATATTTCTCTTTCAATTAGGTAATATCTAACTGATTACTAATCCTATATAGCAATCCTATTTCGGCTATGAATAATATCTGTTTTGGCTGTCAACTGTTGACAGTCAAAATGCAACACACCTTTATACGATATTTCACAAATCACTTAAGATTGCTATATTTTACATAATATACCCTGCATCAATCAAGTGTACAAATATTTTTACTAGCAGTAATTGCTAAATTAGCCCTAATATTTGCGTATATATATTGTCTAAAATCATTTTTATGTTATTGATCTGGCTTTATTGCTAGTATTGCAATTACAGCTTTTTGCAGAGTGAGTAATTCATACATCCGGTAATTAAAAATTTAGATATTCAATTTTATAAAAAATAAAAGCTAATAATACTCTTTATTTATAACCCATACATTAGCAGATTATTTGTTAATAATGCCATGAAAACAATACTAAACATACTGATATTATTTGTTGCTATTTAAAAAAAATAAGTAACAAAATCATCAATAAATTAAAACATCAAATACTAAATACGACGTAAATATTCAGATGGAACATTATCTACTAACCAAACACCATTATCAGAACAGTAGAAGCTGTAACCAGCTTGATGCATTGCAGCAGCATCAACAGCAAACACTACAGGCTTTCCATGCCTTGCACCCACATTCTTGGCTGTAGCAATATCTGTTGATAAATGCACATGATGTCGAGACATTTTACTAAGTCCAGCTTCTAAAATTAACTCTACAGATTTTTTGCTTGTACCGTGATAAAGTACATCTGGCGGCACAATAGCTTCTAACTGCAAATCAACTTCTACACTGTGCCCTTGGTTAGCACGGATTAAAGTACCTGTAGAGTCAAAAGAAAAGCGTTGTTTATCGTTATTTTCTACTACTAGCTGTAATTCCTGACGGGTAATGGGAAACTTGTTTTGAGCGCAAGCAGTCAGTAGCTCGCTAATAGCAACCCAGCCACCAGGGGCAAGTTTTATGCCAATATCTTCGGGTTGGTGCCGCAGATATTTGCTAAGAAACTTACTAATTTTGAGCAGACGAGAATTGTTCATGTGATTGTGACTAAAATAAATATACTACAAAATTATACTAATTATACTACATTAATTAATTCCAGAATTTTTACATTGCTTAATATAGTTCCGGTGATTGGCACCAAGTTACTGAGCAGGTTAGTAACTGCTTTGAGATAGATGCGTATAGCCTATTTGCAAGAGTATAAAAAATCTCAAATCCAATTAACTTCAATCTAGCGAATTTGGTTTCCGAAAAAATGCCGTCAGATATTGTAGTTACATTTATCTGAAAATAAATCAAAAATGTAGCCAATGTTGTTAAATCGTGGAAAAGGTTTATTTTTATTGATGTCCATCTTAGTTAGCTGGCATACCTACTCAATAAATTTGCTAGCATGGGCACACACAGAAGTTAGCAATAAGCAACTATCTGCAACAAAAATGAATTTGGCTTCAGTAGAAAAAGATCCTCCCAAGCGCGGAACACCCCCAGGAAAAGAGGGAACAGGAAGCCGAGGAGAGTGTAATTATCAGCAGAATAAACCACCACTGACTCATATAGTAGGTGGTAATCAATCTCATCTTTCTGTTAAGGATTACCCTACTATTTGGGTTTATCTTCCTTATAGTGCTCAGGAAGTTACTCATGCAGAATTCTCTTTACAGGATGGGGATACTGAAGTGTATCGTACTCGCTTAAATTTACCCAGCAAATCTGGAATTATGGGTATTACATTACCTTCGAGTATTCCCGCTTTAAAAGTTGACAAAAAGTATCGATGGTATGTTGACATTAATTGTACTTCTCCTATCTCGCCCAATAATTCATTGACAACTGCTTCTATCACAGGAGTTGTGCAGAAGAAATTAATATCAGTAGAACTTGACAGGGATTTAAAAACAGCAAGAACTCCCTTAGACAAAATTTTTGTTTATGCTAAACATGATATTTGGTATGAAGCAATTACTGAACTGGCTCAATTACGTTTACATGAACCAAATAATTCTAATTTTAAGAAAGTTTGGATAGATTTTTTAAATACTAAAAAATTTAGTTTAGGAAACATTGCTCAGGAGCCAATTATTGTGAATATGACTTTAAATATTAGTCAATAATCATTACCGGGATTTGCTACTTATAGCAAGGCATTTGAGATCACCAAACAATGAAATTAAACAATTTGATGAATACGCCACAAAAAATGTTCTTAGTTGCGCTTTATTGCACCCAGATCAAACGCCGCTAAAGCGCAACTAGGAGGCAATTCTGGCAACAATAATTAAATTTTATGATTAATAATGATGAAATGTAGCTGACTACAACCAATTGCCCACTAAAATAAATGCAGACCAATGGTAAGGCCGATTGTAATCGCTGTCGGTAGATTGTTGTAAAAATGCAAGTTGAGTGTTTCTTAAAGCCTCTGCTTTTGTCACTTGTCCACGATTCAGTTCTTGGTAAAACTGAATCATAAATTCAGCAGTAGAAGCATCGTTAATCTGCCACAAGCTTGCTAGAGTAGTTCGCGCACCTGCACGAATTGCTACCCCTGCTAATCCCAAAGCGGCTCGATTATCGCCTGTTGCTGTTTCACAAGCACTCAAAATTAGTAACTCAATAGGATTAGCAATTCTTTGGTAATTTAAACGTAGTAAGTTATCTAAATCTTTAACATTGATGCGTTCATTCCAATCTAGAATGAATGTTCTTTCTGGGTTAGAACTAAATTTACCATGAGTTGCTAAGTGAAGAATATTGAAAGGTGTATTATTAATATTAATTTGAACATTTTTCTTGCTAAATTCCTGATTTTCTAGAATTTTATTCCGTTGAATATGCTCCTTAATTCCTGCTAATTCTACAGCCACATTATCGATGGCATTTAATCCTTCTTTTTGAAAGCTGGGAGCGTCGGTTGCTCCAGCTATTAAGACGCTGAGTACTTCCTTCTGTAGGGGTTTGGGTTCAAGTAGTTGTAATGAAGGGGTTACACTCACAGCATACCTTTCGATCAAATATTTTTGTCCATCATGCAAAACTGCCATAGGTAGGTTTCGCAATGAACCATCAAGAACAAATACTAAGGTTTTAATCTGGCTTTGCTCTCGCGTTTTTGTGGTTTCCAGTTCATCTGCAAAAGGTTTAATCAGCCAGTCATATAACTGTTTTGCTTCTTTTTTAATGAGGCCTAAACTGGTACTACGCTGCTTCAGGGAATTTTGCAGATGTGAGACTGCGATATCAACTTGGGTTTCGGAAATATTGGTATGGGAATAGTGACGTAAATTATCTGAGCCTGGCAATTTAACAATTACTTCTAAGCGATTTGGTAAGATAATTGGATAAATAACGGCTGCTGTTGGGTCTAATTGGTCAATATTGACTTGTTTTGCCTGAGCGCAAGCATCACCAAAAAAGTTGTCTAATTCTGCTAGTTGCAGTGCTTCCATTACCTGACGAGCTTGAATGAGACGATCGCGGCTTGCTTGTGGCGATCGCAAGAGTAAATCAACTAATTGCCGATATACTGGTTCTGCACTTTCTCTAAAGTCAAACTGCACTTCTGGATTGAGAGCAACTAAATCGCTGCGTAAATCACTGAGATTTTTAAAAGCTTCTGTATAATATTTAATGGCTTTATCAATCGCATTTTCTGCCAAAAGCGATCGCCCCATCTGCCATTGCCATTGATAGCTGATATCGGATGCATTAATTGATTGGGCAATGACTAAAGCCAACTGAGTATTTTTTCTAGCATTTTTCCCATCTCCAGCTTGTTCATACAGAGCGCCAAGAGTGCCAAGGGCGTAAGATTCTGCCCGTTGATCGCCTAAATTTCTAGCTTGGGCAATTCCTGTTTCCAGGATTTTGATAATATCTGCAAAATTGCTTTTTCCCGCCATTTTCAGCAAACTTTTGGCAAAATTGACCCGAGCATAAATAGATACTCGACTTGCGGGTAATTGATTAAGTTCTGCTTTGATTTGTGAAATTATTGGTGTAGCTAATGCCGATTGCTTAGTATCAATTACTACTGTTAGATAATTAAGTTGCGCTTGAATTTTGGTTGTGGGTAAAGTAGCTATCTCAATGGCTTGTTGATAGCGTTCTAAAGCTTTTTGCCTATATTGGTCAGAGCGTTGTGTATCTTTTAATTCTGCGCTTCTTTTGGCGATCGCTAATTCTGTATTTCCTAAATTGAGCAAAGCTGTACTTTGTTCTGGGGGTAGGTGCAATTTTTGGGCAATAGCTAAACTCTGGGTTAAAATTTCTGCAGATTTGTCTAAATCGCCATTAAATCGGCGGATATTACCAAGATTCAGCAAGCCAGTGGCTTTGAGTGGAGAGTCTGGTTGTTGGTAAAGCTGCTGTTCTAGTTGGGTTAGCAGTTTCTCGGCGCGGCGATATAGTCCCAAAGCTTGCAATGCTAAAGCTTGATTGATTTGGATACCGATAATACTAACGCGATCGCCCGATGCAACATACAATTTTTCTGCTTTCTCCCAGATGGAAACAGCCGCTTCTGTTTGCCCCTGTGCCAATTGCCAATGCCCTAAACTATTCAATACTTGGGCACGAAGGCGATTGAACTCTTGATCAGACGGTAATTTCTCTAATAAATTCACACTCTTGTCAATTGCAGCCTTTGCTGCTTGCCAATTTCCCAATTTTTGCTGCACTAGAGACATTAAACTCAATGCTTGCGCTTGGTGTGGTATATCTGCGGAAGCTTGATAAATTTGCAGTGCTTGTTGTAAAAATTGGGCAGCAGTTGAGAATTGTCCCGCATCATAATATTGTTTTGCAGATTGTATGAGCGATAAAGCTGATTTAGGTTGAATTTGACTTGGGGGATTTTGGGCAATCACAGGCAATATTATTGGCATACCTAGGCTAAAGATTAACCCGAAAATTCCCAGCAGAATTAATCTCACCAAACGTTTCATGAGTTCCCCCTTAGCATCTGACAATCTTGGGGATGCAGCCACGTACCTTTAGGTGTCACCGTGACTGGTTGAGCCGTCAGTATGAGATTACCATTTACGTCTTTTACCAATCCTTGGGCTTCAACAATTTTTGGAGGTGCTGTTGGTTGTTGGGGTGATGAGTTGGCTGTTGTTGCTTGAGTTGAAGTCTGCGGTAATATTGACCAATCTTCCCAAGCTGTATTTGCGCTGATTGTGTCATAGGGAGAAGGAGGTAAACCACCTCTACCAGTCATAATAAACTCGCTCCCTTGCGCTGCAACACAGAGATTTTGATTAATTAATCCAGAAACATCGACAATATTCAGTGGTAATTCTTCTAAGCCTTTGCTGGGGTCAGTATCAGGCGTGTTGAGATTGATTTCACCATTTAAGAACGGGTTCGTTTGGGAAATAGCAGTAATGTCATTTGTACTTAACTGACTGGGGTCTAGTTTTGTGGGGTCAGTTGTTTGCAGTAATCCTTCGAGTTCTTGGCGACTGCGGGGTTCTATTCCAAAAATACCCGCAGCATTAATATTCACCTTGCCACCGCTACCTTCAAAAGCATTAGCGGTAATGTCGCTGTTTTCGTTTGGGGCTGCGACTATAAAACCTTTGGGTGCATTGATGGTGATGTTACCACCATTGCCATTTTGTTGAGCAGTTCCAGCCGTTGCAGAGATTTGACTGTTACGACGTAGCAACAATAAATCCTGAAGTTGCAGTGTAATATTGCCACCATTCCCAGTTGTGGCTATGGTGTTGATGCTTGCTTGGTTGTCCAACTCAACGGAGCGAGCTGAGACTGTCAAACTTCCTGCTTCCCCCTCACCAAACATCCCAGTTAATATGCGTGCGCCATCTCGAACAATTAACTGCTTCGTTTCCACAGTTAAATTGCCACCATTACCTGTTGCTCCTGGATTGACTGAAGTCAATAAACCACTAAAGTCTCCCATCAGTTCCACCGACTCACGAGCCGAAACTTTCAAGTTACCTGCATTCCCCTCACCATTTGTCGCAGATGATATTAGTGCGCGATCGCGAAGGATTAACCGCCCTGTTTCCACAGTTAAATCGCCGCCATTACCGAGCGCGTTTGGATTGACTGAAGTAAATAAACCACTAAAGTCTCCTATCAGTTCTACAGATTCCCTAGCCAAAACTTTCAAGCTTCCCCCATTTCCGTTACCTAAGGTTCCAGCTCCTATCTGTGAGCCATCTCGAAGGATTAACCGTCCCGTTTCCACAGTTAAATTGCCCCCGTCACCTGTTGCGCCATCTTCGGAAGAAGTTAGTAAGGCACTGGAAAATTGATCATCTGCTGTCCTTCCAAGCAATTCCACGAACTCGCGAGCCGAAACTGTTAAGTTCCCTGCATTCCCCTCACCAAAAGTATTAGCTTGTATTTGTCCGCCATCTCGAACAATTAACTGCCCTGTTTCCACAGTTAAATTGCCCCCATTACCGATCGCCCCTTCTTCGACAGAAGTCGATATCAGCCCATCTCGAAAGCTCAACTGCTCCGTTTTCACAGTTAAATTTCCTCCGGCACCTGTGGCTCCCTGATAGACTTTGGTAAACAAAGCGCTAAAAGACTCACCATCAGGTGTTGCTCCTATAAGTTCTATGGATTCTGAAGTGGTGACATTTAATGTTCCTCCCGCTCCCGCTCCCAAAGTACTGGCTTCAATTTGAGAACCATCCCGTAAAGTTAACCTTCTTCCCTGGACTTGGATATCACCACCACCAGCGCCACTTGCATCTACTACCGCTCCACCTGATAGTTGAATGTCTCCAAAAGTTGGTACGTCTGAATATCCGAGAGCAAAACCAGAGTCTATTGAGGTTAAACTAACTATACCGGAGCCAGCAACACTACCTAATTCAATCCGTCCCCCGCCTGTCTTCAGAGTTCCACCTTCTAGGGCTAGATTACCGCCTACCAAAGCTAAGGTTTGATTTGGCTGCACACGCAAAGCAGTATTAGTATCAATAAGTTCAGACGTTGACCTTTGACCTTGACCATCCCCTTGCACCTGAATACTGCCTGTATTACCTGCAAATTGCAAGCCAATGGGAGCCGTTATTGTTAATAAGGGTTTAGTTTGGGATGCAGTGGCACTAAACTTTGTACTATCACCAAACTTAATCGCATTCGCTGTACTCCCTACAAACGAACCCCCAAGATCCAAGCGTGCATTCTGCCCAAAAATTATGCCGTTGGGATTGATTAAAAATAAATTGGCACTACCATTAACACCCAAGGTTCCCAAAATATTCGAGGGGTTGTTACCTGTAACTCGACTCAAGATATTATTTATCCCCCCAGGATTTGCGAAATATACTCGCTGTCCATCTTGGATATTAAATTCGCTAAAACTGTGAAACAGATTACTGCCGCGAATTGCCCCACCTTCAATTTGGTCTGCCGTAGCACCTTTAATATTGACATTGGGGGTAATAACTGAACGTTCCGCACCCAAAGTCTCATCGGGGGTGATTTGAGCAAGTGCGCTAGTGTGGGGAAGTGCGATACTAAGCATCGCTAATCCTCCCAAAAATGTCAACAACCTAGCTAAAGTTGCTATATTAACAGCACTATATCTACATACTAAAAAAGTGTTTTTATAGATGTTCATGACTTTCCTTCTGATTCTTAAATGAGACTCAAGGTTTTTTCATGTCTTCCCTTCTATTCATATGTTTCCAACCTTTTATACCTATAAATAACTAAACTAATTTCCACAGCCACTAAAGCTAAAGCTGATGAAAATAAAGGTATCCAACCTCCATTGAAAGTTATTAACCCCCAACAAATTGCATATAAAACACTTAAAGCTACGCCACTTCCTAATAAAAGTAGACGCAGTGAAATCAAACGCCAAGCTAGCAAAGCTCCGATTAAAGACCAACTCCAAATCCACATCATTTCCACTGGTTTTGACCAAGTCCAAATTAAGGGTCGCTGATCCAATACTGTACTCAGAATATGGCTAACCATATGTGCTTGGATTTCTACACCTGTCATAGTTTCAACGGGGAAAGAACCAGTACTGTAAGGTGTCCGCCAATTATGATCGTTAAAACTAGGGTCGATAGTGCCAATGAGAATAATGCGATTTTTCGCGAGTTCAGGATTAAATTGATTACTCAAAATTTGTTGTAGAGTAACTGCTTCAGCAATTTGTTTTGAGGCGCGATAGTTGAGTAATATTTGATGACCGCTAGCATTAATATTGTAGTAACCGCCTGAATTTGCGCTTAAGGTTTTAAATTTGATTTTTCCCAGTTTTAAGTAATTATCTGGCGTAAAATCTGTTTGAATTCCGTTGGTTTCTAAGTAACTAACTGCTAGTTTCCAAGCAAAAGAATATTTACTTTGACAAGGAGATGCAGCATCTACAGCTAATATTTGTCGGCGGAGAACACCATCAAAATCTAGTTCGACATTATTAAAGCCTTGACCATGTTTTGATATTTCCGGAGGCGGTTTAATCCCCGGGTTTCCATATCGACAAATAATAAAGAGATTATTACTATCTTTGATTTTTTGAGCTAAATTTTTGTATTCGCCTCCTAAAGGCGATTCTCGATAGATATCTAAACCAATGGCTCTTGGTTTTGACTGTTCTAATTTTGTGAGTAATTGTGTAAAAGCACGCTCAGATAAGGAAGCGGCTTTGCGTTCTGCAATTGGTTGGGAATGGACATCTGCTTCTGTGATGGTAACTAATAATAACCGTGGATCTCTGCCTTCATCAGGCCGCGATCGCATCAGTTGATCGTAAGCTTGCAGTTCCCATGCTTGTAAAAAGCCTAGGCTTCTCATGCCAATAATTATACAGGTGATAGTCAAACTGGTAACGGCGACTTGCCAAAATGGTAGTAAACTTTGGTAATTATTTTGGTTATTTAACTGTTTTTCTAGCCAATTTAAGTCAAAAACTGTTTTATATATGTTATTTTTTACAACTAATTTGCTCTGATGCAATTTTACTAAGCCAGAAAGCCGTAGCTCTAAATACACATCAGCATTACTTGCAGCTATTTTTCCGTGTTTTAAAATTTTTTTATACAGCAATAACAAGGATGTACTGGAACGAGAATTTCGCAAAATGCGATCGCGAATTGTCCGCAAATGCTCCGGTTCGTCCTGAGATTCCCAATTCTCAATGATGCGCTTTCTCACCAAATGCTTGATAGACTGGGGTGTTTGCACTCCTGATTCTTGGGAAATTAACCAACAAAGCTTTTGGGTTAAAAATGGTTGTCCTCCAGTCCAATACAGCACTTCTTGAAAAACCGCTTCAGGATTGCTAACTTTGTCTACCAAACCCTGCATTAAACTCATACTTTCGTGCAGTTGAAACCCTTTTAATTCAATGGCTCGACCAATATTAAAAGGAGTTGCATTATCATCTTGAATTAAATCTGCTGGTGTTGCTACACCTAATAATGCAAAAGTCAGTCTTTGATATTCTGGGTTGCTGGCTCTTTTATCGTAGCAGTGACGAATCAAAGCAAAAAATTCATCTGTAGGAAAGTTTAAACTTAAAACGCTATCAATCTCATCAATAAAAATGACAACTTTCGGCTGAATTTGCGTTAGCAAGACATTTTCAATAAACCCTCCTAAGCGTTGCACAGGCGATAAATCCTCTCTTTCGCGCAACCAATTCCGGCGATTTACCTGTAGCTCAAATCCACTGATTAATTCTTGAATAATCCCGCCATACCATTGCGATGCTGTAATTTGTTGGCTACCAATTCCGCTTAATTCAATTTCGACACAATGAATATTTTGTGCTTGGAGTTTGCACATAGTTCTAATTCGCAAGCTGGATTTACCCATTTGTCGGGAATTGAGAACATAACAATATTCGCCAGTTAATAAAGCATTGTATAGTTCGTGGTCTGCTTCACGAACTATATAGGTAGGAGCTTCAGGGGGTAGGCTTCCTCCTGCTTGATATTTGTAGCTTAGTTGATGAGCAAAGCTTTGGGATTCTTCATTAGTCATTAGTGATGGATTACGGATAAGGCTATTAAGTATTTTGTCATTGATCAATGTAGATCTAGCAGTCCTCAATCATTTGTAAATACTCCTTTAATGTGACCTCTATTGATAACTAATTTCACAACTTTTACTACGAATTTCTCACCAAGTAGGTTGGGTTGACGTAAGAAAACCCAACACCAAAATATAGGTTAAGCTTTCTAGATCCATTTTGGGTTGCGCTGCGCTTAACCCAACCTACATCTGCTATATCTGCTGCTTGTGAGAAATGCAGGTTACATAGTCGCTATAGATGTATTCTTCCATGCTTACTTAACTCAACATTATTATTTAACTTTTAACTCAAAAACCTAGAATTTATCTATTTAACTGAATTTAACTGAGTTTACCTGAATTCACCTGAACTCACTAAATTTAATTGCCTGAAAACAGAACTGATTTCGACTCAACTATACAACAAAATTATCGAACATACTATGAATCAGCAAGCAAAACAAACTTGCTTCATCAACAATTACAACTTTTGTCAAGGAGAAAAATTATGTCACAACAAGATATCATTCGCGCTTGGAAAGATAGAGAATATCGCGAAAGCCTGAGTGAAGAACAACGCTCTAATCTACCAGAAAATCCAGCAGGTATTGCTGAGTTATCAGATGAAGTTCTAGAAACTATTGCAGGCGGTAGAGGCGGTGACGGTGGCGGTGGCGGTGGCGGCACAGGATGCGGTACTGGTGGTAACTGCTCGAAATGTAACCCATGTAGTGCTCCAAAGTAATAGTTAATGCTAGCTAGATAATTATCTGAATAGTGGAATAGTTAAAAGTTGTTTCCTAGGAATATAAACTTTAACCGAATCTTTTAAAAATAAAATTATTAATATTTACAGGATTCGGTGCATATACCACAGGGAGTTAAGAGAAGTAATAATAACTTCTCTTCTCCTTTTATTTGTAGATATTTAAAACTTTCTCTCTCACTTTGCAGGAGTTAGTTAAAGTGAATCAAGAATACTTTCAAGCAGATGCTTGGTATGGTGCGATGGATTTAAAGGAAAGGATTGCATCGCTCTTTGTTGGAGAAAATCAAATTCAAAATCAGCAGGTAAATCTGCATCTAGCTCAAAATCGGATGCAACGCTGGCGCAATCAAGATCCTTTTACGAAAAAATCTTTCTTTGCCGAACGTTTGGCAATGGATGGGATAGATGAAGAGCAATTTTTATCACTGCTGGGTGAACCCATAGAAGCAGTACAGCAACGTTTTCCTGAAACTCCAACTTGGTTAAAACAAATTGCCGAGGCATTTTCTACTACTTCTGAGTTTGAGCCCCTGCATCTGCCAGATGCAACACAAAATGTAGAAACTAATTCATTTATATATTTAATTGAACCGCTAATCTGCCAAGCTTTAAATCATTTAGATGCAGGTATTCAGAATCTGAGTCAACAGTATTCAGAACTACCCTTTGAACAGGAAACAGTTACAGACATACTTTTGACAAATTTGATTATACAGTTGCGTCAAATTTTAAACCGCACCCTAGTTTTAGAATTAAATGTAGCTCGACTGCAAGGATTACTTACAGGTGATACACCTCAAGAGCGATTTCGCAGTTTTGGAGAGCGTTTACGCCAGCGAGATGTTGCCCTTGCTATTTTGCAAGAATATCCGGTATTGGCTCGCCAAATTACTATTTGTATCAATCATTGGCTGACATTTAGTTTAGAGTTTCTACAACATTTATGTGCAGATTTGCAGAAAATTCAAGCTAAATTTAGTCCTGAAGATAAACCTGGGTTACTAATAGAGTTACAGGGTGGTGCTGGGGATAGTCATAAAAGTGGGCGTTCTGTTTTAATTGCTAAATTTAGTTCTGGCTTGCAATTAGTCTATAAGCCAAGATCCTTGGCAGTAGATTTCCATTTTCAAGAACTTCTCATGTGGCTGAATGCCCGTGGCAATCATCCACCTTTTGGTATTTTAAAACTTATAGATGGTGGTGATTATGGTTGGGTTGAGTTTGTCAAACCCCAAACCTGTCAAACAGAAGCAGAAATTCAGCGTTTTTATCAGCGTCAAGGAGGCTACCTAGCTTTACTTTATGCCTTGCAAGCGACTGATTTTCATTCAGAAAATTTAATTGCTGCTGGCGAACATCCAATTTTGGTTGACTTAGAAGCTTTGTTCCATCCCAAAATAGGTAAAACCAATGACTCCCAAGCCAATGTTGTGGTTAGCGATAAAATGGCTGACTCAGTTTTAGGTATAGGTTTACTACCGCAGCGTGTTTGGGGTAACAATCAGGCTGAAGGCATTGATTTGAGTGGTTTAGGCTCAAAACAAGGGCAACTTACGCCGCATCAGCTGCCTTACTGGGAAGGTACGGGAACTGATGAGATGCGGCTAACACATAAGCGGCTAGAGATGCCAGCAGATGGAAATTTACCAACTTTGAATGGCGCTAATGTCAATTTACTCGACTATACAGCAGAAATTCTGACTGGATTTACCAATATTTATCAGTTACTCGTTAAATATCGAGCAGAGTTACTAGCAAAATCAGGCCCGATCGCAGCTTTTGCTGAGGATGAAATTAGAGTTATCCTCAATCTCACGCGCAACTATAGTCTGTTGTTAGATGAAAGCTTTCATCCCGATCGCTTGCGGGATGCTCTAGAACGCGATCGCCATTTTGATTTACTTTGGCTTCAGGCACAGCATGAACCTTCATTAAAGCAAGCGCTACCTGTAGAGCGAGAAGACTTGTTGCGGGGTGATATTCCTCTATTTGTAACGCGTCCCAACTCGCAGCATATTTGGGGTAGTTCTGGGCAATGTATCCCTGATTTTCTAGAAAAAACCAGCATTGATCTGGTGTACCGTCGCTTAGAAAAATTCAGCGACTGGGATATGGCACAACAGCAGTGGTTTATCCGCGCTTCTTTAGCAACAGTGCATCTAGGATTAGCTGACACTTCTTTTCCCAGCTACGCGATCGCAGAACCCCAGACAACAGTTAACCGCGATCAAATCTTAGCGGCGGCTTGTGAAATTGGCGATCGCTTAGATTTTTTAGCCATACGTGGCGAAAAAGATGCTTCCTGGATTGGTTTGACATTCAAAGACGAGCGTCAATGGTCGCTAGTATCTTTAAGATTAGATTTATACGATGGTTTACCAGGAATAATTTTATTCTTAGCTCATCTAGGTGCTGTCACAGGCGAGCAACGTTATACAAATCTCGCCCAAGCAGCGCTGAGAACAATGCGATACCTAGCGGAAAAGTTTCGCTCAGATATCAAATCTATTGGTGCTTTTGGTGGCTGGGGAGGCATAATTTATACTTTCACACATTTGGGTGTGTTGTGGGATCAACCAGAACTGTTAACAGAAGCCCAAAAGATAGTTAACCATCTCCCCAATCTCATTGAGCAAGATGAGGAATTTGATATTATTAGCGGTGCAGCTGGATGTATTGTCAGCTTGTTAGGACTATATCGCTGTCAACCAAGCGATAATATCCTGGCTGTCGCCATCCAATGTGGCAATCGGTTACTTGCTTGTGCCGAAAAAATGCCTCGTGGCATTGGTTGGAGATGGAAAAATCAGATGTTTGCAGAAAAACCACTCACAGGTTTTTCTCATGGTGTAGCTGGGATAGCTTTGGCGCTATTGGAGTTGGCATCAATCACAGGAGAACAGCGTTTTAGTAATGCAGCTAAAGCTGCTTTGGAATACGAGAACAGTCTCTTTTTACCAAAAGTAGGAAATTGGTTAGATTTACGCAATTTTAGTAATACAGTCTTAGCAGACAAAGACAATCAGCTTAGTTGTATGTGTGCTTGGTGTCACGGTGCTACAGGAATTGGTTTAGCGCGTCTACGCAGTCTGCCTTATCTTGATGATGCAAAAATGAGATCGGAAATCAACACAGCTTTGAAAACAACTATAGCTGAGGGATTTGGTACTAATCACTCACTCTGTCACGGTGATTTAGGTAATTTAGAATTGCTTTTGCAAGCCAGCCTCACTCTCAATCATTCCCAATGGCAACCTCAAGTTAATCGCTTTGCGGCAATTATTCTCGAAAGTATTAATCAACATGGTTGGCTTTGTGGCGTTCCCTCCGGTGTGGAAACTCCCGGTTTAATGACTGGATTGGCAGGTATTGGTTATGGATTGCTACGTTTAGCCGCGCCTGATCAAGTTCCTTCAGTTCTAGTTTTAGAACCGCCAAAGTAGGATGCGTTAGTAAAGCATCCTACACCTGAATTTACCTGAATTTAACTGAGTTTCACTCAATCACACTGAATCTAGCAATTTCAATATGCTGAAAATATCCCTGATTTAGACTCAACTATGGAATGAGTTTATTAGAGAAAATACAAATAAGCTGAAATAAGTGATTGTGATGATATTAATCACCACAATTCTTTTTTAGCCCCAAGATGCATATAGTGTTATCTGAATTGACAGGTACTCAATACTTGTCGGTGAAGGGAAAAAAGGGGAATGGTAAAAGGGAAATCAAGAACCTTTAACCTTTAACTCAAAACCAATTTTGAGTTCAAAGCTCTTAACCGAGTAGTATTGCTCCGGTACTTAGCGTTAAAACATGCTTCCTAACTACAGAATTAGGCAGGAGAAAAATTTTTTCTTCTGCCTTTTCCCAAAAATCAAAGTGTACCAATAATTCCTGCTAAATCCAAATTAACTACGAACTACGAATTACTATTACTTGTAATCTGGGAAAACTAAACATGAAATCTATATTAATTCACATTTTCAAACTCAAGAAACAGTACAGCCAATTGCCATTTTTTGAGTTTTTACGGGATGAGAGTTTATCAGCACGTCAGCGTTTAGAATTTTATCCCTGTATGGCTCCTTTTATTATGAGCTTTGGTGACCTGAATCGCTATGTTATGCGTCAAGAACCAACCTCAGACCCATATCAGGCTATGGTAAACGAACATTCCTATGAAGACGATCATCACTGGCCTTGGTATTTAGAAGACTATATCAAATTGGGCTTTGATCGCGAAAAAATTTCACCTACAGAATATTTAGAGTTTTTCTACAGCGATCGCACTGCCGTAAACCGGATGTTATCTCACAAACTAGCGTCTATAATTTATAGTTCATCCAGTATTGTCCGCCTAGCAATTATTGAAGCTATTGAAGAAACTGGGAACGTATTATTTAAGTTAATGGGAAACCTCGCAGTCCAAATTGAACAAGAAATGGGGATTAATTTGCGTTACTGTGGAGAGTTCCATTTTAGTAAAGAATCTGGTCATGCGATGACAAGCGACCATAAAATGCTGGCAAATATCGAAATGGATGAAAAAACACGCAATGAGGCAATTAAAAAAGTCAATTTGGTATTTGCTTTATTTAAAGAATGGACAGAAGAATTATTAGCTTATGCCTATGAAAACCTCAACTATGAGCATGAGACGATAGTTTCTCATCTCCAAGAAACCAAAGATTTTGATGTATCAGGTGTCAAATCTTTAGACTTCTGCATTGTCTTTTCTCCCAAGCAGGTTTCGCCAAAAAAAGCTTAAATATCATATCTGCATAACCGAAATACTATTGATTATGAAACACCATATAATTGCAACTTGTCTACTTTTCCTCACTCTCAGCGCTTGCAATCTGGGCGCAGTAAAAGATTCTAAAGTTCAGCGTCTAGCAGATGAAAAAAATGTCAAAGAACTGATAGCCGCTTACATCCAAAAGCCTCCGACTTTTGGCACAGATCAAGCAGCGGAAGCATTAGGAAATCTAGGAGATAAGCTAGCTGTCGAACCTTTAATTGCTGTGCTAAATACTCCCGTGAAAGCCTCTGCATCTTCTGCAGAAATTAAAACTCATGCAGCAGCTGCGATCGCACTGGGAAAACTCAAAGATACCCGTGCTGTTAAGCCTTTAGTCGCTAATGTCAACCATCCCAACTCCCGCATCGCCAACGCCGCTAAAACTGCACTCAAGGATATTGCAGCCACAAATCCCAAGATAGTTGATCAGGTGCTACCTGGCTTTAAGAAGGATGATCCTGCATCTGTAATTGCTATGGGTGCGATGGGTAAACCTGCGCTAGAACCAATGCTAGCAGCACTGAAAGAACCCGACGCGAGGACGAGAACGAATGCAGCTAGTGTTTTGGCAGATATTGGCGATCCCAAAGCGATTGAACCATTAACCAAAAATTTAACTGATTGGGCATCTAGCCCAATGGTTGGTGTAGCTTTAGAAAAACTCAACTGGCAACCAGTATCAGATGCAGATAAAGTGCATTTATTAATAGCTAAAAGTAAAGGAGAAGAATTACGCAACAATTGGGAAATGACGAAAGATGTTTTGCTCAAAGATTTAGCATCAAAAGACCCCCGGACGTTATCTTATGCCCTATATTCTTTTATTAGTATTGGTGGTAAAGATACCACAGAAACTTTAGTTAAAGTTTTGAAAGAAAACGGCAATAAAAATTTAGCTCTTGCCTATCTCAATTGTGGTGAACCAACATTAGAAAAAGCTGCTCAAGATTGGGCAACTTCCAGAGGCTATCGAGTAGTCAAAACTGCCAGAAAAGACCAACAAACAGTCAAATGGGGTTCATTTTAGGGTTTCTATTGAAATTTGGCTTTTATACAAATACTTTGGTAAGGTAAAGGCAAAGCATTGCCTTTACTAAAAAACTATCTGTAGCTAGGTTTTCGTAAATTTTCATCTATCTTGTAACTGTAGGCAATTTGAAAAGAGAATGCGACAGATTGTAGGGGCATGGCACTGCTGTGCCCTCTAGAATATATTGATGTATCGCCAACATTATTTGATATGTATTATATCCGAATTAGCTGCAGAAATATTGATTTAATTCATGAAAACCAATCTACCCAATTGAAGATTTTAAGTAAATTTATTAACTCCGAATTATTATCGTTTCTACTACAACCTTATGCGAAAATACTGCCGATATAAACTGCAGCGAATCTCTACCAAATTACCAGCAAGTTTTACCAACCCCATACTTTGCAATTGATAAGCTAAAGTCGGCTCTAATAACACAGAAATTTGAGAATCCACAACTTTTTTAAAAGCACTTGCTAATTCATGATGTTGTTGTAAATTCAACCAATGTTCTCGCAAATGATGTGCATAAATACCAGTTTCTGTAGTTCCTTCTGTTAATATCTGTTGTAGGTTAACATTAGGATGATTTTTTAAGTAAGAAAATGCCATTTCTAATAAATAAGGATGTCCTCCTACTAAATTCATCAGAGAATCTATAATATTTGCATCTACATTAATATTAAGTTGATGTTGTTGGGCTAAATCTTGGACTTGTTCACGGGTAAACTCTGCCAATTCTAGAGGTAATCCCACATTAAAAGGAGATTGATTAATATTTAGCCGAATATAAACATCAGTAGAATGTATGAGTACTAATCGTAACTTCTTCCAAATTTGTCTACTTCTGGCCTTTTCATACCAAGAACGTAACAATCCAAAAAAATCTTCGTAAATTTCAGGATATGGAAAGAGTAAATCTACATTATCTAAGCATAAAACTAAAGGACTATCGATAGCAGCTAATAAATATTCTTCAAAGTAAGTCGTACAACTTACTTTTGCTCCCATACCCTCTTCATCCCAATATTCATCTAACTCGCTGGGTAATCCTAGTTCGCGACTAATATTGCTACAAAACCAACGCAAAAATTTATTCAGTTGGGTAAAATGAGTATTTCTATCTGCTAATTCAAAACTTAAAATAACATTGCGATATCCTTGTTGATCTAAATGTTTTATTACCTGTATTATCAATGAAGTTTTACCCATCAAACTCGGAGCTTTAATTCTAATTAGCGCACCAGGTTGTAGGAGAGTTTCATAACAAACTGTTTCGATTTCAGTTCGCTTAACATAAATATCATTACTTAATTCATTTATAGATGCTGATTTACTTGCTGTCTGATTTTTAATTGGCAGATTTTCTTCGGCTTCATCCTGCTGGCTAACAGAGTATGTATTAAAATCAGGAGAGATAAACTTTTCCCATTGGCGTTTTAGGGCTTCTTTAAAATTACTTTTCTTGACTTTCTCTCCTAAAGCATCACTTAAATTCTTCCAGAGTTTTGGTGCGACATCTTGACTAATATAAGTAGTTGCATACTGATTTTTGGCAGCAATTTCATCATATTCCTGCCGCTGCCATGCACCTTTAATAATTATTATTTCTACATCTGTTAAATTTCTATTTAATTTGTTAAATATTGCATCATTTGCAACTTTTATAGCTTCATCTAAACCGAAATTTGCCATAACAATCTCGATTTGAATTAAATTTGTTTTATTTATATAATACTACAGATTTACTTTTCACTACTCAGATGCTTAGGTTTGATAAAAAATATTTCTATTTAACGCTCCTACTATTTGTCGTAGAGGTATGTATTGCTGTTTTTATCGATGACAGGTTTATACGTCCTTTTGTCGGTGATGTTTTAGTAGTGATATTAATTTATTGCTTTGTGAAAACTTTTTGGCAGATAAAACCAGCAATTTTGGCTTTATCAGTTTTTATCTTTGCTTGTGTTGTCGAGATTCTGCAATATTTTAATTTTGTAAATGTTTTAGGATTAGGAAAATATAAGATTGCGGTTGTAGTATTGGGCAGTTCATTTGATTGGAAGGATATAATTGCTTATGCAATAGGTAGCGCAACAGTACTGTGGCTAGAAACTAGTAGAAACAAAAGGCGGAAAAGCTAATAATTGTAGATATTATTTAATTGCTCACAAAATTCCAGCCGAGTAGGATGCGTTAGGCCTTAGCCTTAACGCATTCAAAGCTTTGGAAAAGTGCGTTACTTTAATTCGTTGACTATTGACAAAGTTAAATATATTTTCTTAAATGCAGAATAGCTTGTCTTGTGATGTTACTTCACACATAAGCGTAAACCAGCAATGTCATTTATATTAGCTATTACAAAATACTAGATGAATACCAGCTTAAAATTAATTGCAAACACTTCACTAATCGTTACATTATTAGGTCATATATTCATATCTAAAGCCTCAGCATTTTCTGATATAAAAAATCAAATAGCCAAAGATTGTATTACTCAACTGGCGGAACGCAATATAATTAGAGGATATGCAGATCAAACATTCCGCCCCCAGACAACTATTAATCGGGCTGAATTTGCAGTTTTATTATTAAATGCCTTTCCTAATAGCGAAGTAAAAAATCCAGGAATGGAATTTAAAGATGTTCCTAATAGTCATTGGGCATATAAAGCCATTCAAGCTGCTTATCAACGGAGATTTTTTACTGGCTATCCAGACCGTACTTTTAGACCATCTCAAGCTATTCCCAGAGTACAGGCGATCGCAATTCTGAGCAACCATCTCAATTTTAGTACTCCAGATAATCCAGAAAGCATACTCAAACAGCATTTTAATGATGAAGCACAGATTCCAGATTATGCAAGAAAATCTCTAGCTACAGGAACAATTGGGCGAATAGTAGTTAACTACCCCAACATCAAACAATTACAACCGAATAAAGGTGCTACTCGAGGTGAGGTAGCAGCAATTATCTGCCAATCTTTAAATTTAGCCAGAACTATACCCTTAGAATACATTGCTGGTGGGAAGCAACCTTTTACAATTCCGCCAGAAATGGGAGGATTTACCAATTTTTCTGAAGGGTTAGCAGGTGCAGAAGTTAATAGAAAGTATGGATTTATTAATAAAATAGGTGAATTAGTGATAGCTGCTAAATTTGATGGAATTCAGAAATTTTCTTCTGGGTTAGCGCCTGTCAAAATTGGGGATAAATGGGGTTATATCGACAAAACAGGTAAATTAGTTATCCCAGCACAATTTGTCCAACAACCAGCAGATTTTATTGAGGAAGTAGCACAAGTTCAGGTAGAAGAAAAAATAGGATTTATTGATAAAACTGGCAAGCTTTTATTCACAGTTACCTATCCAGGTGCTAACTCATTACAAGTGAATAATTTTTCAGATGGGCTGGCGGCGGTGCGAATTGACTCCGAAAGAACAGGATTTATTGATAAAACTGGTAAATTTGTGATTGAACCACAACCTTATAATATTGCAGATTTTGCCTCTGGGTTGGCAGCTATTAAGGTAAATAATAAATATGGTTATATAGATAAAACTGGTAAAGTGGTAATTCCCCCTCAATTTAATAACGCCAAGCGATTTACTGAAGGCTTGGCAGCAGTAGATTTTAGTACAAACGGCATTTCTAATTGGGGTTATATTGACTCTACTGGTAAAACAGTAATTGCACCGCAATTTTATGATGCTAAGAATTTTTCTGAGGGCTTGGCGTGCATATATTCAGAACAAGGTTTTGGTTTTATAGATAAAACAGGGAAATTGGTCATTTCGAGTAGTCAATTAGCCTCTAATGCGGGTAACTTTATCTCAGAATTAGGCTCATTTTCATCAGGGTTAGCGTTGGTGAAAATTGGCAATAAATTTGGCTATATAGATAAAACTGGCAAGTCAATTATCAAGGTAGAACTGCCTAATGCTTTGAGTTTTCAGGATGGTATGGCTATGGTAAATATAGCTGGCACATGGATAAAAAATATTGGCTTTGATAGTTCTAATATTCCTATTATTGACTACACATTTCAAGGTGGGAAATGGGGCTATATTCGTTCGCCTTTATTACCTTGAAAGTGCTGAGATAAATTCTTTGTAAGGGCACGGCACCAGTAAGATATTTGATATGCCAAAAGATTGCGAATGCCGTGCCCCTACCGATCTGTCGTGGTTTTTTTCAAAATGGTATAATTTCCACAATTTCACTATCTTGTAGAATGAGTATATTTTCCGTCTGGTGTTTTTGGCGGCTAAGATACGTGCTACACAAGAGCTATAGGTCATTCTTGGTAATAGTACCCAAAGATATGTTGTCAATGTAAAAAATTAATCAGTATATTTCTGGAAAAGCGATTGTACCATTTGTAGTTCTATGACAAGTATCACTGGATGCTTTCGTTACCTCAAGAGGGTTAAATGATTAATCGCTTTGTGAATCTCGTTTTTATTGATTCCTTTGCTCTAGCAATTAACGCGACACTTGGTACATTACTTCGCACTAAAATCTGTAACTATTCATGGGATGGAGTTGTAGACAATGATTTGTCAACACTAGAAAGTAGCGAAAATTCTTGTAGTGATCCCACATTGATCAAGTAATTACAAATTCACCACCCTCACAAAATATAGAATTCATCACAAAAAAACATCGCTAGATCTAATGCTGTAGCTTTAGATTCTTGATGCACAGTTCCTCGACCTCATAGCCATGCAAATCATGTTTGCGGCAGATGGATGATTCATAAGGGTACAGCAATGCTGTATCCTTACCCATCGGTCGCATTTTTGTTTAAACACAAATCTAGGGGATAGTGGGCGATCGCATCTTTTTGCCAAGGATTTTTGGTGGCTTGAGAGGCGATCGCTTTTGAATCAGGTATTTGTAGAAGAAATGAAAAATTCTAATTACCTATTACTTATTATCTATTACCCCGCCCTACCTACCGTAAACGTTCTTCTTGTATGAGAGTGCGTTGGTAAATTTGATGATTTTTAAACCAATGCCAGGTACGGGCACGATAGTTATTATCAGGGCTAATTTGAATCATTTCATATAAATTCAAGTCTGGTGCTGTTTTATAAGCAAACCACAAAATCACTGTAGAATCATCTATTTCCCAGGCTTTGCCTAAAATTCGCTCAGTATCAAAAAACAGGGTTTTATCTTTATATGTGCCAGGAAATTGATGTTCTTCTTGCTTGCCGTTAGACCATTTGTAGCGATTAATTTGGTAGTAAGGATAGGTGGAATCTTCTGGAAACTGGCAGCTGAGGTGAGATTCATGCTGATCGAGAATTTTCCCCGCATTATCTACTAGCGTATACGTGCCTATCCATTCTCCTTCATGACGGACAAGCACGGGCATTCCTTCTCGGATTGTAGACATACAAAACTCCTTGAAATTAGCTGCTAGGAATCATATTGTGTTCGGTTAAAGACTTATAATGAAGACCGCAGGGGGCAGGGAGCAGGGGGAAAGACGGTTTCCCAATTTTTGCATAGATGCCCGCATCATAATTAATTAACCGGACTTGATATCACTTATCAGATTTGAATGTTAAATTACCAAATTTGAATTTTTTCTTAACTATTCTCGAACCACCAAGGGTCATTTGCAGAATTAGTTTTGATCAAAAAGGCTTTTTTCCTCATAAATCTTTTTAACCCTGCTGCACCCATGCGTGAACCACCTAAACCAGATAATTTGAAAGAATTTTTTTCTCCTTCGTACATGATTGAGGTAAGCCCTGCATCATTAATACTAATAGCGCCTGCATCTATGCGCTGGGCGACTTCTATTGCTAATTCTTCTGGTTGAGCAAAGACAGCCGCGCTTAATCCATATACAGAGTCATTGGCTAATTCAATCGCTTCCTCAATATTAGAAAATGGCATCACAGGCATAATGGGGCCAAATGTTTCTTCAGTCATCACTTTCATGGAATGATTGACCCGAGTTAACACTGTAGGGCGACACCACCAGCCTCCGCCCAATTCTTCAACTTTACCACCACAGTGAATTACAGCACCTTTTTCGATTGCATCTAAAAGATGATCGCTTATTGCTGCTGCTTGTTTTTCGGAAATAATCGGCCCGATTTCTCCACTTTCTAATGTGGGGTGAGCTAATTTTACTTTTTGGGCTTTAGCTACTAACTGGGCGACAAATTTCTCAAATATAGTTTCGGCAACGTAAATGCGCTCAATTGAAAGGCAAGACTGTCCTGTATTAACAACTGAACCCCACAAAAGTGCTGAAGTTGCTAAGTCTAAATTAGCCGATCCTAAAACAATTGCCGGGTCTTTTCCTCCTAATTCTAATAAAGCCGGAATAAACTTTTTGGCGGCAAGTTCGCCAATTTTGCGTCCTGTGTTGGTACTACCTGTAAAGCAGATTAAATCCACATGTTCAATTAAAGCTGTTCCTGTTTCGCCAGATCCTTCCACAAAAGTAAACACATCCCGCAATTTTGGCACAGCATTGATGGTTGATATTAATGGCGCGACAAAGCGGGGAGCATTTTTACTTGGTTTAACGACAACAGCACAACCCGCTAGCAATGCAGGAATAGCATCAATCGTAGACAGCAACAAGGGCAAATTCCAGGGACTGATTATCCCCACCAGGGGATAGGGAACAGCTGTTTGTTGCAGGGCGATAAACGGGATCGATGTATTTTTGGCAGTTTCCTGTAATAGTTCTGGTGCCAACCGACACCAACGGTCAATGTTAGAAATAAACGAGTCAATTTCTAATTCCGAGACAGATAATCTTCCCGTATCATTCACCAAAGCTTCAGTTAAGCGATCGCGTCCTGCTAATATTGCTTGTTTCCATTCCTGTAAAGCTTCTACTCTGCCTTCAATACCTATCTGTTGCCAACGAACTTGCGCCCGTCGCAATCGATTACACAACTGCGCCAGCAACTTCGGCGGCGGCGGTATAATCACATAGTCAAATTTTCCCGTCCGAGGATTCCGAACATCTATTGATTTGGTCATTTGGTCATTTGGTGTTTGGTGTTTGGTGTTTGGGGTTTGGTAATTGGTGTTTCCCCTTGTCCCCTTGTCTCCCAGTCAACAATCAACAGTCAACAGTCAACAATCAACAATCCCCCTCAAATCACCCCTAATTCAGCTAGCCGCGCTATGGTTGCTTGCTGGGTTTGGAGAAAGTGTTTGCGGTCTACTTCTGTTTCCAGCATAGTGTTTGGTGGGTAAAATTGTGACTGCAGATAACTCTGGGCGTAGAGTTCAAATCGCTGGCGGGAAAGTAAATTATTTAACCCTGGTCTGCGGCGATCGCGGCGTAATGCGGCTAGGTCTATCTCTGCGAAGGCTGTCATGCTTTCGCCTGTGGTTGTCTCTGCTAATACTATGCCGCGATGGTCAATAATTTTGGAACCGCCATCGACAGAAGCAAAAGGGATGGGGCTATTAGCGATGCCTGCTGTATTGGCAGACACTACATAAGCTTGATTTTCTACGGCACGGCTAATTTTAGCTGCGTCTTTGGGTGTGAGTGCTTTGCTATAAACTTCGGATGTGGAGTGGAGAAAAATTTCTGCGCCGCGCATTGCTAAACATCGCGCTACTTCTGGATACAATATTTCTTCTGATGCTAAGGCTGCTAAATTGCCGATCGCAGTTTTCGCGACGGGGAAAACGCCTTCTAATCCGTAGCAATCGAGATATTTATCCCAAACATCATGGGGTGTGGGCGCAAACATGGAATTTAACCGCCGATAGCGCAATACAATTGTGCCCGAGGGGTCAATGACAAAGCAAGTTTGAAAGTATAAACCGGGAAAATTTGGGTCTAATTCGTAGGCGTTACCAGCTAAAAATATACGATACTGTTGAGCAATTTTACCGAGAGCTTCATACTCAGCACCGTGCATTTCCAAACAGGCTTTTTCTGACCACACTGCCAAAGATTCACCCAATGGGAAACCAGTGAGGAAATATTCAGGTAAAACAATTAACCGACAGTCAAAGCCGATAAAAGCAATACTGGCTGCAATTTGTTGTGCCAAGCGGTTAATAGTAGCTTGCATTAAAGTACGAGCTTCAGTGCGATCGCTTGCTTGATTAACTGCATGGCAAGTAACTTGCAGTGCCAAAGCTCGGTATGAGTGTATATGATCAGTATTATCAGTGTGGGCTGTCATGCTGATTACGGGGTGGAAATTTTAACTACCACCTTTAAGAATACGATCACCACCCCAGAGCGATCGCACGAGTTTCTCAGTCAATTCTGCTCCTAACAGCCGCACAGCGATTTGGTTATCTGGATCTCGTTCCGCACTGCTACGACGCAGCCATAAATCGCGAGTAGCTAAAGCCATACGTGCATTTTCAGGTACAAATTCAGCTTCTGCAACCCACACTAACCAACGATCCAACATTTCATGAGCGATCGCGCGAATCAATTCGATAGCATCTTCTGTAGGAGAGGGATATCCCACAACTGATCAAACATAGTTTGCTTTATGCTGCGTTTCGATACACTTAATTTAAGCGCAGAACTCTAGGTAAAAGAATGTCCGATAAAATCTTGCTCATCGGCGTTACTGGCGGAACTGGTGGGAATGTTGTCAAAGGCTTTCTCGAACAGGGTATAACAAACCTGCGTGCCATTACTAGAAAAATCGACCTTAACCGTCCTTCTCTAGCAAAATTGAATGATGCAGGAGTGGAGTTAGTTGCAGCTAACCTAGATGATGCAGACTCCCTCACCACAGCCTTTACAGGAGTTGCTGCTGTTTACTGTCACGCTACATCTGGAGATAGTAGCAAGGCCAATCCTCAAGAAGTGGAAAGAGCAAAGCAAGTTGCACAAGCAGCAAAACAAGCTAATATCCAACATTTTGTATATAATTCCGCAGGTGGGGCGGATAGGAAATCTGGTATTCCCCATATTGAGCAAAAATATCAAGTTGAGCAAATTCTCAAAGCTGCTGGTTTAGCTACAACTATGTTGCGGGCTTGCTTATTTATGGAGGAGTTTTGGAAAAAGTACACCCGTCCTTCTGTCCTCAAGGGTGTTTTTCCCTTTTCCATTCAACCTGACAAACCGCTACATTTAATTACTACTAAAGATATGGGGCGTGTAGCAGCTTATGTAATTCAACATCCTGCTCAATATATTGGGCGAGAATTTGAGTTAGCTGGTGATGTGCTAACGCCCAAACAAATGTCTGAGGCTTTCTCGCAAGTGCAAGGAATCAAAGTTGTCCACAAAGAAACACCAGCTTGGATTTTCTTATTGCTTTGGCAAAAAGAACTATTCAATTTAATTCAGTGGTATCGCCATCAAGGGTATCAAGCTGATGTTCAAAAATTGCGGATGGAATTCCCCGGACTTTTGACTACATTCAGCGAATTTTTGGCAGAAACTCACTGGAACAATGTAGAGTTTACCTATGAAAGTCTATGGTAATTATTCTTTATTTTGTAAAAAGCTGACATCAGATTTCTTCCTGATGAAAGACAGGCTGATTACCTTTTGCCTGTAATAATTCAAGCAGAAGTAGAATTAGTTTCTTGCTGATTTTGGGTGCGTAAGGGAAAAAACAATGGCTTGGATTTACCTTCTGATTGCTGGTTTGCTAGAAATGGGATGGGCAATCGGTCTGAAGTATACACAAGGATTTACCAAGCTGGCCCCTAGCATCGTTACTGTTGCTTGTATGATACTCAGTTTTGTGTTGCTATCAAAAGCGCTCCGCACTTTACCAGTGGGTACTGCTTATGCAATTTGGACTGGTATCGGAGCAGTAGGTACGGCTTTGCTGGGTGTAGTTCTGTTTGGAGAACCTGCTGAGATGAAGCGCTTTTTTTGTATTGGCTTGATTGTTGCAGGTTTGTTGGGGCTGAGGCTTGTTTCTTAACTGTGCAAATTTGCGATTGTGGATTTACTGCTGATTCAACATCAAGTTGACTATCAGACGCATCAATTTAGCTGCTGAAATTGAGCGATCGCACATGAAAATAATGCCTCAGAATCAAGAATTTGGCTCTGAGACATTTGACAATTACTCTTATTGATTTAAAACTTCTTTCCTCTGTTGTGGTGCAGCAGCTACCGCAGCAACTTCTGCGAGTAATTCCTCAGGAACCCCCAATTCCTTTAAGGTTTCCATCAAATCTTCTGCAACTGCATCAAAGTGTTCGCTGTTTAAACCTTGCTTTTCCACCAAATCTTTATGAGCTTCTCGCATATAGCGACCCTCATATTTATCAGTTCCACCAAAAGCATAAGTTAGAAAAGCTTTCTGGTGTTCCCGTTGCTTCACCATATCCACATCAGCAAAAAAGTGCTTGATGCGATCGTCCTGCATAACTCGTTCATAGAATTTGTCAACTGCTAAGTTAACAGCAGCAGCACCACCAAGTTTTTCAAATAATGTCGTCATAATTGCAGCTCCAATATGTCCGCAAATAACGTTGAACTAGATCAGGACAAGGCTCAATTGCATGATTCCCCACAGAGAATCTGCTTTTTCCCATGACCTAATTTATACTTTCAAGATTAAAATTTTCACAAAAAACACACTTTAATAAATTACAAAAATTAATTAACTACCGCTAATGATTTAAAATCATCACAATATTTGATGATATATAAAGATGACAAAAAACTATTTTCTGAGATTTGATATTAGCTAATCTCCAGCAGAGAAACTCTTGATTAAAAGAAAAAACCTATTGATTTACTATACATAACTGTTTCCTCAGCTGTTACGCATTTAAATTGTGTATTTCGCACTCAGGTTGTCAAAAGGAGCCAGTGCGTTGGGCGGCTTTGCCGACTTGAAGCAACTGGCGTTCAAGAGT
>NZ_JACJQJ010000076.1 GCF_014696615.1 Nostoc linckia FACHB-104 | reverse complement strand
CTTTTTATCGTTGAGATGATTCCCAAGTGTAAATATTTGAAGCACTCATAATTTCTTACTTCTTTAAATAAGTCTTTATACTCTGCACAATATTCATCTATGATGCCAACTGTTGGATGAGGATCTCTTGCTAAATGTTTCAGGATTTGTAATTCTACATCCATTGCCCTGCTTACCTTCCAGAGTTTTTTCTTTTCATCCTTTTATTCAGAATACTCGGAAAGTGACAGAAGAGGGATAATTTTCAACTCGGCAGCTTTTGACTTTATGGATTCTTGAAGTCTGCTGTAGCTCCAATTGTGTATCTGGCGATTATACTCCTTCACATATAATTTTTGGGCATTTACATCACCAGGGAATTTAGCTTCCGCTTTTGCTTGAATTACACTGGTACGGATTTCCTTCGTGTCTTTTAATGTTGGTAAAACAATACAGCTAGCCTGATATTCCTTAGCGACTTCTACTATTCTTTTGGCTAGCAATTTATCAACGTATTCTCTAGTTGCGATTCGCCCATATTACAAGGAGAGTCTTTTTTCTGAGCTTTTTCTCTTTCTTTACGAAAATGCACTTGTTGCCGTCGTCTACGACTTAAGAGAGAAAAAGCATCACCTAGTAACTGTTTGACTGTTTTACAGATGATTTTTTCTTTAGTAATTATATCAACTACAACAAGTGTTGCTAATTCAACAGGATGGAAACTAACACCAACAATTATGTTAGACTGACCTCGATAAATTGGCTTACTGGGACGAGCAAATGAATTATTAAGCCGAGACAATGAAGATATATTTCTATTCAGGCTTTTTTGTTCATCGCTATCGAGATTTTTATTACTTTCTGGTTTAGTAACTTTTTTTTGTGTAGTATCAGTCTTTTCTTGTCTTACTTCTTCAGTACCCTCTGCTGTCAATAAACGAGCATCATAGGTACAATGCAAAGCTAATTTATTAACTTTCCACGGCTCACCAGCGCCTTCACCTTTTTGCCACAACAACTGTACAGAACGTAGTGTAACCAAACTACCTGAAAGTTTTGTTTCTCCTTTCTCACTTTCTTTAAGAGCTTTATGGTCTTCTAGAAAGCGTTTAAAGAAATGAAGTTGGCGTTTATTACAACAAATTTGAAAGTGAAATTTAGCCCAGCCATTAAAGTAAACAATAATTTTTCCTTATTCATTTTTATACCAAGTTAAATCGCTATACAAATAATCGATAGGATACGGTAAATGTGAGACTTTATTTAATAAGCTAGCTATCCATTCTGCGTACTCTTCATTGTCTTGAGGTACTTGATTGATTAAATTATCAAATGCTTGATTATATCTTTCTCCTGTTATATCTCTACCATTAGGTAATTTCTTATTCTGTATTTGTTCTTCTAGACGTTTAATCTGAACTTGTTTTTCAGTGCGACGCTTTTTAAGGTTTTTGATATCCTCCTCTATATCACTAACTTTATTATGGTTTTTTATCAAGTAGACGACGGCACACCGCGTTAGAATATCCTGAGTTATTTTATGGATTTTATATAAAATTTCAGTCAATGTTTCTGGGATATTTTTATCTACATTTTCTTGGTAATCCGAATTTTTACTTTGTTTGGAGGCGTTAATTTCATTACTACTGTTTTTAACTTTTTTCCTCGCTGACTTTGTTTGATTTAGAACGGCATCATTATTAATAATCTGTTCTAGAAATTCTTTTGGCTGGCTCAGTATATCTTGTGCTTTACAACGGATTGTCTGTAAATCACAATTGCTTTCTTCTACAAGTTCAACATCACTTTTGAGAATATTATTTAGAAAGTATTCTTTACCTTCTTTGTGCTTTTTGATTTTTTGAGATAATTTAAGCCATGATGTATAAACCTCTGTTACCAAAGAGTCTGCTGATGTGCCAAGACGACCTGACTGTTGCTGAAGAGCAGAATCGTTTGTCAGAGCTTTGCGTAATTTTGTGATTTCTTTTTTACTTATTGTTCCCTTCTCTTGATTGGCTTCAAATTCTGGTTGCTCACTTACACTCTTCAATAATTGAACAATCAGAGGAGTATTTTTTTGGGTCATTTCTTCCCATACTTTACGCAGTACATCTTCACTAGCATGGAGATGGCATCGTATAGTTCTATGGATTGGACTCGTGGATTTCTTCTGGCGATCGCGGCTCATAGTGTGAACCTCTCCATAAAATAAATAATTTCTTAGCTCGTGTAGTTAGAACTTGATTGCTTATTAGCCTTTGTCAGCACGATCGCACTTGACGCGATCGCAATCTAAAAATTTCGGTGATGTGGCAATATCTGCAAAATCTGCTGGCAACTTTGCAGATGAGGGAAGTTGCCCAAAATCCATACAAGCTAAGTAGCAAATATTACTTAAGTTAGGCATAGCTTGGACTTTCGAGATATAGAGATTTAACATTGTTGAACTTTAATTTAATGTTCAGCAATGTTTTAAGTTTATCATGAAACATTGCTGAACATTGTTAAACATTATTTAGCCTTGTAACAAGGTAGTGGGGTTATGATGAACTGGCGATAAATGTTTTAAAGATTAATGAGCCAAAGCGATCGCGTACAAACTTCGATATATTTCCCCAAAGATATCCATGAGGCTTTGGTGAGATGGGCGCAGGAAGAAGACCGTCCCATCAGTAATCTTGTTGTGCGGATTGTCAGTAAGGCTGTTGAGGAGCGAGAGAAGCAAAATCCGCCGCAATAATATGTAGCTGTTGTATCTACGCCAATTTGAGCATTCCTGGTATACGATATATCCTCAGCCACTACATGAGCTAAGTCCTTGCGCGTGGTATGTTATTGGTTCTTTGCACGATGTCAAAACTTCAAGGCAAAGTGTCAGACGGGCTTGAGAACGTCTGGCAAAGTTGATCAGGGGAGGTCTTTTAAAGGCTACACAAAATGGCAATTAAGAAAAGTGAACTTTATAGTTCGTTATGGAAAAGCTGTGATGAACTGCGGGGTGGCATGGATGCCTCGCAGTATAAGGATTATGTACTGGTATTATTATTTGTTAAATATGTATCTGATAAATACGCTGGTGTAGCGGATGCGCTGATTGAAGTGCCTGAAGGCGGAGGCTTTCAGGATATTGTGGCGCTGAAAGGACAGAAAGATATCGGGGATGGTATCAACAAAATTATTACCAAGTTAGCCGAAGCCAATGATTTAAAGGGTGTTATTGATGTAGCTGATTTCAATGATGCTGACAAATTGGGCAGAGGTAAGGAAATGCAGGATAGGCTTTCCAACTTGGTGGCAATTTTTGAAACCCCTGCTTTGAATTTTAGTAAGAATCGCGCCGATGGTGATGATATTTTAGGCGATGCCTATGAGTACCTGATGCGTAACTTTGCGACGCAATCGGGTAAAAGTAAGGGACAATTTTATACTCCGGCGGAAGTCTCCCGTGTCATTTCTCAAGTTATTGGGGTTAATTCAGCCGAAAGCCAGAGTCAGACGATTTACGATCCGACTTGTGGTAGTGGTTCTCTATTGCTAAAGTCGGCGGATGAAGCGGAACGGGGCTTAACTATCTACGGGCAGGAAATGGACAACGCTACCCGCGCTTTGGCTCGGATGAACATGATCCTGCACGGACACCCTACTGCTGAGATTTGGCAGGATAATACTTTATCAAGTCCTTATTTCAAAGATGCTGATGGTAGCCTGAAAACTTTTGATTTTGCTGTGGCTAATCCTCCGTTTTCCTCAAAAGCTTGGAGTAATGGACTTAATCCAGCCAAGGATGAGTTTCAACGGTTTGATGGCTATGGCATTCCTCCGGCTAAAAATGGGGACTATGCTTTTTTGCTGCACATGGTGCGTTCTCTGAAAAGTAATGGCAAAGGGGCAATTATTCTGCCGCATGGGGTGTTGTTTCGGGGGAATGCGGAGGCGGAAATTCGGAAAAATCTGATTTGCAAGGGCATTATCAAGGGGATTATTGGGCTACCGCCGAACCTGTTTTATGGGACGGGGATTCCTGCCTGCATTATTGTGTTAGACAAGGAAGATGCCGAGAATCGCCAAGGCATTTTTATGATTGATGCCAGCAAGGGGTTTGTTAAAGACGGCAATAAAAACCGTCTGCGGGAGCAGGACATTCATAAAATTGTTGATGTCTTCAACAAACAGCTTGAGGTGGCGAAGTATTCGCGGATGGTTCCAGTTGAGGAAATTGCGGGGAATGAGTACAACCTGAATATTCCGCGTTATATCGACTCTCAGGAAGAGGAAGATATTCAGGATATTGAGGCGCATCTGTTGGGAGGGATACCCAAGCGAGATATTGAGGCTTTGAGCGATTACTGGCAGGTTTACCCGACACTCCAACAGGAATTATTTGAGGCGGCGGATCGCCCAGGATACTTGATGCTTAAAATTCCAGGATCAGAAGTCAAAGCTTGTATTTTTGCTCATCCTGAATTTATCAGCTATGGGAAGGACATCCAAGCGGTTTTTGAGACGTGGCAAGAAAAACACACGCCTTTGCTCAAAGCCATCCAGCCGAGAGATAAGCCCAAGGCGATTATTCACGCGCTTTCGGAAGATTTGCTGCAAGCATTTACAGGTAAAAGTCTGATTGATAAGTACGATGTTTACCAGCACCTAATGACCTATTGGGTGGAAAGTATGAAGGACGATGTTTATATTTTGGTTGAGGATGGCTGGAAGGCAGAACTGAAAGCGGTGATAAATAAGAAAGGTGTAGTAACAGATTATGTCTGCGAACTGATTCCCAAGGAGTTAATGATTAACCGCTATTTTCAAGCTGAACAGGCAGCAATTGAAACTTTGGAAACGAAAAAGGATGAAATTGTCCGCCAGCAGGAGGAACTGCAAGAAGAACATGGCGGTGAGGAGGGTTTGCTGGAAGAAGTCACCAATGACAGTGGCAAAATTACCAAAGCGAATATCAATGATCGCATCAAGGTAATTAAGAATGATGCCACGTTTGCCGATGAGTTAAAGGTATTAAAGGCTTATTTAAAGCTGATTGAGCAAGAGGCGGAAATTAGTAAACAAATTAAAGTATTGACTCAATTTTTGGATAATTGTGTGTTAACAAAATATGGAGATTTAACCGAGGACGAGATAAAAACGCTGGTGGTAGATGACAAGTGGATGCCGACATTGCAACAGGCGATCGCTTCCGAGATGGATCGGATTTCGCAACGGTTGACGCAGCGAATTCAGGAGTTGGCGGAACGTTATGATACGCCTTTGCCGCAGTTGACGAGTAAGGTTGAGGAGTTGACGGCTAAGGTTGAGGGGCATTTGCAAAAAATGGGGTTGGCATGGAACTGAAGCCGGGTTACAAGCAGACGGAGATGGGCGTAATTCCAGAGGACTGGGAGGTGCAAGATGTTCAAAACATTGGGCAGATCAGAACCGGTCCATTCGGAACATTACTAAAAGCTAATGAGTATTCCCATGCAGATGGCACACCTCTTATTTCCGTTCGTGAAATCGGAGAGGGAACACTGCGAGTTGATGAAAAAACCCCTCTAGTCCCGTCGTCCGTAGTTCGGCGATTACCAGAGTATGTTCTAAATTGTGGTGACATTGTTTTCGGCAGAAAGGGAGCGGTTGACCGTTCGGCTTTAGTCAATGAAAGCCAGTCGGGTTGCTTCCTTGGGTCGGATGGCATTCGGATTAGACCTTTTAAGACATTTTATCCTCCATTTAAGTAATTGGACAAAAATATTTACAGTCATTGCGAACGAAGTGAAGCAATCCCAACCCCTGTGATTGCTTCATTCCGCTTCGCTCCATTCGCAATGACATTGTGTAATTAATTCTGTCAGACTACTTATTGCTTGCCAATTCCAACGTAAAGAGGTTCAAGCTTGGTTCCTCCAGAATGCAACTGGAACGACTATGGCATCACTGAATCAAGAAATTCTGCGGCGGGTTTCTCTTCCCATTCCCCCTCTCCCTGAACAAAAAACGATCGCCCAATCCCTCAGCGATGTTGATGCCCTGATTACAGAGTGCGATCGCCTCATCACCAAAAAGCGCAACACCAAGCAAGCTACGATGCAACAACTCATCACTGGCAAAAAACGCCTGCCTGGTTTTAGCAGCAAGTGGGAATTAAAAAAACTTGACCAAGAAATTGATTTGTTGACCGGATTTCCTTTTTCAAGCAGTCAATATTCGTCTACAGGTATTAAGTTGTTAAGAGGTTCAAATATTAAGAGAGGTGTAACTGATTGGTCTGATGATATTACTGAATATTGGTCTGCAATCACTCCAGACTTAAAAAAGTATGTGTTAGAAGTAGGAGATATTGTAATTGCAATGGATGGTTCTTTAGTTGGAAGAAGTTTTGCAAGACTTTCAAGTAATGATGTACCAGCTTTGCTATTACAACGTGTTGCAAGGATTCGTTCTAGCAAAATAGATATGGGCTACCTAAAAGAATGTATTTGCAATGACTATTTTACAAACCATTGTGACTCAGTAAAGACAGTCACAGCAATTCCTCACATCAGTTCAGATGATATAAAAAATTTCATTATCAATGTACCGCCAACCAAAGAAGAACAAAAAGCGATCGCCCAAATCCTCAGCGACATGGGTGCAGAAATCACAGCCTTAGAACAAAAGCGCGATAAATTCAAAGCTATAAAACAGGGCATGATGCAAGAACTTCTCACCGGAAAAACGAGACTAATTAGCAGTTCTTGAGCAACGTTAGGGTTTTCAACCGCCAATCTCTAGAATAGAAGCAAGAACAAAAGCTAAACCTTACTATGGAACACATTGCTACCAGCGAACTACCTGAAACGCTGCAACAAATATTTGCAGAAATACAACGCACTAAAACACCCGTAACCGTCACCCATGACGGAGAACCCTTAGTCATCATCTATCCCGCCACCCCTCAACCCCAGCGCCCAGCATTTGGAGCAATGAAGGGTAGCGGCGAAATATTGGGAGACGTAATTGCTCCAGTAATCCCTGCTACCACATGGGAAGCACTCCAGTGAAGCTCTTACTTGATACCCACATCTGGCTTTGGTATTTACTTGGTAACGAACGCCTATCTCCTCAACTTCAAACCACTATTGCAGCAGCAACAACCGAACTTTGGCTCAGTCCAATTAGTATCTGGGAAACTCTACTTTTAGCAGAAAAAGGACGAATATCTTTACAGCCTAATCCAGTTGCATGGGTTGATTTAGCCTTAAATACCCTGGAAATTCGTGAAGCTCCACTTAACCGCCACATCGCTATTTTAAGCCGTCAGATTCAGTTACCGCATCAAGACCCAGGCGATCGCTTTATTGCCGCTACAGCAATTCACCACCAGTTGACCTTAGCCACAGTCGATACCAATCTCACAGGTACTTCCTGGTTACAAACATTAAGCTAGACAGAAAATTCACGGATGACACAAATAGAGATGACATAGTTTGATTAACAGTGTCATATTTAAAGCTGAGTAAATCCGTGATTATCACAGTGAGAGGGTTGCTATGAGCCAGGTCGGACAACGCGAACGCCTAACCCAAAACCGCATTGTGCAACTATTCCAGCAACAATTAGACTATCGCTATCTGGGTGATTGGCACGACCGACCAAACAACAGCAACATCGAAACGGAAATCCTCACCGCCTTCCTCCGCGACAAACAAGGCTACAGCAACAGCCTGATCACCAAAGCCTTGTATGAACTCAACAAAGTCGCAGGCGACCAAAGTAAAAGCCTTTATGACATCAACAAACAAGTTTATAGCTTGCTGCGCTATGGGGTTAATGTCAAAGAAGAAGTTGGCGATAACACCCAAACCGTTTGGCTGATCGACTGGGAAGAACCTCTAGAAAATGATTTTGCGATCGCAGAAGAAGTCACCGTTAAAGGCGAAAATACCAAACGCCCAGATATAGTTATATACATCAATGGCATCGCCCTTGGTGTTCTGGAACTTAAACGCAGCACCGTCTCCGTCTCCGAAGGTATCCGCCAAAACCTCGATAACCAAAAATCCATATTTATTAAGTCCTTCTTCCATACCATGCAGTTTGTCATGGCAGGTAACGACACCGAAGGACTCCGCTATGGAACCATCGAAACTCCAGAACAATATTACCTCACCTGGAAAGAAGACACCTACAGCGACATCGAGAATCGTTTAGATAGACATCTACTTCAACTCTGCGAAAAAACCCGCTTTCTCGAAGTTATCCACAATTTTGTTGTCTTTGACTGTGGGGTGAAAAAACTCTGCCGACATAATCAGTATTTTGGTGTCAAAGCAGCCCAAATTTATCTTTCCCGTAAGGAAGGGGGCATTATCTGGCATACCCAAGGCAGTGGTAAAAGCTTAACTATGGTTTGGCTTACCAAATGGATTCGGGAATATAACCCTAATGCTCGTGTCTTAATTATGACAGATAGGGAAGAACTAGATGAGCAAATTGAAGGGGTATTTTTAGGTGTTAACGAAAACATCTATCGCACAAAAAGTGGTCAAGACTTAATTACCCAACTGAATAATACTACCCCTTGGTTACTTTGCTCCTTAATCCATAAATTTGGCAGAAAAGACAGTAATGCAGAACAACGTGGTTACGACAACTACATAGCCCAACTCAAGAGCAGTTTACCCCAGAACTTCCAAGTCAAAGGCGATATTTATGTCTTTGTTGATGAGTGTCATCGCACCCACTCCCAAACAGGTAAATTGCACAAAGCCATGAAGGAAATTTTGCCTCATGCCTTGTTCATTGGCTTTACTGGTACACCCATACTCAAAAAAGACGAACGGAATAGCCTAGAAATATTTGGGGAGTACATTCACACATACAAATTTGACGAAGCTGTGACAGATAAAGTTGTTCTAGATTTACGCTACGAAGCTCGTAAAGTAGAACAAAATGTTACCTCCCAAACCAAAATTGACCAATGGTTTGAAGCCAAAACCAGAGGCTTAACTGAACAAGCGAAAACCCTACTTAAGCAACGCTGGGGAACTATGCAAAGAGTCCTCAGTTCTAAATCACGCCTGAGTAAAATTGTCGGCGATATTATCCTAGATTTTGAAACCAAAGACAGACTACAAAGTGGACGGGGTAACGCCATTCTCGTAGCAGGTAGCATTTACGAAGCTTGTAAATATTATGAGTTATTTCAAGCAGCAGACTTTACTAAATGCGCCATTATCACTTCTTATGATGCCTCAGAGAAAAGCATTAAAGGCGAAAGCACCGGAAACGATGAACGCACTCAAAAGCTCCAGCAATACGAAATTTATAAAAAAATGCTGAATGGGAAAAGTCCAGAGAAGTTTGAGGAGGAAGTTAAAGAGAAATTTATCAAATCACCTGCCCAAATGAAGCTACTGATAGTAGTTGACAAACTTCTAACAGGCTTTGATGCTCCTCCTGCTACCTATCTCTACATTGATAAAACCATGCGTGATCATGGACTGTTTCAAGCAGTTTGTCGTGTCAATCGCTTAGATGGGGAAGATAAAGAATATGGCTATATTATCGACTACAAAGACCTATTTAAAAGCTTAGAAAAATCAGTTAAGGACTATACCTCAGAAGCTTTTGAAGATTATGACGTAGACGACGTTGATGGCTTATTGAGTGACAGATTAGAAAAAGGCAGAGAACGCCTAGAAGAGACTAGAGAAGCTATTAAAGCCCTTTGCGAACTTGTAGAGCCACCTCAAGATACTCCTGCCTATATCCGCTATTTCTGCGGGGATAATGACAAACCAGACAGCGTTCAAGACAACCAGCAAAAGCGTGTTGCCCTGTATAAATACACATCCGCTTTAGTTCGAGCCTATGCCAACCTTTCTAATGACATGGTACAAGCTGGGTACAGCACAGCAGAAATCGACACTATTAAACAAGAAGTTAAGCATTACGAACAGGTACGTGCTGAGGTAAAACTTGCCAGTGGAGATTATATTGATTTAAAAGCCTATGAACCCGCTATGCGCCACTTAATAGATAACTACATTGGTGCAGAAGAAAGCGAAACTATTGCTACCTTTGACGACATGACACTGGTTGAGTTGATAGTCAAAAGGGGTGCTGATGCTGTTAACGCATTACCCCAAGGCATCAAGCAGAACAAAACAGCAGTAGCAGAAACCATTGAAAACAACTTACGCAAAGTTATCATTGACAAGCAACCAACCAACCCGAAATATTTTGAGAAAATGTCCACATTGCTGGACGAATTGATTCAAGCCAGAAAAACAGCATCCCAAGAATATCAAGCTTACTTGCAGAAAATTGTTGAGTTAAGTAAACAAGTTGCTCAACCCAACAGTTCCTCAGAGTATCCTCAATCATTGAACTCTGCTGCTAAACAGGCTTTATACGACAACCTTAATCAAGACGAAGTATTAGCTCTAGCGATAGATGAAGCGATTCGCAAAACCAAAAAAGATGGATGGCGGGGAAACAAAATCAAAGAACGCGAAGTAAAAAATGCCATTAAACAAAATCTAGATTCCCTAGAAGATGTAGAACGCATTTTTGAAATAGTCAAAAGCCAAAGCGAGTATTAGGATGCATCAAATTACAGTTGGTGAACTCGTCATAGACGTTGCCAGAAAAGATATTAAAAACCTACACTTGGCAGTATATCCCCCTGATGGTCGAGTACGTATCGCCACACCCTTACACCTGGATGACGAAGCTGTGCGTTTATTCGCCATCTCCAAACTAGCCTGGATCAAAAAGCATCAAGCTAATTTTGAAACACAAGAACGCCAGTCACCAAGAGAATTTGTATCTGGTGAAAGCCATTACTTCCAAGGTAAACGCTATTTACTAAATGTTATCTATTGTCAGGGAACTCCCAAAGTAGAAATTAGAAATAATACATATATTGACCTTTATGTCAAGCCAGGAAGTGATGAAGCGCAACGCCAACAAGTGATGATGTCCTGGTATCGACAGCAGTTAAAACAAGATATTCCCTCATTAATTGCCAAATGGCAACAGAATATAGGAGTTCAGGTTGAGGACTGGGGGGTAAAACTGATGAAAACCAAATGGGGTACTTGCAACATCCAAGCCAAACGCATCTGGCTCAACCTGGAACTAGCCAAAAAAGACAAGTACTGCCTAGAATACGTTGTAGTTCACGAGATGGTACATTTGTTGGAACGTCATCATGGCGATCGCTTCGTGGCTTTGATGAATAAATTTCTCCCCAATTGGAAATTTTATAAGGATGAATTGAACCGCTCACCCCTGGGAAGTTACTGAGTTCGGCTTTTAGCCAGATTACATTGACAAGGTGCAGGCGATCGCACTTCAGTTATACTTGCCGTCATTACACTCATCATTGAAAGAATTACAGGAATTTTTATAAAAGCTGAGATACAAAGAGTAATAATTTGAGCGATCGCAAACACCATTATCAGTTACTACTTATATATACTAGTAATAACAATACTTTCCCTATAGAAAACCAAACCCGTCAAGCGTCTGACGGGTCTTTTGGAATCCTGGGAGCAGAGTTAATAATTTCATCTATCCATCGCCTGAGAGAATCATTTTCATCTCTCAGGCTGCGGTTTTTCCCAAGAGTTCGTTTTGAATTAGTGCAACCTGCTGCTTTAGGTTCTCTAATTCAGTGTGCATTTTGGTTAAATCTGGCGCTCCGTGGCTTTCTTCTGCAAGGTAAGAACGTATCCATCCCATAATTAATTCCGAAGCTGTTTTCCCTTCTGACTGAACTTTATCCATAAAAGCTTCCTTCGTCTCATCATCCATTCTGACGATGATTTGATTGTTCAGCTTTGTTGTCTGACGCTTTGCCATGTTAGTTATCGCTTCAAACCCTAAATCTGTAATAACTCTATTTACCTCAATTTTGCAGGGTTTGGAAAATTTTGTAGTAACGCTCTTGTTTTAGTAGTAACAAGTAACTACAATATAGTAACAAAGCAAAGGCGATCGCCCAGTCGCCAAACCATGCGATCGCCTTTTGTAAAACTCCATCAGTGAGGTTATTCACATGATTACACAAGAGGTATTTGACGACCAAACTTTGGCACAATCAGAGTTTGAGGAATACATTGACCAATTAACTGACCCAGCACCACCAGAAATAGAAATTGACTCTGTAACCGATGATTTTGGAGAACTTTATCGAGTTTGGAATGGTTGGCAACTGCTAGGCACTTTTTACCAAAACCTTGACGGCAAATGGATAGTGCAGCCTTGTAATAGCGATGAAAGACCTTGTTGCGATACTCCTTTGCAAGCGCAGTTGCTCATCATAGCTGTTAATGGCTTGCTAGTAGCAGATGCAGCGTAAAAGCTTTGATACATAAATTTTTCCCATCGCCTAGAGACGTGGTTCATTCCCGTCTCTTTCTTATTGGCTTTGCCTGCCCTGCCAAGCGGCGGGACTTGGTAAAGGTATTTTGCAGTTACTACATTTGGTTTGCAGACGTAAACGGATTTTCAATGGTTTCAATTGGCAATTTATCTCACATTTATGCAACGCCGATTTTTTGAGTAAATGCCTTAACTGTATCGTCTCCATAAACGCCGCCAAAGCAAAACTACTAATATAGCAATGACAAATCCGCTGAGGGTGTATATTCCCTTCGTAGCTGGGACTAGCCACCAAGGTTCTTGGTTTGCTTCCTGCTGTGTAACTGTTATCACTTTTTGCTTTGTTGTTCCTGCTGTTGTACTTGGTTGCGGTGTAACTGTCTTTACTTCTGTTGTTGTCTTTTGGTCTTTTATAGTTTGTTGTAGATTGAAAGAATTAATCAGGAAAGATCTGACAGGGTTATCGTTCTTTTCACCCAATCCTGGTAAAGCGGCAACAAAAGAGCCAAAAGTCCAGCCTACAGCGAGAAGGCTAACGAATTCTTGAAAATTGCGATCGCGTTCAGCTTTTTCTACTTCAACTCGACTACTAACTGCATTAATAGTATCAGATAGTAATTTTAAACCTCTCTCCAGGTTTTCTGAGTCTTTAGTTATCTGTAGGCGATATTTATCTTTAACTAATTTACTAAACTCTGTTAAAAACTTAACTTCTGTTTCTTGATTTGATTGGATTTTTTGAGACTTTTGTTTAATTCTCCCTAGACGTTTTTCATAATTACTTAAATTAATATCAATCGTACCACCTTGAAAATCAAGTATAGTTAATTCTCTTGTATATTCATTGAGTGTATTTTGCACATCAACTAATGTTTTATGCAATGTATTTAACTCACCTCCCTTATTTCTAGCTTGCTCAATAGCATCACTTCCGACTTTAATTTTAGTAAAATAAGTTTGGAGAGAATGTTTTAATAAACGACTTTGACTATAAGCCCAAACTATTTTATGCCGATAATAAAATAAACGTATCCAGTCAGAATAAAATTTACCAGATTGGTTTGAAGTAGCTTCATCGGGATATATTACTATAATAAAATGCTGATTATTTTGAGTGAGTTCAAAAATATTTGCTCCCAGAAAGTGTCCTTGACCTTGTAAATCTCCTTCCCAATCTAAACCGGGCATTAATGCCTGATAACAAGCTTGAGCAATCTCTTCGGAGCTTTTAGTTTGAGCAGGAGGTAGCCAGCCAGAAAGCATCCAGGTTTGCCCAATAGTAACTGTTTGACTCTTTAATATGCGCTCAATTTCAGCTTTGATATCGACAAATATTTTAGCAGGTTGAGCATGAGTTTTATTTTTGAATGCACACTCTACAAGTAAGCCATAACTATCACCGAGTAGCACCGGATAGAAATAGCCTTCATATTGTTCATTATGATGTTTTGTCTGTGCGTATACATCTTGGAGAAGATGAACATATTCACCTTGTAAATCTTGCCCATTTTCTAACAATAATGGGCGAATGTATTCAGGAATTTTATTGTAATAAAATTGTTGATTTTGCTTAATCTCTTCTGGAGTATCCCCTAAACTATATTTCAAGTCAAAGAGAAAGAGGTCAATAGTGGGATAAATGAGGTCAGTCATTCAAGGAAATCATTTTAGATTTTCGATTATGGATGGTAAACACAGAGAAATATAGTTTTTATGTTGCACATATCTCGATCCCCCTAAATCCCCCTTAAAAAGGGGGACTTTAATGGATGTTTTTCCGGTTCCCCCCTTTTCTAAGGGGGGCTAGGGGGGATCGAGTTCTATGCAGCTTCATAAAGAATTGGTATAAGGTAAAAAGCTATTATCTTGTCACTCAGTCAACCAACAAATAAATTTATTGCCTGATAATCAAGTCTGTTGAAACCGAGTATGAGTCATAGTTTTATCCCATCCTCATAAGTTTTGCCATTAGTTTAGTAGTCTATTGATAATTACGCAAGAGAACTGATGAATTAACCCCACCTTTGAATAAGGGGGGTTAAGGTGAATGAAGTTGCTATGGCTAAGGCAAATATAGATGAATTAGCATAGCGTTATTTTTGTGCAAGATTTTGGTTTAAAAATTGTTGAAATTGCTCAAAGCGACTTAATTTTTTAGCAGTTTCCGAAGGATTGGGAGTTGTCATAACCCTGATAGCCATATTGGTAATTTCATTGCTTCTCAAGTCTGAGGAGCTAACTTGTGGAATACCACGAGTTACCACTTGAGGTTTCTGCTTTGGTGCAACTTGTTCTAGTTCAGCCTCGCTAGGTAGTAAATTGAGGGGCACTGTATCACCTAAATTATCTAATTGAGATTTAGCGGCTTGAAACCGTTGATTTAAAGGTTCGTTAGCTTGAATCATCGCTAACAAGCGGGGTTCGATGAGTATTTCCCAGGCTTTTGGGTTGGCAGAAAGTTGTTCAGCTACTTGGGATAAATCGGATTGTTCCGTTTCACTCAGAGGTGTTTCTGAATCTTTCAGGGCTAGTAACAGAGCTATTAAAGTATTGTTAAGATTGGTAGTTTCCATAAGGAAAATAACTAGGATTTCTTGGTTACATGATTAACTAGCCTAGCTTAAATACTTAAATTAATTTGTGGTTATGGAAAGAGAAGCATTGGTGATCGGCATTAATCGCTATCCGACGTTGATAGAAAAATCTAGCGATCGCCCACCGCATCTCAAAGCCCCAGCAACTGATGCCGAAGCCATAGCCCAAATTCTCGAAACTTACGGTAAATTCCATGTCGAGCGTTTACCAGTAGCTTATAATCAGGATGGATCTTACCTTGTCGATCCTCAGCAGCAGCTAACAGTCCAAGAATTAGAAACAGCTATTGTTCAACTTTTCAACCCCCCTGGGCGCAGCATTCCTGATACAGCGTTGCTGTTTTTTGCGGGGCATGGTTTACGCAAAGATATCGGTGGAGTCACAGAAGGCTTTTTAGCTGCCAGCGATACTTGTCCTGTGATTGGGCAGTGGGGACTTTCCCTAGACTGGTTACGCAAACTTTTACAATCTTCCCCGGTGCGGCAGCAAATTGTGTGGTTAGATTGTTGTTATAGCGGTGAGTTATTGAGTTTCGATGATGCTGATCCTGGGAGTTTTGAGACAAAGGATAGATGTTTAATTACCGCTTCTCGTGAATTTGAAGTCGCCTATGAAGAGTTGAGTGGCAATCATGGGATTTTGAGTGGCGCATTAGTAGAAGCACTTAAACCGGAAAATCATGCTGAAGGCTGGGTGACAAACTACTCCCTGGTTGACTTAATTAAGCAGCAGCTAAAAACTACCCGTCAGCGTCCGATTTTTCATAACACTGGCACAGAAATTATCCTCACGGGACAAAAAGAAAAAATTGACCGTGCTGTTTTAATGGCAGAATTCTGCCCTTACAAAGGTTTAGCAGCTTTTGAATTTAACGAATCAGACCCGAAATATTTCTACGGACGCACCGCTTTAACTGATTCGCTGTTGGAGAATATTAGGCAAGGGAATTTTTTGGCAGTTGTCGGCGCTTCGGGAAGTGGTAAATCTAGTGTAGTTAAGGCAGGTTTACTGCATCAACTGAAGTTAGGCAAAAGATTGGGAGGAAGTGATCAATGGGTAATCAAGATTTTTCGCCCCGGAGAGCATCCCCTCAAAAGTTTAGCTAGAGTATTTTTAGATAATCAGGACTTACGTACAGCTAACGTATTTTCGTCATTGCGAGCAAAGAGAAGCAATCCCAGTCTTGAGGAGATTGCTTCACTACACTCCGTTCCGCTCGCAATGACTAATTATGAGGGCGTAATTTCTGATAATATAATTCGCCGCCAGGTTCAGGATGCCCAAACACAGACAGATACACCCAAATCTGAACTTGAAACAGCACAAGAGTTACTCAACAAGGGTGCAAGGGGATTAACTCAATTAGTCCAAGCGACATTGCAATCAGTAGAAGTACCGCATGAGCTAGAGCCTGATGTAAACACTCTACCCTTACAAACCCATCGTCTCATCCTCGTCATCGACCAATTTGAAGAAGTTTTTACTCTCTGTAAAGATGAAAACGAACGACAGGAGTTTTTTGAGTGTTTGTTAGGAGCATTAAATAATTCTCTGTTGACGGTGGTAATGACGATGCGGGCAGATTTTTTTGGTAAATGTGCCGAACAAGAATATGCCGGATTAGCACAGAAAATTCAAGAGAATCTGATTACTGTCACCCCAATGAATAAAAAGGAGTTGACAGAAGCCATTACCCAACCAGCCTATCAAGTAGGGTTAGAAGTGCAACGGGAACTAGTAGAACAAATGTTAGCCGATGTGGAAGGCCCTGGTAGTTTACCTTTGTTGCAATATACCCTAACGGAATTGTGGCGGAAGCGAGAGGTGAATCGCTTAACTCTGGCAGAATATAGCAGACTTGGTGGAGTTAAAGGCACGCTACAAAAACGGGCTGATGAAGTTTATGATGCTCTCGACTCCACAGAACAACTGACTGCTAAACGGATATTCATCGAGTTAACTCAGTTGGGAGAAGGAACCGAAGACACCCGCAGACAGGTGTTTAAAACAGATTTAGTCAACTCCCAGCAGTCGGCAGAAGTGGTGGAACAAGTGCTAATGAAGTTGACAGATGCCAGATTAGTGGTGACATCGGAACTGCAAGCACGGGGAGAGAGTCAAAAGACGGTGACAGTGGTGGATGTAACTCATGAAGCATTGATTCGCCATTGGCCAAGACTGCGTGCTTGGGTGAGTGAAAACCGCGCCGCTATCCGCGTTGAGCGCAAGATTGAGGCAGCATCAGAGGAGTGGGAAAGTAAAAGCAAGTCCAAAGATTATCTGTTTACCGGGTCAAAATTGGCAGAGGCAGAGAATTACTTACAAGAGTATGGGGATCTCGGTTTGCTGTCGCATTTAGCATCGGAATTTGTGCAGAAAAGTATTCAGCAACGTAACACAAGTAAATGGGTTAGATTTGGGGCTGTTGCTGCTTTTGTAGGCGTGGTAGCTATAGGTGCAGTGGCTTCTACAATTTTTGGATTAGAGTCTCGCAAACAAGCAACTATAGCCAATCTGCGAGAAAAAGGTACAAATATCAAATATTTACTGCCAATACAGACAAATGTAGAGCAATTAATTTCAGCAATTGGGGCAACTGGTGAAAGTAAGTCACAACTGGGGGAAGTTTTAAGTGAAGTTCAATCTAGTTTATTAGAAGCAATAGAAGCTGTGCGTGAGCGCAATATTTTTTCCGGTCATACAGGACGTGTCACGGATCTGGCGTTCAGTCCCGATGGTCAGTACATTGTCAGTGGCAGTGATGACAGTAATGACAAGACGCTACGGATGTGGGATACAAAAGGCAAGTTGCTCCACACCCTCAAGGGTCATACAGAACGTGTCAGGGCGCTGGCGTTCAGTCGCGATGGTCAGTATATTGTTAGTGGCAGTTATGACAAGACGCTACGGATATGGGATACAAAAGGCAACTTGCTCCACACCCTCAAGGATCATACAGGCGGTGTCAATGCGCTGGCGTTCAGTCCCGATGGTCATTACATTGTCAGTGGCAGTAGTGACAAGACGCTACGGATGTGGGATACAAAAGGCAAGTTGCTCCACACCCTCAAGGGTCATACTGGTACTGTCAGGGCGCTGGCGTTCAGTCCCGATGGTCAGTACATTGTCAGTGGCAGTGATGACTATACGCTACGGATGTGGGATACAAACGGCAACTTGCTCCACACCCTCAAGGGTCATACAGCTACTGTCACGGCGCTGGCGTTCAGTCCCGATGGTCAGTATATTGTAAGTAGCAGTTATGACAATATGCTACGGATGTGGGATACAAAAGGCAAGTTGCTCCACACCCTCAAGGGTCATACAGCACCTGTCACAGCACTGGCGTTCAGTCCCGATGGTCAGTATATTGTCAGTGGCAGTGTAGACAATACGCTACGGATGTGGGATACAAACGGCAACTTGCTCCACACCCTCAACGGTCATACAGCACCTGTCACAGCACTGGCGTTCAGTCCCGATGGTCAGTATATTGTCAGTAGCAGTTATGACAAGACGCTACGGTTGTGGGATACAAAAGGCAACTTGCTCCACACCCTCAACGGTCATACAAGTTATGTCACGGTGCTAGCGTTTAGTCCCGATGGTCAGTACATTGTCAGTGGCAGTGATGACAACACGCTACGGATGTGGGATACAAAAGGCAAGTTGCTCCACACCCTCAACGGTCATACAGAACGTGTCAGGGCGCTGGCGTTCAGTCGCGATGGTCAGTATATTGTCAGTGGCAGTGATGACAACACGCTACGGTTGTGGGCTGGTGGTAATTGGCAAGATTGGCTAAAAGTGGGGTGCAATAATTTACACGAGCATCCTACACTTCTAGAAGCTAAAACTGACGATGCAAAAGCCGCAGCGCAAACCTGTCTCGACTTTGCCAAATGGAGCAACAGCGAAAAAGCTCAATTTCTAGTTAATCAAGGTCAAGCCATAGCAAAGGCAGATGGTGATATCAAAACTGCGGAAGCTAAGTTTAATCAAGCCCGAAAATTGGATTCTAACGTAGCTATCCCTAGCACAATAGAAGTCGGACAGTTAGCTGCCCTTGCTTTGGTTACTCAGGGAGAAAAGCTCGTTAAAGATGGTAAAGTCAAGGAAGCTCTTGCTGCCTACGCAGATGCACAAAAATTCGACCCCAACTTGAAAATATCTGCTGATTCTTGGAATAAACTCTGCTGGGATGGCAGTTTGAGGGGATATGCCGCAGATGTCATGTTTGCCTGTGATAAAGCGGTGGCACTTGAGCCTGAAAATATAAACATTCGTCCAATTCGGGGTATTGGTAGGGCGCTGACTGGCAATACTCAAGGGGCAATTGAAGACTTTGAGGCATATATCAAATCGACTGATAATAAAGAAGACAAAGCACAAATGCAAAGTTGGGTTAATGCTCTGCGTGCTGGTAAAAATCCTTTCACTGAAGAAGAGAAGCAACGTCTATTAAACTGAAGTTCGCCTCAAGCAAACAAGGCTAATGCTAGGCGATCTCAATTCAGTTCTTCTTCAACTCACTGTCATTATAACTTAACCGGAAATATTGTTTAATAAGCTTTTTGCCGCTTTTTCATACTTCTAAAAGGTGCATGGCATTTGTTACATTCTCCCTGTTCCCACGACGCTGGGATAGCAAAACGCTCCTTGCAGAAGGGACATTCTGAAAGTAGACGTAACTTGTGGAGGTTGCACCCTACTGTTGATTGAAACTGCCACTCCAATCTATGATATGGTTGCTCTGCATAACACGCAGCACACAAGCGAATTGGCTCCAGTTTCATTTTTTCACCCTTGGGTGGAAGCATTCGAGCAATTCGGTCTGCATCCAAGCTAATTAATTTACCAATAGCTTCTAATTCCTTTTGACTGGGAAACGGATTAAACCGAAATTTCTCCCACCTTGCTAATACTGGGCCAATACCTGCGGCTTTACTTAAAGTTCCAGACGACGATACGCAAACAGTTTCGTGTCGCCTAAATCGACCAAAATAGTGACTGATACTTTCTCCTTCCTTCGGTTCGATATACCAAGGTGGATTTTGTAAGATTTCTGGCTCCATGAACCCATAGTTTACGTTTTACTAAAGACTTGAAATCAAAGCAAATAAGAGCCTTCAGCTTTTTCTTTTAAATTTAACTTTTGGTTCTTTACGTCTGCCAAACCGTTTCGTCAAATTATATTGATTCAGTTCAAAATGTGGCTCATCTATTTTTAGTATTGCAATCTTGCGAAGTAAATCATACAAAGGCTCAATCAAACCTCCAGATTTTAGCCGCAAATAAGAAACTACACTCTCCATTTGGGTAAGATTTAATCGACGCTTCTCTGGTAAAAATTTTTCTTCCCAATCGTTTACAACCTCAATTACCTCTTCCTCATTTAAATTAGGAAACTCGTATGACTCTAAAAACGAGTCATGAACGCGCACGTATGGGAGACTTTTCCGTTCAAGAATATTATCGCCTAGATAGTAAGTGCCGACTAAGATAACGGGAATTCGCATTTTTGTAAAAACATCAATTAGCTCGTTAAAAGCTTCCAACGTTAAGTAGTCGGCATTACCAATGATGAGTATTTTGACACCATATCCCTTAATAGTTCCCCATGCACGCGATCGCAAATCTCGCAGTGTTCCAACATGAGCAAGCGGATGACCAATTTCTTCCAAAATAGAGCAGTACAAATCCGTTGGACCTCCATGCTGCTCTATTTCAGCGTAGATTACAGTTGCTGGGACTTCCAACAAAGTTCCTCTTCGCTTTACGTACTGAGTTCTGTACAATTGACAAGCTTTTAATAAGCCAGAACCTGTAGCTGATGTCACATAACCACAAAGTTTTGCATCACGCTGATCATCAAGCCAGTCAAATAATTCTGTGTCACGATCTAGGGGAAGGTAAGTGTTAGCTTTACCAATTCTTTCAACCTCAGCTTGTGCTTCAAGCGATCGCCGTAGTTCCTCAGCAGGTTGTAAATTTGCACCTACCTGCTGCTGAAATTCTACATTGGCATGGGCTAAGTTTGTCTCCGGCATGACAATTACCAATTATCCCTCATAAATTGGTTCCAATCTTTCACACCTACTCTAGGTCGTCGTCTAGCTTTAGCTGTTTGATTGGGATCAGGTTTATTTTGTGTAACTTGCTTATCTATTGAATTTACTATATTTGGTGGATCTGCGTCAAAAGTAGATATTAAATTTTCTTGTGATGTTATTATTTCTTGTGGGTTTACATTTTCAGGAAATAACTCGATTAGTTTTGATTTATTTGACTTAATCTCGTGTTTTTGTTGGGCTTTTTTCTGGCGTTGTCTGCGTCTCTCCTTTCGGTTTTGTTCAACATCCTCGAATGTAGACAAACGCTCGTTCAAAATAGAAGAATTATCAACTTGTTTACCTTCATCGCGCAATTTTTTCTTGATATAATTTAATTCAGCCAGAGACATCCTTTCTCTTTCACAATCTCTAGCTTGTATAACACCAAGAAACTCTCCTGGTTCACTGTTAATAGGGCGAGTATAAGCAAGCACAGTTGTAATATTGCGTTTGTCATATCTTAAAGAAACTTGCTTACCTTCATAATTTAACAAGCAGTCGCCTTGGTATACCCAACCCTGAAAGTTGACAGAACCATATTTTTCTACATTGCGTATTGCAACTTTCATTAAACAAATATCTAGTTCACGTTCATCGAGAACTTCATGTTCTTCCAGCAACCTTGATTTCCATCGCTCAATACGTTTTTGATTTTTCACCCTTGGATAATCATGACGATTGTAATGGTCTACAAAATATCTCACTAAGATTTTCTCTAGTTTATCAAGCGTTAGACAGGCAGTCCTTTCTGCTTCTGGCGGACGTTCCTCTACACTTGAACCAGTATATCCACCATATAAAGACAAAATTTCTTTATTAATCTTGTCAAATATTGATTCAATTAAACCACCTGCTTGAGGAAAAGCACGTAACCGCCGCGTAAAACCTAATTGTAGGGAAATTTGTTTTAAATGTGCCGATTTAAATTCCTTCGCACGATCTGTCATTATATATTCTGGAATTCCGCACACCTGCCATGTTTCTTGAAGCTCGTACTCGGTTTCGTAGTGCTTTGGCAAAATTGAATGACGTAGCGCTAAACCAACTTCATGCGAGCCAGCAGGTTCAAAACCTAGATAAAAACCTGTCACACACCCAGAATAGCTATCCATTACCAATGTGATATATGGACGACCAATAACTTTTTTATCTTCTTCGTCTATTAACAAAATATCTAATTTAGTATGGTCATCGCAGATAGGAAGATGATGTACGTTTGCCCAAAAAGTTTTTGAAGGTAGAAAAAGCTTACTCGTCCGTGAAATACTTTTTTGAGACGAATAAGCCAACATCATAAACACCACTGTGACACTAAGAGTACAAATCCTCAAGGATAAATTTAGCCAAGGGTTAGGGCTACCTTTTAAAGAATTGATACCAGAATCGGCAATAAAACAAGCAATTTCTGAGCTAAATATTAAATATAAAAAGCGATTGTTTGACCCATTTATAACGTTGTGGGCGTTTTTATCGCAGGTTTTAGATACGGATAAAACTTGCCATAATGCTGTAAGTAAAATAATTGCACATCTGGCAGAATCAGAAGTAGAAATCCCTTCAACAGATACGAGTGCTTACTGCCAAGCTAGGGCGAGACTCCCAGAGAAGTTATTAGAAAAACTTTTTAATTTCTCTGCACAAAGTCTAGAAGAAAAAATTACAGAAGAATATTTATGGTGTGGTCGAAATGTAAAGGTGATAGATGGCTCGACTGTCTCCATGCCGGATACTGTAGAGAACCAAAAAGAATACCCTCAAGCTAGTACCCAAAAAGAAGGATGTGGATTCCCAATTGCCAAAATTGGAGTGATATTCAGTTTAGCTACAGGAGCCGCTATTGCTTTGTGCATAGACGTTTTGAACACGCATGATATTAAATTAGCAAGGAGGTTGTACAGTTTTCTCAAACCAAATGATGTGCTTTTAGGGGATAGAGCATTTTGCGCTTACGCTGATATGTTTGCTATTAAACAACTTGACTGTGATGCGGTATTTCGCAAGCATCAATCTCGCACAACCACCATGCGAAAAGGAAAAATTGTTGGGGATTGTGACAAACTAGTTACTTGGTATAAACCTAAAAGTTGCCCAAAAGGTTTGAGCAAGGATGAATTTGATGCTTTACCTTCTAGCATAACTGTAAGAGAAATTTACTACTACATTGTTATTCCTGGTTTTCGCACTCAACGAGTCAGCTTAATTACTACTCTTTTAGATAAAGCCACTTATCCTACTCTGGATATTGTTGGACTTTACGGTAAACGGTGGGATGTTGAACTAGATTTAAGACATCTAAAAACTACCTTGGGTATGGATATTTTACGATGTAACACACCCTCAATGGTACGCAAAGAAATTTACGTTTTTTTGCTGGCTTACAATCTACTTCGTAGTTTGATGTGGGATGCTGGAACTACTTACACCACTCCTCCATTACGCTTATCACTGCAAGGTACTCGCCACCATTTAATTAACTTTATTCCCAAATTATTAGCAGCAACTTCTCAAAAAAGCCTCCTTCTTTATCGCACTTTGCTAAAAGTTATTGCTCACAAGGCCGTTCCCGACCGCCCAGGTCGCAGTGAACCACGAGTCACCAAACGCCGCCCCAAAGCTTACCCCAGATTGACCAAGCCCCGGCATAAGTTACGCAAACAATTGCAAACTGCTTAATTGATAAGGCTTTCCGCTTTTCTTAGTGCCATTCGCTTTTACCCAAAGCTTTAGCTGCATCTGCGAACGCATCCCTACGAGCTGCTTTGTTAGGTGCTTGACGGATAGCATCTATCAAATCGACCTTGTTGAGATAGTCTGATGAATCTTCGTTAACTAGTAGGTGCTTTGTTTGCTCTTCTTCCTTATTTGCGGCTTCCTCAATCTCCAACGCTGGAAAGGCTTCGCTCGTGGGCTTCCTGGGCATCAGCTCATCTCCACAAAATATGTCATTATTTACTTTAAAATTTTATATGATTTATGACATCATTTGATTTAAAAATGGGAAAAGAATAATCTAAAAACAAAATAGCTGAAACCCTTGCTATGAAAAGGTTTCAGCTATAAGCACTATAAATTGAAAATGGACAATAATTCTTTAAAATGGACAACAATTATTTAATGGACAATGTAATAAATATATTCACTTCAGCAAAATATAGAAGTTAATTTCCAATCCAATAATATGAGTGTCAGTGAACGTGTCTTAGAAATTAAAGATTTTTTGCGAAAAACACCAATTTTTCAGAATGTGTTGGATGAGCAATTGCAAGCATTGGCTAATATTGCTATCTTACAAACTTATAAAAGAGGAAAAACAGTTTTTTTAGAAGGAGATGAAGGTACAGGATTCTTTATCGTTAAATCCGGCAGAATTAAAGTTTTTAAAGTAGCAAAAGATGGCAAAGAGCAAATTCTGCATATATTTACTGCTGAAGAACACTTTGCCGAAGTACCCACCTTCGATGGTGGACACTATCCAGCCTCAGCCGCAGCAATTGAAAATTCTGAGGTTGTATTTGTTCCGCGAACAGCATTTTTGATGGTAATACAACAACATCCAGACTTAGCGATCGCAATTTTGGCAACCTTTGCGCGACACCTGCGAAAGCTAACATTCTTGGTTGATAGCCTGTCGTTTCAAGAAGTCCCCGAACGGCTGGGAAACTACTTATTAACATTAAGCGATCGCACCGGTAACGATGTAGTCGAACTGGACTTACCCAAAAGACAACTCGCCGCACTTTTAGGGACAATTCCCGAAACCCTCTCCCGCGCCTTCTATAAACTCAGTCAAGAAGGAATCATTGAGATGAACGGTTCCAGCATTCGATTGTGCGATCGCGATCGGCTGATTAAGAAATGAGGGAGATGAGGCAAGGGGGCAGGGGGCAGGGAGCAGAGGAGAATTAATTAATGGCAAACCCCAAACACCCAACACCAAACACCAATCCCCCCATAGTGTTTAATTATTCTCTTCCACTGGTTTCTCCGTTGACTTTTCTACCTTCGGAGAATTATCACTACTGGAGTTTTGTTTCACCTCTTGAGTTGGAACCACCACAGCCGGAGGATCTGAACGCTTAGTTTCTGGTGCTGCGGAGGAAGGTGGTATAACTACAGGATTTGACTGCTTCTCTGTGCGAGGTGCAGCAGAATCTTTTGTAGTAGAAGGTGAATTATTAACTGCTGGTGCGGGGGATGATTTACGAGATGATTGGTATGCTCGTAATTTTTCTACTAAAGATGATGTAGGGGAAGGACTAGGCGTAGGTGCAGGCTGTTCAGAACTACGGTTTGATGAAGTTTCTTCTTGAGATCTTTGATTAGTATTAGTTTGGGCAGATTCTTCTTGATAAACACGACGATAGCGCCTGCGCCTTGAGGAAGTAGAAACGGGTTTTACCTCAGAGGATGTAGAGGTTTGAGTTTCTTGATTGCTGGGTGATGGAGTTGTATCTGCTACAGGCGTTTGCGTTGTTTGTTCTTGTGTAGGTTGAGAAAAAAGCGGAGTTGAGTTTTCCTGGGGCTGGGGCTGGGATTTTGGCAACATACTAGTAATGCCAAACCCTGCACTAGCCGCAATCACTGCGACGCTAGTACCAATAAATACTTTAGATGCTGCTAGTTTTTGTGCCAGTTCTCTTGCATTCTTGAGGGTGGTTGGCACAGTAATTTGTTTTTTACCAGTTTTACCAAATAAATTTTCTTGTTCTTGCAACGATAAATTAATAGTTGCCACTGTATGAGTTGGTGCGGAATGTGTGGCTACTGTTCCCCCATCACCTGGTAGCAGTTTTAGCCATTCACCAACTGTTGCTGGACGGAAGCGAGATTCTACCGCCATCCCCCGCATGACTGCTTGATTCACTGCGGCACTGAGGTGGGGTTGCAGTTCCCGGGGAGATGGCATTTGTTCGCGATCGCGCAGTAGTGCTGGCATAGGCACTTGCCCGGTCAACAATGCATATAATGTAGCAGCCAAGCCATAAACATCTGTGGCGGGTGTGCGTGGCGCTTGTGTCAGGTATTGTTCAATAGGAGAATAGCCCTCGGAAACCATACCAGTGTGTGTTTGTTTGACACCACCGTTAAATTCTCTAGCAATGCCAAAATCAATCAGCACTACTTCCTGAGTGCCTTGGCGCAAAATAATATTATCTGGTTTGACATCGCGGTGCAGCAGACCGTTGTTATGTACTACCTGTAAAGCAGCTGCAATTTGCCGGATGTAATGAATTGCTGTGGCTTCTGGTAACGGTATCCCTGGTAAGACAAATGCATCTCCCAAGGTATCACCGGGAATATATTCCATTACCATGTAAGGTAAACCAGCTTCCACAAAAAAGTCGCTTACCCGCACAATGTTGGGGTGGACACAAGTAGCTAATCGTCTCGCCTCATCTTGGAATTGGCGCTCGAACTTGGCAAAATCAGGATGTTGTCGCAGCCTTTCATTAATGGTTTTCATCACTACTTCCTGACCTAAGTAATGATGCGTAGCTTTGAACGTAATGCCAAAGCCACCACGCCCGATTTCTTGGTTTAGGGTATATTTTCCACCCTGTAAAGTTGTACCTGCTAACATAGAGATTTTTGATTCCTGAGTTCTGAGTCCTAAGTACTGAGTGAGCAGATAAGTACTGAATCCTGAGTCTTAAGGGATTTCTTGAGAAATCGTCTCTCCCCTCAGCGCTAAAACCTCCCTATTATCGCAACAGTTTTGTCTTTTTTATAATACATTGCTAAATAAAAGGATGAAGTATTCTGATCTCAAAGACTTCCAGATAAAAATATTTGATTGTTATTGTTGACTGTTGACTGTTGACTGTTGACTGTTGACTGTTAACCACTGTCATACTTTTTTTAAAAGCGTTGTCCAATACCGAAATGTACACGGCTTTCTCCTTGGTCGTTAATACCATAGTCAGCCCGGATTAAGCCCAGGGGTGAGTCGAAACGCACCCCTGCACCATAACCAAAACCACTACCTGGCTTACCACGTACACCTGCGGGATCTCCTAAAACGCTACTACCAGAACCTAAATCGGAGGCAAAGTCAGCAAACAATACACCACCCACTGCAGAGACAATAGGAAAGCGATATTCTGCGGAAGCTAGTACATAACTGCGACCATTTCCCACATCTCCAGTATTGTAACCGCGCACGGAATTAGAACCGCCTAAGTTAAAGCTTTCATAAGGTGGTAAATTCCCTAAAACTGTCCCTGCTTGGACATTTAAGGCAAATACTTGTGGTTGTTTGCTGCCAAATATCTGTAATGGTACATACTGGCTATAATTCGCTGTGACACGGTTCATGGATATATTCCCTTGACCGATGGGAATTGATTGTTCTGTACTGAGTTTGAGAACAGAACCTTGGGTAGGATTGATGGGGTTATTGCGTCGGTCTTTGGTAGCGGTAAAAGATACTGTTGTCAGGTCATCAATACCAGTACCACTAGCGGTTAAAGAATTTCCTTTGGCATCGGTTGGGGTAATATTACCTTGGCGATCGCGGATACTAATGCGGTTATAGTTAAATCCTAAGGATGTATCCCAATCATCAATGGGTCGTTGCAAGCTTACACTACCGCCAATCCGCCCTTCTCTAGCCCTATCACCGTTTGCTAGTGGAACTTCATCATCAAATATCGTTGAGAGTTCACGACGGCGAAAGGCATTGATTGTATATCCTAGGGTATCAGGGCTAGTTTCTCGATAGGGACTTGTATATTTAGTATCAAATTGAAAGTCACGCAATCCCACACCGACATTCAAACCCACAGTATTGTTGACACCGCCAACATTTTGGTCTTGATAAGTTAATGTACCTAAAATTCCTTGGTCGGCGTTGTAACTACCACCAACGTTAACTGCACGGGCCCCAGTTTCCTTGAGTTCGTAGACTAAATCTACTTTGTTAGCATCCCCTTCTAAAGCTACATTCACAGTTTCAAATAAGCCTGTGCGATAAAGTTGTTGCACATCTTGCCTAACTGTATTTTCTTGGAAGATTTGACCAGGCTTAAGTTTGAGTTGCTGGCGGATAAAATCTGGTTTAGTCCGCCCACTAACGGGATTACCTTTGCTATCAACGCTTTGACCATCATCGTTGAGAAAGCGAAACTTGATATCCCCTACCAAACCTTCGGCAACATTAACAGTTAAAATTCCTTCGCGGTTGGGTTTAATTGACATCACCCGCGCTAAGTTGTAACCGTTATCGGCATACCATTTATTAATTTGTTGTACTGCTTGCTGGAGTGCAGCTGGACTAATGACAGCACCGATTTGCGATTTGAACGGTGTGAGGGCGACTTGATAAGTCAGCGCCTTTGCCCCAGAAAGCTGCAGCGATCGCACTACTATTGGTTGTACCTGATACACTACATTCAACCCAGCTGGTGTAGTGCGGCTATTAACATTGGCGCTGGTAAATAAACCTGTATTCAAAATTGCTGCTACATCTTTTTGCAGCTGACTTTGACTAGTATCTCCGCCTTTTTGGGTTTTAATTACCTGGCGAACTATTTGTTGTAATTCCTGACTTGCACCCAACATCTGCACATCTGTGGCTGTGACAACTAAATTATTGTCAATTGCTGGGGGAGTAGCTGCTGGAGGTGCAGCAGCTGGTGTGACCTTTTGGGCTTGAAGGTTAGGAATTGTCACTTTAGCATTCCCCTGTGTCCCCTGGTTAAGAGAAACAGGTGCTGCAGGTGTGCGAACAATTACAGGTGGAGTAGGAAGTACAACAGATACATTCTTCTTATTACCCTGTTCCGGAGTTACCATAACTGCGGAGTTGTTATTCACCCCTCTTTGCACAACTACAGGATTTTGGGAAAATTGTTGGGCAACTACAGTCTCCGGTGCTGAAACCGCTTCTACCCTTGCTGGCGAGTCTTCAATCACCGGAACTACTAATTTACTTGCTTTTTCAGTTTGAAGAGAATCTTGGGTGGGTGCAGCCATTGCTTGCTGAGTGGCATTACTAGCCGCCAAGGTCGCTAAAGTAAAAATTGCTGCAGAAGAAACTCGCATAATAATTAGCCTAGGATTGGGGATTAGGGGTTTGGTGTTGGGGGTACAAGGAGGAGAAAGGAGGCAAATAAGGGAAGGGAGACAACAACAATCCGAGGACATCAGCAATGCCCAATGACGGCAGTTGCTTCAAGCCGGGAAACCCGTCCAACGCACTGCCTCCCCAACGCCCCATGCCCTATTGCTAAACAAGACATTTAATAGTGAATTTTTGTTTCATATGAATGATGTATCGCCCTTATCTGTAGGTTCCCCAGCGCCATCTCCAAGTTCTCGTTTGCAGCTACTTGTTTTAAGTAATGGTCATGGTGAAGATGTAATTGCTGTCAGGATTTTGCAAGCACTGCAACAACAGTCAAACCCACCAGATATTTTTGCTTTACCTCTGGTGGGTGAAGGACGCGCTTATCAACAGTTAGATATCCCTGTGATTGGTTCGGTACGGACTTTGCCTTCTGGCGGTTTTATCTATATGGATGGACGACAACTAGCCAAAGATGTCCGTGGTGGTTTAGTGCAATTAACTCTCAGTCAAATTAAAGCTGTGCGTCGTTGGGTGAAATCGCAAAAAAAATTAGGTAACAATAAGGCGATTTTGGCTGTAGGCGATATAGTCCCACTTTTATTTGCCACATTTAGCGGTGCTAACTATGCTTTTGTCGGCACTGCCAAATCAGAATATTATGTGCGCGATGAATCTGGTTTATTACCACGTAAAAATAAAGGCGCAAAATGGGAAAACTTTTCTGGTTCGATTTATCATCCCTGGGAACGGTGGTTGATGAGTCGTCGCCGTTGTCGGGCGGTGTTCCCTAGAGATTCTCTAACCACAGAAATCTTGCAAAAATGGCCGATTCCCGCCTTTGATTTGGGTAATCCCATGATGGATGGATTGGCACCTTCTTTTCCCACACAACGATTTTATAGTGGGGATATGCAACAGCAAGAAATTACCCGTCCTCTGGTTGTAACTCTTCTACCTGGTTCTCGTGCGCCAGAGGCCTATAGTAATTGGGAAAGTATTACGGTTGCGGTGTCTGCATTACTTTCTAGTTTCCGGGAGCGAGATTCGGTTTTTTATACTTCTGGCACAGTAATATTTTTAGGAGCGATCGCTCCTGGTTTAGACTGTAACGCTTTAATTAAAACTCTTACCATCCAAGGCTGGCGTTCTCATCCAGAGTCACCGATCCAGCTGAACGACCCTAATTTATTGACATTTAAGCAAAAAAATGCATACTTTATCTTAACGCAACAAGCTTATAACGATTGCTTGCATTTAGGAGATTTTGCGATCGCAATGGCAGGTACAGCCACAGAACAATTTGTAGGTTTAGGAAAACCTGCGATCGCGATTCCCGGTCAAGGGCCACAATATAATCCTGGCTTTGCAGAAGCGCAAAGTCGCCTTCTTGGGCCATCTTTGATTTTAGTAGATCAACCAAACAAAGTTGCTAAAGAAGTGCAGTCTTTATTCAAAAATCCCGACAGGTTGCAAATAATTGCAGATAACGGAGTCCTGCGAATGGGTCAACCAGGCGCTGCGCGGCGCATTGCTGAGTGTTTGCAATCAAGATTTTGAGTGCTGAGTGCTGAGTTCTGAGTGCTGAGTGCTGAGTTCTGAGTGCTGAGTTCTGAGTGCTGAGTTCTGAGTGCTGAGTTCTGAGTGCTGAGTTCTGAGTGCTGAGTTCTGAGTTCTGAGTTCTGAGTTCTGAGTTCTGAGTCAAAAGTATTTGTCTTCCTCATCTCCCTCATCCCCCTCATCTCCCTCATCTCCCTTACCCCTTCTCCAGTCCCCAATCCCTCACCCCACTAACCCAGAACGCAAGGCGCGAACAGCAGCCTGTGTACGGTCATCAGCGCAGAGTTTGTTGAGGATGTTGCGAACGTGGGTTTTGACGGTACCAACTGTGATGTAGAGTTTTTCGGCAATTTGACCGTTGCTACAACCAGCAACAATCAATTCCAGAATTTCTAGTTCCCGTTGTGTGAGTGGGTAGGTTTCTAAAACTTGTTCGTATTCTGATGCTAAAGCCTCAATTTTCACTGTTTTCGGCTTATCGCTGGCTTGGGTGTCTGCGGGTAAACCTTGCCGCATTTTCCGTAATACTACGTTGGCGATCGCGGGGTCAATCCAAGAGTTACCTGTATAAGTTGCTTGAATTGCTTCGGTTAATCTACTAATACTAGTTTCTTTCATGTAATAGGAGTCTGCACCAGCGGCAAATGCAGCTAGTACGGCATCCTCTGTATGATCCATTGTCAGGATGAGAATTTTTGTGGCTTGTCCGGTTTCTGCTTGCTGGCGCTTAAATTTGCGGGTAAGTTCAATGCCATCCATGTCAGGTAAGCCAATATCTACCACCGCTACATCTGGCTTAGCTGTTTCTAAAAGTTTTAATCCTTGAGTGGCATTGGCTGCTTCACCAATTACTTTCAGTCCACTCTGAGACTGTAATGCAGCCTTTAGCCCCATCCGAGTTAAATCGTGATCCTCAATTAAAATAATGCTAATTTCACTCATTGCGACACTCACGTTCTGTGACTCCATCTGCTTAAATAGTAACTTTTGTAAGGCGTTTATCTACTTTTACCAAACCAAAGATAGATGATTATTGCAGTAGCGTGCATCCACCGATAGAAATAATAAATTTGCCTTTTTTAGACTAGATAGATGTAAATATCTGACCGCAGATGTATAGATATTTTACAAGAAAAAATGAAATATTTAGATAAACTGCCGCTTGCCCTATTCTTTCGTTTTTAGCTAGAGAGCGATCGCTCATGAAACTTCCGACTATAGTTGTGAGATAAAAAGCTTAAAATAAGCTAACAAAAATGGAAAGATATCAACAAACTCAAGCTGGCATCAAAGAAATTGAGCGACCAATGAGAGCAATATTTAACCAGAGTTTTGAATTTATTGCTCTTATGGAGCCGGATGGTATTCTGATTGATATTAATCAGACAGCTTTAGATTTTGGTGGACTGACTAGTAATGATGTGGTCGGTTTGCCTTTATGGGAAGCTAGTTGGTGGCAGTTAACCAAGACAACTCAGGTAAAAATCCGGGAAGCGATCGCTATTGCGGCTAGCGGCGAATTGGTGCAAAATCGAGTTGAGATTCTGGGAGCAGGTCATACAGTCGCTACTCTAGACTTGACGATTCGCCCGATTAAAAATCAAACTGGGCGGATTATTTTGTTAATTTTCAAAGGTCGAGATTTAGGCGATCGCAAATCATTAAATAGCGAACACAGCGTTACCGCAAAGATAGAAAATGCTAACACTCAATTGCCATTTGATGCCGATATATTTCACAACATCCCCTTCGGTTTACAAATTTGGCATTTAGCAAAAACCAATAATATTAACTCCTTGCAATTATTAGCAGCTAATCCTGCCGCCAGTGATTTGATGGGAGTCAATTTATCAGATTATATCGGTAAAGCCATTAAAGAATTCTCTCCTGACAAGTTGATATTAAATCAGGCAAATATCGAACTTTATGCTAAGGTAGCCCTTTCTGGTCAAGGCGAAGTTAAACAAATTGATTACTGCGATCAAAATACTCCCTATAGTTTTTTCAATGTCAGAATATTTCCCTTACCAAATCGTTGTGTAGGTGTCGCTTTCGATCATATTGCTCATTGTCAGTTAACAGAACAGGCATTACAAGAAAGTGAGCAAAGATTTCAAATCATGGCTAATCATGCACCGATGATGATTTGGATGTCGGGATTAGATAAACTGTGTAATTTCTTTAATCAAAACTGGCTGGAGTTTACTGGCCGGACGATGGAACAAGAATTAGGTAACGGCTGGTCGCAGGGAGTACATCCCGAGGATTTGCAATATTGTTTAGAAACTTATATTACAGCCTTTGATCGTCACCAAAACTTTAGTATGGAGTATCGCCTGCGACGGTTTGATGGCGAATATCGCTGGATATTAGATACAGGAACTCCCAGATTTACAACAGATGGTAATTTTGTGGGATATATCGGTTCATGTATTGATATTACCCATCACAAACAAATTGAACAGACTTTACAACAAAGGGCTGAAGAACTTTCAGGCGCGAACAAAATTCTGGCGCAAACCACCACAATTTTGCAAAAGCGCAATCAAGAACTCGACCAATTTGCTTACGTTGCTTCCCATGATTTAAAAGCACCTTTAAGGGCTATAGCTAGTCTTTCTGAATGGTTAGAAGAAGACCTCAAGGGACAACTTCCCCCAGAAAATCAACAACAAATGCGGTTGCTGCGCGGGAGAGTGCGGCGTATGGAATCACTAATTAACGGCTTGCTGGAATATTCCCGCATTGGGCGCATTCAGACACAATCTTCCCAGGTAAATGTGGGTGTATTGCTCAAAGAAGTTATTGACTCTTTGCAACCACCAGCAACTTTTAACATCCAAATTGCCAATAAAATGCCTACCTTGATCGCTAAACGCCTACCCCTGCAACAAGTATTTGCAAATTTAATTGGCAATGCCATTCAGCATCACTCCCGAATAGATGGTATCGTCAACATATCAGTTCAAGACAGAGGGAAATACTATGAATTCACCATTGCTGATGATGGGCCAGGCATCTCCTCTGAATATCACAATAAAATATTTACGATCTTCCAAACTTTAGAATCACGCGATCGCAAAGAAAATACAGGCATTGGTTTGGCGATCGTCAAAAAAATTGTGGAAACAGAAGGAGGTACGATTAGCTTAGAATCAGCAGTTAATCAAGGGAGCATTTTTCGCTTTACCTGGCCAAAGCAACCTGATGAGTAAAAGTGCTCAAGCTTATGGTACATAATCTATTATTAGGCAACTCAGACTAATGACTGAGGACGGGTTGGCAGCTGCTCATTTAGAATTGGGTTGAGCATGATAAGTATTTTATTTTACTATTTATCAGCTCCGTCTGCTTTCAGGAGCTAATCACCACCTGTTTATTTATTGCTTGCTAATGATCACTGCTCTTGGGTGAATTGATTTAGCAGGGGGAATTTTTTAGTTTTCTCCATTTCGTAGTATCTAAGCTCTGCTGTAATAGCTATTTTAAGCTCATACATTAGAGATTAACCACATTACTGAGAAAAAAGAATATATAAAAGCAGAAGATGAAGGAAAGAGTGATTAATATTCTATTAGTGGAGGACGATGAAGTTGATGTGATGAATGTCAAGCGGGCATTCAAGAAAGTTAATATTACTAACCCAATTTATTTAGCAAATAATGGACTAGAAGCATTAAATATGCTTCGGGGTTATAGTGACCAACCCCCTACCATTCCCTTAGAAAGGCGGTTGATTCTCCTAGATTTAAATATGCCCAAAATGGGCGGAATAGAATTTCTACAAGAATTACGTTCTGACCCTATATTAAAAACAACTCCTGTGGTCGTAATGACGACATCAAATCAGGATCAAGACCGAGTAGAAGCCTATAACTTAAATGTTGCTGGCTATATCTTAAAGCCTGTCACGTTCTCCAATTTTGTCGAGATGATGGCAACTCTTAATAGGTATTGGATACTGTGCGAAATGCCTTAATCAACTCATACCTGAGGAGTATAATACCAGATTATTGATTAGATGTTGGGAATCCACAGCCATAGAGATGAAGCATAGAAAGTAAGTATTACCCAATCTAAAATCTAATATTATTAGTTTAATAGCTTGAAAATGGTAATGCTAGAGTTCAACCTGTATTTGACAGCGAAAATAAAAGCCGATGGAAGAAACGCTGAAAATTTTGGTTGTAGATGACGATGAAGTAGACCGAATGGCAGTCCGACGTGCCCTGAAACAAGCAGGTGTGTCAATGGAACTGTCAGAAGTAGGCGTTTGCAGTGATGCGATCTCTACACTCACAACTACTACTTATGACTGCGTTTTTCTTGACTATCGCTTACCAGATGCTGATGGTTTGACCTTGATTCAAAAATTACGCGCTCTAGAAATTAGAGTACCCATAGTAGTGCTGACAGGTCAAGGGGATGACCAAATTGCTGTTGAGTTGATGAAAGCTGGTGCTACAGATTATTTATCCAAAGCTAAAGTTTCTGCGGAAATTTTAGCGCAAGTTTTGCGAAATGCAATTCGCGTTCATCGAGCGGAAATGCAAGCTGCTTTGGCTCATCAACAACTTAAAGAAAGTAACGAGCAACTGTTAAGAAAAAATCAAGAATTAGAAAGACAGCGGCAACAAATTCATCTACAAAATTTAAGATTATTAGAGGCTTCACGATTAAAATCGCAGTTTTTAGCGACAATTTCCCATGAACTGCGAACTCCCATGAATGCCATTATTGGCTTTTCACAAATATTACTACGTCCCAAATTTGGACAACTCACAAATCAGCAAAAGGATATGGTAGAACGTATTCTGAATAATGGTAAACATTTGCTGATGTTATTAAACGAAGTTCTCGACTTTTCTAAGTTAGAAGCTGGCAAATTAGAGCTAAAGCCAGAGTGGTTTGATTTGCCCAAAATAATTAATGCAACCGTCGCCGAAGTCAGTTCTTTAGCAGAAATAAAGAATCTATCTTTATCTGTACATATAGATTTAGATAATCCCTTAATATTTAATGATTCTAGTCGTATTCAACAAATATTAGTTAATTTAATTTCTAACGCCATAAAATTTACAGAGTCTGGGAGTATTTGGGTTGAGGTCAGTCAACTGCCAACTGATAGTATTGCAATTACTGTACGCGATACGGGAATTGGTATTGCCTCTCGAGATTTTAAATTAATTTTTGAAGCATTTCGGCAAGTCGATCAAACTATTACTCGCAAATACCCAGGTACAGGCTTGGGTTTAGCAATTGTCGATTCCTTAGTCAAAATGATGAACGGCAAAATTATTCTCAAGAGCCTGTTGGGAGTAGGCTCTATGTTTAGAATTGAATTGCCGCGTCAAATCACATTATCAACTACAAAAGTTGATGATCATACGTTAAAATATGATAATGATTATATTATTTGCTCTGCTCAGAATCCCCATCAATTTTATTCGGAATCGAGCCAGAATCCTCATAAATATCATTCAGAATCTAACCGAGTATCGACGGGTTATCCCAACGTGAGATTCTAAAATTAATCCTAAAAAAGCTAAATTTATAGATCATGTCTGTTGCAGAAAATTCTAAAGTTTTTCGTATTCTGGCTGTTGATGATACTCAAGACAATCTCATATTAGTGCAAACAATTTTAGAGAGTGAAGGATATGAGATTGAACTAGTATCCAATGGTTTAGCAGCTTTAGAAAAAGTTGAACAATCATCATTCGATTTAATTTTATTAGATGTGATGATGCCTGGAATGGATGGCTATGAAGTAACACGCCGTATCCGTGGAAACCCAGAGCTAAAGAAAATATATATTCCCATTCTTCTCATCACCGCCTTTCATGAATCTAGCGTAGTGGAAGGTTTAGATGTTGGTGCTGACGACTTTATTCGCAAACCATTTGATACCGATGAACTGTTAGCCAGAGTGCGATCGCTCTTACGCCTGAAAGAGAGTCTTGACGAACAAAGAAAAATGGCTCGTCAGAGAGAAGACTTTGTTTCCCGCCTTACCCACGATTTGCGAACACCATTAGTAGCCGCAGATCGGATGCTGTATTTATTTCAGGAAGAAGCTTTCTGTAAAATCTCACCTGAGATGAAACAAGCAATCAGTGTCATGATTCGCAGTAACCAAAATTTGATGCAAATGGTAAATACCCTCCTAGAAGTTTCTCGCTTCGAGGCTGGTAAAAAAACCTTGAACTGGGAGAATTGCGACCTCAAAGAAACAGCACAAGAAGTAGTGAGTGAACTGAGTCCCTTAGCAATGGAGAAACAGTTAACCCTAAAAGTAGATACTCATAACTTAGACTCTCTAGGAGACAAAGCTGGTGTAGTTATGGGTGACAGCTTAGAACTAAGAAGAGTTTTGAGCAACTTAGTAGGAAACGCCATCAAGTTTACAGATACAGGTGGCGTAGAAATTCGCTTTTTTGAAAAACCTTACGGGACGCAAAAACAAACCTATCTCATAATTGAAATTGAAGATACAGGCTATGGGATTGCACCTGAAGACCAAGCAACAATTTTTGAGCGCTTTCGTCAAGGTAGAAATAAACGCTCCGGAAGTGGCTTGGGATTGCATCTATCCAGCCGAATTGTAGAAGCACATGGCGGTAAAATTGAAGTTACTTCCGTACTAGGTCAAGGAAGTAAATTTACGGTACGCTTGCCAAAGAACACCGAGAAATAAGCGATTCAAAATTCAAAATTTATAAACGTTGCTTACATTAAGTAGAGCTTTTGGAATCAGCTTGAGGATAAAAGTTTTTCCTTACTACCCTTGAGCAAATTCTCAATAAAAATTTTAATTACGAATTACGAATTACGAATTACGAATTACAAACTACCAAAATCATTCTCTACATAACTCAAACACTGAGGAGGAATCAAGCTTTCCACACAGTAGACGGCGGATAACAGTTTCTAATTCCTCAATCATATATGGTTTGCTGAGGTAGGCATTAAAACCAGCCTGAAGAATACGTTCTTTATCTTCTCTGCTGGCTAAGGCTGTGACTGCTACTACAGGAATTTTGTCAGTAAGTGAATCTTGCTTTAAATAACGTACAACATCGATACCGCTGATAGTGGGTAATAAAATATCTAAAATAATCAAATCCGGCTGGTACTCTTTAGCAACTAAGACAGTATTAGTACTATCTTTCTGACAAATAAATCTACAACCAAGTGATTCCAGAGCATAACTCATCAACAAGAGATTATCATCATGATCTTCTACTGCCAAAATTAAAGGCCGTGGAGAGTTTTGCTTCTTTTTATCACTCATGAATGAATGTGCTAACATTTCTTCTCCCGAGTATTTAAATAAGATTCATTGTTGGTAGCGAAATCACAAATTTTGATCCATTAAGCATGTACTCACGTCTCGCTATCTTGCAATTAAGAATCTTGATTACAGGGTCTATATGCTGAGGTTCATCAACATCAATCTGAAGCTATAGCAGTTACTTCTTGTATTATATGCAAAATTAAAGAATGTTTTTAGGTTTATAACATAAGAACTTCAAATATAACGAAAAGTAGATATAACTTAATGAGCAAACTATCATGCACTTGTCTGTAGATTATTGGCAGTTAAATATACACAGTATTTAAGCAAGGAAATTACCAAGTAATTGCAGCAATTAGAAAAAAAGTAGGGACTGCCAATTTCATCTATCTCTAATTTCTCAAATGCATGAAAGCGTATAAATCATCCTATAAATGAATATAGCTTTCTGAAGTAGTATTTGTAGAGTGGTGATTACCCACAGCAGAATAGTTAGAGGTTAAGCGAACACTAGCCAGCTTGTAATTAATTCAAATTTACCAGTATGCATAAAGATAGACGGATAGCATCTCTCAATAGCTATAAGTCAAGAATTTTACTGCTATTGTTATGTCTTATCTAGATTTACTGACAATTACACCAATCCCAGCAGAATTGTCCGGACTTGACAGGTTGGGATCTTTTGTATTACAATGTAATACAAAAGATGCTCAACTACATATATTTAGATGCCTTTTTATCTTCCTGTCAGTTAGATAGAGACTAACTGTCAAAAATTCACCACAGTCTTTTTTTATTCTTGAGAATATAAAGTTCCGCCACCTTTAGATAAGTGTATATACTCTAGCTCGATAGCAATTTTTTTAGGGCGTGTATTGTCTGATTTTAGCTGAAACACTAATTTTTACGTTGTGAGTAGTGCCGTGGGAAGTTCATGTGTATTAGTACTAGCCACTCGCCAGTAACTACTACCACTACGCTAAATTAAAATTACCCTAAGATTGTTGATAAAAATCAAAACAGCAATTTGATGTGCTGCATCGCTTTGTCGGATGAGCTATTTTTTCCGAAATAGATGTACTAGATTATACTAGAAAAAACTTTTTCAGCTTTTCTACGTCAACATCAACTAATTCAACTACCGCTACATCACTAAAAATATGGTTTTTGATGATTTTAGAAATAACGAAGGCAATTCCGCAAATAACAACCGTCAAAACCTTTTGAGTAGTGGTTGGCGGCCATTTCAACGGGACTTTGATTTAGCATATTTTGGACAAATTCTTTTTCATGACACCCACGAATTAACCCAAAAAACTATTAACTTAGCAAGTTACTATGCTGATGCGTTAGGTAGAAGAGATTATAGTTGGTGGGCAAATATATTAAATGTCGCTTCCGATTATACAAGAGGAGAATTACAAAAATTTTGGAATTTTATTACCCCAGAACCGCTAACACCAGATAATCGTTATAAGGAAGTTCTGAGTACAGAAACTCCCATCACGCAATTTGTGAGCCGCAATAGTATTCCTATTGATTATGTACTAAATCGCTTGCAAGAAATCACTGTATTGCGAGTTTTAAAAATCTTAGACCGTCCTGATATTATTACTCAATATTATTCAGAACGTGATTTTTACTTTCCCGTTGAAAAATTTGTCAATTGGGAACGGATAGATGTGATTAATACTGTTTATGCTTACTGGTCTCAATACGATATTTGGCTACAAATTGACCCTTACGATCGCGGACGGAGACAATATACTTTGATGGCCAGAGATATGGCTACTTTAATTAGCAAAGCGACTTATGATTTAGCAGTGATGTTAAGTGGTTATCAAAGTCGTGTAGGTAAGGTAAACAGCCAATTTCCCATTCGCACATTTCCCGCAGATATTCAAAACTTTACAGACACAGTACAACAGTCAATTCTCAATCAAAATCAATTAGCTGTTGTCGTACATGGAGAACCAGGTACAGGTAAAACTGCATGGACACAAGCAGTAGCCCAAGAAATTCTTGTACCTTTAGGATTTGTCATTTTTATCTTAGATCATGATGCAATTACTAACTTTGTACCACCAACTTATTTAGAGAGAATTTGCATCATTATTAATGAAGCTGATAACTTAGCTCAGAATCGTGCTTATGAAGTGGCGCAGTATAACAATAAAACAGAACACATTCTGAGTTTATTAGATGGTACTTTATATCAAAGTGTAGTTGATGAATCTGGTCTACAGATGAAGCAGCGTTTAGTTGTGTTGATGACTTGTAATACTACAGAAAGATTAGACCCGGCAATGTTACGCAAGGGCAGAGTAGATTTGATATATGAATTTAATCAAAAGTTTGTATAACATTAATTTTTTGATTGCGTCGCCAATTGATAATTATAGTCAACCGTAGAGTAACAGGAAAAAGGGCGATCGCTTGTCAAAGTTGTGTAAATGCTTAGGTATAATCCAATACTGTTCGGTTAAGGTCATTAGTGATTGATTTGTCACTTATCAAAAAAGCCAGATCAATTGGGGGATTCTCCCCCAAACCCCCGATTGGGTGACGGTTGCGTCCCCCAAACCCCCTCCAAAATTATTGTTCTGTTTTTTTGTT